>NZ_BMII01000007.1:73662-151755 GCF_014641855.1 Shewanella inventionis
CAAAGTAAAGCTGAAGAAGATGCTTTAGGAAAAGTTGAAGAGGATTTTTATCAATCTTATAACAATTTACTTGGGCATTTAAAAAAACGAATCATCCTATCGGAAACAAAATTTTTACCTGCTGAGCTAGAGGCATTAATTGCGCAACTTAAACCAGCGGTGTTGAGTAAGCAAACGCAGTTGTTGATTTTGCAGTCAATACTCAACTATGCCAAAAAGCATCATGGTATTGATTCTCCTAACATACCGTCGATTATTACTCTTAAACGAGATAAACCCATTATATCGCCGGTTGAGCTCGTCCAGCTGCCAATTGTTGATATGCTTTTCTCGCTACTCGATAAAGAATTAATGACCCCAAATAGAGCTCTATCTAACAACCAAAAACTAGGTCGTTCTGCTCTGTTGGTATATTTAACCGTTAACGTAAGCGATACTCAAGAGCTTATGTCTATTCTTGAGCATCCACAGGATGTGTTTTACGTCGGCGGAATTTGTTATTGGCAAAAACAACAGACAACAGATCAATCACGATACATTTTAAGTGATGTTGCGGTAATGGCATTACAACAATGGGCTAACGTCAAACAAAATGTATCAAAAATCCAAGGGTGCATTGTAAAGTATTTAAACACGACATCTGAATTTGATTGGTCAGATCTATCAATGCTTAAATTAAGTACACTGAGAAAAATTCATAATATTCTGCAGTTAGGACCAGTACAGTATCAGATGTATTTTTTACCCAGTATGAGTCAAGCATTACCAGATCATGCTTTTATGCGGATTTTAACTGATAAAGCATGCATATATTTCGAGCCGCATTTGTTAGGGGCAAGTGATTTATGCACAAACGAATTTAAACAATTGAGGCATGTGGCCAACAACAACCATTGTTTTATTGCTATTGATACTACATTAAAACAACTAGATGCCATTTATTCGGATTTAATCAAAGAAGCATCAAGATCAGCATGTTTAGATACTTTAAGTAAAAAGCTTAAGTCATTAGATGTCACCGCCAATCCTTACCTCTGGCTGCTATGCTCTTGGTTATTCTCACTGTTAAAAAATGGAGGTACCTACAAGCGCCGATTAAAGTTGGCCACTGCAGTGGATTATGTCAAAAGCTTGAGCAATCCGTTTCTCGTCGTATTTAGTACGTGCGATATAGGGTTATTATCGGGAGAGGATTGGGCTAATAAACTGAATGAATCCTCTGACGTTTTTACCTCAGCCCAACGAAAAAAATATGTGTATTATTTTGCACAGTTTTTAATAGAAACAAATTTAGTTCGAGATCTCTGCCTATCCGATATCGATGTTATTGGTAGTTCTAGTGAAGTTGACGCGAATTTAATTTCACCAAGTCATATTGATGAAGTATTGAAATATCTCACAGATCATATTCATGATGGTCTTGTCTATCAATATGCTTATTTTTTGTTATGTTTTTGCTTTTACAGCGGCTTGCGAAGGAATGAAGCTGCAAAATTAACCTGGGCTGACTTTTCATTTGCAGTCAATACGCCAGCCAAAGATGCATTTGACTATGTGCAGCTTTCGGTTAGACCCAATCAGCATCGCACGCTCAAAACGACTTCTGCTCGACGAGAGTTACCACTAGATGCACTTTGGCCAAAGACAGCCATAGAAAAGTTACGGGTGCGATATCAAATACAGCAACACTCAGGTGCAAACAAAAAGGCGCTATTGTTTGACGATGCAACTCGAGTCAATCAGGCTTATGAGTTAATAACAGATTTAATCCGTCACTTTACTCAAGACTACACTTTACGAATTCATCATCTTCGTCATAGTTTTGCTAATTGGTCTTGGTGCCGCTTAAATCCAAGAACCATAAAGCAGGGGCGTGTACAACTAACGATATTCGGTCATCAAATATTCGATGATGATTACCTACAACGGTTACAAAGCAGATTACGCTTTAATATGAATAGCCGTAAAAAAATGTTCATCTTGGCTCATCTGATGGGGCATAAAGATGTTCAATCAACGTTAAATAGCTATTTACACCTTAAAGATATTTTGTACTACTTAGACTTAAAGCCTTACTTTACGTTAACTAAGTATTTTACTTCAGAATGTGTTGGGCGAGTATCTTGGCTAGAACCAGAGTCGGGCTTAAGTTTGGCTGAAAGGTTAAACTATTACACTCGAGATACAGAAGCGAAATTAGCAATAAAGCCTGCACCATTAACGTCATCCTTATCGGTGCCAACATTTTCAACGTATGACAAAGAAATAAAACCAAATATTGAGATAAGCAGCATGACTTGGGCTCGTGCACTGAACGCCTTGAAAGTCAGCTCGGTTATCGAGTCTTCTCAATATTACAATGTTCCACTCGAAGAGTTACAGCAACTACTTAATAATGCTGAGCAAATACATCAACATTACCCGCGCATAGGTAAGCGACTTCCATTGATCCCAGCCTTTCCAAGATTACATAATGCCGAATATGTTGCAAAAGCTGATGCAACTGTTGCTAAATCCAGTAAAGTATTTATGTATCTTTGCGACAAATTTGACAAGAGTATTGGAGTTGAACCGTTAACCTTAGCTAACGTGAGGTTGAGCATGGAAATATTAAAATACGCCGTACCAGGTAAAGGTTATGAGTTGAGGTGTCCGGACTCAACATTATCAAGAATGTTTATGCGTTTTTGTCAACTTTTAGGCTTAAAGGGTAGGCATTTAGTATTCACGTTTTACAGGGCCGATTTAACTATTGAAGAGTCAAAGTACATTGAAATTCGGTGGAAAAAAACAATCTCAGATTTTGGTTTTAATCCTAAAAACTTTTTATTTGCAAAAGAGGATCAAGGACTCTACTTAGGTAACCATGATGGTAATGGATTTTTAGAAATCGCATTGGTCAACAATACATATAAGCAGCCACAACGACATCAAAGCATATTTAGCTTTTTACATTTTCTACTGATTTTGAGCTATGAGAACAAATAAAGTGTTAGCTTACTTATGTCCCATTCCAATTCAGTGCTGCTTTCCCTAACATTTTTCAGTTTCCTCATTGCCTAAACTATTATAATGCGATAAACCATAAAATATTCCTCATATTTAGTATGAGTGATCATATAATGCGAGTAAAAATAGAACACCATGACGATGGTGATGTACTATCAAAAATAGGTAATACGAAATGTTAGTTTTTAACTGCACCAAAGCCGCAGTAGAGTTTTTTACGGTTACACGTCAAGGCCAAAAGGTTTCAGATCTAGAGCCTGCGCCACATAAAACCATCGCAGAGTCGATTGAAACGCCTGTTTTTCCAAACGGTGTTGATACCGACAACAATGGTGAATTTCAATGGCAGTGGGTACTACATTGTGTATCCATTAAACGCAAAAGATACTTAATGGCGATGGATTATCAAAGTCGTTTTTGTATAACAGTACTAGCAGGAAAGAAAGGTGATATTTATCAGTTTCTCAATACCTTTGAGCCAATGCTAAAGGCGTGTTTTCACAGTCTAGCCAATGAAAGCGGTGTTGATACGGTCGAGGTAGAGAACTGTGTTGACCATTATGACAGAGAAGTTAATGACTGTGCCTTCTACCCTCGAAGTGACCGTAGCGTGCAAGCTCACCTAAATGACGTTCATTGGCATCTTGAACGTCACTGCTATGAAGATGGAATGTTACTTGAAGATGTTGATCTACTTGGCTTTAACTTATTTTCAGGTCAGTTTCCTCGTAATAGTAAGCACAAGAAGGAGCACTTTTTCCCTAATGAAGAATTTGTTAACCAGTGGCAACAGTGGGCATTAAAGCCTCAACCAGTGGATATGAGTAATGTCATCGTGTTAAGCCATCGCAGACAATAGAGGGTAAGAATAACTTTTTGTAGCGACTCAGCTGACACTCCCCGCCTAAAAGCTTCTCTGCAAATTGAGCAAGTTAAAAGAGGTAATTGATCAAGTAAGTTTGAGCATGCTTAATAACGCGTTGATGTGCAAAGGCGTGCCACTCGAATACTGCTGGCACATTTATGCCCCAAAGCTTGTTTCGCATGCCTAGATTAGATTTGCTTGATACTGGCCTGTTGGCCTAATTTTAGTAATGCTACAGAGTGTCCATTGAACTAGGTCCACTCCAGATAATGCACCAAAGTGTTTACTATTTCTGTGACGATTTAAATAATACAGTGGCTTGTCTATCTATGGATACAGTCTCAACAGCAAGAATGGATAACAAAATATTTAATCCTGATTCAAGTTAACTTTCCAATTGACTATGCTATAGAAATATTACTTGATGTTGAATCGATGCAGTTAGATAGGCTGAATTTTAGTTAAGCTACCAAGCCAGAAAGCCCAGAATGTTTAGTCTTCACTTAAAATTCAGCCAATTTTCAACTATTTAAATCACATACAAATGTAACCCTCCCTTAAAATCAGAATGTTTTAAATAGAGTTTTCCATTTACACTAAACCAAATGGAGAATCACATGAAAAAGATACGTTTTACTGAAAGCCAAATTATCAACATCCTCAAAGAAGGCGAGTCAGGCGCATTCACCGTGCCAGAGTTATGCCGCAAACATAATGTGGGTCAAAGCACCTATTACAAATGGAAATCAAAATATGGTGGAATGCAAGCCTCTGATTTAAGTCGTATGCGGGAATTAGAAGCCGAAAATGCCAAACTTAAAAAGATGTTTGCGGATGTCAGTTTACAAAATATGGCGCTCAAAGACATTGTTGAAAAAAAGCTATAAAGCCAGCAGAGCGGAAGGTGTTAGCCCACTATGCCATTAATGAATTTGGCCTAGGTGTTGTGTTGGCTTGTGATGCGCTAAGTATTAGTCGTTGCACATTTTATTACCAACTCAAGCGTATCGATGATAATGACATCATTGAGGCTGTATCAGATATTGCAGAGAAGCATAGGGCTTATGGTTTTCGGAAGATATTTAAACGGCTACGACTCTTAGGGCATAAATGGAACCATAAACGCGTTTACCGTGTTTATTGTGGTTTGAAGCTTAACTTACGGCGTAAAGGGAAAAAGCGCTTACCTTCTCGAGAGCCAGAGCCGCTGGCTGTTCCAGCCAAAGTTAATGAGTGCTGGTCAATGGATTTTATGAGCGATAACTTGTTTTCGGGCAAATCGTTTAGAACGTTTAATGTCATTGATGATTATCATCGTGAAGCTTTAGCTATCGAAGTCGATTCGAGCTTACCTGCTCAGCGAGTGATACGCGTGCTTGACCGGATTGCCGCCTATCGGGGTTACCCAAAGCGCTTAAGGCAAGATAATGGGCCAGAGTTTATTTCACACGCGCTTGAGGTTTGGGCAGAAGAACATGGCATTAAGTTAGATTTTATTAAGCCAGGGAAACCGACGCAAAATGCGTATATTGAGCGATTCAACCGCACTTATCGAAATGAAGTATTAGACTGTTACTTGTTCAAAAGCTTGACTGAAGTTAGGGAAATCACAGATAGTTGGATTGAAGAATATAATTATGACCGGCCACATGAATCATTGAATGATTTACCGCCTAAATTATATGAGCGGTTAATTGAGGAGAACTCTCTCAAAATATGATCGATATAAGGGAGGGTTACAGACCGATTCGTTTGCAGATGCCATATCGGGTCTAAGTTCCCTAGAGAGCCTTATCTGCCCTAGCAATATTGATTGGTTTTGGGAACTGAAAAAAATTAAATATGATAGGCTGAAGAAGCTAAGCCGCTCTCAAGCTATACTAATTATCAAAAATGCTCAATTTATACCTAGTCTATCTATGCTCAAAGTACTACTCATTGCACTGGGTATAATAGACGAAAAAGCATCACTCACCTTTCAAGATTTGATAGGCACTAATGGTTGTGATTTCAAACCATTGATTAAAGCAGAACCACAGAGATATTTAGCAGCGATTCAAAATCAAATTGAGTGGGTAGAGCCTAAAGGCAGTTGCATCGAAGTATGTAAATATATCGATACTGTCGAGGTTTGCACTATCATCGCCAAAGCGACTATGCAAAGATTTTCGTTCAACGAGATTGAAGGGCGATGTTTGGCTGCTTTTATTGACGAGAACCTCTTATTGCCTGAATGGCTTGAAATCAAAGCTGCACTTAGATGCTTCAATGATACATCTCCGACTACTAGTTCACCCGATAAAGACGCCTTGTTAGAATCTATCGAAGGAAAACAGAAGCTCGTAGTATTCATAGACAGAAATATTACGGAGCTTTGTGAGTCTATAGCTCCACCGGCCGGTGGTAAAGATTACGAGGAATTAATCCGCTTCCTGTATAGCAATGAGACTCTTGACCAGACATTCGAGAAAATCATTCAGGTTTTCCCACCTTCATTAGCGCTAATTCCTACAATCATGTCGGCACTCGATGGGGACTGTAAACGATGGAACCTAATAGTTGAAAATGCAAGTCTGGAATTATCAAACAATGTTCTTGAAGCTCTAGTAAGTGTATCTACCAACACAGCTTTTCATTACATCAAAAAGCGTTGGCCTGACAGTAAAAACTTGCTGCTTGATACTGATGAGCATCCTATTTCAACGGATCTTATCTATCTTGTTTTAAGCGAACGTGCATTTCACATACAAGATAGATTGGATATTTATTGTCTTGATGAAGATTTGGATTTCTCCAGCAAATCTAAGATAGCCGCGGCCATTATCAGCGATGTACTATCTGCAAACATGCAACCGCCGGCACTAGATTCCTCCATTATTGAAGCCTCGCTTCCGCTTCTAGGAACTCTCCAACGAAGAGAGTTGTCACTTCACTTTATTGAAAACCAAGAATCTTTTGCTAAAATATGCGACATCTTGGAGAAAATAAAACTGGAAGAGTTTACGGGAATGCGTAAGGGGAATATTCAGCTAAAACTACCGGATAATGATTACGGAGAACGTGTTATGTCGAAGTTCCAACAGTTAGCATTTATCAAAAATGCTAAACGGGATCATGGTCAACTAAAAGCATACTTACGTCCATCAGTATGTGTATAAGGGCCGCGGTTGATCTGATCTAGTAACATGAAGCATTGCAAAAGATTGATTAATTGGTCAGTGATAAATGGCTAATAAACTAAATTCGAAGCTCACTTTTGGACATTTCTGAGTTACGAATGCCATCAGTGTATGCCTTGTTCGCATAACATGTGAAGTAATGGTGATTCAATACGGCTAATATTTATCGGCCGCTACAAAAATTGATTGTTACTAGAGCGAATTTATCACTTATAATTGCACTATAATGGCTTCCTTATTTGCAAATTGATAGATTTCTAATTCCATGAAATTAAATTGATAACACCATTCCCCATATATTTAAAAGTGATTGTCACTATTCCACCTGAGTTATTCATATTTAATAAAGACTCACACAACGCTGTATCTTCACACTCAAATGATTGACTTAAAAAAAAGTACTCACCATCATTCATATGAATTGTTGAGTCAAGAAGTTCAACATTATCAATGACGTACTCCACACCCAATTCATCTTCAACCGATGAGTTGATACTAACCAATGAATACTGTTTACTTGAAGCGTCCGCAGAAGGTGAGCCATCCTCATTGACTTCGACTGTAAGCTCATAAGTATACCCCCACATATAAGTAAAGCCTTCAATTTCGTCATAAAAGAGCTTGCCATCAGCCACAACGCAAAGCATTTGATTTACACCTGTGCACGGTTGCATATAAGAAGCTATGGAGGTTGACTGTTCATATGATGAAGCGTCTTTTTCGTCTGAATTGTTACAAGCTGACGCGAACATAAGGCAAACAACAAACAAAAATGAAAATGAAAATTTAGATTGCATAACACTAATCCTTTAGTTTTATTGGATATGAATAAACATAATTATAAAATTTTATATTAGCAACAAAATAAAAACAGTAAATAGATTCAGATCACATCTTGGTAACAAAATTTTTACATGTGTTACTGTCTTTATTTCTAATTAAATTTCTGAATAAAAACCAATTTCGGATTTTTATTGATTGTAAATAGGATCGAAGGAATGAAATTATTTAACTATTTAATCTTATCTTCATGCATTACACTGTCACTAAACTCACACTCGAAAACGTATGATATATTGGTAGAAGGCGCCGATGAAAATAATGTGTTGGTTCACAAAACTCTAACAGTTGAGAGATCAAAAGGTGAATATATTTTTGAAGGAGATATCATTGTCACTGAGCATATTGAAACTCTAAACACTCCAACTCCTTATTCCGTTATCATTAGCGGTAGTCAATATAGATGGGATTTGGGTGTAATTCCTTATACCATTTCAACAAATTATAGCACCAGTCAAATAAATTCAATTCTTCAGGCGATGAGTGATATAGAAGATGTTTCAGGTGTTATTTTTGTCGAACGCTCGAATCAAGCGGACTATATCTCTATATACAAGGGCTCAGGTTGCAGCTCTCAAGTAGGGAAGCGAGGTGGCTCTCAAAATGTTAGTTTAGCAGATGGTTGCTTTAGCGGCGGAACACCTACACATGAACTCCTACATGCTGCAGGCTTTTGGCATGAACAATCACGGGAAGATCGTGATTCATATATTACAATTAATTGGGAGAATATTATATCCGGGAAAGAGCACAATTTTGAACAACATATTTCTGATGGGGAAGATGTTGGCCCCTACGACTATAATTCTATAATGCACTATCACTCGACCGCTTTTAGCTCTAATGGTCAAGCAACTATTTCGAGAAATGACGGTATGTCTTCTCTAGGTGGTTCTGTTATGACTTCGACAGACATTTCTACTCTTCGAGAAATGTACGGTTATCTTCAAGAAGTTGATTTAAACGTAAATTACCATTATTGCTACGGCGAAAACTCTCTCAATTGGGCATCATATAATGATGATGCTGATTATTATGAGATTCAGATAAATTCAGGGTATGCGTTTTCAAACTTCGCAACAACTACAAATAAAGCATATCAAGTAAGTGTTAATCAAAATACAGAGTTCAGAGTTTGAGCTTGCAATAATGAGGGGCAATGCTCGAAGTACTCTAACAGCGTTACAGCCAAATATGCATCAGTTTGTATGTGATTTAAATAGTTGAAAATTGGCTGAATTTTAAGTGAAGACTAAACATTCTGGGCTTTCTGGCTTGGTAACTTAACTAAAATTCAGCCTATCTAACTGCATCGATTCAACATCAAGTAATATTTCTATAGCATAGTCAATTGGAAAGTTAACTTGAATCAGGATTAATATTTTGTTATCCATTCTTGCTGTTGAGACTGTATCCATAGATAGACAAGCCACTGTATTATTTAAATCGTCACAGAAATAGTAAACACTTTGGTGCATTATCTGGAGTGGACCTAGTTCAATGGACACTCTGTAGCATTACTAAAATTAGGCCAACAGGCCAGTATCAAGCAAATCTAATCTAGGCATGCGAAACAAGCTTTGGGGCAGAAATGATTTACCGACTAAGTAAATTGTAGATAAGACGGAATCAATAAAAAAGCGAACCACTCGGTTCGCTTTTTTGATATCTAGTGATTCACAATCTTAATTGAATTCACAAACTTAATTGTAACGCTCACAATCTTAATTGTAGTTTTACACTAAGCAGCAATTATTCGTAGTCAGATAGTGGGACGCACGAACACATCAAATTACGATCCCCATACACATCATCGATACGATTCACCGTTGGCCAAAACTTATTTGCTTTAACCGCTGCCGTTGGGAACACGGCCACTTCACGGCTGTATGGGCGTGAGTCAAACTCGCTGTCCATAATGTCTGCCATTGTGTGTGGTGCATTGTGCAGTGGGTTGTTGTCTTGTGGCCACTCGCCTGCTTCTACTTTGGCAATTTCGCCGCGAATAGAAATCATGGCTTCAATGAAACGATCTAGCTCAACCTTAGACTCAGACTCTGTTGGCTCAATCATTAAAGTTCCCGCTACCGGGAAACTCATGGTTGGGGCATGGAAACCGTAGTCGTTTAGACGCTTTGCAATGTCCATTTCGGTTACGCCTGACGCTTCTTTTAGCGGGCGTAAATCGATAATACATTCATGGGCGACGCGATCATTTCGGCCAGTGAATAATACTGGGTAATGGGCTGATAGCTTTTTCATGATGTAGTTAGCGTTTAACAATGCCGTTTGGGTTGATTGTTTAATGCCTTTAGTGCCTAACAGCTTGATGTACATCCAGCTGATTGGCAGGATGCTGGCGCTACCATATGGTGCCGCTGATACAGCACCGTTATGGTCGCTTTCGCGCCCAGGTTTTACCACTGCATGGCCGGCAACAAATGGCGCTAGGTGAGCTTTAACACCAATAGGGCCCATACCTGGACCACCACCGCCATGCGGAATAGCAAAGGTTTTATGCAAGTTTAAGTGCGATACGTCGGCGCCGATAAAGCCAGGTGATGTTAAACCAACCTGTGCGTTCATGTTGGCGCCATCTAGGTACACTTGGCCGCCATATTGATGGACGATTTCGCATACTTCACGGATTGATTCTTCGTACACACCGTGGGTAGATGGGTAGGTGATCATGATGCACGATAAGCTGTCAGCTAACTCTGACGCTTTTGCGCGTAAGTCTTCTAAATCAACGTTACCTTGCTTGTCACAGGCGGTTACAACAACTTTCATACCGGCAAGTTGTGCCGATGCTGGGTTGGTGCCGTGAGCAGATTGTGGGATTAAACAAATGTCGCGGTGTGCGTCGCCGCGAGACTCATGGTATTTTTTAATCGCTAATAAACCAGCATATTCGCCTTGTGCACCTGAGTTAGGTTGAATACATACGGCATCGTAGCCAGTAATGTTAACCAAATACTCAGACAACTCATTAATTAACTGAGTGTAACCTTGCGCCTGATCTAGCGGGCAGAATGGGTGCATGTTGGCAAATTCTGGCCAGCTCACAGGTAGCATTTCTACGGCGGCATTAAGTTTCATGGTGCATGAACCTAACGAAATCATAGAGTGATTTAAGGCCAAATCTTTGGTTTCGAGACGTTTTATGTAACGCATCATCTCGGTTTCGCTTTGGTAGCGATTAAATGTTGGGTGGGTTAATACCGCATCTTGACGCTCGAGCGCTTGCGGAATTGACTGGCTGCAATTAGCAACGATGTCGGCATCAAGCGTGGCAACATCTAAACCGTGGCCAGCACCTAAAATAACGTCAAACAACACCGCGATGTCTTCACGAGTGGTGGTTTCATCTAGGCTGACACCAAATACACCGTCTGCATCTATACGTAAGTTAACTTGTGCAGCAATGGCACGGGCGTTAATGGCAGCAATGTCGGCACCTTTAACACTGATGGTGTCGAACCATGTTGTGTTTGCTAAGGTTAAACCTTTTGCAGTTAAGCCTGCGGCCAAAATATCGGCAAAACGATTAATGCGTGAGGCAATGGTTTTTAGACCTTGTGGGCCGTGGAATACTGCATAAAACGACGCCATGTTGGCCAGTAAAATCTGTGCGGTACAAATGTTTGAGTTGGCTTTTTCGCGGCGAATATGTTGCTCGCGAGTTTGCATGGCCATACGTAAGGCTTTGTTACCACGGGTGTCTTTTGATACACCAATAATACGGCCAGGCATTGAACGTTTGTGCTCGTCACGGGCAACAAAGAAGGCCGCGTGTGGTCCGCCGTATCCCATTGGTACGCCAAAACGTTGCGCACTACCAAATACCACGTCAGCGCCCATAGCACCGGGTGATTTAAGGAGCATAAGCGACATGATGTCGGCCGCCACAGTCACAATAACTTTGTTATCGCGTAGCGTGGTAAACAACTCGGTGTAATCGGTAATTTGGCCGATACGGTTGGTGTACTGGAACAAAGCACCAAATAATTCGTAATTTACAGCTTCATGAGCAGGGCCAACGACTACGTCAAATCCAAAACATTCTGCGCGAGTTTTCACTACGTCTAATGTTTGTGGGAACACGTCATCTGCCACAAAGAAAGTGTTGGCTTTTTTAGCTTTAGACACACGCTTAGCCAATGCCATGGCTTCTGCCGCTGCGGTGGCTTCGTCGAGTAACGAGGCTGATGCAAGGTCAAGACCGGTTAGATCCATTGACACTTGTTGGAAGTTTAAAATGGCTTCTAGTCGGCCCTGGGCGATTTCTGGTTGATATGGGGTGTAAGCAGTGTACCAACCTGGGTTTTCGAACACGTTACGCAAAATAACGTTTGGCACCTGTACGCCGTAGTAACCCATACCAATATAGCTTTTAAACACTTTGTTTTTGTTTGCTATATTGCGGATGTAAGCGATACCTTCGGCTTCGCCACATGAGTCACCAATGGTGAGATCTTGTGGTAAACGAATTTTGCCAGGAACAGTTTGCGCGGTTAAGTCTTCTAACGACTCAGCACCAATAAAGTTGAGCATTTCTTGTTGCTGCTCAGCATTTGGGCCAATATGACGGGTTAGAAATAACTCGTGTTGTTCTAGTTGTGTCAGGGTTTGCTTGGTCATGTTAAACCTTGTTCCAAATCGACCAGTTATGGCGGTAGGGCACAGAACTGGATTAGGTGAAAACGTGTAATACGTAACTAACCCGCTAAGGGTTTATTCATACTGCAAACGCTTGCCGTGAGTGGTTTCTTTGAGCCACTTACTTTGTATAACAAAACGACAATACGTTAAACGCAGCACTTTTATCGTTATATAACAAAGAAGCTCCCAAGGGAGCTTCCTGTGTTATTGGCGATTATTCTTCGTCAATCACTTCTTGGTAGCCGTCAGCATCTAATAATGAATCAACTTCTGATTCGTCAGATGGCATCACACGGAAGAACCAGCCGTCGCCGTAAGCATCGCTGTTAACTAGCTCTGGAGAGTCTTCTAATGCTTCGTTTACGGCAATCACTTCACCCGAAATAGGTGCATAGATGTCAGATGCCGCTTTAACTGATTCTGCTACTGCGCAATCTTCGCCAGCAGTTACCGTGTCGCCTACTTCTGGTAATTCTACAAATACCATATCACCAAGAAGTTCTTGAGCATGCTCTGTAATACCAACGGTATAGCTACCGTCGTCTTCTTGACGGATCCATTCGTGCGAAGATGCATATTTCAAGTCTGCTGGAATAGTGCTCATTGTTGTTGTTCCTTTATCTGATGTTCTAGTGCTTAATCAATAAATTCTTTTGGGGTAAACGACAACCCGACTTTAGTCAATAATGCATTGTTGCCTGTAACAATGCACAATAAACAGCATTGCTAAAGCTTAAAAAGCTTGTTTGCCATTACGTACAAAGCTCGGTGCGATCACTTTTACTGTAACGCGTTTTTTACGCATTTCAACTTCGGCTGTCGCACCAATACCACTTGGTACACGAGCCATGGCAATCGAGTAGCCTAATGTTGGCGAAAACGAACCGCTAGTAATAACACCTTGGTGCTCAACACCTTCTGCATCGGTAAAGAACACAGGCATATCATGGCGTAAAACACCTTTTTCTTCCATGACCAAACCGACTAATTTTTGCGTGCCTGCCGCTTTAATTTCGGTCAGTGCTGCACGGCCTATAAAATCACGTTCGCTTGGCTCCCATGCCACGGTCCAGCCCATGTTTGCTGCCAATGGGTTGATTGACTCATCCATGTCTTGACCGTATAGGTTCATGCCGGCTTCTAAACGTAATGTATCACGCGCACCCAAGCCACATGGCTTAACGCCTGTATCTAGTAGTGCTTGCCATAGGGCTTCTGCTTCGGCTTCTGGCACAATGATCTCGTAGCCTGCTTCGCCAGTGTAACCGGTGGTAGCAATAAATAAGCTGCCTGACTGCACGCCAAAAAATGGCTTCATGCCTTCTAAGGCTGCGTTTTGGTCAGCGCTGAACACCTGTGCTGCTTTCGCTTTAGCGTTAGGGCCTTGTACGGCTATCATGGCAAGCTCTGGACGCTCGGTAACCACAACATCAAATGCTGCGGCTTGTTTGTTTATCCAGGTTAAGTCTTTGTCGCGGGTAGCGGAGTTAACCACTACACGGTAATGCGTGTCGCTAAGATAATAGGTAATAAGGTCGTCGATGATGCCGGCGTTTTCGTCTAGCATGCCGCCGTATAAAGCTTTGCCTGGTACGGTGAGTTTGGCAACATCGTTAGCAAGTAACTTACGTAAAAAGGCACAAGCGTCATTGCCGGTCACGTCAACTACTGTCATGTGCGATACGTCGAACATGCCCGCATCTTGACGCACAGCGTGGTGTTCTTCGATTTGAGAGCCATAGTTAATTGGCATTTCCCAACCGTGAAAATCAACCATTTTGGCTTTTGATTCTAAATGCTTGTTAAAAAGTACAGTTTTGCTAGCCATTATTATCCCTTTTTTTGAGGCCTTTCTTGTGTAGGTCTTTGATAAAATGCGGTCAAAATTATACTCCGCAGACCTGTTTTGTATACAAAAAAATTTTCTAATCCGACGACTATCGCATTAGTTTAGCTAATCCATTGCTGTAATTTTTTTACACATCTTTTTACAATAAACTGACTGATTTAGCTGTATTGTCTGATATTAAACAAGTTTCTACATTAGCTATGACGAAATTGATCCACGACAAAGTTTAGGTAATGTCATTTTGTTACCCATAGCCTGTTTGATGAACACTGTTTTCAGCCCAGCGACATTATCGACCAGCGTTAGACCAATATCACGAATGGCTTTTTTAAGTGGGTGACTGCCTGCAAATAATCTTTTAAAGCCTTCCATAGTGGCAATCATCTCCATGGCATCTGCTTTGCGCCAGCGCTCAAGGGCGCGCAAATGGCTATATTCGCCCAAATCTTTGCCCTGTTCATGTAACTCGGTAAGGGTGTCGACAATACTGGCGGCATCTAAAAAGCCAAGGTTAACCCCCTGACCTGCTAACGGATGAATAGTATGTGCCGCATCACCGGCTAATACTAAACGGTGGCGGGCAAAGTGACGTGCATAGCGCATGCGCAATGGGAAAGACTGACGATCGCTTTCTAGCTGGCACACACCTAAGCGGCCGTCGAGTGCCGCAGTTAATGCCTTGCCAAATTCGCTATCATCTAATGCTAACAAATGCGCAGATTGCTCGGGCGACACTGACCACACTATTGAGCATAAATTAGCTTCATACAGCGGCAACATGGCTAATGGCCCGTCAGGTAAAAACGCTTGCCTTGCCGTTGCGTCGTGGGCGAGTTCTGTGCGCACAGTGGCAACAATGGCATGGTGGCCATAATCCCAAAACGTTAATGGAATACTGCATTGTTGGCGAACCCATGAGTTAGCGCCATCTGCGGCCACAACCACGGCTGCGCTTACGTTGTCACCATTGGCTAAGGTTAGCCAGGCTTCACGCTCGCCAAAGGCTACACGCTCTAGGCGTTGGTCTTCTAGGTGAGTTAGATTGCTAATTTCGCTGGCACGTTTAGCAAGGGCGTAGCTTATAGCGTCGTTTTCAATAATTGAGCCTAAATAGGTTTCACTAATGCTGTGAGCATCAAATTCAATTTTGCCTAATCCGTCTTTGTCCCACACCGACATTTTTTGATACGGGCTAACACGACTGTCGTCCAAATATTGCCATGCTCCGAGGTTTTCCAGCAGTTGCTGGCTCGCTTTATTAATGGCACTAACACGTAATTTAGGGGCGCCGCTCACAGCCTGCGTGGTGCCAGCATCAATCACCACCACATTAAGGTCTGCATTGGCTAACCCTATGGCGGTTGCAAGCCCGACCATTCCCCCGCCAACAATGGCTACATCATATGTTTGGGTAGAAAACATGGTTAATCCTTACCTTAATTGAGTTAACGCCAACCCATGGCAGTTTGTGCAACAGGGCGCTTTAGTGGCGGCAGCCAAGACAGTAAGCGCAGGCCTAAATTACGCCCTGCAACTAATGGCCAATGTTGATTTGAAAAACCACGGACTAAAAATTCAATGTTGCGCAGTGTGCTGTCACGATCGCGTTGTCTTGAAGCCAAATATTGATGTATTAGCTGGATATTACCCAAATCAACCTCACCTTGGGTTTGAGTCAGTGCGGTTTCAATCACCTCGAGTAAACCAACAACATCACGTAATCCTAAATTGAACCCTTGCCCCGCAATAGGATGTAACGTTTGCGCGGCATTGCCCACAAATATGCAGCGGTGATAAATAGGTCTTGGCATGTATGACAGCGTGAGTGGGTAACTGACTCGTTGGCCTACATCAACAAACCGACCCACTCTGTGGCCAAAGGCGTGTTGTAGTGCGTCTAAAAATACCGTTTTGTCTGCCTGTTTTAGCTCATCGGCTTGAGCAGGCGATACAGCCCACACTAATGAAAAGCGTGATTGTGCGCTTGCCACAGAGGGCACCGATTGCATGGGTAATAATGCTAAGGGGCCTGTTTGGGTAAAACGCTCATAAGCCCAATGCTGATGAGGAGCATCGGTGATGACATTAGCAACTATGGCCGTTTGCTCAAAGTCGACCTGTTCAGTGGTTTGGCCTAAATGCTGGCGTACCACAGAGTGAGCACCGTCGGCCGCCACCAGCAATTGGCAATGCAGTTGACTGCCATCATCTAACGACAATAAGTGGCCATTTTGTTGGGGCTGCAAACTGGTGACTTTGGCGGGGCAAAATACATTAACCTGAGACTTAGCTAACTCGTCGAATAACACTTTACCCACTCGTGCCAGCTCAACCACCTGCCCGAGCGCGTCTAATCCTAATGGTTTAGCATTTAGCTCGGTCATACCAAAGTGGCCGCGATCAGACACATGGATGTTTTCAATCGGGGTACCTAAATGCTTAAGCTTTGACCAAATACCTAATCGGCTTAACTCAAAAATAGACCCATGCGCTATGGCAATAGAGCGGGCATCAAACCCTGGGTGGTTGTGGTCGGCCACGTGGGCTTCGATTAAGGCGATACGCAGCGTGCGCTTAAGGGATACTGATAATTTTGCTAACCCTAGGGCTAGTGTCGCCCCAGCCATTGCACCACCGACAATGGCAATGTCAACGGCGTTTACTTGAGTTGAATGCTTTGCTGTAGTCATAGGCTGCGCCGCTTTTATCACTGCTGTAAATTAATGGATAATCGATGAGTTGTCGGTGTCATTTAATGGCATGTCTAGGCCAAACTCTGAGTAACATAAAATGGCCGACATTCTGACAAACTCTTGCAGCTCAATGTAAGCGGTTTCTGATTCTTCATCATCGCCAACATCAAATTCAACCTGAGCTATTTCAGCGAGATCTTTAATTACTTCGCGAACGTCTGGCGACGATTTTGCTAATTCAGGTTGAATAATTGCAATGCCGGTTAAAAAGCTTTGAGTCCATAACGCAAGTGCCTCAACGCGATGGCTGAGCGACACCTCTTCTTCTGGCAGTAATAAGGTAAAACCAAATTCAAAATCAGCCAAACGAGCCACTGTGTCTTGATAAAGTTCAGCAATTAATTGCTGCAAATTTGCCTCTAGCGGTTGGCCGTCGTTCATTAACTCGACTAGGGGTTTTAACCACGCGAGATTATCTTGTTTTACACCACCACATATAAGCCCAACAAGTGCGCCATGCACTTCAACAGGGTGCTGACCAATTTCGGCCGCATCTAAGGCTTTTTTTAGATTTTCGATACATAATGAAGGTGGGGTTGCCATGGTTTATTCCTAATAGCGCAATATCAGTCTCAATGCTAGCAGAGTTAGTATCATGCTCCAAATACTAGCGCTAATTGTGGTCAAATTTGTGAATAGTCGCAGTCGATTTGTTCACTCAAACAGCAAATAGCTAAAAACCCTTGCTGTTGCCTTGCGCTTTTAAATTCAGCCCTATATAGTTCGCGGACTGACTAAGGATTGGGGCGATATTATGAGTAACAGCGCTGTTGATATAACCCTTTTAGGGCGCACCTACTCTATTGGCTGTCCGAAAGGACGTGAAGATGCATTACGCACTGTTGCCAGAGAAATTGAAAACCAACTGACTACCTTAAAGTCACGTACTAACAATTTAAGCCGTGAAGAGCTGCTTATTATGGCCGCACTTAATATTGGCAATGAGTTGTACGAAGAAAAACAAAAAAACAAACAGTATATGGCGCAAATGGATGAGCGTATTTCGTTGTTACAATCAACATTAGAGACATCGTTGATTGAACGAAGCCGCAAGGATGACTAAACTAAGTATTCAGGATTAAGCGTAGCTTAGTTCTACCCTGTTTTGCTCCCTGGGATATGCGCGAGTTGGCTATGTCCCTGTGCCGATATTTACAAACCCAGGGTGAATGCTTTCATTGACATTGTGCATGCTCGGCTCGTATCGAGAAGCCTTAGGAAATGAACATTTACCCGCCTTGAACCTACGGTTCAAGGGCTACGCCGGCAGCGGTATTTTGGGGAGCATCCTAATTTTATGACCATCACACGTTTTATGACTAACACAGACAACCGTCCGGTTACGTCAACCTCTTCGGCAAGTATTAGCTATTTTGCCAGCCCTTCTGAGTTACAAGAGCCGCTGTTTGATAGTACCAACATGAGCCGCGATAATATTCGTCGCCATGTACGCCAGGAGCGCAATAGTCTTAGCCCGCAAGAGCAAACTCAATTTTCGTTAATTGCCAGTAGACACATGCTAGCTGAAATCCAGACGCAATCGGCACAACATGTGGCGCTATATTTAACCCATGACGGCGAATTAGCCACGCAAAAATTAATTGATGCATTATGGGAGTTAAACATCAATGTTTACCTGCCGCTTATCCATCCATTTTGTAAAGGCCACTTGTTGTTTGTGCGTTACGCACGTGACTCAGTGATGGTTAAAAACCAATACGGTATTAGCGAACCTAAATTGAATGTACAGCATGTGATCACCCTCGATAAGCTCGATATGATCATAACCCCCTTAGTGGCATTTGATCATCACGGAAACCGCATGGGCATGGGCGGCGGTTATTACGACCGCACCTTAGCACACGTAAAAGACAACAAACCATTAGCCGTTGGTTTTGCCCACGACTGCCAAGAAGTGAGCCAGGTGCCTACCGACTTTTGGGATATACCGTTGCCGGTGATTATTACCCCAACGAGACGATTGGCCGTTAAGTGACGAGTTTTTTTGATCATAAAAAGCCCCATCAATACACGTTATTGATGGGGCTTTTTAGTTAAATGATTAGACTAAAAATAACCTTACACAATTGCCTTATCAAGTGCTTGGCTTACATCGGCAATAATGTCGTCGATATGCTCAATACCTACCGAAATACGCACGAGATCTTCTGATACACCGGCTTTGGCTAGCTCTGCACCGCTAAGTTGGCGGTGAGTGGTACTGGCAGGATGACAAGCTAGCGATTTAGCGTCACCAATGTTAACTAAGCGCAGCACCATTTGCAGCGCATCAATAAACTTACCACCCGCAATTTTACCCGCTTCTGCATTAGCAGATTTAATACCAAAACTGATAATGCCTGACGCTTTACCGCCAGTGATTTTTTGGCATGTGGCATTGTATGGACTGTCTGGCAGAGCTGCGTAATTGACCCAGCTGACACTTGGGTGTTTTTGTAAAAACTCTGCAAGCGCAAGGGCGTTACTGCAATGACGTTCCATACGAAGACTTAAGGTTTCGAGCCCTTGCAGCAGTAAAAAAGCGCTTTGTGGCGACAAGGCTGCACCGGTATTACGCAGTGGCACAACACGGCATCGGCCAATGTAAGCGGCAGGGCCAAAAGCTTCGGTGTATACCACGCCGTGATAAGACGGGTCTGGCTCATTGAGGATTGCAAAGCGTTCTTTATTGGCAACCCAGTCAAACTTACCTGAATCAATAATCACCCCACCAATAGTGGTACCGTGACCGCCAATGTATTTGGTCAATGAATGAATAACAATGTCGGCGCCGTGATCAAACGCGCGGCATAATACTGGGGTAGCCACAGTATTATCTACAATCAGTGGTACACCATGCTTGTGGGCAATATCAGCCAGACGCTGTAAATCGACGATGTTACCGGCAGGGTTACCAATCGACTCACAAAATAGCGCTTTAGTTTTATCGTCAATTAATGCATCTAGGCCGTCAAAGTCATCAAATGCCGCCATACGCACTTCAACGCCCTGGCGTGGCAGAGTATGAGCAAATAAGTTATAGGTACCGCCATACAGTTGGCTAGTGCTAACAATATTATCGCCTACTTGAGTGAGAGCTTGAATCGCATAGGTAATGGCTGCCATACCCGATGCCACAGCCAGCGCACCAATACCGCCTTCAATCGCCGCTAAACGTTGCTCTAATACACTGGTGGTTGGGTTCATAATGCGGGTATATATGTTGCCTGCGACTTTAAGGTCAAATAGGTCTGCACCATGCTGGGTATCGTCAAAGGTATACGAGGTAGTTTGATAAATCGGTACCGCTGCGGCTTTTGTTGTGGCTTCGGACTCGTAGCCATAGTGTAATGCCAGTGATTCCAGCTTCATGTTTTCTGCAGACATAGTGACTTCCTCAAGATAAGTGCGAGTGTGGATATTGTTTAATATCCACACTACCAACTAGCCATCTAGAAGTCTATAGTAAATTCGAACATGAGTTGCTGCACACCTTATAATTTGAAGATTATTGACGCCTATTTTAACTGCCTGCCACCGTCGACAGCATAACTGCGGCCAGTAACATAGTGGCTGCCTTCGAGGTAATCAATGAGGCTAATAATTTCATTATTACCGGCTTCTTTAGGCAATATCGCTTTTGCTAGCGCTTTGACTTTATAGGCATCATCGTCATGTTCGTTAAATAAAATCATTGCCGGGGCAATGGAGTTCACTTTAACGTGCGGGGCTAGCAAACTGGCAAACGACAAGGTCATATTATGCAATGCCGCTTTACTGGCAGCATAAGCAATGTGCTTTTTACTGCCCTTTTCAGCAACATAATCTGTGATATGGATAATATTGCTGGCACCGATATTGTCGTCGTACGTTTCAGCTGTCGCTATTAATAATGGCGCTAAAGCGAGGTTGATTTGATAAGGCGCCGAAACATGAATTTGCATCATACGTGTCATGGTGTCGGCTGGGCTTAAACCGCTGTTGTCTGGCAACCAGTCTGAGGCGTTGTGGATAATAGTATCAAGACGATCATGATGCTGATTGATGTGAGCAATAAGTTTATCAATCGCGGCGGGGTCGGTTAAGTCGCACGAATGTAAACTGGCTCCAAGTTTACCTAACTGCTCAATGCTGTCGTAATGAGTGCGATAAGTGCCAATAACATGATGACCCTGGGCTAAATAATATTTGGCTAGAGCATAACCAATTCGCTTGCCTACACCGGTTATCAGTATTGTGCGTTCCATAATATTCTCTTTATCTTTTAATTGAAGACTTGGTACTTATCATAAGCAAATTAAGTGCTTATGGTAAGTATTTATCATAAACGTTAAGGATTAAACTTTTTCATATAAAAATGGCCTCAACTCGGGGACGTGTTGAAGCCATTAAATAAATTGAAGTAACCCGAATAACATTACGCTAAAAATTCAGCACGACTCGCTGGATTCGCTTTAAAGCAACCGCCAAGCGCAGTGGTTTGGGTGCTTGATGAGGTGTCCATAATTCCGCGGGATTTAACGCAGTAATGGGTGGCATTAATGCTCACTGCAACGTCTTCTGTTTCGAGCAAGGTTTGCAGCGCCACTAAAATTTGCTGGGTCAGGCGCTCTTGCACCTGTGGCCGCTGAGCAAAAAAGCGCACTATACGGTTGATTTTAGATAAACCGATAATGTTACCTTTAGGAATGTAAGCCACTTTTGCTAAGCCATCGATGGTAATAAAGTGATGCTCGCAGGTGCTCACCACACTGATATTGCTAATTTTCACCATCTCTTCAACGCCCATTTTATTGTCGATTTGGGTGATTTTAGGAAAGTTAGCATAATCAAGGCCAGAGAAAATTTCGTTGACGTACATTTTAGCAATACGGTGCGGCGTTTCAGCTAAACTGTCGTCGGTTAAGTCAAGCCCAAGCGTTGAGACAACTTCTGTCATTAAGCCTTTAATACGCTGATATTTTTGCTCGCTGGTCATGTCACTTGGCACAAGCGGCGTTTCAAGGCCGTGGGCGACTAACGCCTGTTGTACTTTTATTGCTTCAGCAGACAACTCGGCGCGAGTTATGTCATTAATGGTGGTCATAATAACATCCTTAATCTATAGGTTAACTGCGGTACTCTAAAGACAACGAAACAGAGTCGGCAAAACGCAGTGCATGGGGTTTATCGATAGTCACTCGAGCTAACGTTACGCTTGGATGCTCTCGGCAAATATCGAGTACATCTGCTACCAGTTTTTCGAGTAATAAAAATCGACCTTCTTCTACATGCTGAATCACTTTTTTGGTGATTATCTTGTAGTTTAGTGCATCGGCAACATCGTCGGTTTGAAACGATCGATCTGCGGGGTAATGAATTTCAATATTGATCACCACATCTTGCTGTTTTTCGCGTTCGTCTTGGTTAAAACCAATAAAGGTGCGTAAACGTAAATTAGTGATATTAATGATGGCTTGGCTTAATGGCATTATTGAGCCCTAGTGGATTGTTTTTAATCTATACGCCATGACGAAATAAAAAGATCATAAATCTTAAACGATCAATGCGACTGACAATAAAGGTAAACTAGTTAGGGTTCTGATGCGTATAATCGACATAATCGTTACACGGGGTTAATAATGGAACTGACTATTTTTTACGATGGCACCTGCCCACTGTGCCTTAATGAAATGCAGCAACTTAAGCGTTATGACAGCTTAAACCGCATTGGTCTTGAAGACATTAACGCAGCAGATATTAATCACCGATTCCCTGAGTTAGATGTAGAGCAAGCCAACACCATATTGCATGGCCTGCAAGCCGATGGCAGTTGGATTTATGGTTTAGATGTTACCGCCAAAGCATGGGGCTTAACCGGTAAACACGGCTGGGTAAAACTGCTACGTCTGCCAGTGATTAAACCTGTTGCTGACTTGGCCTACCTGGCTTTTGCCCGTAATCGCTACCGCATATCTTATTTACTTACGGGGCAAAAACGTTGTGATAACGGCAACTGCAAGATTAAATAAGGGCAAAGCGCATGAGTGAACCAACGTCAACCAAGACTATAATTGTAATTGGTGCATCATCCTTTATTGCCAAGGCGTTTATCGAGCAAGCCTGTAATCAACACGCAAAGCAGCCAAACTTACCTGTCGCAGAGTCGTTACAAATCATTACCATTAGCCGTCAGGCCAGCATTAAATTGCCTGAACTAACAGACAATGAGCTAACAGACAATGAGCTAACAGACAATGAGCTAATGGGAAGTATTAACCACCAGCACTTTAGCTGTGATTATCAACAAGCCTCAATAGAACAATGTGTTACCGACATTGCGGCCATTGCAGGCACAGTGACACGCATAGTGATGTGTAATGGTATTTTGCACAGTAAAAACCAGCACATCAACAAAAAAGAGCCTGGCTTAATGCCAGAAAAACGCATAGAAGATATTAATGCACACTCGTTAGAGCAGCTCTTTTATGCCAACAGTATTGTACCCATGTTATGGCTAAGCGCCCTCACGCCATTGTTGTCGCAAGCGCGCCACAAAGTCAGCGGTGAGCAAAAATGTGTTATCAGCATATTGAGTGCCAGAGTCGGCAGTATTTCAGATAATCGCCTCGGCGGTTGGTATGGTTATCGCGCCTCAAAAGCAGCATTAAACATGCTCATTAAAACCACGGCAGTAGAATTTGCTAGACGCCTTAAACGCGTGAAGCTAATTGCGTTTCACCCCGGCACCACCGACACGCCATTATCAAAACCGTTTCAAGCCAACGTACCTCAAGGCAAGCTTTTTACCCCAGCCTTTGTCGCCAACCAACTTCACCAGATTATGGACAACAGTGAGCCCGATGGCGAAGCCAGCTACCTCGACTGGCAAGGCGAGCCAATTAACTGGTAGTAGCTCATTCATCTACATTCCAAATTGACAAATGTTATATGGTACTAAGGTGCCAATTAAATTGTGCCTAAATTACTTTACCCTGAAAGTACTAAATTGGATTGAGGAACCGATACTATGTCGACGTTACACACGGGACTAAAAGGGAAAGTAGCACTGATCACCGGCTCAACAAGCGGTATAGGCTTAGCCACTGCACATGTACTGGCTGAACAAGGTTGCCATATCGTATTACATGGTTTGATGACCCAAGCTGAAGGCACGGCATTAGCCGCTGAATTTGCGACTAAATACCAAATAAATACCTGTTTTAGCAATACCGATTTAAGAGACCCTGCCTGTATACATGAGTTTATGGACGCGGCCGTGGGCCAATTAGGCGCTATTGATATTTTAGTCAATAACGCAGGCATTCAACACACTCAAAATGTGGCCAACTTTCCGATTGAAAAGTGGAACGACATCATCGCAATTAACTTATCTTCTGCCTTTCATACCATCCAAAAAGTTGTTCCAGCAATGAGTAATAAACAATGGGGGCGAATTATTAATATTGCCTCGGTACATGGCTTAGTGGGTTCAGCAAATAAAGTGGCATATTGCGCAGCAAAACATGGCATTGTGGGCTTAACCAAAGTGGTGGC
The DNA here is from genome assembly GCF_014641855.1 of Shewanella inventionis. Classification (GTDB taxonomy): domain Bacteria; phylum Pseudomonadota; class Gammaproteobacteria; order Enterobacterales; family Shewanellaceae; genus Shewanella; species Shewanella inventionis. The sequence continues at coordinate 98,356 of NZ_BMII01000007.1, forward strand.
AATTGAGTGTGCAGAGCAAGGTATTACGGTTAATGCTATATGCCCAGGTTGGGTTGATACACCGCTTATAGGCAAACAAATTGACAGTATTTCAAGCGGCAAAAACCTCAGTTTTGACGAGGCTAAATATCAATTGGTTACCGCAAAACAACCCTTACCAGAAATGCTAGCACCAAGACAAATAGGTGAGTTTGTATTGTTTCTTTGTAGCGGCGCTGCAAAAGGCATTACCGGCGCAGCATTACCCATGGATGGTGCCTGGACAGCACAATAAGCTTGGGGTTATTGATTTTATAGCAGGCAATCTCATATTAAGTGTTAGCCCTTATTCATATCGATAAGGGCTTTTTATTGTCAAAAACAACTGGCTGTGGGTACTGCAGTTAAACCTTGGCCATAAACTTAGCGATGTAAAGGTAGGTTTTCATGCATTCATCTTTAACGAGATCGTGCAGTAACATGTAGGCGTGGATCATGTCGTCAAGCGAATGATGCTCAACATCAACACCAACTGCAGTTAACGCCTTAGCATAAGCTATGCCCTCATCACGAAGTGGGTCACAGCCGGCTGTAAAAATAAGCGTTTTAGGTAACTGCGCTGACATCGGCCCTAATAAAGGTGAAGCCTGTTTGATGATATTGGCATCAGTAGATTGAAAATACTGTTCGAAATACCATTTAATACGCGTTGTTTCGAGTAAAAAACCAGTGCCATTACTGTCTAATGATGGGCTAGTTAATGTGTAATCGACACTTGGGTAAATGAGAATTTGTTGATCGATGTTAATCCGTTTATCAGTCAAACTTTTCATGCTTAAACTGGTGCAAATGGCGCCACCAGCACTGTCACCAATGATAGTAACCTTGGGCAAATACTTAACATCATCGAGTAAATCTGCGTAATGAATTAATGCATATTCGCAATCATCGATACCCGCTGGATAAGGATATTCTGGCGCCAAGCGATACTCAACAGAAATCACCACACACTGAGCAATACTGGCAAGGTGGCGGCAAATGGGGTCGTACAACTCTACGCTGCCACACATATGCCCACCACCATGAAAATGCACTAGCACAGGCAAAGCCGTGTTTGGGGCTGGGCTGTATACTCTTACGTTAATACTGCGGTCTGTTAAGGTAAGCGTTTTATCTGCAATGTAAGTCACCGCTGGAGAGTCACTCATTAACCCGCTTAGTTTGTTTAAGTTTTCCCGCAGTATACTTGGGGTAAATTGGATATTATTTTGCTTAGCCAAGGCGATATTACTATTTGCCTGGGCCAGAAAATCAGTCAACTTAGCAGACACAGTGCCTCTCATTATTATGACTCCTTAGGTTTACCCGTTTCAGGTAGAAAATAACTGCCTACAAATACCGTGCCGGTAAGCAAAGTAATCATCAAAAATGAACTGGTGTAACTGCCGTCATTCATATCCACTAACTTGCCAAATATCCACAAAACAATAGTCGACACGAGATAACTCATCGACCAGAACAAACTAAACACCACAGTAATTTTTTGCCCTGTCATCTGCGGTAATTCATGAGGAATAGACACTAATGCGGTTATCGGGAAAAAGATAAAAAAGCCTAATACCATCGCACATAAAATTTGTAACCAAGGCTGGGAGCTAAATGACAAACCTAGTACTGTAATAAAAATAATCAGCCCGCTTAAACGAATAATGGGAAGGCGCATTGGATTTTTTCGGCTGTATAACATCCCCGCTATGGTGCCGACAATGCCAAAACCAATCACCCACTTACTTTGACTAATACCCGCTTGCGGATAAAAAGTGAATAGGCAGATATAAAACGACAGCAGCCCAGAATAGGTAAACGCGTAGAGCCAATTAAATTTGTCTTTTAACCCGTCCATATAGCCATATTCTGCGGGTTCTGATCCTGCTGCGTGATTAACCTCAGCCGGAGAGTCAAACTTTACTAGCAGCCACAGAATGGCAAGTACTAAACTGGCAAGCGAAAACAACACCAGGCTACTTTTCCAGCCGCCGGTAATGTCATTAATACTGGTCATGCCCCACAGTACAATCGCAGTGCCAACGTTAAAAGCCACCGCATTTAAGCCATTTATCAACGGGCGTTCGGCAGGTGCAAACCATTGCATCACAATAGGATTAAAGTAAACAATCATAAAAGCGCCACCTAAGCCCATTAAAAATCGGCTTGCCAATAGCAGCTCGTAATGGGTTGCGTAAGGGGTAACAATTCCGACCACAATTAATAATGAGGCGAATAAAAAAGCATACTTAACCCCCACTTTAACCGCTAAATAAGCGGCGCCAAACGTGCCGACAATTTTGGCTAACGTTACCGCACCACTTATAAAACTGGCAGAAGCTAGGCTATCAATATGCATTGAAGCCATTATGTTACTCATGCTGGCAGTCCCGCCAACCCATGCCATCGCAAAGAGCACATAACTGGTAAAAACCAAACCTTCAACCAAGTATCTATGGGTTATGTTCATAGGCGTAATCGGTACCTTCATGACTGTATCGTATGCTAATCATGTTATCTGATGGATATGGATAAATAAGTACTACCTTAGTTCACCGCATTGCTAAAAATCTTTATCAAACAGGGCGTCTAGTGTAGTTTCGCAAGAACACACAATAAAAAATATTGGGGAATAACTTGCAGGCTTGGTTATCTATTGATGCATGGCTGATCAGTTTGATCTCGATTGCTTACTTGGCAATGCTGTTTGTGGTTGCGCAATGGGGGCAGAATCAGGCGGTAAAAAAAGTCAGCCAAAAACCGTGGATTTATAGCTTATCGCTTGGCGTTTGCTGCACCTCTTGGGCATTTTACGGCACGGTTGGACAAGCGGCGACGACTGGTGCATGGCTGGCGCCCATTTATATCGGCTCGATTATTTGTTTGGTCTTAGCCTGGCCAATGCTCATACGTACATTGCACATCATTAAAAGCCAAAACCTCACCTCCATTGCCGACTTTATTGCGTGCCGCTTTGACCGCTCACCTAAACTGGCGGCTAGCGTCGCCATAGTGTCATTACTGGGCACGATTCCTTACATTGCCTTGCAATTACGAGCTATTAGCACCAGTTTTGATTTACTCACCGGCACTTTTCAGTCAGGCATTAGCACCGCATTTGTTGTTACCATTGTGCTGATTATTTTTAGCGTGTTATTTGGCGCGCGCCAGCTCTCTGCCAGTAAGCATAATCATGGCTTAGTATTAGCAATTGCATTTAGCTCTATTGTTAAATTATTGGCCCTGACTGCGGTTGGGATTTTTGCCACTTTTTACCTATTTGATGGTTTTGGCGACCTGCTCACTAAAAGCCAAAGCCTTGAACAAACTACTCATTCAGATTCTATTTATCTTATTGTGTCACAGGTTATTTTAGGGGCGATAACCATGTACGCCTTGCCACAAGAGTTTCACATGATGATGATTGAAAATAATCATGACAAGGAACTTAAATCGGCTCGTTGGATGGTGCCATTATACCTACTCCTCATTAATATTTTTGTTCTGCCCATCGCGCTTGCAGGGCAATTGAGTTTCCCAGGCGGCAGTGTAGGTGCTGATACTTATGTATTAACATTGCCGCTATTTTATCAGCAGGCTTGGCTGGGCATATTGGTTTATATTGGCGGGCTCGCGGCAGCCACCGCTATGGTTATCGTAGCGGCAATTGTATTAAGCACCATGATATCTACCGAAATGTTAACGCCATTACTATTACGACTATCAAAATTTAGCTCGCAACAAACGCCGCAGTTATCAGGAATTTTATTAAATTTACGCCGTGTTTCGATCGCGGTGATTTTACTGTCAGCCTTTGCATTTGAGCGATTTATTGATCAACAAAACCACCTAGCCAGCATCGGCTTACTTTCATTTGTGCTCTTATCTCAATTTGCGCCAGCTGCAATTGGTGCCTTATATTGGCGAAATGCCACCACTCAAGGGGCTTTTGTGGGCTTAATTATGGGCAGCATTGTTTGGCTGTATACCTTACTGTTGCCGGTGACATTCCCAGATGCGCATTGGGTTAAATTTGGCTTGTTTGATATTACATGGTTAACTCCAACAGCCTTATTTGGATTAACTAGTCTAGACAGTATCAGCCACGGAGTATTTTACAGTTTAGCGGCAAACATCGGCTGTTTTGTGATCATTTCATTATTAAAAGAGCAAAGTGTTGGCGAGGTATTACAAGCAGATTTATTTGTAAATAGAAAGCCTGTGCAGTCAGAAAGGCATTTGTCGATTGATGATTTAGCCAGTTTGTTAAACCGTTTTATTAATAAAGATGAAGCCGATGCATTATTAACAAAAGCAAAGCAACTTAGTGGAAAACACCAGCAGCAACAATTGGTTGACTATACTCGTTTAAAATTATCTGGCGTACTTGGTTCAGCATCAACTCGTATGGTAATGAATGCCGCATCTCGAGTGCAACACGTGCCACTTGAAGATGTAGTGAGCATTGTTGACGAAGCTAGCCAAATTTTTGAGTTTAACCGAGAGCTGCTGCAATCTGGAGTGGAGAACATTGAACAAGGCATCAGTGTTGTCGATGCCGACATGCGTTTAGTGGCCTGGAACCAGCGCTATATTGAACTGCTAGATTACCCACAAGACTTTGTTAAAGCCGGTTTGCATATCGAACAATTAATTCGCTTCAATATCGATAGAGGGATTATTGTTGGCGATGAAGCTCATCAATTGGTAGAGAAACGCTTAACGCATATGCGCGGTGGCAGCCCGCATCACTTTCAACGTACCATGCTTAATGGCAAAGTATTAGAGATCCGTGGTCAAGCTATGCCAGGTGGCGGTTTTGTGAGTACATTTGCTGATATTACCGCGCATATTGAAGCCGAAAAAGCGTTGCAATTGGCTAATGAAACACTCGAAAAGCGCGTAGAAAGTCGCACTCAAGAACTGGAAAAAGCCAAAGCCGAGGCCGAAGCCGCTAACAGTAGTAAAACCCGCTTTTTAGCCGCCGCCAGCCATGACTTAATGCAGCCTTTTAATGCCTTAACGTTATTTACCGATATGCTAAAGCAACGCGTTAAATCGACTGAATTACAAGATTTGGCTAGCAATATTGAAGAGTCATTAAACGTTGTTGAAAGCCTATTATCCGACTTAGTGGAAATATCACGGTTAGACAGTAAGTCGCTCAAAACCGAGCAAAGCCAATTTGCGATAGATGACTTACTCTCTACCTTAGTTAATGAATTTAACGCCTTATCTATTCAACAAGGTATTGATTTTAAATATCAAATGTCGTCGTGTTTTGTTCAAAGCGACCAAAGGTTGTTGAGGCGAATTATTCAGAATTTTCTATCCAATGCGTTTCATTATTCACCCTCAGGCAAAACAAAAGAGCAAGCAGACCATCAGGGTAAAACAACAGCGTTTATACCCAAGGTGCTCTTGGGCGTAAGGCGACTAAAGCAGTCAATATTAATACAAGTTTGGGATAATGGCCCGGGGATCCCGCTTGATAAACAACAAGCGATTTTTACTGAGTTTGAACGCTTAGAATTAACCCGTGAAATCCCTGGGTTAGGTCTAGGATTAGCCATTTGCGATCGTATCGCTAAATTGCTCAATGTAACAATATCGCTACATTCTGAGATTGGAAAAGGCACCTGTTTTAGTGTCGAAATACCCCGAGTATTACAACAACGAAAACCACTTAGGGCTCCTGAGATAACATCGGAAGACGAGATTAACAGCGATAGTATCAACGTTACCGTGTTGGTTATCGATAATGACGACCTGATGCTTAAAGCCATCTCATCCTTGCTCAGTGGTTGGGGATGCCAAGTGATTACGGCTAAAGATCAATCCAGCGCGATACAACAATTAATAGTACATCCACAACCCAAACTGATCATTGCTGATTATCATTTAGAGGATGATAAAAATGGTGTCGACCTAGTAGAATATATACTGGCCAATCATCTTAATGACAACAACAAACCCACCTGTATTATTTGCTCTGCCGACCCGTCGGAGTCCGTAAGGCAACACACCAGCAGTGCCCAGTTTAGTTTTGTACGTAAACCGCTTAAGGCAATCGCGTTAAAGCGGATTATTAAACAATTACCCCCTGAATAATTCATACAACCAATAGATTAATGGCCACAAAAAATGCCTCACTGAGAGGCATTTAGTTTTAGCATTGAAGCTCTTAGCCGCATTTATTACTTTTATAGATTATGCTTACGCCTCTACTTGCTGGTTTTCAGTTGAGGTAATCATTAATTGCTGAAATACCAAGCCCGCTTGCGTGCGATTATTAATTTCGAGTTTGAGCAAAATCGCTGATACATGTTTTTTTACTGTGGTTTCTTTAATGTTTAAGTCATACGCAATTTGTTTGTTTAATCGACCATTGGCAATGTTAGCCAGCACAGTGTATTGCTGCGGCGTAAGTTGAGCTAATTGCTTTGCTAATCGTTGATGCTCGGCTGCGGTGTGTTGATCGGCACTGATATTGGTGTGTTCTGGCAGCCAAACTTCTCCTTCGAGCACAGTGTCTATCGCTGCAGAGATTTGGGTTAAGTTGGCCGATTTAGGGATAAATGCACTGGCGCCGAAATTGATAGCTTTACGAATAATTTCAGGCTGATCGTCAGATGACACCATGATAACCACAATGTCTGGAAAGTGATTTTGTAATAACGTGAGGCCAGTAAAACCATCGTTTCCTGGCATGTGTAAATCAATAAAGATAAGCTCGATATCTGGGTGCTGCTCCACTAAAGCAATTAACTCTTGAAAGTTTTCCGCCTCAAGCATGTGTGCATCGTTGACACTTTTTTGCACAGCTTGAGTAAGAGCGGCACGAAATAATGGATGGTCATCTGCAATGGCAACTTTAATTTGAGACATTATGACTCCCTTACATTGCGTTGATATTATTATTGATATTGTTATGGTTCATTATAGATAAGCAATAAAAACAGAATAACCGGTTCTTATGAGACCGGCTATTCTTATCTAACCTAATGTGTTGGTTCCTCAATAAATGACCACAATGTTTAGAACGTATAGCCAACCGTTAATGAAATAGTCTCTGGATCACCATAGTAACCAACTAAGGTATTATCGCCGCCGAGTCCAGGGGTAAAGTCGCCATCGCCTGTTGGTGTAACAAAGGCGTAGTTACCCACCAAATACTCTTCATCTGTGACATTTTTCCAATGTAACCCAGCATTCCAATGACCATCATTGCTATACCAATTTAGACCAAAATTAAGCAGTCCATAACCATCTTGGCTCAGTAAGTTATCCACGACCGCTAAATCGTAATCACTGCGGTAATAGTAATTACCGTTTAGGATAAAGCTGCCAATATCTGATTCAATATTGTAGCTAAAGCCTAGGTTGGCAGTGGTATCAGGGGTATTAGTAATGGTGTAGGTATCGCTAATATCAATTTTAGTACCCTGAGCGTCGTAAGAGATGACCTCATCAAATGACGCATCAATTAAACCGATATTGGCAAACAAATCCAGTGATTCAGTAGCCGCAAATTCAACTTCAAGCTCAAGACCTGTCGCGGTTGATTTACCGATATTACCTAAACGTTGATTAAGATCAGAATTATCTTCGCCCGGTAACACTGTCACAAACTGTCTGTCTTTATGATCGAGATAAAATGCAGCGGCATTTACACGAAGATTATCGTTCCACTCACTTTTAAAACCTATCTCATATGAGTTAACCGTTTCAGGATCAACCGCAGGCTCGGCGCCCGTTGCCCTTGGGTTAAACGTGCCCGATTTAAAGCCTTGTGAGTAGCTGGTGAATACCATCAAGTCATCATTCACTTGATACTCTAGACCCACTCGAGGATTGAATTTAGACCATGTTTCTTCATCGTCGAGCACTTTAGGTATTTGCGACTCAATTAAGGTGTCATCACGCACAAAACCAGGATACCAGCCGGTTTCAGGATAAATACTATCGAATATTACACCATTGTATACCGTGGCTTCTTTAGATTCGCGGGTGTAGCGGCCGCCTAATGTCATCGACAGTTTTTCGGTAAAACTGTATGACCCTTGCACATAAGCGGCGTAGCTTTCGCTATTATTACAACCGCTAACCTCACGAGTTAACCCACCAAATGCTTTAAAAGCTTCTTCTAAAATCGCATCAAAAACGCCACAAGAGTCACCATCAAAATAGTAAATACCAGAGACTAAATTGAGATTGTCACCAACATAGTTCACTTGAAACTCTTGGCTAAATTGCTCATCTTCATAAATAGCCGGCACATCGAAAATACGTAAGCTGGTATTATCAAAATCGATGTTGGTGAGTGACTCGCCTTCACGCTTAGCGGTAACTGATTTCGCACTCCAATTCTCATTAAAATTATATTCAACCGTCGCACTCCAACCTTCAGTTTCAACCTTGTTCCATGTCGGCATACTGGTGTAAGAGTCGTATTTACTGTCTGGCACAGGGGCATCGGTTAATAAACTAGGAAGCAGTCGATAACCTCCTTTTGAATTAGAATCATCTTCGGTTTTATCGTAAGTAAATCGCATAAACAGGTCGTCTGTAGGGGTGTACTCAACACTTAACCGCCCTGCCATTACATCCTTGTTATAGTTATCGGTATCTTGGTCATCTAATGCTGAAGTCTTAAAATCTCCAAAGCCATCACGATTTAAACTTGCAAAGGCAAAACCGACGTAAAGTTTGTCATCGACAATCGGTAATTGACCCGCAATTTTGGCATCTTTTTGGCCATAACTACCCACTGTGCCTTTAAGGCTTAACTCTCCGTCACCAGACATTTTTTTGGTGACATATTTCACCGCACCGCCAATGGTATTTTTACCATACAGCGTGCCTTGAGGCCCACGTAACACTTCGATTCGCTGCACGTCGAGAATGTCTAACACCGCACCTTGCGGACGGGCAATATAAACATCATCTATATAGATACCCACACCAGGCTCATAGCCCCACAATGGGTCTTCTTGGCCAACACCGCGGATAAAGGCTGTTAGTGTAGAGTTAGTCCCTCGGCTTGATTGCAATGTGGTGTTGGGGGAAAACTGCTGAATTTCTGTCATCACGCTGATGCCATTTTCGGCTAACTCTGTGGCACTAACCGATGTCACCGCTACTGGCACATTTTGTAAACTCTCCACTGTTTTACGTGCGGTCACTTCAATGCGTTCTAGTACAGGTTGTTTATCGCTCCTGTTACTGTCATTTTCTGCGGCTATCGCATGCTGAGCGGTTAACACTGACGAAATGGCTAAAGCAATGCAGCTCATTTTAATCGTATTCTGTTTCATACAGGTCCCCGTTGTAATAGTTATTATTAATGGTTTTAATTACTGCAAATTCCGATTAACAACTCATTTTTCTTATTGGTTTATTGACTGTTATTTGTTCACACATTGACTGTATCGCATTTTCAAGTTTATTGAATCGGTACTATAGTAGTATGCGTTTTGCTCTTTTCTCGCCAAACAAATAAAATGAAAATACAATTAAAAATAAACACTTAAATATAAAAATTAATTAAATACCCCAAAATTTGATGACTTCATTAATGCTGCTGATCGGTGCTTTAAGTAAAAAATCACTTTGTTCACCGCCATGTTTTATGTCTGGATTAACGGCAATGCCGTGACCAAAACTGTTGATCGTAACGAGTTCGATAACAGTATTATTTTGATTATCTTTCCAACGTGAGACGCTGTAGCCAGATCCATTGGTGACTGTCGGCTTAGCATTAGATTGAGTTAGCACTTGCCATTGAGAGGCCAGCATTTTCGCATTGTTTGCACTGACGACATTGTCACTGTCCCCCGTCCAAATACTGAGTGAAGGCCAGCGTGTTTGTTTAGGATGTATTGCTTTAGCAAATTGGGCTAATTCTTCAACTGACTGCGCAGGCCCTTGTTTCATACAAGAGATGGCTTTAATCAAATTGTCGGCGCAGGGATAGGGTAAGCCAGCGATGACCGCACCGCTTTGAAATAGATTGGGGTAATTGACGATTGCAGCGCTCGCCATAGCACCACCCGCTGATAACCCGATAACATAAACATGTTTTGCGCCTAGTTTTTCTTGAGTGGCCAGTATCATGTTTTTTATCGATAACATTTCACCACTGTCTATTTGTGTATCTTGACTTGCAAACCAATTAAAACAAGCCTTTACGTTATTGTCATAGCTTTGTTGTGGCACTAAAACCGCAAACTTATTCGCTATCGCTAATGACGTTAATCCGCTTTTGTTCGCTAGCTCAACACCATCTTGAATACAACCATGCAGTAACACCACTAAAGAGAAATCTCCTGTTGGAGAAGTATTTGAGGTATCAGTCGCGGGAAGATAAAAGCCTGTCAGCTCACCGGGATTATCACCAAAATCAGTGAGTGGGGTGTAATGCGTGTCGGTTGCTTGAGCCGACTGAATCGAAAAAATCCAACCCAGTAAAAGCAGCGGTAGCGTTAAGCTATTTTTTTTATTGCTCATTTCAGCGATTTCCAAATTTAACATATTAGTAACTTGCAGAATTTTGCGTAAAACAGCAATGGCACTTTAGATCCACATAAAAAATAATGTCGGTATGTCAATAAGGTAAGGTATTAATCTAAGACTTTGGCGCTTTGTAGGATTGTGGTTGTAGACAATGTGAAAAATGAAATGGAAGTAAATCGAGAGGCTAACTATTCTGTGTTAGGTTTTAGGTATTAGGTGTTTTGAATAACAAAAACGCGAAGCCAAGGCTTCGCGTTTTTTTGCATAGCTTTGTTAATTACTTAACAAATTCAACGCCTAATTTAATGTCACCTTTAAGGGTGTCTAGCATTGCATCACGAGCGTTAGCTTCAAATACGCTGATTTCACCGTAAGGTAATACTTTTTCTACGCCGTTTTTGCCAAGTAATACTGGCTGTGCGAAGAATTCAGCGTGCTCACTGCCGCCGTCAACATAGGCGCATTCAACAATGTTGGCTTCGCCTTGTAGACCACGTACCAATGATAAACCAAAGCGACATGCTGCTTGGCCCATTGATAATGTTGCGCTGCCGCCACCGGCTTTAGCTTCAACAACTTCAGTACCCGCGTTTTGAATGCGAGTGGTCATTGCTGCAACTTCTTCATCAGTGAAAGTCACACCTTCAACTTGAGAAAGTAGTGGCAGAATCGTCACACCGCTGTGGCCGCCGATAACGTTCACTTTAACGTCAGCAACGTTTAAGCCTTTAAGCTCAGCGATAAAAGTTTCGCTGCGGATAACGTCAAGAGTAGTAATACCGAATAAACGGTTTTTGTCGTAAACACCGGCATTCTTTAACACTTCAGCAGCAATGGCTACAGTGGTGTTAACTGGGTTTGTAATAATACCCACTAATGCTTTAGGGCAAGTAACTGCCACTTTTTCCATTAGGTTACGTACGATGCCAGCGTTGATGTTGAATAGATCTGAACGATCCATACCAGGCTTACGCGCTACACCAGCAGACATTAATACTACGTCAGCATCAACTAATGCAGCCGTTGGGTCTTCACCAGCAAAACCTTTTACTTCTACGTCTGTTGGGATGTGACTTAAGTCAACCGCAACACCCGGAGTAACAGGAGCGATGTCATATAGAGACAACTTTGAGCCCGCAGGCAGTTGAGTTTTTAACAGTAAAGCTAGAGCCTGGCCGATACCACCAGCAGCACCTAATACAGCAACTTTCATAATTATCTCCATCAATTTATGCAGTTTGTGACATTGATCTAAATTGTCGTGGCGTCACATTACTGCATAGTCACAATAATTTCAATTATACGTTAGTGGACAAGAGTAAATAAGTGAGCACTAATAAGGTTTACGCTAAGGCCTGAGCATGAATAATACTCAAGGTTATCCTCAAGGCAGAGTGAAATCCCTTATCAACATGACCTCTTTTTATTCGCTACAACCAGTCAGTTTTTGTGTATAAATATGCACCAGCTGTTCGATTTAGCCTTTAAACAAAGGCACAATAAGCCATTGTTGCCCGTGCAGTGTTTACTTACTCAAGCCATCAACCCCATTAACACTGATTTTATCCCATGAGTTTGCTCATACGCTCTTACGAAACGGTGTGATATTGGCGTACACTAAAGCTGCCACGAACGAATATATAAAAATTCATTAACGATCGCGGCATTCCTCAATGTCCAATTATTTGCGAGAATTTCATGATAATAAGAGCTGGCCAACACGCCGATTTACACGCCCTAGTTAATTTTAATCAAGCCATGGCAATGGAAACCGAAAACTTAACCCTAGATAAAGACACACTGACCAAAGGAGTCGAGGGGCTATTAACGCACCCTGAACGCGGGGTTTATTTAGTGGCTGAAATTGACGGCGAAATTGCAGGCTCATTGATGGTCACTTACGAGTGGAGCGACTGGCGCGCCAGTAATTATTACTGGATCCAAAGTGTGTATGTACGCCCGCAAAACCGTCGCCAGGGCATTTATGGCAAACTCTACCAAGCAGTGAAAGACTTTGCCGCAGCCAATGGTGGCACCGCAAGCTTTAGATTATATGTTGAGCATGATAATAAAATTGCTCAAAAAACCTATGAGTCTCTTGGCATGCAGCAAAGCCATTATGTGATGTTTGAAGAAAATACCAAGTAAAGTGTTGCCCCTAACTAACCAAACTCTTTGTCAGTCTTAGGTTCTGACGCTAAAGCGCATCATCACGGGCGCGTGATCAGTACTGTCACTGTCGCGTTCATAATCGGGTCGAACAAGGTGCCTGTCGAAGGTTTGATAATCAATAACATGCGCCAAATTTTGCTGTTGAGTGGGGTTAAACTCACTCGACACTAAAATATAATCAAGTACAGATCCTGTGTTGCCGTAATAATGAGTGGGTTGTCTTGCAAGGTGTGGTTCATCATCTATGATCGATGCCGATTCAAACTCATCTTGTGCCAATGTTGCGTTACATTTGGTTGCGGCTATAAACAATTCATAACTGTCGTACAAACTGCTTTGATGCAACTCTGACATTAACGCGGTCTCGCTAAGTTTAGCTAATTTCGGGTCTTCAATATCACTGCGAAACACCCGCAGCTGATTATTAAAGGCCGCTAATAACTCACTGCCCAGCGTGTCATTAAAGTCACCCATTAACATAAACGGATGCTGAGTTTGCTGACGACGCATTAACATTTGGTGGCACAACAATGCTGACTCACTGCCTCGTTGTAAACTCGACGCCCACCGCCCCAGCACCTGGCGTGCTACAAAGTCTGGTGCGCCGCTAAGGCCGCTCTCGCTAATGTCGTCGCGGCTTACGCCACTGCGCTTTGACTTAAGATGGATAACATAATAATCACAAGGGCCAAATACGGGTAATTCAATCGTAGCCCTCAATGGATGTCGACTAAATGCAAAAGTATCAGCTAGGCCTAATTGAGCGACCCATTGCGGATCTGGGCTAACATTCACAGCATCAACAATCGGGTATTTAGAAGCAATCGCCACCACTGGGCTGCGGTAAACATAGTCGCTAATCACTTCTGGCTCATCTAAGGCCACAAAATAGTCATACCCTAATGATTGGGTCAGTTTAGCTAAGGCATCTGGGCTAAACACCTCTTGAAAACCGATAATGTCTGGTTGACTTTGTTCAATAAAATCACTCAACCAGGCACACTTTTTTTGCCATTGCTTGTCGCTGTAAATGTTTTCAAAGTCATAAAACGCATAAGGCGGTTCAATAAAGTTAAATAAGTTAATGCTCACCACATTAAAGCTAAGCTCTTGGGCTGCAGGTGATGATCCATCGTTTACGTTTAACATATGTTAATCCTAATAAAACCTCATACTAGGATACTGATTTGTGTGATAGAACGCCATGAATAACAAGACTCAGTTTTAGCTCATTAAGCGCTTATATTGGTCTGTTGAGCAAATCAAAAATAAATTGAACCGAATCCCAAAAACTCACGTAAAAATAATCAGTGAATGAATAAAGGTCCATGATTAACCTTCAATACATTCGTTGTCAGTAATTTAGACCCGATTTAACCCTATGCATGAAAGTGTAACCAACCTCCGTAAGACCCTTTGGCTTATCCCTCACCCTGATAAGCCATTTTTTTACGGCGAAATTCACCGAACCCAAACGAAACAATACTGCAGAGGGATCAATGATGTTAGCCTTTAACACTGATAAACTGTGTAAACACACCTTGACCAATAGCGCTATTGTCGCGGTAATCTTGATGAATTCGGCTAATGCGACGAGTGAGGACACTATGTTATTTCATTTTGCAGACAAGAATCACTTTGAACATTGGCAGATCAATAATGACACTGTGATGGGCGGTGTATCACAAAGCCAAATCAAACAGAATCAACAGCAAGAACTGTTGTTTACCGGTAATGTGTCGTTAGACAATAACGGTGGATTCGCATCGACAGAGTTTCGGTTTAAGCATCAAATATCTGCTGCATCAGCACTCACTATTGCAGTTAAAGGTGACGGTAAGGTTTATCAACTGCGTTTAAAAACACCTAAGCTGTCTTATGGTGAAGCCTACGTTGCCAACTTTACTACCCAAGCGGGTATGCTTACCAAGCATACTTTTACAGTAGAGGATTTTACGGTTAGCTTTAGAGGACGAACGGTAAGCAATCCACCAGCATTAAGCTTGATGGATGTTGATCGTGTTGGTTTTCTTGTAGCACAAAAGCAGCAAGGCCCTTTTGCAATTGAGTTACACTCTATTGCATTCGATGCTCAACGCTAATCTTTTAATATGTAAGATAAAAAGGCCAAAAATTGCAATCACCTTATAAAATTAAAGGCATTATTTTCGACTTAGACGGCACGCTAGTTGAGTCGAGTTTAGACTTTAATTTAATACGCCAACAAATCGGCTGCCCAGAAGGTATAGACCTACTTAAATACGTTGATGAATTGAGCTGTCAAACCAGTCAGGCTCGTGCCAACGACATTATTATTGAACATGAATACCAAGACGCGATAACAGCCAAACCGATTAAAGGCATGGCCGAGTTAATTTGCGCGATTGAAGCTGCAAAACTGCCCACAGCCATTGTCACCCGCAACAGTCTTGTGGCCAGCACAATGAAAGTAAAACAAAATGCTATCGCCATTGACCACGTATTAACCAGAGAAGACTACCCGGCAAAACCTGCACCAGATGCACTATTAGCAATTGCAAACCAATGGCAAATTGCCCCTGAGCACATTATGTATGTCGGTGATTATTTATATGACATTCAAGCCGCCAATAATGCCGGCATGATTGCCTGTTTAATTACACACGGTGTTGAAAGCCGCTATCAAGACCTTGCCGACATTGTGATTGATGAGCTCAACCAATTACTGCCATTTATCCAGTAATCTGGTGCTAACGTCGTAGCCAAATAGAGAACCGCATGAATCGAATTCACCCTAAGAAATTACTTCACAGCAAATGGACTAAAGTTGAGGTGGTTAATAAGCTTAAGCACTTTAGCGTTACCAAAGTGGAATATGATGAGCAACAAAATGTGATTGAATGCATTATTCGCGCAGAAATGAATAACGCTGAATTTGCTATCGAATGGCGCGATTTAAAAGATCCACAGCAATGGAAAATAGGCTGGCAATAAAAAGTGACTCGCCATGAGTCACTTTTTTAAGCCCAAAGCCTACATAGTTAATATTGGCTTATTTAACATTCTTTTATCTAATATTGAATACTGAACCTTCAATTCTAAATTGAAGAGTCTCTAAGCCCCAGTCAGATAGCATAACATCACCTATGCGCAAGCTATCGCCTTCACTGCTACAACCCCACATTTTAGCGCATGTTTGCCCAGGGATATTTGAGCCAGTGCCTTTTGATGTGTCTGGGATCATATGATTCAATTGAGCGATGTGAGAGCCAAACATGTTCTCAAACGTATCCATCGTCACATCTAGCGTTTCCATTTCACCTTCTGGGAACACTACCGCCGCAGTTTGTTCAGCTGCCCCTCCCTGCTTAGGTGATAACGTCACTACATCTTTTGCAATTAATGCATACAATTGCGTTAGAGGCAGATCTTTCGTTTTTTCATGCAGATAAAGTTGTTGACCAAAATCTCTAGCAGCATAATTTTTTTCTTCGTAAGCTCGTGCAAGATATTGGTCTGCCTTGCCCATATCCTCTTCGACAATACCACCACCTAAATACATCTTACCCAATAAGTATGATGATTGAGCATGGCCCAATTTTGAGGCATATTCTAAAAATTCGATACCTTCGTCGACATCTTTAAGGTGAGTGTCTTGCAAATACAAGACTCCAGCTTTGTATTTAGCATCCAATACAAATTTACCTGCACGACGATACCATTTTAATGCCATGTCTAAATCTTTATCAGTACCATATCCGGCATAATAAAACTCACCTAACATTGCCATTGCCGATGAATGACCACGTTTAGTCAAAATGCGGTAGGCTTTAAAGTATTCAACACATTCCGCTGTTTGACATTCAGGCAACTGGCTGGCCTCACCTTTGTATGGCACAAAAATAAGCAGACTCGCGATTAAGCTAAAAATAATTGTTTTATAGTGCATTTTGCTAATTCCTTTTAGTTAACGATTTTCTACTATCAGCGCCAAAGCTTACGTTGTCCATAGTATAAAAGGGTTAAAAAACAACCTACGAATACCCAAATGCAACAATACATTAACACTACGCCAGTGTTTATCTAGGTTTGCTTAGATTGGTTCAACGTTTAAAAATTTCAAATTAGCTAGCCTTAAAAGTCGCTTCAAAAATACATCACAAGCCAACAATTACAGTCTTTTTGACACGAAACAGTCATAATGACACACAAAAAGAATGTCTTAATGACACACCAACAACAAGCCGACACAAAAAATTAATATTTAAAATCAGCACGTTAAATAAAAATAAAAAGTTGGCACGTCTTGTGTAATGTCAGGTTATCTGTATCAAAATGACTTTGTGCTAAGAGGACTTATGAGCAAAAACAAACTCACCGGCATTGCACTGCTAATCGTGCTAGTCGCTTCTTTTACTGTGTTACTCAGTTTAGGAAGTGGCATCTATCGAGAAAAACCACCCATTCCAACAGCCTTTACTGACACTAATGGCCAACCTATTTTTACTCAACACGATATTGAACAAGGCCAGTTAGTATGGCGCTCAATGGGCGGACATCAACTAGGCTCAATTTGGGGTCATGGCTCATACGTGGCACCCGACTGGACTGCAGACTGGTTACATCGTGAAGCACAAGCCTGGCTGTCTATTACGGCAAAAGAACGTTTTAACCGCGATTTTGCTGATCTTGATACTGAGCAACAAGCGGGGTTAGAAAAAGCCCTTAGAAATGATATTCGTCATAATACGGTGATAAAAGGGGCTGAAGACAAGACCTATGTTGCACTGTCAAATACGCGTATTGCCGCCATTAACCAGGTGATGCAACATTATTTGTCATTATTTGGTGACGACCCAGAATTAAGCTCACTGCGTGAACAATACGCCATGAAAGAAGGCACGATAACCGATGCCGAACATCGTGAGTTATTAAATGCTTTCCTATTCTGGGGCGCATGGGCCGCGGTAACTGAGCGCCCAGGTTATGATTACACCTACACCAACAACTGGCCGTACGACCCACAAATTGGCAATTTACCCACCTCAGACAATATCGTGTGGTCAATATTAAGTGTTATCACCCTGATTTTAGGTGTAGGGATGCTGATTTGGCATCACGCCAGCTGTAAAGAAGAGTCGTTACCTGAACCCGCGAAAGAAGATCCGTTATTTCACACTAAACCAACTGCATCGCAAAAAGCAGTAGGCAAATACTTTATTACCGCTATTGGTCTGTTTTTACTTCAAATATTATTGGGAGGCGTGACCGCGCATTACGCAGTAGAAGGCCAGGAGTTTTACGGCATCGCCATCTCTGAAATCTTACCTTATTCGGTTACGCGTACCTGGCACACCCAGCTAGCCGTATTTTGGATTGCCACTGCATGGTTAGGGACAGGGCTTTATATTGCACCAGCATTATCTGGTTATGAGCCGAAGTATCAACGCCTTGGCGTTAATGTGTTGTGGGTGGCTTTAGTTATTGTCGTTCTAGGCTCTATGGCGGGTGAATGGTTAGGCGTCCAGCAGTATTTTGATCTCGACATGAACTTCTTATTTGGACATCAAGGCTACGAATACATTGATTTAGGCCGTGTGTGGCAAATCCTATTACTGGGTGGTTTATTAATTTGGCTTGCATTAGTTACGGCTTCAATGCGTCCGGCACTTAAAGTCAGTAACGACATGCAACCGGTTATTTGGGTGCTGTATGCCTCATGTGTTGCTATTGGTTTGTTTTATGGTGCAGGCCTATTTATGGGCAAACACTCAAACCTTGCAATTGCAGAGTATTGGCGCTGGTGGGTTGTGCATTTGTGGGTAGAAGGCTTCTTTGAAACCTTTGCCACCTCGGTTATTGCATTAATGCTAGTTCGCTTAGGCTTAATCCGTGCACGCAGTGCCAACGGTGCAGTATTGTTTTCTACGGTTATCTTTTTAACCGGTGGCTTAATCGGTACCCTGCACCACTTGTACTTTACTGGCACTCAAACCTCTGTGATTGCATGGGGCGCGATATTCTCGGCCCTTGAAGTGGTGCCTTTAGCCCTCATTGGCTTTGAAGCAATGGAGACCTATCGCTTACGTAAAGCCAGCCCTTGGATGGAGCGTTATCACTGGGCCATTATGTTTTTTGTTGCCACCTCATTTTGGAATTTAGTAGGTGCTGGGGTATTAGGGTTCCTAATCAACCCACCAATCTCGCTGTACTTTATTCAAGGCTTAAACACGACGGCTACCCATGCTCACGCTGCATTTATGGGAGTATACGGCATGCTCGGCATGGGGCTGATGCTATTCTGCTTACGTGGATTAACTGGCAACATGCAATGGAACCATAAATACCTTAAAGGGGCATTTTGGACGTTAAACCTTGGCCTTGCTGCGATGGTCTTTATGTCGCTATTGCCTGTAGGTATTGTACAGTTCTTTGCCGCTATCGATCACGGTTACTGGTATGCGCGCTCACCTGCGGTTATTCACAGTGAGTTAGTTGAAAACCTCGTATGGATGAGAATGTTCGGCGACATTATCTTTAGTGTTGGTGGATTATTGATGGCAGCGTTTTTATTTGATTTGATCAAAAAAGCCATTAGTAGCAAGAGCGCTAAAGCGAAGCAAACCGTCGCATTGGCATAACACTATAACCGAGTAATTAACTCACAAAAGGGCCCTTTTATGAACATAGCGGCCCTTTTGTGATCATGATAACTACGCAACCCTTGTTGTTATTTTTACACTTGTCATAATGACAAGTATGTAGTTCATCTCGGAGTTTGCCATGGCATTGAGTCAGACAGATTTAACTCGTATCGCGCTTGATATCACTGCAAATTTATCAACTCACGATCGATTTTCACGTTTATTAACCACGCTCAGAGACACTCTCGAATGTGATGCCGCTGCGTTATTGTCGTTTCAGGGCCATCAATTTACCCCATTAGCCATTGATGGTTTAAGCGCAGACGTACTGGGTAGACGTTTTATTATCAATGAACACCCAAGGCTTGAGGCCATTGCGCGGGCCGGTGATGTGGTGCGCTTTCCTGCCGACAGCCAATTACCCGACCCTTATGATGGATTAATCCCTAATGTGGATGGTGATTTAAAAGTACACGCCTGTGTGGGGTTACCACTCTTTGCTAACGATCAACTGATTGGAGCATTAACTATTGATGCCCTTGACCCCAATAAATTTGATCATTTTACCAATCATGAATTGCGCAGCATAAGCGCCATAACCGCCGCCTCACTTAATAATGCTTTACTGATTGATAAACTTGAAAAACAAGCCAATAACTTTGCTCTTATCAACAATAAAACCAAGGGGCAACTCGATACTGCCACTGAGATTATCGGCCAGGACGATGCATTTTTAGCATTACTCAATGAAGTCAATGTTGTCGCTGCAACTGAACTAAACGTATTGATTTTAGGCGAAACGGGTACAGGCAAAGAACTCATCGCCAAAACCGTACACCAACACTCACCCCGCGCAGATAAACCATTGGTGTATTTAAACTGCGCCGCATTGGCAGAGTCAGTTGCCGAAAGCGAATTATTTGGCCATGTAAAAGGGGCTTTTACCGGGGCGATTAGCCATCGCAGTGGTAAATTTGAAGTGGCTGATAAAGGCACATTATTCCTAGATGAAATAGGTGAATTGCCGCTTAATTTACAAGCGAAATTACTGCGAGTATTGCAGTACGGTGACTTGCAAAAAGTAGGCGATGACCGCAGCTTAAAAGTCGATGTACGCATCATTGCTGCCACCAACAAAGATCTAAAAAGCGAAATACTCGCAGGTCGCTTTAGGGCCGACTTATATCATCGTTTAAGTGTGTTTCCCGTTGTGGTACCAGCGCTTCGAGAGCGACCTAAAGACATTCATTTGTTGGCCGGCTTTTTTATTGAGCGCTATCGCCAACAATTACAGCTAAATCATTTAGGATTATGTAGTGACGCCTTAGCATTACTCAATCAGTACGATTGGCCAGGAAACATTCGTGAGCTTGAACATGCCATTCATCGCGCGGCAGTACTCGCAAAATCAGCGGGCATACGAGATGGTATGTGCACCATACAAGCGCATCATTTTGAATTTGCTCCCCAGGGCGAAAATCACTTACCGCCAACACCCCAAAACACGATTAAACAATCAGCTTCGTCTAAAGCTCAAATGAACTTACGTGATGCAACCGAACAATTTCAAGGCCAATATATCCAACAAATTTTACGCCTTCACAATGGAAATTGGGCCGCAACAGCACGAAGCTTACAACTTGATTCGGGTAACCTGCATCGCCTAGCGAAGCGCCTGGGATTAAAATGACTCAAGTGCAAAAAAATCAGTTGAAATATTAGGCGTAATAAGTGAGGATGCGCGCTATTCAATAGTCAAGCTTTGTAAGATATTGTAGTCTGACTTAAATAACGTCTATTTTTAGGAATGATACCCCCCTTATGATAAATTCGTTACGCACAGCATTCGCCGCCGCGTCTGCAATAATATTAAGCTTTTCAAGCGCTGCTGTTGAATACCGTTTACCGGCCGATGGCAGTAGTTTAGTGGGTGAAAACCAATATTATGTGGTGCCTGAAGAAGGTAAACTAACATTAGAGCAAATTGCTGCAGAATTTCAATTAGGCTTAACAAACCTTATCGAAGCCAATCCTGGTGTTGATCCATTTTTACCAAAACCAGGAAGTACGTTAATTATTCCTCACCAATTAATTTTGCCAGACACCAAGCGTGAAGGCATTGTGATTAACTCTGCCGAAATGCGCCTATATTATTATCCAAAGGGTAAAAATATCGTTGAAGTGTTACCTATTGGTATTGGCCAAATTGGCCGTGACACGCCAGAAAACTGGGTAACCACAGTTCAGCGTAAGCGTGAAAGACCCACCTGGACACCAACTGCCAACACTCGTCGCATTTATGCTGCAAATGGTATTACCCTGCCCGCAGTATGGCCTGCTGGTCCAGACAATCCAATGGGCTTATATGCATTATATGTAGGTAACTTATTTGCTATCCACGGCACAAATGCCACCTTTGGTATTGGTTTACGTGTGAGCTCTGGCTGTATCCGTTTACGCGATGATGATATTAAGCATTTGTTTGAAACTGTGCCGGTTGGTACTCGCGTTGAGTTTTTAAATAAACCGATTAAAGCCACAGCAGAGCCAGATGGTAGCCGTTATATTGAAGTGCACGAGCCTTTGTCAAAAACGCAAGAAGAGTTTGATTCAAAAGAGCCTGTGTCATTAACCCTAGACCAAAAAATGACACGTTTCCTTGCTCACCCAGAAACGGATTCAATGACATTAAAACGTTCATTAGAAACACGTAGCGGTATGCCTACGCGCATTAACCCTTAGTTGCCTTCACGCTAAATTTGGCATCAAAAAAGGCTTGAATAACGCTGCAACACAAACGTTATTCAAGCCTTTTTATTTTGTTCTACTTTGTTGATAAAGACCTTAAGGTTTATTCGGCGATGTTGCTTCTCTTACTTCGGCATCTATCGTTTGCGTTTCGCCTAACACCTCGCTGGTTTGTTCTAATGCATGCAAATCTTCCATCGCAGTATTGACATCAGTTTGCCCGGCATTGATAAGCTCTTCATGTTGCTCAACAAAAGCATTTTGCTGCTCAACGTCTTGTAATAATAACGTGGCATCATTTTCGGCATCATCACTCGAGGTTGTCGGGTATAGGCTCTCTTGGGTCGCCAGCGTTTCAGTTGATATATTTTGCGGCATAAATACTGAGCTTATTTGTGGTAAAAATATCACCCCAGCCACAATAACTGCACCGGCAAAAGCAGCGTATGCCCATTTAGGTGATGAGGATTTACTGTTCGAACCCACTATAGATGGCATATTCTCAGAGGCATCGATACCTGCTGCCGGCTCAGGAAGAATACCGGCTTCAGGCCCTTTGGTACGCATCCCAATAAATTGGCCGCCATCGTAAATTTCCATGTGGTGACTCGACACTTCACCATCGACTAGGCCTGAGCTGACAATCACTAATTTGTTACAATGTAACTTACCCTTAAACACGCCAGAGACGCGAATTTCTTGGCAAAAAACCTCACCTTCTACTTCGCCGCCAAAATCGATACTAATGTGATGGCTTGAGTTAATCTGGCCTTTGGTTTTACCTGCAATAATGGCAGGGCCGCTAATCGACATATCGCCCTCTAAAGACATGTCGGCACCTATATAGGTTATCCCCTTCTTTTTATTATTCATTTGGCATCCTTTTAGGGTTAATAAATTGTTACAGGCAGCCGCAAAGCTTAAAGTAAAAAGCCTTCATAATAAAGCATACTATTTATGCTATATTACCTAGATCAACTATTTGCCTGTCGTGTTATGCCTGTATCATTATGCCCTCATCTTCTCCTAAAACATTGTTAACCCCGCACCCAAATGCTTTGGAGCACAATACATTCGTTTTGTCGCCATATCAGGCATACCAAAAAGCATTAAACGAAGGCCTTAAAGCTGACCCAGCCCAGCAACAAGCATTACTGGCATTAGAAACGCTATATCAGCAACATATAACCACAGCCTCACCAGTAGCTGGGGTATACATGTGGGGAGATGTAGGCCGAGGCAAAACGTTGTTAATGGACATGTTTTACCAATGCGTTAATCAATATCATTGCAATCATAAAGCGCCGATATTACGCCTGCATTTTCATCGGTTTATGGCCATGATCCACCAGCAACTTAATCAAACATCTGGGATTCGCGATCCCCTCTCCCATATTGCCAAACAGATTGCCTCTCAATATCAAATCATTTGTTTTGACGAATTTTTTGTATCCGACATTGGTGATGCCATTTTACTGGCTCGACTATTTGAAACGTTGTTCCACTCAGGCGTAACTCTGGTGGCTACATCCAACATACCGATTGTCGATTTATACAAAAACGGTTTGCAGCGAGATAGATTTTTAGCCACGATTGATTTATTGCAGCGCTTTACCCAAGAAATCCACCTCAATGGCGATAAAGATCATCGGATGGCCCCGCAACGTTCACGCTCACAGAGCAACCCGCAATTGACAGAATTGTCTTTACCCTCTCAGGATAATGCTAAAGATATATTTAATTTTATAAGTCAACATCTTGCACAACAACACACCCAGCAGGAGAGCAATAAAACGCTGACCATTTGCGGGCGAGACATCGTCATACAGGCACAATGCGGTCAATTGGCTTGGTTTGAATTTAGTGCACTTTGCCAAGGCCCAAGATCGGCATTAGATTACATAGAAATCGCCAGCCAGTTTCGGTACATCTTATTAAGTAATGTACCCAGGCTTGGCGGACAAGTACGCAGCTGGATAAGAGCCAGAGGCACAGAAGATGGCGCACTGGCAACGGCAACAGGAGAGCGACAATTAGCTTACGCCAGTGAGGACGATCCTGCTCGCCGTTTTATTAGCTTGGTTGACGAACTGTATGACCAAAAGGTTATGTTGATCATTCACAGCCAATGTTCATTAGATGAGTTATATCAAGATGGTGCACTGTCATTTGAATTTAGACGCACCTATAGCCGCCTAACAGAAATGAAGCATTGGATGCTAACAGCTACCATCAAATAGCAGCACTAAGTTAGCTGATAATTTTCAACATCACTAAACCGACGTAAAAAGTTGTCTAGCGCCTCATTAGACGGATACTCAAACTGATATTTATTGTGAAAAAACACGGTCAAACTCACTTGTGTATCAGACAACACAATGGTGTAACCATCATGGTCAGTTTGTGCTGTTATGCCACATAAATAATAGTCGTTTCCAAAGACACTTTTTTGGGTATCATCACTTTTAGCGGTGCGTTTTTCACCGTATTGAGTCACTTTATTAAACACTTTTAGTGCACGGTGAATATCAATTTCATTTTTCATTATGTACATCCTATGAAGATCAATAAGTAAACAATACGCCTGCAATATTAAAACTGTCCAATATTGTCATAAATAAAGAGTTAAAACATTTCCTTTTAACGCTTCAGCAAGGCAAAATCGGCCAACCTTATAAGCTGCGGAATAACCAAACGATGCCTGATATTGTGATTGCTTTTTTTGCCCTTGGCCTGATTGCTGGGCTGATTAAATCAGATTTAAAAGTGCCCAAAGCCACCTACGAAACCTTGTCTATTTTATTAATGCTGACTCTTGGCCTTAAAGGCGGTATGGCATTACACGGTGAAACAGCCAATTTAGCAATATCAGAATTGCTTGCCGTAATTGCGTTAGGCTTTATTACTCCACTGAGCTTGTACCCACTTTTACGAAAACTCATCAAATTACCGCAAAAAGAAGCCATTAGTATTGCCGCGCATTATGGCTCTGTAAGTGCGGGGACCTTTGCAGTTGTCATGGCTATGGTAGATAAGTCTCAATGGCCTCTTCGGCCTGAAACCACATTATATTTAGTATTATTGGAGCTGCCCGCCATTATCATCATGTTATGGCTACACCGATACTTGCAAGCCAAAACGGCAGGCAACGAAGTACACTCCTCTGCTGGCAGTATTTTACACGAGGCTCTAACCAGTCGCGGTGTCGTATTATTGTGTGGTGGTGTAGTCATAGGTTGGATATATGGCACCACAGGCATGGCACCATTAACGCCAATGTTACTCGCTGGCTTTAAAACATTATTAGCGTTATTTTTACTAGAAATGGGTATTAGTACAGCCAAAGTATGTTTTCCAATTCCTTACAAGCAATGGCGGTTACTGATTTTTGCTGCGTTGATACCATTTGTATTAGCATGGGTGGGGATTGGCTTAGGTATTGCTCTAGATTTACCTTCAGGCAGTATTTTAGTGTTAGCAGGGTTAAGCGCCAGTGCTTCGTATATTGCCGCACCTGCTGCAATAAAAGCCGCAATACCCGATGCAAATATTGGGCTGGCAATGCTGGCATCTCTTGGCATTACCTTCCCAATTAACGTACTCATTGGTTTGCCTATTTATCAAATGTGGATTGAGCAACTCTTGATGTAACAGCCTCAACCATTAAGGCCTACTGAGTATAAGCAGTAGGCCTATTTATAGCGCTGAGTGCTAAACTAACATGAGCGTTTATCGCAGTTTGGCATCCTGTTATGGCTGTAAAATCTCATTATATATTTCAATCACAGCGTTAGTTTTTTGCTCAACTATAGAGTAAGGCAATTTACCGGGTAGTTGTTGTAACGTCAGTTCATGGTTTTCATCACGCAGCCAGCAATAGGTTTGTGTTAGATGTTGCGCATGCATGACAGGAATTAACTCTAAGTCAGCTAACACTTCAAAAATTCGCACGTTATCAGACCATATGGTCAACTCGTGATGCTCATGAGCATGCGCCAAAACCAGATACTGAGCAATAAACTCAATGTCAGCAATGCCGCCGGCGCTTTGTTTAAGATCAAACTGCCCTGGTTCGACTTGCAGTAAATGATCGCGCATTTTAGTACGCATATCGCGTACCGTTTTTGCAAGCTCGATTTGGTCGCGCGCTTGTTGCAAAATTTGCCCGCGCACTTCGCTAAAGCGCCCAGCCAATGTATTGTCGCCAAACACAAAACGAGCTCGCACTAGCGCCTGATGCTCCCAAGTCCATGCTTCGGTTAATTGATACTGACCAAATTGTTCGATTTCGCTTACCAATAAGCCTGAGGCGCCTGATGGGCGCAAACGCATGTCTACCTCATATAATTCCCCTGAGGTGGTGCGAGTAGCAAATAAATGCACAATACGTTGAGCCAGTTTTAAATAAAAATGACTGTTATCTATTGAGCGCTCACCATTGGTGCTCCCTGTACCACTGTGACCATGCAAAAAGACCAAATCTAAGTCAGAACCATAACCCAACTCAATACCGCCAAGCTTACCGTAACCAATAACCGCAAAGCCCATGTTAGTTGGGCTTGTGCCTTCTGGCACGCCATGCCTAGCGGCAACTTGATGCCATGCCTGCAGTACCACTTGCTCAATAATCGCCTCAGCTAAAAAGGTTAAATGATCGCTCACTTGCATCACAGGCAACACGCCTGTGACATCTGCCGCGGCAATTTTTAGCTGTTGCGACAACTTAAATTGTCGCAATGCTTCCATTTGCTGCTCCATGTCATCTTCAGGCACGCGCAGTAAATATTGACGAAGCTCGCTTGGGTAATCATCAATAGAGGTAATGTCATATAACTGCGATGGGTCAATGAGTTCATCAAGCAACATTGGAAAATTAGCTAATTCGCGTGCAATCCACGGGCTGGCACAACATAAACTTACCAGCTGTTGCCTTGCGCCTGGGTTTTCACATAGCAATTCTAAATAGGTTGTGCGGGTTAAAATTTTATCCAACACATTAGATACAGGCTTAAATGCTAAGCTAGGCGTTGACTGATTAAATAACTCTTCCAGCAACTTGGGCATGAGTTTATCTAAGGTTTCACGACCACGAGGGCCGATAGAGCGTTTAGCCACAGTTTGACGCCAATCGCTTAACATAGGCCATAGCGCTTCATCTTCTATTTGTTGCTCTTGCAGAAGCGTTGCAGCGTCTTCATCTTGCTGAATATTCCAAAACAAAGATGACCAATGATCATTGTAATCTTGGTTATCGCTGCCACCGACTGTGGCATTAAAGTGGCCGTGAATAGTGGCCATTGCATCATCAATTTGCTCGCGCAGCTGTGTTTCGTCATCTAGCTCAAGCGGCACGCACAGTCGTTGCCAATCAAGATCATTATTGGGCAATGTTTGCGTTTGTTTGTCATTAATTGCTTGAAGTAGGTTTTCCACTCGGCGCAGTAGAATATAACTGTGCTTTAACTGATCAACGGCTAAATATTCTAATTGCCCCAAGCTGTATAGGGTATCAATAGCGCCGAATAAACTCTGTTGGCGCAGCGCTGGCTCGCGGCCGCCGCGAATGAGCTGAAAGCTTTGCACCACGAATTCAACTTCGCGGATCCCACCTGCGCCCAGTTTAATGTTGTCTGTTAATTGTCTGCGCCTAACTTCCTGGGCGATTAATTGCTTCATTTTACGTAATGACTCAATGGCCGAAAAGTCGATATAGCGTCGATAAACGAATGGACGTAACAAGTCATGCAATTCGTCGCAATAAGCATTCCATGGCCCCAACACGCGGGCTTTAACCATGGCGTAACGTTCCCAGTCGCGACCTTGTTCTTGATAGTAGTCCTCCAGGCCACTAAAACTAACCACTAATGGGCCACTTTCACCGTAGGGACGCAGGCGCATATCAACGCGAAACACAAACCCATCCACGGTCACTTGATCCAAAATATTAACCAAGCGCTGACCCATTTTGATAAAAAACTGTTGATTGTCCTGGGTGCGACGACCGCCCACGGTTTCGCCATGCTCAGGAAAAGTAAAAATCAAATCGATGTCGGATGAAAAATTCAATTCACGCCCACCAAGTTTGCCCATACCTAAAATAAGTAAAGGCTGCGGCGTTCCGTCAGGGCTAGTTGGCGTACCAAATTGCTTGCACATGTCTTGATACACCCAGTCTCGGCCGGCAATAACAAGAGCTTCTGCCAAAGATGACAAATCAAGTAATGACTCTTCTATTGGGGTGTAATTTAAAAAATCGCGCCAGGCTAAACGTACCATGTGCAGATTACGATAACGGCGTAACACCGATTTAGCCTGTTCTTCTTGGGTGATGTCTTGCAATAATACGTGCAGTTCACTATCAAACTCATTGCGTTCCACATTATTCAACAAGCCATCAAAGAGTTGGAGGATCCATTGAGGATGACGACATAATTGCTCTGCAATATAATCACTTAACGCAAATACCGACATTAACTCTTGCTGTTGATCTTTGGACAATGCGGTTGTCGCTTCAGGCCAAACTTCGCAAAGTCTTAACCAGTAACGATCTGCGGTTTCTAATAACGCTGCAGATAACATCTTGTTACTTTGGTTTTGCATGGCAAAAATATCCCTAAAGAAAATGAAATGTTGGACATATTATGTCGTGAATGCTATATCTAATAATTAGTCTATTGATGCAGATTAATATCATTGACATCAAGATTACTATAACCTGTGTCATATTGAATTAGCACATGAAAAAATCTACATTTTGGAGAAAACATGGTAGGTCACCTCCCCCGTGTACTCATATTGATAACCGTAATGATGATTGCGCTCACCTTAAGTGGTTGTGGCGATGACAGGCCTGAGCAAATTGCTAAATATCAGCAATTGACGCAACAACGCCTTGAATTGCTATCAACCTCACTTAACGATAATCAATTGCGTAATGCCAATTTGCTTAAGCAATACACCAGTATTTTAGCTAAAAGCCAACCTGATTTACGCCCACTGCTTGATGAATTAGCCAAAGATGCAGGCACTGAAGGGCCAATGTTTCAATCGTTGACTCGTCGATATAAGGATTTGAGCAATAGCGCTAATTTTGTTGATTTAGACCAACAACTGGCCGAAGCACAAAACATCTATCAAGCCGCCGACACCAGCTTATACAACGACATGTTATCGGACCCGGTAAACGTGGTGGCCGACATGTCTAAAGGTCAATTAGCCCGTGTGAACGCCATTAGCCGTGAAACTGAGGCATTGGCAAACGGCACGGATGGCACAGAACCGGGTAGTCAATTAGTGGGTAACCCAGCTTATGGTAGCTGGCAAACTGGCTCAAATGGCATGTCTTTTTGGGCTTGGTATGGCATGTACGCCATGTTTTCTAATTTTACGCGCCCCATTTATTACGATAACTGGTCAAGCCGTCGTGGGTACAGCTACTACAACGATGTAGGACGTTATCGCTATACCTCGCCAAAACAGGCCACTTCACAAGCCAAAACTTTCGAACAAACTAAAAAGCGTTTTGACAGCCAGGGTAAACGATTTGATAGCCCATATGCTAAAACTCGTACCGGCTCTACTACTTTGTCGCGCCAAAGCACCAGTGCGCCAAAACCGAGTAGCACGACTCGCACGGCAAGTTCTAGCAGTAAGTTTCGTTCAAATTATTCTAAAGACAGCAGTTTCCGCAACTCAAGCAGCCGCACTAGTCGCGGTGTTAGCCGTGGTAAATAGGTAAGGACTCCCCATGACATTTTTTCAAGAATATGGCTTAACTCAACCTCTGGCGATCATCTTAGTAATCGACTTGAGTATCGCGATTGTGCTGTTGGCATTGATGCGTTATTTGCAAGGTTGGAGCATTAAAGTGAATAGCAGCGCCGAACTGGCTGAACGCGACAATTTTGCCTTTGGTATTAGTACTGCAGGCGCTGTTGCAGCATTAGGTATTGTGCTAACGGGTGCGATTACTGGCGAAGCGGCGCCATCGTATTTAACCGAGGCCATTGGCATGTCGGCTTATGGCTTGTTTGGTTTAGTACTGATTAAACTAGGGCGCTTTTTGCATGACAAAATCGCGTTGAACGAGTTTGCTAAAAACGCCGAAATTTTAAAAGGCAACGTGTCTGTTGCCGTTGTTGATGCTGCCGCGGCCATTGCCACAGCCATTATTATTCGCGCTGTATTGATGTGGGCAGAAGACATCACAGTAAACACCTTTATTGCTATTTTTAGCGCGTTTTTAATTTCGCAGTTAATGCTAGTACTGCTAACTCGCTTACGCGAACAGCGTTACGCGAAACGCAATCAGCAAGCCTCAATGCAACAGGCATTAGCTCAAGGTCAAACCGCTTTAGCACTGCGTCACAGCGGTTACATGATTGCTATGGCATTAAGCTTTAACGCTGCCAGCCACTTTATTATTTATCAACCGACGGGCTATGTCAGCAACATCATTGGCTGGTTTGTGTTCTCATTGATAATGTTAGTGGCCCTGTCATTGCTCATTGCTTTAGTGAAAAAACTGGTTCTAGCGGGCATTAACTTGGCAGAAGAAGTAGAAAAGCAGCACAACATTGGTATTGCCGCAGTAGAAATGGCCATCAGTATTGCAGTTGCACTGATTTTAACGGGGTTAATGGCGTAATTTATGACAACCCCTTTGCTTGAGTCTAGCCCCCACTCTTCTGCCCATGGGGGTGCAGAGCAAAGCGCCCCAGTATCTCGTAATGTGTCGTGGTTTGACGATGCCCTGCTATTGGGCATTATGGCGGCACTTGCGGGATGCGGTCTTATTTATGAATACCTTTTGTCACACTATGCAGGGCGTATTTTAGGTGCGTTAGAAGCCGCCATTTACACCATGATTGGCTTAATGATTGTGTCTATGGGTGTGGGCGCGTTTGCAGCGCGTAAAATAAAATGTGCCTTTACCGGCTTTGCCATGCTCGAACTCACCGTGGCTTTGTGTGGCTCGTTTGCGATTATCATTACCGCAGCAGTGATTGGCTTTGGCCAGCAACTGCCACTGGCCATTGCAAACACCCTTGGCTTACCACCAGACCATATCCCTAACGGCGGCTTTATTGCCAGCTTGCAAACCTTAAGCGAATACCTACCTTACGTTTGGGGGGTGTTGCTGGGGTTAATGATTGGTATGGAAATCCCACTTATTGCCCGAGTACGACAATCGTTATCTGACGCCCATTTGCTACACAATGCTGGCACCATTTATGGTGCCGATTACATTGGCGCAGGTGTCGGCGCTGCCATATGGGTCGGGTTTATGTTAGCCATTGATATTCAATTAGCGGCAGCATTAACCGCCAGTGTAAACCTATTAGCAGGGCTTGGGTTTATCTGGCGTTTTTGGGCACAAATTCGGCATGTTAAATTATTATTAGTTGGCCATATTATTGCCAGCGTTGTTATTGGTTTACTGGCAGTAAAAGGCCCGAGTTGGGAACAGCACTTTAATAACCTGCTGTATAAAGACAAAGTGGTTTATGCCAAGGCTACTCGTTTTCAACAACTTAACTTTACTGAGCGGCTTCGTGGCGGTGGCCTTACGCCCGTGTACAACCTATACATCAATGGCCGTTTACAGTTTTCTAGCAGCGATGAACACATCTACCATAGCTTTTTAGTGCACCCAACATTGGCAGCCAGCGCTCGCCACGACAAAGTATTAATTATTGGTGGTGGCGATGGTCTTGGGCTCAAACAAGTGCTCAAATGGCAACCTAAAGCGGTGACCTTAATGGACCTAGACGAGGATTTATTAACGCTTTTTAAAACACCGCCCGCTGACATGCCGGCTCATTTAAGTGAGGCATTATTAACGCTCAATGGCGATGCATTAAACGACCCGCGTTTAACCTTAGTAGTCGATGACGCCTTTAACGGTGTCGATAAATTACTCAGCCAGGGTGAAATGTTTGATGCCATTATTGTGGATTTACCCGACCCAAGCCATCCCGATTTAAATAAACTGTACTCTGATTTATTTTACCGAAAACTCAACGAGCTGCTCAGTGCTGACGGTGTCATCACAGTGCAATCAACCTCACCGTATCATGCGCCTAATGCGTTTATTTCGGTGGGTAAAACCCTCGGCGCAGCCGGTTTTACGGTAAAACAGTACCATCACAATGTACCAAGTTTTGGCGAATGGGGCTGGAGCATTGGCACTAAGATGGGTAAAAATCCGCAACAACGATTAGCTGCCATTGAAGAGATCCCGGTGCCTGAAGACTGGCTAACACCAGGACTTATTCAAGCATCATTTGAGTTTCCGAAACATTTTTACGACGATATCGATAATATTAAGGTCAACGAAATTGGCTCATTACAGTTGTACCATTACCATTTATCGGCCTGGTCTGAAAACGAAGTAATTAATCTTTTTTAATTGGAACAGATAGCACTTGACATATTATGTCTGGATGCTATCTTTACTCACAGACATAATATGTCAATTAAGGACGAATATGAACATACATACTATTGCAAGCCACCTGAACGGACTGTGCGACCAAAGCCAAACCGGCTTTCAGTTTGACTGCTATCCCATTGATGGCGATGTTGAAGTGTTACAAGTGAATGTTGTAGGCCGTGAAGAAATCCCGGTGTTTGTATCGGTAACTGACAACCAAATATTGTGTATCAGTTATCTGTGGGGCGAAAACGAAGTAAACCAGGCCCGCCGCGCTGAAATGTTTGAGACCATGTTAGAGCTCAACATTCCAATGCCATTATCTTCATTTGCCAAAATTGATGATAAGTACGTGGTGTATGGTGCGTTATCAGTGCAATCAAGCATGATTGAGATTGAACAAGAATTAGCAGTACTGTCAGACAATTGTCTGGAAGTTATCGACGAACTCGTCGAATTTTTAAACTAAGGAGCCAATTATGGGCATTCTAAACAAGATTCTTACAGCGTTTCGTGGTGGTGCAACTGAAGTTGGCCAAACTATCGTTGACGCTAACTCAACCCGTATTTTTGAACAAGAAATTCGTGATGCAGAAAAGCACTTAACTAAAGCTAAGCGTGAGCTAACAGACGTGATGGCCAAAGAAATGCAAGCGAGCCGCGAAATTGATCGCCTAAAGCGTAGCATTGCTGAGCACGAAGGTTATGCCACCCAAGCGTTAGACAAAGGCAATGAAGCATTAGCCATCGAAGTGGCTGAAAAAATTGCCCAGCTTGATGAAGAATTAGCCGAGCAGCAAACCGCTAACGATAGCTTTAGCTCGCACGCAGTACGTTTAAAAGATTTAGTGAAAAAGACCGAACGTCAATTGTCTGATTACCAACGCCAATTAACCATGGTTAAAACCACTGAAAGCGTACAAAAAGCCACTGCGACCATTACTGACTCGTTTGCATCTAGCAACTCTAAGTTACTTAATGCTAAAGATTCTTTAGAGCGTATCAAGGCGCGCCAGCAGCAGTTTGATGATCGCTTAAAAGCATCTGAAACCTTAGCTGAAGAAAACAGCGACAAGTCTTTACACGCTAAGTTGGCTGAAGCCGGTATTGGCGAGCAAAAGTCTAACGCTAATGCAGTGTTAGATCGCATTAAAGCACGTAAAGGTTAATTGCGATGGGATTTCTTAGCGGCCTTTTTGGCAAAAAAGAAGCCCCGAAGCGCCAGCTTGACCACCCAAATAAACTGCTCAAGGGTGATATGTTAACCCTTGATGACAGTTTTGCTTTGCCCGCGCAACTTCGCGGGCAACAGCTAAAGGTTGAAGCCATTCATACCTATGAATACCAGCGCTCGCAGGTTTGTGAATTCTTATTACGTGGCCATAGCGGCACCGCAATCTTTATGTCTTACATTCAAGAAGACGAGTCTTACCTGAGTTTTTCAATCAAAATCAATCGTGCCGATGTTGAACAACTTTTTGACCTTGATGCCTTTGCTGAAATCTTTGAAGAGCCTGGTAAAGCCACTTTAGTGACCCAAGCTTTATCTGCAGAGCTTGAAACTGAGTTTGGCCAATGGTTGAGCGATGAATACCATCAAGTAGAATTTGCAGGATTTGGCTATTTCCATCGACAAGATTATCGTGGTTTAACCCCGCCGCAAGATGAAAATGGTGACAGAGGAGAAGGTTTTGAAGGCTATTGTCTAGTCAATGATCAAGACACTCATGCTGTTGATATTGAAGTATACGAAGGCGGAGACACCGAAGTTATGTTGACCTTATATCGTCCATTAACCGATATTAGAGACTACTGGCCGGCAAGCTGATACGTAGGAGATAACGTTGTTATGAGCTCAGGTAAACCGTTACCCGATAAATGGCTTAAAAACCAACAAGCCGCAAAAGCCACGCAAGTGGCTTTTGATCTAGATGAAAAGTTTCAATACTCCATCCGTAAAGCCGCTTTAGATAAAGGCGTTAGCCCGTCTGATCAAATACGCACCATCCTCGGATTATCTGTATCAAAACGGCCCAAACGCCCTAGGCTCACCGTATCGTTAAGTGGTGAAGACTATGTATTATTAGCGCAAAAATACGGCTTAGACAGCGACGCTCAATTAGAGATCAAAAAACGTGTGCTTGATGATTTAGTTCACTTTGTCGACAAAAAATCATCAACGTAAAACCACTTATGGTTTATGTCCCTTAAAAACGCACAAGGGGCTGTTGATCTTTGCTGGTTGAATTTTGTTCGAGTTAAAAACGTTTTAATCGAGGCGAATGGAGTGATGCCTAGCCATCTAAGCAAAATCCATTCAACAAAGAGTAAAACGTTTTTAGCCGAACCCGTTGGGCAGCGTTTGTTGGCCATTTTTACTGCGTTATCGACTTTTTATGTAGAATAACTACACTTCAAAGTCTCTGCCTTGTATAAAAGACCAGCAATTCGCTGCAAAAACAACCTTGAAATATCAACAACCCCGATACTCGCGCCTTATGCGTTTTTTGTTATGATAACGTTTATAAATTAATAACAATGAACCAAAGCAGGCATTTATGTTTGAATCTAAACGTTGGACACTCAAAAATGTCGATGGTCCCAGCCCATTTGAACTCGCCATGATGGTGTTGTCATTGGTATCGGTAGTGATTGTATTAACAATTACTTTTGCACGTTTAGATCCCGAAACCAATAAAGTACTACTGTATATCGACACCAGTATTTGTATGATTTTTATGAGTAAGTTTTTTCATGGCTTATTCAAGGCCCGCAACAAAACCTACTACCTGCGCCATCACTGGATTGATTTTATTGCCAGTATTCCGGCCATTGAAGCACTAAGAATCGCGCGAATATTTCAAATTTTACGAGTTATACGATTAATTCGCATGAGTCGCTCCTTGATAGTGCCGCTATTACGCCAACGAAAACAAACGACTCTTGCAAGCTTGCTCGTGGCCATGGTGTTAATTTTAGCCACGGCGTCAGTGCTCATTCTGCTGGTCGAAAGTGCCGAACCGAATGCCAATATTCAAACCGCTGAACAAGCTGTTTGGTGGGCGCTGGTAACCATATCAACTGTGGGTTACGGTGACTTTTATCCCGTCAGCACCATTGGCCATGTCATTGGTGGATTGGTGATTATTAGCGGCGTGAGCTTTTTCGGGGTGATTTCGGGTTATATGGCATCGGTGTTTGTTGCACCTGATGAAACCGAGCGCCAAGAAGAGCAAGAGGCAAAAGAAGCTCACAAAGAACAAATCAATAGTAAGCTTGAAGCAGCCCTTGAACAAATGCAGCAAAATCAATTACAAATGGAACAAAATCAACAACAAATGCTGGCTGAAATTACCAAGTTAAGACAACAACTCGATAAGCACTAACAACATCGTTAACGCGCAGCACATAAACAAAAAAGCCCAACGTCGACAAGACCTTGGGCTTTTAATTAATGGCAGAGTAACTTGCTAACCACCCACCAGCTTTTGCCACCAAGATAAGGGCTCACCACAATTAGCTGCGGGCCGATAACTGGTTTCTAATGCCGGTAAACCAATAATATTGTCGCAGTTGCCTTGTTTAGCCATACCTGTGGTTCGGTCAAAGTAGCCATTAATCACCCCATTAACAGGCACCATGCGTAAACTTAATGGTGGACGTTGCTGTAAAAACGCCTGATACACAGCCATTGCACCGCTACTGCCATATAAGCCCGTTTTACTGTTGTCATCTTGCCCAACCCAAATCGCTGCTACATTTCGCTCATCAAAACCAGCAAACCAGGAGTCACGACTATCGTTACTCGTGCCCGTTTTACCTGCTAATCGCACCCCAGGGAAGGCTGCGCCTAATCGTTTAGCGGTTCCTGAGCGCACCACATGATTCATTGCATATTGCACTAAATAGTCGGTGGCTGGCGCAATGGCTTGCGAGCTCGGCGCACGGCTAACATCTAACGCCTGATTCTGGCTGTCTAGCACAGCGGTAATCGAAGTTAACTTACGGTAACGCCCCTCATCAGCCAAGGTTTGATAAACCTGAGCAACCATTAATGGCGAGCCATTTACCGCACCTAAAAGCATTGATGGATAGGGCGATACAGGCTCTTCCCAACCCGATTTTTGCAAGGTAGACACAACATTATCAACACCAACAGCTAAGCCAACATTAACTGTAGGTACGTTCATTGAATCTTTAATCGCTGTCAATAAAGGGACTTGGCCACTAAATTTTTTATCAAAATTGTTAGGCGACCAGGTTTTTCCTTGCTCGTTTTTCAAGGTTATCGGTTTATCGTCAATGGGGGTCGCGAGCGTAAACTTATCGCTTTGATTTAATGCACTTGCATAAACAAAAGGCTTAATGAGCGAACCAATTGGACGACGAATTTCAACCGCGCGGTTAAAACCTTCGTAACCAGGCACCTTATCACCCACCATTGCCGCAATACCGCCGGTATACTTGTCGGTAACCACCATGCCAACTTGAATATTTTTAGCGCGTTTATTCAATGACGCCATGGTAGATGACACTGCTTTCTCTGCTGCATCTTGCGCCATTGGATCGAGTGTGGTGTAAACTTTTACCCCAGATTGTTGCAGTAAAGAGTCTCCATAGCGGTCACGTAACTCTTGTTTTACCACAGCAAAAAATGCCGGTAGCTTTTGATGCACAGACTTTTGTGCACTGCGTAATCCCAGCGGCGACTCAGCTGCAGCTTTGTATTGGGCAACGGTGAGCTTATCGTTTTCCATTAATAAGCGCAGCACTAAGTCACGACGCTCTTGAGCACGTTCAGGGTATCGCCAAGGGTTGTAATAAGACGGCCCTTTAATGACTGCCACTAAAAACGCTTGTTGTGACAAGGTTAACTCGCCCACCGGCCGGCCAAAATAAAATTGTGAGGCTAAGCCCATACCATGAACGCCACGAGCTTTGTCTTGGCCCATGTATACTTCGTTTAGGTAGGCTTCTAAGATCTCATCTTTGCTGTATCTAAAATCAATAATCAACGCCATTAGGGCTTCACGTACTTTACGCACAATTGAGCGTTCACTGCTTAAAAAGAAGTTCTTGGCTAACTGTTGGGTTAACGTTGACCCTCCTTGCACTGTGCGCCCAGCACTAATGTTAACCATTGCGGCTCGGGCAATCGCCAATGGATTAACCCCGTGATGATCATAAAAACTGCGATCTTCAACCAAAATAAGCGCATCAACAATACTCGAAGGCATTTCGGGAGTTGGCACAAATAATCTGTCTTCGCCATCCCCAGCAATAATCCGGTCAAGCAATACTGGTTCTAAATGAAATACAGCTAACTCGCGCATATCAGACATGCGCTTAACAGAGCTGACACCGTCTGCATCAAAGCTTATCATCACTCGTTGCTCGACTTGATTACCCTCAGGGTGTAAAAAAGGACGACGCCATAATTCAATACGAGTACTCGATGCAGAAAACTCCCCCACTTGGCGAGGGTTAGCCACTTTGCGATAACCGAGTAATTTAAGCTCGGCCATCAGTTGCGGATGGTTTACCGCAGCGCCAGGGTACAACGCCATTGAACGACTGAACATTTGCGCTGGCAAATGCCACTTTTGACCCTCAAACTTTTTCGCAATAATTTGATCTAAATAGATCGCATAAAATGTCACAACAGCAAGCCCGACTAAGGCAAGTTTCCAGGTTAATGACCATAACGATCTCCACCATGATGTTGTTTTTTTAGCACGAGGTTTCTTGGTTGTTTTTTTTGTCATAAATCTTCATTCGTTTAATGTTGCACAGTAATCGATTCGCCTTAACTCAGATTCGGCTTGTTTATAAACCGGGCGTTTTCTTTTTAGTAAATTTGGTCGCTACGGTGTTTACTGGGTCGTCGGGCCATAAATGCCGAGGATAACGACCACGCATTTCTTTTTTCACTTCGACATACGGCCCCTGCCAAAAACTGGCCAGATCTGCTGTAACAGCCAACGGCCTGTGCGCTGGTGACAATAACTCCATCGTTACCGTCATTTTCCCCTGCAATATACTTGGGCTTTGCGCTAAACCTAATGCTTCTTGTAAACGCACACTTAATAAAGCTCGACCTGGTTCAGCAACGCTATGGTAAAAATCACCATTGGTGTCGAGCGGCATTTGGTATTTTATTGGTGCTTTGGTACCGGTTGCCATAGGCCAATGTGTTGGCACTAATTGATCAAGTAAGCTTTGTTGTTGCCAACTTAAACGGTTTTTCACTAACCCATAAGCATCAACTTTAGCTAAAGCGGCTAGCGAGTTAATTTGCTCAATATATGGTGCCAACCAATCAGCTAAGGTGGCCATTAAATGGGTATCAGTCAAACAGGGCCAATCATGTTCTGGCGCATAAAAACGCGCTAATTCGACGCGGTATTGTAACTGGATTAAAGCATCATCACGATTAAGGATTGTTAACCCTTTTGCACGAACCTGCTCGAGTAATGCAGCCGTAATGTCAGCACGTTGCGGCGCAATGCCCGTATCAACTTTAATAATAATCTGGCCAATTTTAGTGTGTTTTTCGGCAAAAAATCGCCCTTTGGCGTCATCCCAACCACCTTGCACCTTGTGGGTGACAAGATCACTTAACTCATCATCAAATAACCGCTCATCTAACCGAGCGGCTAAATACACTTGTCCGGCATTACGGCCTTGAGTTTCTTGAAAGTCAGCAACCACTAACCAAGGCTCGTGGGCAAGGCTGTCATCTGCGGCAATCACCACACCTGTACCGTTACTGAGTAAAAAGCCATCTTGCCCACGTGCTTTGGCAATACGATCGGGGTAAGCGAGTGCTAACAAATAACTGATATCACGGGTGGAAGCCTGGCGTATCGCATCTTGTAATTGCCCTGAAATCCCTAACGCTTGTTGCCATTGACCCACTTGCTGCTTAATCTGCCCATGCAAAGCTTCGGTTAAGTAATGATGGATGTCGGCGCCTTTTTTAGGCAATGATCGCGCTTCAATAATCCCAGCCAATATACAGGCTAATACGCACAGTTGCGGCTGAGATTGCTCATTGGCGAGCTGTTTAGCCTTAAGCAACATATGAGCCAAACGAGGGTGACAACCAAGCGCATACGCATCATGCCCGAGCGAAGTTAACTTTCGCTGACTGTCAACCAATGCAAGTTGCTCAAGTAACTGCCAAGCAACTTGTTCATGAATGGCTGGCGGGGCTGTAAGTAACGATAATTCATTAAGTGATTTTACGCCCCAACTGGCGCAATCCAGTGCCATAGCGGTGAGCTCACTGAGGCTAATTTCTGGCTCGTCAATCTTACGCAAACGCCCATGCTCTTCTTGGCTCCATAAGCGCACGCAATAACCCGGCGCTAACCGCCCTGCACGGCCACTTCGCTGCACGGCAGATGCCTGACTAATGCGTTTAAGCCCTAAACGCGTCACACCGGTTTTAGGGTTAAAACTGGCTTCACGGCGATAACCACTGTCGATAACAATCGTTATCCCTTCAATGGTTAAACTGGACTCAGCCACGTTGGTCGCCAGTACAATTTTACGCTTACCGGGTTCGGTTAACCCAATGGCCCTATCTTGCTCTGCTGGACTTAAATCGCCATATAAAGGGCAAATAAGCCATGTTGGATCTAAGCGCTCAGTGAGCATGCGAGCAAGCTTATTGATTTCACCTTTACCGGGTAAAAATGCTAAAACACTGCCGAGTTGGTATTCCGTTAAGCTGGTGTCATTAACCGTGTCATTTATCACTTTTGCCATGTGAACCAACCAAGGTTGCTGCGTCGGGCAAGGTTGGTATTGATGTTGAACCTCAAAACTACGACCTTGACTACTAACATGCTTTGCACTTGGCATTAAGTTGCTCAGTGGCAAGCCAGACAAGGTTGCAGACATGGCAACAATGGTTAAGTCATCTCGTAATGATTGTTGCACCTCAAGCGCGAGAGCAAGGCCAAGATCGGTAGGTAAATGACGTTCATGGATCTCGTCAAAAATGATCACATCAACCCCAGTCAGCTCAGGATCGTGCTGGATCATCCGAGTTAAAATGCCTTCGGTAACAATTTCAAGTCGAGTATGTTTACTCACTTTTGTGTCGCCACGAACTCGATAACCCACATTTTGACCAACCGCTTGGCCTAACTGCTTAGCAATAAATTGCGCCACATTACGCGCTGCAACTCGTCTTGGCTCCAGCATGATGATTTTGCCGTTAATTTCAGGCCAGGCTAACATGGCTAAGGGCAACGCAGTGGATTTACCTGCGCCCGTTGGCGCTTCAAGAATGATTTGCGAATGCGCATTGAAAGCGCTGCGGATGTCACCTAACACCTCATCAATGGGCAATGCGGTCAAACCAAGCGAATGCAATGGGATTGAGGTGTTAGATTTAGCTGTGTCAGATATGGTCAACGGCTTTTACTGTGGCTGATATTTTATGGCATATTTTATACTAATAACGCTTACATAGGTATCAGCACCTAGCGGTGTGTCATGCCAAGTGCTTTTCTCTCTTCTGCACTAACAACGCTAACAGCATCAGTTAACCAGGGCTGACGGAGTCCGTTGTCAAGTTCAGTGAGTCGAGTGGGTTTATTAATGGCGTAGCCTTGAGCGTAATCTACACCTATGTTTCTCAAATATTCGCCAATGTCTGTATTTTCAACAAATTCAGCTATCACCTCAAAATGCATGTCTTTGCCTAGCTGGCAAATAGCCGAAACAATCGCTTTGTCATTTCGATTACTGCAAAGATTGACCACAAACTGACCATCAATTTTAACATAGTCGACATCAAGACATTTGAGATATGCAAAACTTGAAAAGCCTGAGCCGAAGTCATCTAGAGCCAATTTACAACCAAAAGGTTTAAGTAAATCTATCAGTCCTGTGGCTTGTTCTAGCTGACTAACTGCAGCGGTTTCTGTGATTTCAAAACATAACTTATCTACCAGTTCTGGCTCAACCATCAGGCGCATCTCAAGCCAACTCATAAACTTT
This sequence comes from Shewanella inventionis, assembly GCF_014641855.1. Lineage (GTDB taxonomy): Bacteria > Pseudomonadota > Gammaproteobacteria > Enterobacterales > Shewanellaceae > Shewanella > Shewanella inventionis. Next base: position 139,888 of record NZ_BMII01000007.1, read on the forward strand.
TGATCAGCGAGCGACATTGCTGATAAGTTTACAGACACCATAGACAATTGCTGCCAAATCGCTAGGTTTTCTCCGCCCCATTTTAGCAAGTTATCTATCACCCAACTGTCCACTCGCGGAGCTAAATTGTATCGTTCTGCTGCAGGCAAAAACACGCCAGGAGAGACATAAGTGCCATCGCTTTGCACCATGCGCAGTAAAATCTCCATATGAATACCACTTTCTTGTTTATTAAGTGGTTCAATCAATTGGTAAAATAACTCAAACTGATTTAGGGCTAATGCGCCTGCAATGTCGACAGAGGCTAACATCTGGTTATACATAATGTGCATTTGCGGGTCGTCAGGATTATAAAAATGCCAGCGATTGCGACCATCTTCTTTTGCTAACTGACAAGCGGCATCGGCTTTACTCATTACGCCATAAATATCACCATCGGCATAATCAACTTGAGCAATACCAATACTGGCACTGACATTATGTTTAATGCCTTTCCACACAAACTCATGACCAAACAATTGTTGGCAAATTCGTTTAGCCACTTGCTGCGCGGAAGACTTGTCAGAGTAATGCATTAACAATCCAAATTCATCACCACCAAGCCGAGCCACAATATCGCCTTTACGCAGTAACTGTTTTAAACGTACAGCGACTTGTTGCAATAATTGATCGCCAGCTTGATGACCGCTAAGATCGTTAACAACTTGAAATTGATCGAGATCGAGAAAGGCAATACAGGCAGGAATATGATCTTCATCGTTTAACAGGTTGTCGAGCATGTTCTCAAATTGCACTCGATTAGGTAGACCTGTTAACACGTCAAAATGAGAATGAAATGAAAGCTCATCCGCTAAACGGTAACGCTCGGTGACATCTTCAATCATGAGCAATAATTGTTGCTGGCGGTTCAACGCGTGACAAAAACTAAACTTATACCAATGATTTTTAGCACCATTGCGCAAAGGAACTTCACACCAGGCTTGACGCAAAATACCTTCGCGAACGATATGCAAGGTATCATTGAGCAAAGGGTGGTCTTCCTCACGCAATACATCAAATAAATTATCGCCCGGTTTTATGGGTAAAATACTTTGCCAAATGTCATTTTGCAGCACAACCACATTGTGTAAGTCAATTAACGCACACGCCAGTGGCAACAACTGAAACAGCTCTTGGTATTGCTTGTCTTTATTATCAAGCACAACAGCTAATCGCCTTAGCTCCAACGCTGACGCTAATTCATAAGCTGTGTCATCAAGCAATGTATGGACGGCGTCACATGGGGGGCGTTGGTCTGTAGTGTTTTGCTGATCGTTAATACACAAGGCACCTAATATCACTTTGACATTACCCACTTGTAACACAGGGCTAAGTGCAAGATGTTGACAGTCGATGTCTAATGATAAAAATGTTTGTAATAAAGGTACTAATAACGGCGCCGACTCGAATAGAGCTTGATTATCATCTTCTGCGCAATAACCAATAGCCTGAGTGTTTTCCAGCAAAGATTTACAGAGCTTTTGATGACGGCTGACAGCTTGATTAAATCGCTCGCCAACATCAGATGATGCAGCAAAATGACAAGCACATTGCTGTTCAGTGGTGTCGATGATGTCACTGTCTGGAGCAAACAAATTGTCAAACTGACTCGTCAAAATAAATGCACCACTGCATTCGAGTCGATTACAGACAATTTCAAGAGCCCGATTGAGCAGCGCTAATACCGAAGTATTATTCCCTTCAATAGGTCCATTTGTAAAAACACTTTTCAGTAGTTGTTGTGTGCTATCTGCCATTCATCAACTCAATAAAGGATTGCAATTCAATTTGCATAGGGATAAAACATCATGACGTTTTCGCTATATTCACTCACCACATTTTAGGTGTGGTGGGCATTGGTAACTCAAAATTCATTATGGCAAAAACAGCTCATAAATTAAGTGTAGTTTGACAACAAATAATAAACGACATTTATTTATATCATGCTGTATTAATAATCTATTCAGGTTAGGGTTTCAACCCGCCACTAATTAAGTTATAGCTAATGTACATTTACTCTCATCGAAATGTATTTGCTCTTTGTGAGTAATAAACCCACTCATCAGCATAAACATATGCGGTATTATATGGGGTTGACGCACTGTTAACACCCGAGAGCAACCTCAGAAAAAAGCTCAAATTACACATTAACCCTAATTTTTAACTTCAGTAGATCGGACCAGTTGATAAAGTCTTAGCGAACTCAAAATCACAATTTATCAGTTTGTCAGCAAGTCAATCACGGTAATTCAAGCATAATAGAACCAGTGTAGCCCAATAACCTTAAATCTGGTTAAGAGATGCATTGATAACTTACAAATCAATACGTTAACCACGACCTACTTTCAACCTTGTCATTTGTTTTCTAACAAGGCAAATTCACAGGCTCTAGTCTTCTTATCGTAAACGAGTGTCGCAGTTAGACAGACAAAAGACTGTTTAAAAAGGCGTTTTTTCCAGCGTTTAAATTAACATAACCAATTTGTTCATATTGCGACGTAGGCCAACAAATAGTATTTAGCACCAAAAACCTTGTTAGTCAGTCAATACTGGCAGTACTCTTTATTAAATACTCAGCAGTATGGGTTGTTAGAGTAACAATTCCATTCGATCGCCCCTAAAATTTGATTGCATAAGCCTGATAAAAAAGCCGCTAACAATGAAGACTCATTATTAGCGGCTACATTTAAGCCGATACATTATCGACTAGTCTTTTAATAACTCAGCAATAGTAAGCACACCGTGAGTGGTAGCCCCTGCTGCCCAAAGCGCCGACGCAGATGACTCAAACGCAGCGGCTAAATCAACATGCAACCAATTAGCTTGAGGTGACACAAAGCGCCATAAAAAGCCCGCAGCATTTGATGCACCACCCGCGCCACCACCTTTAACAGGACGGCTATTTGCTGTGTCTGCATAAGCCGACGGACACATGTCTTTGTGCCAAGGGTCTAACGGTAAAGGCCATACATTTTCAGATACTGCAGCGGCGCATTTTTGAGCCAGTTGCAAAGTGGCCGTTTGTGGCGAAAAAATCGCATTGTAATTTGAACCTACCGCCATTACCGCTGCGCCAGTAAGAGTTGCAGCATCAATAATTAATGGCGCCCCTGTGTCAGATGCAGCTTGCAGCCCATCAGCTAACACTAAACGGCCTTCTGCGTCGGTATTGACGATTTCTACCGTAGTGCCATTTTTGTAAGATAAAATATCACCTAGCTTAAACGCTCTGCCACTGACTAGGTTTTCAGCACAGCATAAAAACAGTTTTACTCGCTTATTTAAGCCCGCTTTCATCGCTAAACCTAATGCTGCAGTCACCGTTGCTGCGCCGCCCATATCGCACTTCATGGTGAGCATACCTTCAGATGACTTTAAGCTATAGCCACCAGAGTCAAAGGTAATCCCTTTACCAACTAAGGCAACAGAAACAGGCGCGTCAGCCGCAAGTGGATTAAAATCTAGTTCAAGCAATGCAGGTGGACGCTCACTACCGCGACCTACGGCATGAATACCAACCCATTTTTTTTCTAATAATTCTTGGCCTTCAACAATGGTAAAACTCACCTTGTCGCCACCAATGTTTTTCAACCAGTCAGCAGCTTGTGTAGCTAACCCAACTGGTGACAGATCTTCAGGGGTATCGTTAATGAGCTTACGAGCAAATTGGGCCGCTTCAGCACGTTGAGTTAAGGTTGCTTGATCAGCATCACTGCCACACCAGCGGACTTCATATCCCGCTTTTGCAGTTGCAAAACCTTGGGCAAATGCCCACTGAGAATGAACGCTCCATAAATCACCGGCTAACTGCACAGCATTGACACCTTGATTGCGGATTTTTCTTGCCGCCATTTGGATCTGGCGCAACTCGTCTGTACCAGATAAGTGAATCAAAGTTTGAGCACCTTGATACGTCACATCAGCCTTGCCCCAATGGGCTGCAGGAGCTTCAGTGGTGAGCGTTACCGTCATAATATCCATAATGATTCCTTGTTGTACGCCAAATGGCGAAAATACCCTAGCCTTCATACAAGCTAATGGCAGTAGTGTAGACAAAACATAATCGATAAACCAAGCTAAAATTTGTTAGCATTGTTGTAAATAAACCCATAACAGATTGATACACATGCAATTTGATCCCAAACTTGAAACCGGTGTTCTGTTAAAACGTTATAAACGCTTTTTAGCCGATGTGGCACTGCCTGATGGACAGGTAATAACGATTCATTGCCCCAACACTGGCTCGATGAAAAACTGCCTATTTCCTGGGCAGCAGGTCTGGTTTTCAACCTCAGATAATCCCAAACGAAAGTACCCACACACATGGGAATTAATGCAAACCGATCAACAACATTTGATTGGTATCAATACTGGACGCGCTAACGCGCTAGCTGAAGAGGCCATCAATCAGCATATTATTACTGAACTGCAAGGATATGACACTCTCAAGCGTGAAGTAAAATATGGCGATGAAAATAGTAGAATCGATATCTTGCTCACGAGTCAAGAGCGTCCACAGTGCTATATTGAAGTGAAAAGTTGTACCTTATTAGAAAACCAAGTGGGTTATTTTCCAGATGCCGTCACAACGCGGGGACAAAAGCATCTACGAGAACTAATCCACATGGTCACACAGGGTCACCGAGCCGTATTATTGTTTGTGGTACAGCACAGTGGCATAACGTCAGTAAAACCCGCGCGACATATCGATCCACACTACGCAGACTTACTTGAACAAGCCGTTATGAGGGGAGTTGAAGTGTTAGCTTATAAAACAGCACTTTCACCACAGGGAGCTCATATAATAGAGCCCTGTAAAGTGATGTTATAAATAAAAACACTTAAATACTCAGTAAATAATTTGCCTAGCTATAGAGTTTCTGGTATAGATAGCGGCCGTAAAAATAAGACATAGCGGCCGTGAATTAAGACGCCCTTAAAACGCAAAAGATGACAGGAGATGCGTTATGCCTGAAGGCACTAAAAAACTTGGCGTACTCGCTATTGCTGGTGTAGATCCTTACCAGGAGTCAGCTGGTGAAGAGTACATGAATAGCAAGCAAAGAGGTCACTTCAAACGGATCCTCGAAGCATGGCGTAACCAATTGCGTGAAGAAGTCGACCGTACGTTAACTCACATGCAAGACGAAGCTGCAAACTTTCCTGATCCTGTAGACCGTGCAGCACAAGAAGAAGAATTCAGCTTAGAATTACGTGCTCGTGATAGAGAACGTAAACTGATCAAGAAGATTGAAAAGACATTACAGAAAATTGAAGAAGACGATTTCGGCTTCTGTGATTCTTGCGGTGTTGAAATCGGCATCCGTCGTCTTGAAGCTCGCCCTACAGCCGATCAATGTATCGATTGTAAGACTCTTGCTGAAATCAAAGAAAAACAGATGGCGGGTTAACCCGTTATCCGATTGGGCGAGATGTTCTCGCCCTTATGTTTTCTTGCATGTAAAAACCACAACATAGTAGCGTGTTATTCATCTGGATAGCGTCTGTGCTAATTTAGCGACTAAAAAATTCACCGCTATGAGCAATTCTCAATACATTGGCCGTTTTGCGCCATCACCGTCAGGGCCGTTACACTTTGGTTCTCTAATCGCTGCGTTAGGCAGTTACCTTCGAGCGCACAGTCAACAGGGTCAATGGTTAGTTCGTATTGAAGATATTGATCCACCTCGCGAAGTAACAGGTGCAAGCGATAACATACTGCGCACACTTGACGCTTATGGTTTGCACTGGCATGGCACAGTTTTATATCAACACCAGCGTTATGATGCCTATCAAGAGCAAATCGAGCAGTTAATCCACCATGACCAAGCCTACTTTTGCCAATGCACCCGCAAAATTATTCAAGCTATGGGTGGCGTCTACGACGGCCGTTGCGGCCAATGCTACCCTCGGCTAACCCAAGGAGCTATCCGTATTCGTAACCAGGCAAAAGTCGAAAGCTTCACCGACTTACTGCAAGGCAACGTGACTGTAGATAGCCATTTTGCAACCGAAGATTTTATCATTAAACGCAGCGATAATTTATACGCTTATCAACTGGCGGTAGTACTAGATGATGCTTTTCAAGGCATTACAGAGGTGGTTAGAGGGTGTGACTTATTAGAAGCAAGCTGCCGTCAAATCAGTTTATTCAAACAGTTAGGGTTTAATACACCAGCCTGGTTACATTTACCCTTAGCCTGTGCAGAAATAGGCTTTAAATTATCAAAACAAAATCATGCACCCGCTATTGATACAAAGCAGCCACAAACGAGCATAAACGCCGCGCTCTCATTTTTAGGCCAACCCACGGTTGACCTCGACTCAGTAGACATTATGCTGCAACAAGCGGTGGCACAATTTAGCTTGCCAGGGATCCCTAAACAAAAAGAAATCGTACTAAAAAGGTCAAACGTGGCAACTTAACAAATAAATGCAATTAAACGGGGGCATTAAGGGCTTTTAGCCACTTTGCAGATATACTCATTGCCTCACATTTAATGTATTATACCCGCCAGATTTTTAATCAATTTATTCTAGTATCACGAGGTGTATTATTTTTCGCCGTATCAGCCAATTCTGTAAACAGCTATTTGAAGACAACAAAGTAGCTCCAGCCCTTGAAGCGCCCCTTCAAGAAGATGGCTTACGCCTGGATATCATCTCCAGAGATGGTCACTCTATCTCACGTCGCCAAATAAGTGAAAATGCGCTAAAGGTGCTTTATCGTCTTAACAAATCAGGTTACAAAGCCTATTTGGTTGGCGGCGGTGTGCGTGACATTTTACTGGGTTTACAGCCCAAAGATTTTGACGTCGTAACCAATGCCACCCCTGAAGATATCAAAAAGCTTTTTCGTAATTGCCGGTTAGTTGGCCGTCGCTTCAGGCTTGCCCACATAGTGTTTGGTCGCGATGTTATCGAAGTCGCCACCTTTCGCGGCCACCATGGTGAAACTGACGATAAAATATCAAAGTCGAATGCCGAAGGCCGTTTATTACGTGACAACGTCTATGGCGAAATAGACGAAGACGCCGAACGCCGCGATTTCACCATCAATGCATTATATTACGACATTAGCGACTACTCTATCCGCAGTTATGGCGGAGGTATTAACGATCTTAATGCGCGCACGATCAAACTGATTGGCGATCCTGAAACACGTTACCGCGAAGACCCAGTGCGCATGCTTCGGGCGGTTCGATTTGCAACCAAACTCGACATGCAAATCGATGAAATCACAGCTAAGCCAATAAAAGAGTTAGCACCACTACTTAGTGATATTCCTGCCGCGCGCATGTATGAAGAAGTCTTAAAACTCTTTTTTGCAGGCAAAGCTGAAGCCAACTATCACATGATGCAACAATTTGGTTTGTTTGAGCCGCTTTTCCCACAAGTGAGTGCATTAATAAACGAATCACCTAAAGGTCATGCGGCCAAAATGCTGCAAGCCGTAATGAGCAGCACCGACTCACGTGTTAATCAAGACAAACCCGTCACACCGGCATTTTTCTACGCAGCCATTTTGTGGTACCCACTAAAGCAACGCGCTGATGATATCGCTATAGAAAGCGGTTTAAGTCATTACGATGCTCATGTTGCTGCCATGGGTGATGTCATGGAACAACAATGTCGCACCATTAGTATTCCACGTCGATTTAGTACACCAGCTAAAGACATTTGGCAGTTACAACTTCGTTTAGAACGCAGCCAAGGAACTCGCGCCTTTAAAATGCTCGAGCATGCTAAATTCAGAGCCGCTTACGATTTATTATTACTTCGTGGCGAAGTTGAAACGGGCAATATTGCAAAAATTGCTGATTGGTGGAAAAGCTTTGTAGAAGCCGATGAAACAGAGCGCGGTAATATTGCTAAAAGTGGCAGTAAAACGGGTAACAGCCGAAACCGAAATGCACCACAACGTAAGCGTCGCCGTAAACCGGCTGCAAAAACGAAACCCGCTGCTGAGTAGCCATGGCAACAATCCAAGTCTATGTCGCTTTAGGGGCAAATTTAGCTAATCCGACACAGCAACTCGACGCTGCGGTTGCTGCACTTTGCGCGATCGCAGTTGACGATTCATTGCAAGTGTCGAGCTATTACCACTCAAAACCTATGGGTGACGTGGTACAGCCTGACTACGTCAATGCTGTAGCTGGCTTTAAAACCACATTGCAGCCAATTGACTTACTCGACGCATTACAAGCTATCGAGCAACAGCAAGGCCGAGTGAGGTTGCAACATTGGGGACCACGTACACTGGATTTAGATTTACTGCTTTATGGCCAACAAAATATCAGTGTCCCTCGACTCACTGTGCCGCATTACGGCATGAAACAACGCAGTTTTGTACTCATACCGCTAGCAGAGATTACACCTACACTCACACTACCTTGTGGTACCAGCCTTGAAAGCCTGATTAGTGTGACAATGCGCGATGAATTGCAAAAACTTATCGAGTAAAGTTGATCTTAACTCGCAGCACATTAAGCTCAATTTTTAGTATTTCAATTTTTTTAAGAGTCTACTATGTCAAAAGTCACCAGCTCAACCTTAATCAAGTTCAAAAAAGAAGGCAAAAAGTTCACCGCACTAACCGCCTATGATGCTAGCTTTGCCGGTGCATTTGATAATGAAGGCGTAGACGTACTGCTAGTGGGTGACTCTCTTGGCATGGTTTTGCAAGGCCATGATGACACTCTGCCCGTAACGGTTGCCGATATTGCTTATCACACTGCATGTGTTAAGCGCGGTATTTCACGCGCGTTATTAATCGCTGACATGCCATTTATGAGCTATAGCACGCCAGAACAAACAATGACCAACGCAGCAATGCTAATGCAGGCAGGTGCCAATATGGTTAAAGTCGAAGGTGGGCATTGGTTACTTGAAAGCGTAAAAATGCTGACTGAGCGCGGTATCCCGGTATGTGCGCACTTAGGGTTAACACCTCAATCTGTGCATGTGTTTGGTGGTTTTAAAGTACAAGGACGCGATGCAGAAAATGCGCAGCGCATTCTTGATGAGGCTAAAGCCCTGCAAGCCGCTGGCGCACAATTATTAGTGGTTGAATGCATACCACCACAATTGGCTAAAGCCATCACCGAAGCTCTGACCATTCCTGTCATAGGCATAGGCGCAGGCGCTGACACAGACGGTCAAATTTTGGTAATGCATGATGTGTTAGGTATTTCAAGCGGCTACATTCCTCGCTTTTCTAAAAACTACCTTAAGCAAACAGGTGAAATCCGCTCAGCAATTAGAGCCTATATTGATGAAGTGGCTAATGGCACCTTCCCTGCAGAAGAACACACATTTAACTAACTTTTTTGCTGCATAAATAGCAGCGTTAACATCCTATTTTAGAGTAAGGTTCGACAATACCATGATTACCACTGCGGCAATTTCAACCATTCGTGAACAGGTAAAAGCGTGGCGGTCAAAAGGCGAAACAGTTGCTTTTGTACCGACGATGGGCAATTTACACCAAGGCCATATCACCTTGGTTAACGAAGCTAAAAACCGTGCAGATCACGTAGTGGTATCTATTTTTGTTAACCCAATGCAGTTTGGACCTAAAGAAGATCTAGACGGCTACCCTCGCACGCTAGAACAAGACAGTGAAAAGCTGGTAAATGCTGGCGCAGAGCTGTTATTCACTCCAACGCCAGAGATTATTTACCCTAAAGGGTTAACCAAGCAAACTTACATTGAAGTGCCCAACATAGGCGATGAGTTGTGTGGTGCCAGCCGTCCTGGTCATTTTCGTGGCGTTGCAACCATTGTCGCCAAACTGTTTAATATTGTTCAACCAGACATTGCCTTGTTTGGATGTAAAGATTTTCAGCAATTGTTAATCATCAAAACCATGGTAGAAGATTTATCAATGCCAATTGAGATTATAGGCATTGATACTATTCGCGAAGCGTCGGGCCTAGCAATGAGTTCACGCAATGGCTATTTAACTGAAGATGAAAAACACAATGCTGCAGCACTAAAGCGCGCAATAGATCATGTGATTAATGCAATTCAGCACAATGAAGACCCACAACACGCCATTGCGCACGCATTAGAACAACTCAAAAAAGCAGGTTTTACCCCTGATTACTTTGAAGTTAGAAACGCTAACACACTCGCTCAAGCCATGCCCAACGATAACCAACTTGTGGTGATTGCGGCAGCTTACCTAGGTAAAGCACGCTTAATTGACAATGTGTCATTTTCTCGTCACCCCGAATAACAATCAAAGGCTGAATTCATTTTAATTTCGCTAAGTTGATAAAATAAAAAACAAAGATTGTTCATTTTTATCAAAAATCAATTGTCAAAAAACTGGTTTTATCGCTAAACTTGACCCATATTTGATCAGAAGTTGCATCACCACTTCATTGGGCTGTTTCTCCAAGTTGAGCAAATAGAGTTCAACTATAGTGAATATCCGGTAGCGTGAATGGCGAATGTCTTACTTGCGTAAGATAAAATTGTGCTAATCTGCTCAATTAAATCAAAGTGTTTATCACAGTGTTAACAAATGCGTTTTCAGACACCGGCAGGCAAAAAGTCAACGACGTTGAATGAAAACCAAATGAGGTATGATGCAACAAGACAAGGTGGTCAGTTGCGGCATGGGCACAGTGATAAACAGGCTAATTTTAGTCTTAAAATCAAAAGATTATAGCAAAAGGATGTGTGGCCGTATGGCAAAAAGACTGTTATTCATGTTGTTTGCATTGAGCACTTTTGGTGCTCATGCTAATACTATTTACAAATGCATGAAAGACGACAAAGTCGTGTTCAGTCAAACCGTTTGCCCGCAAGAATTTCGCCAACACAAAATCGAATACCAACTCGGGATCACCACTGAAGTCGATTCAGACAAACGTGAATTAAAAGAAGATCCACTCAAAGCGCTACTCAATAAACAAACTATCTCCAAAGAAAAACTGCTCCAGCTCTTAGATGCTGAAATCTATCGACTCAAGCAAGAAAACAGCTATTTTGAAATTCTTCGTGCGAGTGAAATTCAAAAGTTGGATCGTAAACGTTACTGGCAAACAAAGCCTAAAGATGATCCAAGTTATGGCCTTGAGCTACAAGAGATCACCGAACGCTTTAACGAATTAACTAAAAATAACATTAACGTTATTAGAGTGTTGAATCAGCATAAAATGAAAATCTCTGCTGAAACCCCTCCAGATGAATACATGAGCAATTAACAGGGAGCTCATTGGCCCTGTTAAATTTAATCTGGCTTAAACACACCTATCATATTGCCGCTGGCTTTTTTCGGCACTTCAATATCCGTTTGTAAAGCCCGGTAGTCGCAGTCTGTACACTCAACAGTTTCGATACCGTTTTCTTTAAACAATAAAATACTGTCTTGAGCACCACATTTAGGGCATTTAGCGCCAGCTACAAAGCGTTTTTTTATTTTGGTCATCATTTACTCTACGTCAATTTACCTATTAAACTGTATACGACTATTTTGCCCTATTAGCCTTGTTACGTCCCGCGATTGTGGGAAAAAATTTACAAATACGCTATTATCTACGCCATTATTCTCAATTCAATATTCAAGTTGTAATTAATGATCAACATTAGCCAAGCTCAATTAATTCGCGGCAGCAAAACCCTTCTCGATGACACCTCCCTAATACCATTCCGCGAAAAAATGTGATCTAATTGCTATATCCGTTACTCACCTTTTTTAGCAATGAAACAACACACCAGTTTCGAATTAATCAGGCTATCCAAGCAAACAGCAGATGCCCGAATGCGTTTGCGATTATTGGCCGTAGCACACTTTCTTGAGGGAGCGAATAGAACTCA
>NZ_BMII01000008.1 GCF_014641855.1 Shewanella inventionis
GATAATGCGGATAAAAACGCTGCTAAAGTGGTCCTAAATCGCTATTTACGCGAATTAGAGCAAGCGGCATAAGTAATTAATCAGGTTCGGGCAGAGCCGTAGCGTCTGTGAAGTGAATTGCATTAGCGATCAGCAGCAGAAAGTAGATGATAAAGTAATTTATTATCGCCTGTATTCAGGAATCCCCGTTTAGGCGGGGAGCATGTCAAGCCACAGATAAAGCATTGAACAAGTTTAGGCAAACGCTCAATTACAATAATTATCGTGATAGTTACCATAAACACCTAACATAAATGTTGGTCTTGCTTTTAGAGAGTCGGACATCATTGCTAGTTCATATTGCTCTGTGATAAATCGCTTTATATCGTCTTCAGCGTTTAGATTAATGATTTTTTGCAGCATCCTCAGTCTCAGTCTTACATCTTCGCTAAACGGGCGACCTCGCAGCAAACTAATCGAATAATATCCGAATGCCACTTCTTCATTAGGGTTTAAACCTAAGCCTTGCTCGTAGATTTCACCTAGATAATAAAAAGCATTAAGATTGCCATGCCGTGTGTTTATATTGAATAGTCTAAGCGCTTCATTGTAATTCGTTTTCTTTGTGAAGTGCCCCAGGTTATATCGACCTAAAATACAAGTTAATATGAAATCATCATCATTTATTGCAAGAGACGTATAGTCTGTTACTACATCTTCTAACCTCGATATATGCTCAGGGCAGTTTTTTAAAGAATTTACGAAGGCGACCCTACTTGACACATCACCACATAAAATCTGAGCCTGATACTCTTGAGAAGGTTCGGACGAAGCATCAACAAACTCAACAAAATCGATAGGATCAGCATGGATGGACTTAGGCCAAGTAAGGCTTAAAAGAGCTAAAAGAATTATTTTATTCACTTTGATTAATTATGGGTGGTTATTGACATGGTTAAGCCTCTCGGGGCTGGGCAAGGCTTAACAGACCTAATGGTAACTTTCCTTTTTGTACTAAAGCGCACATTGCATGACCTGACACAATAAACACCTTGCCTTCGGTATATTTTTTTAGCGCTGCATTGGTAGTTTTGCCCGTATGAACAAATATTGCTCCTGCTGCTTTATGCTCTTCTGTTTTTTCTACTAAAGATTGAACATCAGCAGTTTTGACGTACCCCTTATAACGCTTAGCTTGCAGTAAGAATAACTTGCCATTGATATAAAAACGCCCATCAACGCCTCCATCACCAGTGTACTTTGAATTTCTCTCGATTTTAACGAATGAATTTCTATTTATCGAGGTCAATAGTAACTCTTCAAAAGTAAACGGGTCCATGCGCCTGACGTATGCAAACACTTGAGCAGGCAATTCAAAATTTTTAATTTTATGCAGGGCTGACTTGGAGCTTTCTACTCGCCACCTTTTATTTTTACTAGTATCGATAGTTAGGTAAATTACGCTGATCACCACAAAAACGACTAAGTAAGTGACTGGAAGATATAATGAGTAATTTAATGCTGGGACATACTGGTTGAAGATCGGCCCCATTAGGGTGAGTACGCTTTCATTTAGAACCGAGAGAAAGGACACGATAGAATTATTATCTGAAACCACACACCACCCCATCATTTTATATACTTATAATGTACTAGAAAAGTTAACAACCATCAAGGCAAATGTATAGCTACTTAGTTTTTTTATCGCCTGCCAGTAAGACTTCTAAAAACGTTCTTCGTTGTCGATGTTCTACCCTTTCGATCAGGCTTGCATCACCGATCACGACAAGGCTTTTTTTTGTTCTGGTCATTGCTGAATACAGCCAATTTGCATCAATTAATACACATTGGTATGGAATGACAACGATAACCAGGTCAAATTCTGCACCTTGCACCCTATGTGGCGTTAGTGCATAAGCCAAATCGAAACGTTCATTGAATTCGACAAGATTTAGCGTCAATGTCTTGCCTTGGATATTGACCTTTACCTCGTCGCCTACTATCACCGCTTTTCCGATCTGCCCGTTGAATAAACCCAGACGATAGTTAGTCTTATTTAAAATAACTTTAAATGAATTGCTTCCAGTTGAAGACTTAACAAGCTGATTTAGATTTCGGGTACCTAAAATACCATCGTGAATTGGTGTAAGGACTTGTAACTCTGCCACTTTTATACCACTAGAATTTGCACGCGAGATAGCTTGCTGGAGTTTACTTAGTGTGATTTGGTCGCTTATCGTTTGAATAACGCGAACGGTGCTATCTGAATATGAATCAACGACATCTCTCACTGAATTCGGTGCAATAATGTCAAGGGCCAAACGTTCGATGTTTGAAGATTTGTTTCGGTAATTACTTTTTAAGTGAATTTGACCAAAAGCGTTGCTGTGTACAATTGATGTAAAGAACGCGCCAGGTTGTATTGATAAAACCTGCCCGACATCCCCAGCCAAAACTATTCGAACACCTATTGGTAATGCTCGTAGCAACGCTAACGCTAAATCATTGCTTATTAGCGTGGCCTCATCAACAATCAAATATTGACAGTTAATTGGATTAGACGCGTTTTTCTTTGGTATATAACTTCCATTACCATTATCTTGATACTCTAATAAACGATTTATAGTAAAACTTGAAAGGCCTGTTAAAACTTGTAACTTGTTTGCCACTACACCTAACATCGAACACAAAACAATATCGCTCTTATCAATATTAATGTCATTTTGAAGAAAATTGACTAATTCTTTGATGACCCGAGTCTTGCCTGAGCCAGCATTCCCATTGATGATCGTGATTGGATTTTGAATGGCGCTGAGTATCGCTTTGTTTTGCTCACTATCGAGTTCCCGCGAAGCTATGTAATTAATAGAGTTGGCTTGATGGGAGGTTGACGTTGAACTTAATCTAATCAACTCGTTAAAGATGGACCTTTCTAATTCATAATCATCTGTGTAACCAACACCACCTTTAAACAGTGTTACCGAGTCAATTTCTTTGTGAGCATACGCGAAGTTGATTTTTGAATATGTACTACCTGTAAAACGAGCTTTATCTATTAGCTTTTGTATGCTGCTACTCATTTTAAAATTTCATTTTTGTAAGAGAGTTTTCATGTTCAAAATCATGTTCACTCTCTATCATTTGTTTTATTGCATCTATCATTATTTCTTCATTATCAAAATTGAACAAATATTTGTAGTCTTCGTTTTTGCGCAGGTTAAGCATGAGAACACCATGGTCCTCTGTACCGTGTTTCCCGGTAACTGCCTTTACTTCGTCACAATCTAGCGAAAGCAACTCATAAACCTCATCGTTTTTAGTTTCTTCATAATCAATAGTTGGGTCAAAATACTTATCACCTATTTTTAAAAATGCATGCTCGACTGGCACCCCTCTGAGAATATAACCAATCACATATTTGACTTGTTTTGATTGTTCATCCGGCAAAAGGCTAACTATCATCCTCTGTAAGTGCATAGTGTTATAATGGCAATACGCATCCTTTTTGAACTCTTCACAAGCTTCGGTCATCCACTTTGGGCATTTATCGAGAACGACAAGCTTCAAATGAGCGGAATTGATTCGCTCAGTCTCAAATATGTACTTAATATCTTGTTCCATAAGCTACATCTTCAGGACTAAGGTTTGTCCGTCCAACACCTTAGATGAGCAAGTCAATATTTCATTTTCCTTATCAAAGGCCGCGAGGATGTCGTCACTATGTTTTACTGCTTCAGGGTTAGCAACCTTGCACTTACAAGCGCCACAATAACCGTCTTTACATTGGGAATAGATCTCAACACCAGATCTCTCCAATGCCTCAAGCACCGTCTCATCTTTGACTGGGTAAAACTTACCATTTACTTCTATAATCGCTGCCATTCTTACACCCCTTTAAATGCACCTTTCAAGTATCACAAAAGTTGATTTTGACGTCAAACTATAATAGTATTTTATCGGTGTTAATTAATAGGGAAACATAAGCTAATGGCTGAACTAACCAAAGAAACAATTGATAAATTCCAAGCAACATCTTCAAAGTTATCAATCAACCTTGATAAGCCACTATGTATGCGGGATCAAGTGGCAATTATCTCTGATGTATCCGGCGTCCAAAGACAGGACGTTGTTGATATTCTAAAAACGCTAACAAACTCAATCTATTTTCAGTTGATGAATATCAATCTGAACACAGTAAAAATAGATGGATTAATTACTTTTGAACGCGTTGTTAGAAAAGAGCGAAAGGCAGGTACACGTAAAATTAATGGCGGTGCTGAAATCAAGATACGTAGCCAACCAGCAAAACATGACATTATTGCCAAGCAGAATACAAGAATTCGTCTAAACGGGGTAAAGATTAACTCAACATGCGATAAAAAGTTAAGACAAACAATATCTAAAGACCTCGCTGTACCCGCCAAAAACTCGTAAAATAGTTGCTCTGTTCCCTATGCAGAGCAACTAATGATAGCGCAGTTATCAGCGCATACTCGCATTTAATATTTTAACCGCATCCACATCATCTGGTGACATTTTTTCGTTTGTCACCCCGGATAACCACTCATAGATAATCCTGTCACCATTATCGTCACCCTCAAAACCAATTTTTTCTGCTACTGGACGCAATTTTTCGTAACTAGCATCAATCTTATGCATTGAACGGTCTGCTTTAAGATTCTCGCTGAACTCGAAAATCTCACCAAAAGCATCTGCTAGTGCAGATTGTCTTTTTGATATAATTGTCGGGTCCATTTTTATTGTTATATCATTTAGGGCATTTACCAGTTTGTTGACACTTAACGATGCGACAGCACCTACAGCGCCAACGGTTCCTGCGGTCATTGCAGCATTTAGCGTTGCTTCGTTGTTTAAAAAATTACTGACCATCATTACTGCAGATGTTTGCGTATCACTTATATTCATATGTTGAAATACTGAAGCGATCTTCGCGCCCATCGCAGACACTGCAGTAACTGCACCTGAAGCAACCAGCGTTAGCGATGACTTGAGCATTAAGTCCTTAGCAGATTTAAAGGCCTCACTCTTGGTAAGCACCATTAACTCTGCCGCAGTATCCAACGAGATTTCTAAAGTTGCCTCAATTATCTCATCATCAAACTTTAGATCTCCTAATTTAACATCAGCCATAAAACCCCCTAATCAGATACACAATAAGTATATTTTAAATATAGCATCACCATTGTGTATTTGTAAGTGCGAAGTATTTAAACTAGACCTTTTTCGCTGTCTTTTTGAAGGTTTTCGGTTTAGATGTGGATCTTTTTGTAGAGGCACATTTTCTACAGGCAGTATACTCCTCACCTTTTGCATTAATTTTAATCAAAAGTTGTGTGTTATGTGTCTCACAAAGCTTTTCTGATAGTCTCGGCATTGCAGATATATCAATGCTGCCCGACTCAGTTGCACCGACTAAGTAATCACATTTCTCACACTTAAAATACTTTGGTTTGCCCGGTTGTGTATTAAGTTGAAGCATTGGCTTATTGCACACATTACATTTATCCTCGATATAGGTCTTCTCTGCTGGCACATAGGCGGTACCATCTTTGTTATACTTTTGCATGCACAGAGAACACGCTATAAATGCGCCATACTTCCCATTCATTGAAAATACATCGCCGCCACACTTACTACACTTGAACGCTTCTTTATTTTGTGATGTTTGTAAACTTAATCCTTTCATCTCATTGGCCAGAATAGAAAACTCATCAACCAAAAACTGCTTCCTTTGCAGTTTGCTACTCGCTATTGCATCAAGTTTAGCTTCAACATTTTGGGTATATCCGTAATCAAAAAAACTGAATTTTGATTGGTCTATAGCCTTGTACAACTCAATACCTAGAGGGGTTGGAACAAGCAATCTTGACTCAACTTTCACATACTTACGCATAATAATGGTCTTCATAATTGAAGCGTAAGTAGACGGCCTACCAACCCCTTTGCCTTCGAGGTCCTTTACTAATGCAGCCTCAGTGTATCGCTTAGGTGGCTTCGTCCGTTTCTCCTCCTGGTCGAACGTAATAGGCTTAATAACAGCCCCTTGTTCTAGCGGTGGCAACTTCTGATTTTCATCCTTCTCATCTTCATCAGACTTGTCATTTCCTGAAATTAACAACCAGCCCGGCTTGACGATTATTTCGCCTTTAGCTTCAAATGAAACAGGTTTTTCATTAACCTTTAACCTTGATATTAAAGTGACTTTCATCTGGTCAATTTCAGCTGATGAACATTGACTAGCTACAGTCCTTTTCCAAATTAACTGGTATAAAGCTTTTTCCTGCCCTTCTATGTCAGGATTGACATCAAATATATCACTTGGCCTTATTGCCTCGTGAGCTTCTTGAGCGCCTGCATTACCTTTATGTTCGTTTTTTGTCTCTGGCAATAGCCAGTCAACACCTTTTTTTTCTTGATATTTTGATATCCAATTTCTTATCGAGCTAATAGAATCCTCGGACAAGAAGACTGAATCCGTTCTCATGTAAGTTATCAGCCCTTTTTCATAAAGTTTTTGCGCCAACTTCATGGTTTCATCAGGTGAAATTTTTAACGCCACACTAGCGGCTTGCTGAAGAACGCTCGTAGTGAAAGGTGGGGGTGGTGTCCTTTTTCTTAGCTTTTGCTCAAGACTTGCAACTTTCAATTCAGGGTTTTGATTTAGAGCCACAGTCAACCTTACACTCAAGCCTTTATCATTCATGCGATAAGCTTTTGTATCTTTATAATCAGCCGGGGCGTTTAGCTCGCCGGTAAAGGTTGCTTTCCACCCATCAAACATCGCATGAATATAAAAATAACTTTCTGATTGGTGAGCATCAATGAGCATTTGTCGCTCAACTACCAACTTAAGCGCAATAGACTGCACGCGTCCGGCACTCACTGTACTCGATAGTTTTAATTGATTTAACATAGGTGAAACTGTGTAGCCAACCAACCTATCTAGAATTCTTCTCGATTCTTGAGCATGCACTAAATCTAAATCTATTACTCTTGGTTCGCTGATTGCCTTCTTTATGGCCGCCGAAGTAATTTCATTAAATACGATTCGCTTGCAATTGCTAGGTAGGTTGAAGACTTGCTGTAAGTGCCAAGCGATGGCTTCGCCTTCACGGTCCAAATCCG
Organism: Shewanella inventionis; assembly: GCF_014641855.1. Taxonomy (GTDB): domain Bacteria; phylum Pseudomonadota; class Gammaproteobacteria; order Enterobacterales; family Shewanellaceae; genus Shewanella; species Shewanella inventionis. The sequence goes on from NZ_BMII01000008.1 coordinate 7,126, forward strand.
TTGCTAGGTACACATCAGAAGCATTGGCGACATCTCTTCGCAACTTCCCGACGACCTCTTTACCTCGCTCAGTAAGCTCATATTTAGCTTCCATGCTAACAGTATCAACACCCAGTTCGCGTGACGGAAGGTCACGGATATGACCCACTGAAGACCTTACAATCCATCCTTCACCCAAGTATGACTCTATCTTCTTGATTTTACCGGGTGACTCAACAAAAACTAATTTAGTCATAATTATGGCCTAACTGAAGCGTTCTTCTAATTCATTTTCTAAATCATCTTCATCGATTGACTCACCGTTATAAAATGCATTTAAAAACTCGCCACCTTCAGTCAAAGTCACTTCAAAAATTGTTTCCTCTAACACCGGGTCTATATATTCAATTGAAAAAACGTGTTGTTCATCTTCATACCAATTATCAAGGGCCAAGCGACACCCATTACCTTCGATAACGTAAACACCATTGAAGTCATCATCCAAATTGGCACCATATGATGCCAATAATTTTAGTAAGTTTTCCATATCAAAATCCTATGCGGTCTTTGCTGCCGTAGTATGTTGTACATGCGTTTTGGGATGCACTAACGGTGATTGCACATTAATTAGATTATTTTCGTATTGATTGATCCATGAGACACCATCGGCTTTAGTTTTGAATTTAACGCCCATTTTATATATTGCTCTCATAACTGAATCTAATTCATCTTCGTAAATCTCAAATTTATTGAATGATCTTGATGACTCAATATTTCTGTTATTTATTGCGTCCATAAACTCAGGATTATCAAGAAATGGTTTAGATTTTCTGACACCTGACGGCAACATCAACACATAAGAGTCTCTTTTAGGGGATATATGTATAGTTAACGCGCCAATATCGCTTCGTTTTTCTGATGTGCATATATACCCTTCCTTCGCGGTCCTTAAGTGATCTGCTGCTGTTTTATGATCATGAATAAAGACCGGCTTATGCATCATTTCTTTTACGGTTAAGTTATGCTTTAACATAATGGCCCGTTTTTCTAATCCATCTTCAGTTGTGTAGGTAACAGGCTTACCTAAGCCTTCATCCGCAGATTCTAGCGCCGCAGCAAAAAGGTTACCTTCGAGCATAACTGACTTTCTGAATACTGAGCCAGCTTGATATGAGTCAAACTCAGTGGCCAATGACGAGAATTCATCAAATACTGCAGCTTTGACAAACTCTTTATCTAAGGCCATAAAAAAACTGCCTAAATTAAGAATCATTTCTTCAGTATCACCAGGCGTGATGACTTTGAATGAATATTGTGAAGGATTATGTTCTGAGCCTTGTTGTGGCAGTTTTATATCCGTGATGACACAATCACCCTTTAAATTGAAACTCGAGTAGAAACTGTTAGGCAACTCTATAACAGAACCTATTTTCAATTTTGGCAATATATCGATTAGATATTCACTTCTACTTAACGCTTTATTGACTATATCTATAAGCGTGTTCCATGCCATCGGCTTGTATTGCGTACCTGAAGCATTGGCAAACAATCTGTTATTTCGGTCTAAAATTATACTGTCCAGTAAATCTTGATCGCCGTCGCATGCCTCTAATAAAAGCTTATCCATATTTGATGCGATGATTGTTGCTAGATTAGATAGAGTTCCATCAGTTACACGGCTATCGGCACTCAGTGAAGCGGTAGACGACTCAATTTTGTCTAGCACACGGTCAACATCCCATGGCTTGATCAATTCTTGATATTCTACTTCCACAATACTTACTGGCTCATCGAATATTGACGCATAAGAGTTTCTTTGCACGCCTTTGTATATTTGACGACTCACCTCCTTAGCTTCGATATCTAAAAAGGTTGGTTTTAATGGGTTTATGCCCTGATTATTTAATTCCACTATCTTGGCGTTATATTCTTTGCATAGTTCAGTGTAAACCCTCTCCTGCTCCAAATAAGGAAGAAGGATGAGTCTACCCGTTAACTTTCTAGCTAATGATTCAACACTGGATTTTGTAATGGTTTCGACATTGATATCATCAGGATTTAACCCTAACTTATGAATATAGTGTGGGTTTGCTTCAAGGTATTTTTGGCAAACCATATCACCCTCTTCGTTCAATAGATTTATGGTATCTAAAGATAAAGCACTGTCACGATTACTAGTCATATTGGCACTCATCTTTACGAGCGCATAGTTCGACATTGCATTCAGGCGTTCTTGAGCAGGTATGCCACAACTTAATGTACTTACCACCGGGTTGGTTACTTGACCTCTTCGATTCACGCGACCTAGCAACTGAACCCGATCTGTTACGTTTCTAAATACCTCAACCTCAATTAACCTACGGACCCTTTGATCTTTGAACGTTTTATCTGAATGAATACTCACACCATCGACCATCGCTTTGGTGCCGAGAATGACGTCTAAATCACCGTTATTGAATGCATTTCGAACGCTCAACGGCGACGGTTTATCGAATTTAACAAACTGATATACCCCGTCGCTTCGTAGATCTATTCGGATATTGCGCCCAGACACTTCAGCAAACGAATACCCTTCGGCCTCAACCTTATGCCTTATATTATCAACAGGCATAAAGGCTAAGTCAGGCATCCGATCAATCTCAAGACGAATCTCACGCACCAAATCATCAAATTGTTTAGCCTTTATCGGGTCCATCACTTTAGATACAGGTACTACTAGCCCTGTTTTTTTATCGGTTAAAGTTATCAGTCTGTTTAAAGCTACTTTAAATAAATCTCGGAACTGCAAAGGTTTATCTAAGCTGTAATCGCTCGGAGCTCTTCCTTGAGCGATGAGTTTTGTTTGTTCGTCATACATCATTTTATAAAACGAGTTGCCTGCAAACTCTAACGCTAAAAATGGCTTTTCATTTCTCTTTAGTGATTCAATTGCTTGTTCGGCCGCAAAATCACTATTGAGTGACAATACAAACTGTTTAGACAAGTTAGACAAAAGAGAGCCAAAGCCGGTTGAATTAAGCCCAATATCTTTGTTTTGTTTAGGTGATTTCCCTCCAGCCTTAAGTGCTTCTGCAAGTTTTTGGTTTTGCTCATTAACCACCCTGTTTAAACCACCACTGAGAATAGCTAACGCCTGAGCAACATTAGCAAATGAATCACTTAATTTAATATTCTCTGCCAAAGCAGATTCATTCTTCTTAGGTTCAATTGTGATTGTCGATATATCACTTTCCCTGCGAATAAACCCTCCATCGGACGCTAAGGATGCCGAGAATATTTCAAGCAATACATCGCCACCTTTCTTTACCGCTTGCTGAATAATTTCAGGTTCAATATTTCTTAATAATCGATGATACACTCCAAAGTTTTTCTCAGTTCTTGCCCAAGTCCCTGATGAGTACATTACATTTGAAGCATTCTTTAATACATTTAATATACGTGTGTTTGTATTCGAATTACCCGACGCCAAATGAGACTCATCTAAGTTAACGAACTTACCTATAGAAATTGCTTCTAGCCAAGAGGCCTTATCGCGTATCGCTAATTTCTGGCCATTCACTACTTCATACTTTGTCGCTCGGCTTAGCTGTGAATAAGTGACCATAAGTAAATTACAATCATCAGGAAACTTGTGTTGCTTTACTAGTGAGTTAGTTTGCAACTGATTTGCTTGCGCAACCAAATTACCTTTATCATCCACAATATTTGATTTTTCATTTACTAAAAATGGTTTAATTAAAGAGTCAGATTCAATGTTGACAATATCTCGCCATATATCCTGGAACAACGTCGCTTTTGACGTCATGAAAATTGCATTTTTCCCCTGCAAAATATTGTAGCGGATCATTGCGGCATTCACGCGTCCCTTGCCCTCACCAGTTTTGTCTCCATTTAGAAATCCTAAACCATTTTCATCGCGCCATATTGCAAGGCCAATAGCATCGATTTGTTCAGGTGAGAAGACTCTTTCTAATTGCTGTGGGGGCATCTGCAGTGCATTTCCAACAAATTCATCTATGTTTTCATGTGCAGAAAGAAAGCGAGTGAAACCCTGGCGAACAGCTGCACTTAAATTTTTTGGTATTTTTGAGCTTGCACTTCCAATTTGACTTAATGCGTTGTATTCGGATTGATACTCGTTGATTTGAATTTCTTTGGCTGAAAGGCTGTTAATTATAGACTCTAATGAGCTTACATCTTTGTATGTAAAGTTTTCCTTATTTCCTACCCATTTAATTAATTGCTCATTTGTATATATCGTGTTTAATTCGTATGGAATTGTGATGCTTGTTGCCGGAATTAACTTTCTTCCGTCAATTGAGTAGATCCGCTTGGCTTGAGCGTTTGCTGGGTTAAAATCAATGTTCGACGTGACATTGTAGTTTTTATAAATAAAATCATGGAAGTCTTTTGATTCTGGCTTCACATGACCTATGCCAGTGCCATTACCATCGACATTCACCATGACGATTGCCTTGCCATCGTCTTTAATAGAACGAAGTAATTCCATTGCAATTTTATGGTCATATCGATTAACCGCAATACCGTCAACCGAAACTGATGATGCAAGGTTGCCTATTGGCGTGTTTAGCACCAAGCAATCTGCACTTTTACTTTCAATGGCCCCGTTATGTAGATCTCGCTGTGAAAAGCTAACATTATTGGGTATATACTTTGGAAGACCAAATTTAGATATACCCATTTCACCTTTATGGCCAACCAACTCCACTTTTAGATGTTCATCAAGGAATGGTATGCCGCCACCTACTGAGGCAAACGGGATTACAACTTTACTGCCTTTAGGCAAGTCTCGAGTAAAGTCACCAGCGACTTTACTTAATACTGGTAACGGTTCAGGTGTGTATGCAATATAGTCATTGCCTGTCAGTTCTTTAATTTTTACATTTGGTATGTTGGGTTTTATTTCGTTTAAGTGTGTGTACCTATTAACCAGCTCAATAGATTGCTCGTGCGTTAGATTTTCTGAACTAGCTTTTGCTGCTGCTAGTTTGGATGAAATTACAGTTTCTGCTGCCCTTTGAACAGCCATCATCAAAGGTAACCCTTTGTCTGTGCGTTCCTTTAGCTTAGTTACAGGGATATCAAACCAAACAGCAGCTATCTCTGCCACTTCGTCAAAGGTGACTTTTTTGTTTGTCTCTATGAGGTCATTTACTAAACCTTCTGCACATTCCAATATGCCATTTACCTTTGGTGATGAGTTGAATGCAACAGCATCAATAGCAAATAGATAACGCGGATTATCTGTGCCTCTTTTCCAATAGCTTACGGCTTGATCATCATTTGCACTAAATCGACCTTCAGCGTCCTGGTATACTTTTTCATCCAAGTAATTGCGACCAAGGTATGTGGATTGTTGCAGCTTCACCATTTCCGATTTTAAAGTGACCTCTGGCTCAACCTTTTCACTTGCCTGGATCTGTTTGTTGGTAACTTTTTTTAATTTTGGCTTATTTGAACTTGGTGAAGATAATGTTTCTTTCACTAACGTCCATGGTCTATATATAAAATCTAAAGGGACATCTTCAAGAGTAAGTGAAGGCCAGTAAGTTCTAAAAAGTTTCATATCTAGCCCTTCAACCTTTCCCCCCTCTTTCGAATATTTAGTTGCATAATACGTGTTTTCTGAGGTTGGCTTAAAACCTAACTGCTCTAACCCTTCTTTTGATCTTTGGTCTGTTAGAGCGCCCACCATAAGTAATACATGCCTTTTTGATGGCAAAACTGCGGGTACCAGGTAGCAATTGTGTTCATGAAAATGCAACCATTTCTTTGTTTTACTCATGATTCTACCCCATTGTTCTCATGCTACGGCTAATCTCATTTAGCTCTGCCATATCATCTTCGGATAACTCAAAATCCATGTTATCTTCATAATCATCTTTTATGGCTTGCGGTTTTGCTTGTGCTTTCTCCACGACTTCAGGGGCTGTATTAACCTTTTCAACAGCATTGCTAGTGGACGCTTTTGGGCTAATATTTTCTTTTACTTCAGAGTTCAACCCTCGTACTCTTAAAAATGCTTCAGTTGGCAACTCGCTTAAGTCGTAAATTTTTTGATTTGTTGTTTCAGTGTTGAACGCGGTAACCAATTTAGTTTTATCTTCTTGAAGTTGTGCAGTTGTCAGATAAACATTCATCACTTTTGGTTTACGTACCTTACTCTCGCTGCCATCTTCATCTGTGACGAACTCAACCTTGTTAAGCATGTTGGTCCAAACTGACATGATGGTTTTTGGTTTTAGGGTACCAACAAACGAGGCATCCTTTCCTTCAGACTTTATTTCATCTGAGGTATAGAAATATTGTTCTGAAGTGGACTTAGCGACGAAATAGCTAATCCCAGGAACAACCTCTACAGTTAGATCGCTGCCAAGTAAGTTATCTACTGCACCATCTTTGAAGATCACCTTCCCCATACCATCCTTGGTGAAATGCTCAAATGATTCTTCTCCAGTGCAATTTTGCTGCTTACCGGCACCTGCAGATTTTTTTATGCCAGTGATTTCAAAGCTCATTACTTTTTCATTAGTATCACTAGACATAATCCGTAACAAAGCTATTGAGCGATTCGCTTCAACACCTAATTTGGGCTCTAAGGCTTCTACAATAAGGGATTTGATTTCATTGGCGCTTTTGACGTGACGAAGGTCGAGACTTTTGGCTAATTTTGGAATATATGAGTCGAAAACAATGTACGGTGGCTTATCCCCATATTGCCTTACTGCTTTAACAGTCGAAAAATTGCTTACTAAAGCTTGATGACTTTTCCTAATAGTGCTCTTTGCCCACTCTGCAGTATAAGAACCGTCTTCTTGTTTTTTGCAGTCCATGAACATTATCACACCGTTTTTCGGCACACTGTATTCGAACTTAGGATCTGCACCTTCTTCTAGAGATTGAAATCCTGCAACGGTTGGTTGATTTGGATTGGATGATTTATTTATCCGAAAAACCATCTTTTCCTTTGTAAAATAATGATGCCCAATTACAGAGGAGTTTCCCGCATCGTTTGGGTCAATATCGTAACCTTCGACTTGAACAGGAATTGTAAGTCGCTCGCTACGCCCTTTGCTTGTTATCGCTTTGTTTACTGCTTTTTCGAATAACTGTAATTTAGACATCACTCTCTCCATAAATGAACGTATCAAGAACATGTTAAGTATAGACTGAGTTTATTCACATATCAAACAGGATTACATTAATGGTCATTTATCAAAACAAGTGGTAGAACCTGTTTTTTTGTCATAAGTGAAATTTTTTTAATTTTTGGCTTATTAATTTTTTAAAATTTACAGTTAAAAATACCGAAAACAGTATACATATGCAGCGGTTTACATTTATTTACAATGACTTATACAGCTTTTGTTAACAAAATAATAAATAAAATTACGCATTGATTTAACTTCTGATGTTTGTTTTTATAGCGCTGTGTGAAAAATTAATTCAAAAACCACACATTTAATTGTCGTACCAAGGAGGAACAAGTGTTGAAAGATTCAAACAACGACATATTGGCTTTTATTGAGTTTTTTGGAAAGATTTCTGAGTCTGTTGCAGCGGGATATAGTGACATTGAAATAGATGCAAGACCTATCCAGAGGGAATGCAGCGAACAATTGTCTTATTTGAAACGAATTTGTGATGAACTACATATAAATCTTACTATCTTATTATAACCATTAAACTATTTATTTCGACACTCCATGATATCATGGAGTGTTTTTTTATTATATTTACGATACTCACTCCTTATCTTTTTTCTCAGCTTTGCCTGCTCCTTTATCACCGCCCTTTCCAACAGAAGCTGTTAATTGGGTTATATTATTAGAAAGCATTCCTGCCATAACTAATGTTTTTTGCTGTGCCTCATCCTCACCCATGTCTCTATGAGTTTGATTTAACCCCATCATAGAAGCAATCATACTTGGTAGTTCCCAAGTCATTGAGTTCGATTTGTAAAATGCAACTAACATTAGCACGCCGTAAATAGCCAGTTTCCCAAATCCGGTGACAACACCAAGAGCGCTATTTGAACTGATGGCATCAAAAGTGGGATAAAACGTCAAATTAATGAACCATGCGACGACTTTTAATAAAGCCTGCCCGGTAAAGAATCCCATCACCATTAATGCTGGCCTTATTGCTAAATTAATTAAAATTTCAAAACCTTTGCCGGCGCGACCGAATGCATCATCGCCATCAGGGTGATTCATCATCGCAAATCCCATCGGGGCAGCATAGAATGTTGCTAGCGCGTACATGAAATATCCCATAATCGCGATTTGCCACATGATGTATGGTATTGCAGGGACAATTTCTGCGTAAAAAAATGCTAAGCCCAACAGCATATAAGTGCCTGTTGTTAAAAAGCCGATCAACGGCTGAAATAGTGCTCCAGCACCGGAAAGAAACGGAATTGCATTTGTAGTACCAGAAGCCCCGCTAATCGATGATGTTAATAAAAACCATACAGCAGCAGTAGTTTCAATAGTCCTTCCCATTGCTGCCATCTCAAGCACCGGGTCAGGGTGACCTTCTATATCTCGAAACATGTTTGCAACAAAATTTACCGTAGAATTTCCTACCACGGATAACGCTTGTGATGGGTCGTCACCAATCTGAACTTGAGACATAATTTCTACGGCGCCGAAGTGATTATATGACGAGCGATCTTTTATCCAGTCATGTGCTATTGTTTTTACTGTCTGACTGTATTTCATGAACTCTTTATAGGCATCAACATCGTCATCCCAAAACCATAGTGAGGTTGGTTCATTCCTGGTTATCGAAGGAAGGAAACCATGAATTGCGTTTTCAACAGCACTCGCTCTCATTATTAGTGGATAGTGCAAAGCGCCGGTATAAGCAAACCCTAACTCGCCAACCATTTCTATAAATTGCACAGTTGTTGCATTGTTTGTCGCCTCCAACTCTAATCCTTGACGAACAACAGCATCGACTCTGGCAACAAAACTAGAATATGCAGATTCTAATTGTTGTTGCTTCGAGGCTCTAACTTCTTCAGACATATCGGTTGCGGCGTCATAATCAAACAACCAACCTTCCACACCATCAGAGCCAATAATAGGATCGAATGAGTTCCAAGATTCGGCTATAACTGGCCCAAGGAGAGAGTTCATCCTATGTTCCATTTGGAACCTTAAATTATTAATTGGGTTAGCCCTATTTACGGCTGTAGTGTTCGATAATTCCAGTTCAAACGTCCCACAAATACCATCTCTACCAACTGAAAATTTTTGAACCCTTCTTTCATAGCTTGTTGGACGATTGAGGTTCCCGCTTGTTATTGTGTAAGTGTCAGTATCTGTTTTAATACTCAAATAGTCTGTTCCATAGGTTCCCTCATGGATAAATGATGCATTACAGATCTTTGAGTCAAGCAAGTTTGTAAAAAACTTCATGTAATCTGGCTTAATGCCATCTGTTATTGGTGCCGATACAACTTTTGCTGAGCCGAACTTTAATACTGCACCCCCCATCCCAACACCAAGCAAGGCAATCCCAAGCACTGACACCTGTATAAAAGATAAACCACCGAACCCAGGGAAAGGCTGCATACCAACAATCGAGAATAATGAGCGTAAAGGAACCATATACGAGTCCCACTTCTTGCCCATGAACTCACCTTCTACATTAGTTTTAATTAAACCTATAAACATCCAGTATGAGGTTAAAATAACACCAACGACCATTCCCATAACTGCCATCAATGACAACATGTACGTAATTAAAGTGACATTTCCGGAACTGGCTCTTCCTGACTGATCGTTTTCAAAATATTTTGTCGCAACCAAAGCAGTATCACCAAGTAACTGCCTGTACATTTCTAAAGCCAAATCTCCTTCACCTGGACCAGAGAAAAATCCAGGTGGAATTAGCCCTACTTCAGCTTCGGTCACGACGTTTGAAATAGGTTCTTCTGCCTGCATTATTACTGCAGGGTTTTCAGCATATGTAGACTCAGAATCTTCTGCAAATGAAACACCTGAAGCACTGAGGCAAACAATTATCATGATGTGGAAAAGTAATTTTTTCATCATTATTTAGGCAAGTTACACGGTTAATTAGTGCCGTAAGTGTTTCTTGCACTCTCCATTGATTGAGTTAATGTTGCGGTGTATATGCTGAGTTTGGGCAGATATCTTGCAAACAGAACTTTACCCACCTTGCGAACTGAAACCTTTTAAACTTCACGCCCGAGGTTTGACCTGTCAGCCTTTTTAAAGCCGCGTCATCCAAAGACTGTGTAATTGCCTTCATAACCTAGTTATTCCATTTGCTTTAATCTGGTGCTAGTATATGTATTAAATACATGTTAAGTAAAGTGTGCGACTGATTATGTTAGATGATAGAAGCTTAAAAGATTGGCTTGTAACACTCGGTAACACAGCAAAAGCCGCTGTGGACGCGTCTTTGCGTGAGGATTGGCCATCGGATGAAGATAAAGATATAAAGGAATTAATTGAAGACATATCATCTGCACTTAATGACATCACTCAATCAAATGAAATTGAAGTAATAAAATCTTTAGACAACTCAACTTTACTTGGCCTATCGGCGCTTTTCTCATTTCCCCGAACGCTACGTTTAATCAACATTTTAGGTACCGCAAACCCAGATAAACTAGCAAGCTTGACTGATAAAAGCTTAGTTGTTGATGAAGAGTCAAAGCAGTTTATTGAAATGCTATATGTAAGGATCTCCTACACAGCACGTACATTTTTAATGTTGAAAATATTCAGTAGCGAGCGGGTTAAAGTTATTTTTACCAAGCTAAATGAGAACATTAAGCGTCAAACCCCTCAAAATATTGAAACTGCTCAACCGGTTACTACCGAGCCTGTTACAACTGAACCGCCACCCGATACCGCACAAGCACAAGCACAAGCCATCACAACAAACGAATTTGATGATGATGGAATAGATTTTGATGAAATTATTAAACCCGATGAAGAGAAATCTGATGAAAATTAAAGTAACTTTAATATCTTGTTTTTTATCTATTGCATCGTTTAGTGGCGTTGCAGCAGACTCATGCTCTCAGTCGGCGCAAGAGTCTCACCAAGATAAATTTGAACGATTCATGATTGATGAAGTACCTAGCCTATTGGATTCCTGTGGGCTAGGCGATTTAGTTATTGATATGCCTACTATGCCAAGTTTTGGTGCAGATTTATTCTGCGGATTTGGCACCAACGATCTGATGGGTTTCTATGGTGATTATAGTAGCAATAGCTTCCAAACTGGCAGCAGCAGTAGTGGCAGTGGTACATCGACATCACCTGTAGACATATCAACCCCAATTATATCCGCTCCTATTGATACGACACCTATTATACGACCTCCAACTACGGGTAATCCTCAAGCACAACCAAGTGAAAAATGGGTTCCAGCAGATTTATTTAAAAACAAGTAGATATTAACTATGGCTCATAACAAGTTCGGTATATCAGCTGGCGATGAAATTAGTAAAGACAAAGTTGTTCGCCACTACAAAGATCCTATAACTGAAGTTATTTTGCTTTTTAAGGGCAGAAAGTACGGACACGTTCTGATGGTGTTGGGTTTAATATTATTTATTGCTCCGACTATCACTAAGATCTTATTCCCCCTACTAGTTATTATTTGGCTTTTTTGTAAACCTGAACTTTTAAGTATGCCTTTATATGTTCCCGCAGGAAGCAAACAGAAGGTAGACCCCAACGATTGGGTACCGAGTAAAAAAGGCAGAGTCCAAGGTAAACCAGCTGGAGTTCAATACCTTGGTGTCACCGACGATGGTGACGAGGTTTGGAATACAATTGAAAAAACAAGGAGACACCTACTGTTCCTTGCTACTACCGGTGGTGGTAAGTCGGTTGGTTTGACTACCATGACGATCTCAGGCGCATTAGTCATGGGCTCAGGTTACTCTTATACAGACGGTAAGGCCCAATTAGACCTTAGTATTGAGCATTTATCTAATGCGATGCGTTTTAACCGTGCGCTTGATTTTCTCATGATCTCATACATTACTGGAGGACAAGACATTTGGGGTAGGACTGAGCACCAGATGTCTAACACATTTAACCCCTATTATTCTTCTAGCTATTCAGACATATCCGAATTACAAAAATCGCTATTAGATGGTGATGGTGACATTTGGGCAAAGCGAGCTGAATCTTTTTTATCTGCATTGACTAAAGTCATGGTTTATCGTCGAGATATGGGTGAAATTCAATTATCTGTAAGCTCATTTATCCCTTATTTAAGTCTTGAGGCTGTCGGTAAGTTGGCAGGCAGAAGTGACCTTCCTCCAGTAGCATCATCTGAATTGGTTGAGTTCATTCGAACCATTCCCGGTATGACTGAAGCTTCGTTTAGCCAACTACTTAAAGGTCAGTCGCCACAGTCTACAACGGTATACGATCAGTTTGGATTTATTACAATGCAGATCATTCCTTTGCTGAATATGCTTGTGGGCGACTACGCATTCATTTTTCAATGTCTTATTGGGCAGGTCAGCATGAAAGATTGCGTTTTGAACAGACGAATCTTAATGGTTCTTTTACCTGCCTTAGAAAAATCTCCTTCATCGCTTGCAAATTTAGGCCGCATTTCTCTTGCTGCTCAAAAGTCTATGATGGGTTCATCTCTTGGTAGTCAGTTTGAAGGCGATGTACAAACCAACATTAAAAACTCAGCAACTTCTGCCAGCGTGCCTTATTTATCCATCAATGACGAGGTAGGTTATTACTTCGTTGACGGTACTGCAGTTGCAGCCGCTCAGTCCAGATCGCTTTTTATATCAATGGTTTATGCAGCGCAAGACCTACCCGGTATGCGCAGATTATCAGAAATGGCGAGCAAAGAAACCGACTCTGTTATTGGTAACACAGTAACTAAACTTGGTGGCTTTTTGATGGATAAACAGTCAGTGGAAATGTTTAAGGATCAAATGGGCGAAGCTTACACAGTTGAAGAAGACCGCAAAGACATAGAAAAGGGTGGTGTATTCCATGGCAATCAAGTGGCCAATCAAGTTAACACTGTTCGCCGTAACCGCGTTGATATTCGGGATTTCAATACACTTATTGAAGGTGAGGTCTACTTACAGCAACAAGACCGATTTTTTAAAGTTAACATGCCTCAGATTACAGCAAAGGAACTAAAAATCACCGCACTTAATGATTTTATCCCCTGCCCTAAATTTAACCCAAACGAACTTTCTATATTACTCGATGGAGTGAACCAGTACAGTAATGCTTTCATTAAAATCTTAGAGAGCGGTAGCAAAGTCGAAGTGAACCGTGGTTCTGAGAGTGAATTATTAAACATCAATAGTGATTTTCTCCTTGCTGAAAAAGCATCAGTTCCTAATGATCTACAAGCTGCTGGTGTATTTATGATTTTTCTTGAGAGGCTAGAAACTGAGTACAACAACATATTTACTTCAAGTTACGCCAAGGCATCTACCCCGATCGAAAAACCCGTCGAAGAAAATGACACTAACGAGAAAGTAGAAGACCAGATCACGGCAGACGATAATTTTGATGCACAACCATTCGACTCTGATACTTCAAATGAGTTTGCAAGTGATATCGAGGAGGAAGCTGAAAAAACTGCTCTAGATAACAAATCCTTGTTCGCAAACATTTTCTCAAGTGGACTATTGGATAAAGAGGCTCTATCAAGTGATCTTGAGGCAATCAACTCACTTATACAGCCACAAAAATCACCTGAAGCAATCAAGAGTGTCACCAGTAAAACAATTGAGAACATTGCTGATGTTTCTGGCTACCCAGGCAAGCAACGACTTAAAGCAAACCCTGACTTACAGTTACAACTACTAAAACGCCTCAAAAAAGACCTTTCAAATCGCTAATTGGAGATAATGATGAACATGAATACAAATACAGCTCAACTTATAAACACTGAAAATGACACGCCCAGAATTAGTGTTGTTGAAAAAAAGCCTCAAACTGAATTTAAATCAGTTGCAGATTTAGCAAATGAGTTTCGTGCTAACTACAAACCATCTACTAAACCTAACTTAGAGGCTCTTAACTATACAAATAGTCTTGGCGTTACGTGCGTAGATAAAATAACCGACGAACATACACTTGAGTTTAAAAACCTACTCACCAACCTTTCAGTAAAGTTAGCAAATGAACTGGGGTTAAGTGTGACTGATATTATTTGCAAAGTTAATGATGACCAGACAACATTAAAAATATCCCTCAACGCCTCTACAATAAACTTCTTTGGCCTTGACCATTATGGTCGATCATATTTATCTCATTGTGCATCATTTGGTTTTAGCCCAGAGTGGCTTGGAGTAAAATTCAAACCGAATAAAACAGATATGGTTATTACTGGATACGACCCAGAACGCGAACGTTTACGCATTTTTAATGGCACATCAACATTGTGGGTACGTGAAATATCATTCCAAAACATCCGCAAGTTTTTTAATAAAGATGCTTAACCTAACAAAAAAGCCCTTAACGATCGTTAAGGGCTTTTTTATAAAGATATTGGTTTAATCGCTGCTTAGTTTACATAATGCTATAACTTCAGACTTCTGCTCTATTGTTTTATTAAACAGGTTTACAATCGTTTCATTTTTGGACAATTCATTATCTGTTACCTGAAACCCCACAGCGGCGCCATTAGGACCAACCAACCTAGTTATAATCATGTTTTCATCGAATTCTGCAGTAGAAAAATCATAACCAGAGTGGCGCAATATCGCCATTAGCTGCACATTTAACAAATCAGACTTAGATATGCCACGCGATGACGGGCTACTTGAAGGTCTGATTTTTTTTGCTAAATCATTTTTGGTGTTTCTGATAAGCTTGTCCGACAATCCGATAACTGCCGCGAAATCATCCAACTGCTCTGCAGACTGAAGCATCAATGCTGCAAAATTTTTCCTAGCTCTGTCTTTGTCATCCATTAGTGTTAACTCGGTTTATTGTCAAAAGATGGTACAGGCTTTTCCCAGCACCAGGGAGAGTGAAATGATTTGTGGTGGCATACCTTACATTTCTGACCATGTTCCTTTTGTTGTTTATTGTTCATAGCTCACCTCACCTCTATTTATCTATTTAATTACAAACTGTTTGACATCGCAAATTCTTCGCTTAATTCGGCCTCAGAATAGCTTGTCACAATACTTTCCGCGTTAATGGCTAAGTCGATATCTAATGCGAACTTTACAGCCCTTAAACGCTCAATAAACTCGCTCGTATCTAAGTTATTTAATTGCTCAAGCGTCAATACGTCGAAAGATTTTGAAGTAACCACCTTTTCAATTAATTTATCAACATCATCTTCTTTAGTATTCCACTTCTGGGTGCCAAAGTATTCATAGGCTTCGATAAACTTACAAGCTAACAGGCTTGGATCTATGTTTTCTAACTGCAAATAGCACACAAGCTGGTCAATATAATCAATACATTCTTGTTTTAAAATATTTTTACCCAGATGCTGTGTTATAGAACTAGCCAAACCATCCTTGCTGACTAGCAGCCTCAACTCTCTGGTAAAAGTGTTTTCATCCAACCCATATGAGTTATTAAGTTCTCGGCCAAGTTCGGTAAAATGACCTACATTTACCAGATTGTTTTCTAGCCGTTCCAAAAAAGTCATATCAATAATATTTAATAACCCACGGTTTCCATCAAGACGTTGATTTATTGGCGACCTTGCAAGTTGGTTCGATATGCCTTCCCACAACTGTTTTTCACTTTCTGACTTTGCTTGATTTTTAACGACCTCATTGCCGTCAGCATCAAAAACAACAAGGTTGCTCTTAGTAAACTTAACCCTAAACGGCTGATGAGCTATCGTTAGCGATAAGTCCAAATCTTCCGTAACAGTTGCGTCTGAAAAATATTTCCCTAACCTGGTAATCATTGCTTGAGATACTACCTGTTTATGTATCTCCTGCGAGAAGCCCAACAATAATAGTTGTTCTGCTTCACGTTCTGTCACATCTACCTTAGACGTTGCTGAAAACTCTATTGGTACATTTTTTAATATGGCAATTTGATTTGTGCTGAAACCTAAATTGCTATTCATCAATTCAACAGTATAAGCCAATAAATCACTTGCATGACCAATGGCATCTTGTAACTCAACAAGCTCGTTGTATTTACAGTCATTTAGTGTTTTATAAACTGAGAGCATGGGGTTTTTCCTCTATCAATAAAGGTGGCTGTTCCCACAACACTACTGTTTGTGCAAGAGGTAGATTACTTTTCTTGGCAAACTCCACTACATCCGCATTTGATATAAAACTTGTTTCATCACAACAATATAGCAATGAGACAAACTCAGGTTCTAATACTTTTTCATCAAGAGCTTCAACCTGGGCTTTTAAAAACCTCTGTGACACTCCGACCGGGTAAGTTGTTGCTATCAGTTCAAATATCTTATTTACTGCCTCACGATGGACACTCGAAACGAACGACTCTAACAATACGTCAGATTCTATTAATTCATTTACCGCTTCGTAAAGCCAACTATGAGATTGCAGTATCATTTTATTGTTATCATCTAAATAAGACACCAAAGCCTTAATGTAATGCCTCAACTCTACAGTAGGAAATTGAGTATTTTTAAATAATTCTGATGGTCTGCAGGATAAGACTTCATTTAAATTGACCCCATCATAATCGATCATTGAAATCTCACTTTCAATTGATAGTGAGATTCTTGGTATAACATTGTCACTTATGTTGACATAAATATCTTCGATTCTGGCATTACCTATAGTTAAATCTATCACCTCACCGTTGGCGTTTAATGAACTAACCTGGATCTCTGTCCCGCACGTTAAATTGATCACGTAATTATTAATCGCATCACACTTTATGCTTGCAACTTCATTAGGGTGTTTACTTAATTTAACTAACTCTGCTAATGATACAAAAATTTCGAATTCTGAGCTTATGCCAATGTCATTAATTAAATTTATACCCTCATCAGATACAAGTTGCACGAAACAATCAATTGCGTGTTCATTTGCCTCATCAAGAGAATAATCATCTTCACAGTCATCAACTGAGTAATAATCCGATATTTGTGAAACAACTGATTCTAAATCAATGCCTGTGCCATCAAGGATATTGTAATATTCTAATGCAGCGAATATTGTTCTAGCAAAGTTCTCCTCATTAGAAGCGTTTTCATTGATGCTAAAACAATCAGAATATTCTTGACAGGCTAGACAAATAACCTCGTCTATAAAATCTGTAAACGATTCACTTTCCCTAGCCTCAAGTAACGAGGCGATACTAACCTGATTAGCTATAATTGCCTTGCTGCGTAAACCTTTGATCTCATGCAAACTAATCATATTCATCTCGCTCTGTAAAGGGGTAGAACGTCTACCCCATACCGATTAATTTACTTTCGTACTCTAGCTACCAAAGCTAACGCAAATAGCGATAACCAGCCTAACGAACCACCAGAGCTATCTTTTTCTGGCTCCACTGGGTCAACAGGAACTGTTGGGTCCGTTGGGTCCGTTGGGTCCACTGGGTCCGTTGGGTCCGTTGGGTCCACTGGGTCCGTTGGGTCCGTTGGGTCCGTTGGGTCCGTTGGGTCCGTTGGGTCCGTTGGGTCCGTTGGGTCCGTTGGGTCCGTTGGGTCCGTTGGGTCCGTTGGGTCCACTGGGTCCACTGGGTCCACTGGATCATTTGCCACGATATTAATTTGTAACTCATTAGCTTCGGAATCCACATCTAACAGCAATGGCAGCACAAGCTTTGCAGTGATTTCTGCATCTTCCGCAAGAGTTAAACCATCACTAAAATCTAACGTAACCACTTTGGTTTCTTCACCAGGTGCAAATATAACGTTAATATAATCTTCTACAAAAACCTCGGTGGCGCTAACCACGTTACCCCACTGATCTTTGTCTAAAATTAAGCTGCCATCAATATACAGGTTTACTTCTGTTTCAATGTTAAGGTCACCGTCTCGGGAGATTGTTACGTTAACCCCGTCATCACTGACTGATACTATTTGTGATAGTTCATCATCAATAAATACAGTCCCTACTACGTTCATTTCATCAGATATATTCGCTATGTACGGTGTTGCTATGTCTACTTGTTTTGCGTTATTTCGATCTGATTCATCACCACAAACTAGGCCGTTATTGATAACATTTGGTGAGCTAAAAACATTAAAGCCATTTGCAACATGATACATCACTGATGGTTGCACGTTATCATTAGCATCAATGCCACACGATACAGCCGCTGACGCTCGATTATAAATAGTTTGATGAAAAGCATCGCCGTATTCACGCTCATGTCCAGCCAGCAAACCATGCCCTAATTCGTGTAATTCTGTGTATCCACAGCCACCTTTATTGTCAATGCTCATGTTTTCTCTGGCAACGATAACTGCACCAGCACCAGCACCAAAGTTAGAACCACATAAACCAGAAATTTCATCTGTTTTGCCCGACACATGTAAAATAGCATCAGCTCCCGCTTTTTTTAACGCGACTGTAAAATTGGTTTTATAGTCATTTAAAAGGTAGCCATGTGTGTGTTCCCACAACGTCGAAGCAAGGTTTGCAATGCCTGAGTAATAGCGTCCGTCATCACCTACAAACTCATACATTGGGTAATCCCAACTTAAATCTTTAGGCACGAAATACTCTGGCATTGCTTCATAAAGGTATTCTTTATCTGCATCAACAATGCCTTGTTGTTGTTTTTCATACCAGTCGCTTATATCAATTTCTGTAAATGACACTAACTTAACTCTGGTATTTAACTTTGAATCAATAAACCCCTGATTCATTAGATCAACAGTATCTGATGCATAGCGATAGAATGCGCCTAGGGTGCGCTGCATTCCAAGTGAAAATGGGTCGTAAACAAAAGCCAGTTGAATTTCAGTCTCAGAAAGGTCTGCTGGCTCTCTTTTGCAAGCTGCGTCAAAATCGTACTCATCACAGCCATAAAATTTATAAAATGTTGATGTTTTAATTTCTTTATTTTGCTCATCACCATTCGAGTTCAAAGATTGCGGAATAGCTTTATCGCCATAAATACGTTGAATCTCTTTAGAACGCTTCACTTTTTGTGCATGTAACTTCGCATCTCTAGAGCTTAGTTTCTGCATTTGCTCTGGCGTAATGTCAGTACGGAAAGTTGTAGCATTAGCATTTGGAGCAAGAAGCAATGCAATAGCAACGGTCGATAGAGTAAAGCGATTGAAGTTGTACATTGAATAACCCTCACGTTTTGAATTAACAACATTATTGCAGGCTTTAAGCCTACGGTCAACGGTTTTTTATATTTATTTATGACCTTATAAGTATACTCAGTGTAACCACTAACCCACAAAAATAAAAGAAAGGGTTGTCCAATTAGAGACAACCCTTTATCTGCTTTGACATATATACAATAAATATCAATCTTATTTATTTAACACATCTTGAAAGCGCATTAATTCAAAAAAATCACTATCATTTAACTTAACAGTAAGATTGTCATCGTCCTGCAATTGAGCTGCTAATTTTAGAATAAAATCGCGAACTTCGGTGCTTATAGACTTAGGGATAGATTTACCCTTTATTGCTAGTTTGGTAACACGCTTGGCTGGCACAATTTCACTATCAGCAGGTTCTGAAAGTACATCAATTTGTATTTCATCATCTGCATTATCTGTTCCTGCGTTATGAATTTCATGGCCAATTTGATGTAAAAACTCAAGATCTTTACTATCAATAGCGTCATCGATATCAAGTTGTACTTCATGATAGCCAGGTTCAAGCTTTCTATTAGTTCCATTGTCTACTTTAACTTTTTCAACAAAATCCATAATTTCAGTAACTTTGTCATCATAATTGATTTTATCATTGCCTGAATCGCTGCCAACTCTATGCGCATTATCATTTTGATTACTTTCTTTGTTTATCGATGTTATGACAGACATTACATTGTCACCGTGTTCTTTAAACAATTCCCTTGCATACGTAGGTGATATAAGATCGTTACGCACCATATTTTTCAATCGCTCTGGCATACTAAGCAAATCCAGCAAATGACCCACATGCGCTGACGACTTGTTTATTTTTCTACCAATTTCTGAGTTATTTAAGCCTTCATCTTTCAATCGTGAAACGGCATTGGCTAAGTCAAGTTGGTTTAATGGAAGTCCATTTGCTGTATCTATCATCAATAATACTTCGTCTATCTTGTCTCCTTGAAACTCATTAACCTCAAATTCAGTTTTTCCAGCTTCAATTCCACCTGCAAATCGGTGGTGACCGTCCCTAACAATACAGATGTATTCACCATCCTCATTAAGCACCACTTTTACGATAATTTGAGGAATAGTTTTATTGTCTCTGTATGCTTGAGCAAAGTTTTTCACATGTTCTTCATTTAAATCTCTGATATTAAACCCTTCCTCTACATAGATTTTATCTGAAGTTACTATGTATGAGTTCAGAGTGCCGACTTTCATTTCGTTCGGTGCAGAGTGCTCTTTTTCATATTTGAACATATCACGTAAACGTGATGGCTTTAGCTCTTCATATTTAGTGTTGATAGTATTAAACATTTTAACCTCGATGCACTTTTCGGATACTGGATAAGTATAAAACTGATACAAACTTAAAGTAACTTTAAGTTTATTGCAATATTTATTTTTTTGAAAAAGTATCATTTATAGGTTGACACGCTGTAGGCTTTAAGCCTACACTGAATTGGTTGTAAATAATTAACTATATAGGAAACATGATTATGAATGCCTCCAATGAAAATCGTAGTTCAGCTTTAACATCTGTACTTGCACAAATCGAAAAACAATTTGGCAAAGGTTCTATTATGAAATTGGGCGATGATCGAACAATGGATGTAGAAACTATTTCAACAGGGTCCTTATCTTTGGATGTTGCTCTTGGTGCTGGAGGACTCCCATTTGGGAGACTATCCGAGGTGTTTGGCCCCGAAAGTAGTGGCAAAACCACTTTAACATTGGAACTGATTGCATCAGCTCAACGCCAAGGTAAAACATGTGCCTTTATTGATGCTGAACACGCATTAGATCCTATCTATGCTAAAAAGCTAGGCGTGGATATTGATAACCTACTTTGCTCTCAGCCTGATAACGGTGAGCAAGCGCTAGAAATCTGTGATGCCTTAACTCGTAGTGGTGCCGTAGATGTGATCGTAGTAGATTCGGTAGCAGCACTAACTCCTAAAGCTGAAATTGAAGGCGAAATAGGTGACTCCCACATGGGACTGCAGGCGCGTATGATGAGTCAAGCAATGCGTAAACTTGCGGGTAACATTAAGCAATCAAATACCTTGCTTATCTTCATTAACCAAATTCGCATGAAGATAGGTGTGATGTTTGGTAGCCCAGAAACCACAACTGGTGGTAACGCCCTGAAATTCTATGCGTCAGTACGTTTAGATATTCGTCGTGTTGGCGCGATAAAAGACGGCGAAGAGGTAATAGGCAATGCAACCAGAGTTAAGGTTGTTAAAAATAAAATTGCAGCTCCATTTAAGCAGGCTGAATTTGAGATTATTTATGGGAAAGGGATAAATAAAACCGGAGAAATTCTTGATATTGCCGTAAGCAATGGAATTATTCAAAAAGCCGGTGCCTGGTTCGCATATGATGGTGACAATATTGGACAAGGCCGTAAAAATTCATGCGCTACACTTGAAAAAGATCCAGCGCTTCTTTTAGAAATTAAGCAAAAAGTCCTTGATTGCATTCGCAACAATTCACAATCTGTACCATCAGTTAACTCTAAGTCATCAACTGATGCTGAAGTAATTGACCTTGATGTTGACGAAGAACAGATAGAAGCTATTTAAATTATCTATGTCTTTAATTTAGTTGCCTTTATTTCGTCACTGAGCCAATCTCTTTTTGGTTCAGTGATCATAACCACTTAACTGGATTTTTTATGAATATAGATTATGAAATAACCAAAGCACACATGTTGTCATCAGGTTGGAAATTGGTTGATTATGCTGATAGCAATGTTTTTGATTCCGTGTTCTTCTATATTGTTGATTTTAGTCTTGGCTTAGTAAAGCTAATCACTATGAAGAACACTGACGTGAAAAAAGGATTGGATAAGATTAAGTTTCTTCCACTTAACAGCTTAGTCGGTGGGGTATCACAAATGGTACTCAAATGGTCTAGCACTGGTCTTGAAAATGATGAATTAGGTCAACTTGGTTATACATTAGTAAATTACTTTAGTCAGACGAAAACCTTTAGAATTTACAATCAACAATTTCCACAAGATAACTCACATGACAATCTTCATGTTGTCTTTAACTTGTATCGCCAGAATCGTTCAGAGCATATATCCATGCGACCATTTATCATTGGCCAGGACTGCCTAGTGCGTTCAGCAAAAGAGATTGTACATCATGCTCGAATGGTTCGTCACATTGATTCACAACAACGTCCAAATGATCAATTCCTTGTCACAGACGGCATCCTGCTTAATTAATCCCCCATTTTTTTATCCAATTAAAAAAGTCTTTTAATGAACTCTAAAGAAGAAGAAGTCACCGTGAGGTGACTCTTCTTTTAGAAGAATGATCTTTGGTCATTACGTGTGTTTTATCTGTAATTCTACCTGTTGCAGATAGTTGTTTATAACTCAGCAAAAGTGCATTTTTTTTAATGAGACAATAAATGAATTTTTAGAAGGTTATAAAATAGTGGAATACACTAGTATTAAGTGTGATTTTATTGATAAAAGAACTGTTTTGAAGGATTTTGGATAGATCTATGCTGTAAAGGCTATTTATTTTGAATTTTTTAGCGCTTCGACAGCTTGTTTGTGTCGTTGGGCAACAGGTATTCCTGCTTCTTTGAGTATATTTAGCATATTGATGTAATCGGGGTTTTGTACGAACTCGTCAACCTGGCAAGCACTTGGCTTAGCACATCCACCTATGTAGTCATTAGCATTAATGCCTTTATTGATAGTAAATTGTCCTACTAGGCCTTCTAAGATCTTATTCTTGGGAATAGCAACAGTTTTGCCTTCAACTGCATTCTCTGAACTTGGAGTTATTTTTGCTAAAATCCCCTCTGCAGATTTGCTTAATCGCCGCCTCACTGATGGCCTTAACTGTTTAAAGTCGTTGGCAATTTGCTTCATTAGGTCATTTTTAGTTTTTTCATTATTTTTACCACTATCTTTATTAACTGACTTTACTGCTGCCTTCAATGATTCATACGTAAATCCTATACGTATGTAAAAAGACTCAGTTAAAATTATTTGTGTCGGGGAATACTCTTTTGTTAGTGGGTTAAACTTCGTATGTGTCACTAGATCACCAATAGCTGCTAGGTAATCTAGAACACGATAGACTGTATATCGCGATATATTACACTGAGATGCGATGTTTGATACATACACATAGTCAGGCATCGCAAATAGAACCCTGTTGCCGTCGCTTGTTTTGGTTGGGGTCAATTGTGCGTGGTAGGCTAAACATGATGTAACTGCAGATATAGCTGCTAAAAAACGTGTACGAACTCTTGTTCTTAATTTTAATAGATTGCGAAGAACCAAAATAGACTTATCAGCCTGCCATTCGTAACTGCCAGCCATAGCCACCATTCGGTTAATTAACCGGTGGCGTCTTTTAGGTGGGTTAAACTCAGGTAGTTGATTCTGCATTCTTCGTTTGAGCAAATTAATAATGATCTAGTGCGATCGAATTTAATCGATCGACCTCAACAGATCAAACCAGCTCAAAACAAGTACGAAGTTAATAAATACAATGGCTTACGATTATATTAAAGATAAAACACCTCTTTTATACCTAATTTTGTACCCTTAAACTCAAATTGCGTTCCCTTAAACTCAAATTTCGTACCCTTAATATGCACCCTTTCACAACTTTCAATATCTAAAAGCAAAAATATAATATGCAAGCTGCTGATATTTAACAAAAATAATAGAAAATGTTTTCTTCGTAGTTAGTTTTCAATGTTCTTATCATGCAATTTGATATGCAATTTGTTGTGAAATTTGTCTTAAATACTTGATTATTAGCTAGCGTTAGTCATTGTTATTTAACAAAAAATTATATTTATGTACCCTTAATTTCAAATTGCGTACCCTTAATGTATTTTATGGGCGTAGAACATAGTTATAAAACTTAAGCTATTGAATATTAAGGGTTTTGTTACAGTCGATTCTTTTGAGCATATTGCAATTTGTTTTATTACCCTTGAATACCACTCGCTTGAGGCAGGCTGAGTCCTATAAAATACTAATATGTTGCTTAAAACTTAATACAGCTCGGTCTAGCCTTAAGCCCTTCAGAGTAAGGTAAGTATATGTAATTACATGATTAGTGGTAACCTCATGTTTACTCTTCATCCCAATCATATTTATATTAGCTGTTGTTGGGTTTACATATCCCAGGAGAATTTTAATTTCAAAACCCTGAATAATAAACCTATTAACTATCAAATAAGTTTATTTTTGGTGCGTGGAAACAAATCAACATTTATTGCCTGGTGTTCTACGAGTGGTGCCGGTTAACGCGTTAACCGATTTTATACGCCTTGTGTTGTGGCAAGCTTATTGGTCTGTTGCGGTAAGAACGATGTCTACTGTCGTTGCTATGTAAAGGCTATATTGTACGGAAATACTAGGTTAAATAGTCCTTAACCCCTGCCCCGTGATGTGATGATGTTGCAGTAGTACAAGCTGTTTAACTGGTTTGAGCAATAATCCCATAGACACGCAATCAAAGAATTGTCACCGGTTAACGCGTTAACCGATTTTAAAAATCTACTGTCGTTGCTATGTAAAGGCTATATTGTACGGAAATACTAGGTTAAATAGTCCTTAACCCCTGCCCCGAGATGTGATGATGTTGCAGTAGTACAAGCTGTTTAACTGGTTTGAGCAATAATCCCATAGACACGCAATCAAAGAATTGTCACCGGTTAACGCGTTAACCGATTTTAAAAACCTACTGTCGTTGCTATGTAAAGGCTATATTGTACGGAAATACTAGGTTAAATAGTCCTTAACCCCTGCCCCGAGATGTGATGATGTTGCAGTAGTACAACCTGTTTAACTGGTTTGAGCAATAATCCCATAGACATGCAATCAAAGAATTGTCACCGGTTAACGCGTTAACGGATTTTAAAAACCTATTGTCGTTGCTATGTAAAGGCTATATTGTACGGAAATACTAGGTTAAATAGTCCTTAACCCCTGCCCCGAGATGTGATGATGTTGCAGTAGTACAACCTGTTTAACTGGTTTGAGCAATAATCCCATAGACACGCAATCAAAGAATTGTCACCGGTTAACGCGTTAACCGATTTAATAAAGTTTTGTTGTGGTCCTATATTATTCTGGTTCCGGTAAGAACCTGGTCTAATGCTATTGCAATGAAAAGGCCACGTCGTATGAACGAAGATGTTATGGTGTAGCGGTAGGTAACGCCGCTTAATTGGTTTAAGGCTTAACTTCATACACACGTAATCAATCAATTGTCACCGGTTAACGCGTTAACCGATTTTAAAAACCTACTGTCGTTGCTATGTAAAGGCTATATTGTACTAACAAAAAGGTGATTAGCATTTCTACTAATCACCTTTAAATAACGTAATTTCTTAATTATCAATCAACAGTTTCTTCTTCGCGCCACTTGTCAGCTTCTGTTTCACATAGAAATACAGTTGCAACAGATTGAGCCAACCTCCATTTCAGTTCATTGCCTGTGCCACCAGAAGCTTTGTAATCCTCAAAATTTTCGAAATAGCGATAATTAGGATCGGCTTCATCAAACCCTACTTGCAAACGCTCTAAGCGAGTAAGGCATAGCATTTGGATTGCTCTAGAAACATCGAGTGGAATAGCCCTGTCGCCCTTTTCCCAACGTTGCCATGTTCTCGGCTCACATTCCCCAATTAGTTTAGCGGCTTCATTAACTTCAAGAAACAGTAAGCGTCGTAGTTGTTTTAATTCATTATTAGTCATTATTCCAACCTGAAAAAAAGCGACGATACCGCCGCTTTTATCAATAGTCTGTATTTATGCGAAATTAACTATAGCTTCGATATAGGTATTTTTATCAATACCACCGCCAGCGTATTTAGAAAATGCTTGCTTATGAAAGTCATATTCACCTTCCCTTACTATATCGACAAGAACCTGCTCAGCCTTTGATAGATTCAACACATGGACATCAAAGTCATCTTTTTTAAAGCTTTCTAGTTTGTTCATTACATCAACATCAAGGTTTAATATTATGCCAAAATATTTCCTTAACTGCGTGTCAAAGCTTTCAACAGTCAACACGGTGTAATCAACAACTAAACGAATTTCGCCAACTTGATCTGAAATTACTATCTGATGTTCACCTGATATTTTCTGTGATACTAAAGATAAATGAATATCACCATCTAATTTGGTCTTGGCGTTTATGACGCTTTTAATTTGCGGGTAGACTTTAAAATTAATATCAAACATACCAAAAAGCTGCTTGTTTTTTTCTACAGTTTGCAGCGTCAACCAATGCTCTTTGCTTATTTCTTTTGATTCAAGCTTAGTGTCAAGATTTGAACTATGTTTTAGCTCCATTGTATAGGATGCACTTTCTTTTGATTCTGAGTAAAGAATGATTAGCCAATCTTTGTAAGTAAACGTTTTGAATAAAGTTTTCATAATATAACTCACTATCTTGAGTTGATTCGAACCTGTTCCGAACCATTGATACCATTTTGGTCGTAAAAACGACCGATGCCAACCTGTTTTTTACTCTTAAAATTGAAAAATTAATTAATGCGAATTTATTATTACTTGTCAGACAGATCCTTTTCATATGTGTACAAATTTTTGTTAATGCACACAAACTTAATCAATGGAGAATAGACCGGTTAACGCGTTAACCGATTCAATGCGAAATTGGGTTAATGAGGTGTATACCTGTTATGGAACAATATAGTTAGTCGAACAGGCAGGATTCATGTACATAAAGGCAATTTTTGATAGATACGGTTTTTATCAATATTTAAATCCAGCAATTGTCACCGGTTAACGCGTTAACCGATTTAATACAGCTTTTGTTGTGGTCCTATATTGTTGAGGTTCCGATTAGAACCTGGTCTACTGTTGTGCAATGCAAAGGCTATGTCGTATGTTGGAAGATGTTATGATGTAGCAGTAGTAAACACTGCTTAATTGGTTTGAGGCTTAATTTCACATACGCGGAAGCAAACAATGGTCACCGGTTAACGCGTTAACCGATTTTATAGAGAGATTTTTTACTGCCGTTATACATAGTCTTGAATGTTCTATTTGTCCTAAAACAATACCAAGCATAGGCCTTTATCATCAATTTAACTTGCGAAAACCGACTACTTAACAGTCACAAGTTGAATGATTTTTAGGTCTGGAAGGCTTTTTGGTCGGATGGTTACTGCAGAGAATATAAAGTA
The DNA here is from genome assembly GCF_014641855.1 of Shewanella inventionis. Lineage (GTDB taxonomy): Bacteria > Pseudomonadota > Gammaproteobacteria > Enterobacterales > Shewanellaceae > Shewanella > Shewanella inventionis. Next base: position 34,624 of record NZ_BMII01000008.1, read on the forward strand.
TATTCAAGAGCAGGGGTGTTCCCGATTCATCCGGGCGAATTCACTTCGTTCTGCTCACGGGGTTTCTTGGCGAATTTCGATAAAGTATGTACCAGATTCATTGGCCCATCTATGTACGTACTATTTTTAGCGGAAATACCATATCTAAAATCAAGTAATTGCTACCGGTTAACGCGTTAACCGATATTAATTCTTTAACTCGTAGACTACTTTGCTCGGATAAATAGTTAATCTTTGACCCTTATCTTCGAGTAATAATCCATTGTTATGAGTTTTAATAGCAGAGCTTTTATTGAAAATTTTTGTGATTTGCAATTTGAGTTTTGAGGCTGTTAACCCGTTTTCAATAGCCGAGGCTATCTGCGGCCAACTTTCTTCTACAATATTTGATGATCTTGATTTTGCCAAAAGATGAACAACTAACAGTGATAATGTTTTATTTTGTGTATTGGCAAATAAGCTGGATATTTCATGTAGTCGTTCAGGCTCCTGTTCTTCAATTGTGATTCTCTCGAAATCGCCTTTATCTGCCTCGAATACCATACGATCTATAGCATCACAGACGATGTTAGGTAAATTAAAATCAGCGACCATCAAGCCAGAGCCTCGGAAATTTTCACCATCTACTGTTCTTCTTAAGGTAGTTGAGAAGTTACTGATAGGATCAATAATCATTATTTCTTCATCAAGTTCAATGTTTAGAGGGCTTAATGTTTCTGGATTAATGGTGATAGTTGCATAACTCAACCGAAGAAGAGACGCTATAATGTTTGCCCGGCTACGTGGGGCATTAGTGTCTGAAATATTGACTTCATTCACAATCGAGTTTATTGGAACTTGGAAGGACATGCGACTTGACGGTGTGTTATTCGCACCTCTACGCTTATGTTCCAATCGGCTTTGGACTACACATTTAATTAATGAGCCATAAATAATGATATCATCCGGGCTTGGTAGGTCACTATCGCCTGTAGTTGTTAATTTAACATTTACTGGGCCATCAAAAATAGGATTCAATGAGGGCAGGGAGGTAGTGACTTTTTTTACACTATTATTTTTGTTGTTTTGTTTAAATAAAACTTGAAAAAGATTAATAATGGTTCTGGTTATAAAAATTGATTTGTCTTTCTCTTGAATAGAGTTTGCCCAGGTAAGATTTATGGTCGAGTTTTCTCTTTCTGTTATATCCGCTTGTTTTGGTTTGTCATCAAAAGAAACAGGATACCAAATTGAACATTTCAACTTAGATCTAGAAAATTTGATGACATTAAAAACACCATTCTTCTTTAATTTAGATAAATTTCTCCAAATCGTTGTATAGGCAACTAAAACATCTACTTTCAGCCTAAGATAGTATAGATTTTCATATTGAATAAATGAGTCTGCTTTTAACATATTGAACAGTCCATGGAGCTCAGTATTGGACTTAATATTATCTATTAGAGATTTATCTACGACCAAGATAGGAAAGTGTTCACTTTTTATCTTGTTTGACATCTTCTGGACTGTTTCAATATTCTTCATATATTTATCTTTTCAACTCGTTTTTCAATTTATTTATGCTTTGAGTCCAATTCGCGAAGAGACTGGGCCTACATAATATGTACCTGTCCATTTTGACAACATTTGACTTAAGTGTTACATTTTGCATGTTGATTTCCTTTTGCTTTAGCTGCTCTAGGGGTTGATGTTCGGGTGTATTGGCGTACACCCGTAGTTTTTAAATTTACGATTGTTGTAACTCTTTCAAGAATTTTTCAAATCTTTCTCTTTTTTCATCAGTGAAGTTTTCCACTGTTACAGAAACCTTATACTTTAACTTTTGCTTATCAAGAGCCTTGTAAAGTGGGGTATCGTTGGACGTCTCGGCTTTCACTCTTTCAACTGGTAGTGAATCTTTCAATAACTTAAAAATTGTCGATTTGGATGTCCCAATGTCGATTTTCAGATTTGAAATAAATGTATCAATATCATCGGTTATCGAATATATTTTTTTACACATGTTAGCTAGTAGATCTAGATCTCTTGCAGAGAGTTCATTGGTAACTGGGAATAATCGGATCAAAGCGGGAGGTATTGATGTCGCGCTATTGATGTATCGAGTCACCGTGGATTTGCTGACACTTTTAATTTTGGCAATTTCTGAATGAGAATATTTAAAATTATTCTGTAAATACGCGAATTGCATACCTTTATCATAGATTGATTGCTCTTCAAACAAGGCTAGTTGCTCAATAAGTGCCTGTATGTCGCTGGCACTGATATCTCGAGCTTTGGTTACCGTAAAGTTTAGGCCTATACCAGCCTTTTCTGCAGCAAACAGTCTTCTAGAACCATCCCAATTTGAAATTCTCCCATCTTCTAGAACCTCACCGTAGCAGTTATAAAGCTGGCCTGTTGTTTTGAGACTGTCGATTAGATCTTTAGTATTAAATTCCGATAATGCTTCTTGCCAACGAGGGTTATCCTTCAGTACGACTATTGAATCAGCTAATTGGGAATGAGGAATAAAAATCTCGTAGAAATCAACCACTCGACCTGAAGCTAATTCGATTTCTTTATGTTTGATTTTTTGTTCAGGCAACATTTCGCTGTCAACGTCAGTTAAATTTGTGCTTTCTTCAGATATGACTATCAGCTCATCATCTGTTTTTTCAGCGATTAACTTAGCGGAATTCAATGCATTATTATGAACATCCTTCGGGTTGGGGCGCCTATTTCTACTGCCTTTTTGAGTGTCTGCAGTAGATTTTCTCGCATCCTCAGCCGCTTTTGCTTTTTCAAGGACAGCTTTATTTACGCCAGGCACTAGAAAATCATAACTCATAATTTATTCCTTCCCTTCAAATTCATTGATCATTAATTCGAATTCAAATACCAATGGTGTAATGGCTTGTTGGGCTTTAAGAAATGATGAACGGGTACCTTTAAATTCGTGCAATGACATATCGAAAATCGTACAACGCTGCTCAGCACACGCAACTATTGCATCAGATCTTGGAATCGACGAGGTAAAATAATTTGCAGCCCCAGAGGCCTGTCTTAGCTTCTGTGATAATCGTGATTCTGCATTGGAATTTGGCGTTATTGATGATATTAGCAACTTTGTTGTTTTGTAACCCTTATGCCCTAGATGTCTTAGGACCTTGTATGTCCTTGCTAAAAAACTGACATACATACCTGCTGAATCCCAATCATATTCGCTCGGTCTGACAGGCATGATAAGATGTTCGGCAACATAATGAGCAGATAGATTAGCTGCGACAAAGTGCGGTGGTGTATCGATGAGGATGATGTCATATTGATCTCTGACTGCCTCAATAACCCGCTCTAAATCTTTATAACATTGATATTCTTCGCCATCTTTGGCGGCTGATTCTTTTTCCCTTACATAGATGTCATATCCACGGTCCCGATCTCCAGAGACAATAACGTCAAGATTTGGGAAGTTTGTTTTTTTGATTGATAGTGATAATTTTTCTTCAAACTCGGCATCAGTACCCTCATGCATCATAAGGTCACCAATAGTGATGTCTTCTACCTGAATATTAGGCACCAGCTGTGAGCTGGCAGTCTTTTGTGGGTCCAAATCAATAACTAGTGTTTTATAAATACGTGAAGGAATACTTGAAATCCCAGTTGCTAACAATGTGGTAGTGCTTGTTTTACCGCTACCCCCCTTCAAAATACCAATCAAGACTACTTGAGCCCGTGTAAGTTTGCGCTCAACTTTACCGGTGCGTTTAATTTCGAAATATTGTTTAATTTTATTAAGATCTTGTTGGTTTATACGCCACGCATTGCCATCTTTGTAATCGATACCAAGTTCGTCGCAAATTTTATTGATGATGCGACCAGTTCTGGCTTCAGGTACCGCTGAAATTACTTCACGCTGATTATAGTTTCGATAAAATTTTCCATTTGGCGCATCACCACATGAATAAGTTGTTATGTGGTCGTAACTGATACCCGCATAGCTTTGTGCAAGGGCATCAAGTTTATTTTGTGTTTCTTGGCTCATTTATGTTCACCTTAATCAATGTCAGACCGTTAGCATCATTTTTGGCTTTTAACACCATTTATCGATACGTTACACCACTTTTAACGCCATTGCATCACTTTTTGATGTTTTGTTGCAAAAAGTGATGCAGCACTAGATTTTTAGTCCAAAAATTTAATTTGCAGCACGCACCATTGCAAAAATATGATTGTTATTTTGGTAACAAAACCCAATAATAAACTTCTTGACTTTAACACAAATACACTTATCATGTAATTGTTAAGTTGATACCTTACATGTTCCATGTGGCTGATAAATCTATACCTCTCCCTTTTGGCTTATCAGCCACATCTTTTTTTCCCCTCCAACAAATCCTACCAAAAACTATAACCAAAACAGTTGAGTAAACATTTTTCATTAAACAGCCGCAACTCTTAGTTGATATATTTCGTTTGTTCGGATATGATGAATTTCGTAATTTATTCGAGCAAATGAGGTTTCTTATGCAAGCTAAGCAACATGGTTATTACAAAGTTGGCGTTAATACCAAAGGAACTCCGCGAATTTGGCTACAAGGAGGCAATCTTACTGCGGCCAACTTCACCAAAGGTCAGCCATATGAAACTATTTTAGCAATTTCGCCGTAAACCCTCGCCCAAACTGGGCGGGGATATAAGGCGTAAGACGCAAAGCGGCTTAATCTGGCGTTGATTGACTCTCTACATAAGCCTTTAATGTTTCGATTGTTGCGCCTCCTGCCGTACAAGCAAAGTAAGAGCGTGACCACAGAGCCGCACTTTTGCTTTGCCTTGTAAGGTGCGTATTCTGCAATCTCAACATTCTTGATGAAATAGATTTAAGGTTGTTGACCATTACACTAACTGACAATTTTGGCGGGTACGCTATCAGCAAGTGAACGTGATCCTGTTCGCCATCCATCTCGAACAATTCACATTCAAGCTTTACACACGCCGATTCAAAAGCCTCTCTCAACTGCTCGATCATAATCCCTGTAAACAGTTTGCGTCGATATTTCGTTGTAAACACCAAATGCACCACCAACTTACTAACACTATGTCTTTTCTTGAGATAGCCATTCAGCTGATCACTATCAAACACACTCACTTTACAATTACCTTTTTAAGCCATAGAATACGGGCATTCTACACATGAGCACTGAAAATGCTAAGAGCAACAAAAGTACGCATTTACCCGACACAAGATCAAGCTGGGTTTTTAATTGCCCAGTTTGGCGCTGTGCGCTTTGCGTATAACAAAGCACTGCATTTAAAGTCTCATATGTACCGCAAGCATGGTGTCACACTGAATCCTAAAAAGGACATCAAGCCACTGCTTGCCGTTGCTAAGAAATCGCGCAAGTACCACTGGTTGAAGCAATATGACTCTATTGCCTTGCAGCAATCTGTTATTAACCTTCACCAAGCCTTTGATAACTTCTTTAACCCTAAATTAAGAGCCAGGCACCCAAACTTTAAGCGTAGGCATGGAAAGCAATCGAGCTATCACTGCGTTGGTGTTAAGGTGCTTGATGGTGCAATTAAGTTACCTAAGATGAAACCCGTCAAAGCCAATATCCATCGTGAGATAATTGGTCAGGTTAAAAGTATCACTCTCAGCTTGAGCAAGACGGGTAAGTTTTATGCGTCAATCCTTGTGGACGATGGCATTGAAGCTCCTACTTTGATTCACTCAATCAATAAAGTTACTGGTATTGATCTAGGTCTGTCACACTTTGCGATTGAGTCAAATGGCAGAAAGACAGCCAATCCAAGATTTGTAAAACGAGCAGAGAAGAATCTAAGACGTAAGCAGCGTCAGCTATCCAGAAAAGCAAAAGGCAGCGCCAATCGTGCGAAAGCTCGAATTCTTGTCGCTAAATGCCATGAAAAGGTAGCGAATGCTCGCGCTGATTTTCAACACAAACTCTCTCGAACTCTCGTTGGCGAAAACCAAGCAGTGATAGTTGAGACATTGAAATCGGCAAACATGATGAAAAACCGCAAGCTAGCAAAACACATAGCAGATGCCTCATGGCATAGCTTTGTTGTTAAGCTGGAGTACAAGTTGAAAGAACAAGGCAAGCATCTTGTTAAGCTCGACCAGTGGTACGCCAGCTCTAAAACTTGTCATTGCTGCGGTCATAAAATGGATGATATGCCCTTATCAGTTCGCAAGTGGGATTGTCCGTCGTGCGGAACTACAGATATAGACCGCGACTTAAATGCCGCCCTTAATATCCGCGATAAAGGCATTCTAGAATTAAAGGCGGTTGGACAATCGTCTCTGCTTATGGAAGCTGCGTAAGTCTCGATACTATCGAGCAACGGCTAACGAAATAAGAAGCATCGCACGATAGGGCGGTGAGTAGTCACGCCCGTTTTGAGCTTACGCCTTGGGCAAATTAACTAGACAAAAACACAACTACTGAAGAGGCCTCGACTTCGCGCATACACATAAGCGTTTTTGAGGCTAACGTTTAACCAAACGCAATGCATGATAAAATTTACATTTAAAATAACTTTATGTATTGAACCTGAAAGTAAGCCTTTTCATTGGCCTTTATATTGCGCAAGTGTTCCTTAGCTATTTGTGAAGCATTGTCGGGTTCAAGCAACAATAATTCTGAAAGCGCTCCCTTCATCAGCAACCATTCGTCAGCCAGCTCCTTTTCATTTAGCTCGGCTGCTAAGTTTTTTTCGGTAGAACTGTACAACCAAATGATGTTTTCAAGTAATTGAAACGCATATTTACCTGGATTGGCAGTCGTGATCATTACAATTAAACTATCTAGCGAGCGCCTAGTTAGGTACCAATTTTTAATATAATTTTCTTTGCTAATTGGCTCATCAAATAAATATCTACAGTATCTTAACCTACCAAACAAAAGACCTAAGACTTTTTCTCTGTTGGTTATTTTGGCAAGGATAACGAGGTGCGATTGTTTGAAATAAGCATACAAACCATTAATCACGGACGCATTTTTTTGCTTCCTGCGTAGCTTTATTTGACTCATAACGGTTACCAAAACGAATTATAAACTACATATAAAGTACATTAAAACCCCTCTAAATGCACCCCAAAACATTACATTTGGTTAAATATGGTAGAAATTGAAATAGACGTCCGGCTTTCGTTTAAGGCTTGGGAGGAAACCAGGAATAACAATAAGGCCAGTATTAATTGGAAGTTTGATGTAGTTAACGCCCGGTCGAGCTCAACCGAGCTTATGGTTTGTTAAACGACAGAATTAATTCTGATTCGGACTCCTCGTTAGATCAACATGGGGTAAATGATAGCTTGAATATTATTTGCTTATGCACATCGCTTACGTCATCTTCTATCGCATCGTCGTTTTCAACCCACTCCACTTTGGTTGATTCACTTAATGAGGTGCTGTGAACATCAACAATTGTGACATGTTCAATTTGTGCAACGTAATATGGTAAATCACGCTCAATACTTTGTTCTATAGTCCTGATCTCCAACTCACCAGTAAACATACCTTTGCTAGCGGCATCGATAGCTCTTCTAATGTACAACATCGCATCTGGACATCTCGAAGCCTTTAGGTCAAATATCTGCATTACTAATCCCTCAAACCAATTCTGCGGCTGGTAATAATCTGATTGACTGACAAATCACTGCCGCAAGACGCTTTTCTGATGACTTTACAATTTTAATTTTGCCATCAATTTCTTTGTTGAATACTCCTTTCTTCAACCATAATTCATTGGATTTATCGCAAATCGGCAATTCCCCAATCCGTTCTAGCGGTGCAAAATTCAACTCTGACAGGCCATTTTCTAGCGCATCTTCAATAATCGAACGACCAACCCACGCCAATGCTTTAAGTCCTATCGCACAAGTCAATATATTGCTGTTTAACGCCTGTTTCCACGCACCTAAATCAGAGTTATGTATTTCAGCAAATGGCAGTACCGAGTAAAGCTTCTCTATGTATTGTGCGATTAATACTTTATATAATTCGTAGCTATCTTCCTCAGACAAAACCGAATTAACAGCTTTTTTACTTGTACTAGAAGCCACAATAATGGAAATAAAATCGCTTACATTTGCTAGCGTGAATATTTGCCCTGTTGACAACTTGCCATTCACCGCAACGCCACCAGCAAAGGGCAACCCTAGTTGATCTGTTGTGTCCATTATATCGTTAGCCAGGCAGCTTAAACGGGTTTCACTATCAAACCAAATTGATTGGCTTGAGTTCGGGCGCTTAAGATTCAGATGCAAATCGGCAAAAATCTGTGTAACAAATTTTGATGAGTCTCGGATCTTATTTGTACCTACCACCACAATTTTCACATCAAGATGATGTTCGGCTAAATCAGGCCTTACAGTTAATGCCTTTGTAATACCGCTTAACCGACCTTGCCCATCAATCATTAACCGATCCGTTCCAGCTTGAAGGACTGCCTTGTAGAGTTTTACGGACCCAAAATCAATATCCAGTGGTGTAAGGTCAAGTTGAGATACCACGAGAATAACACCAGGAAAAAACGTGTTATTCCTCTTAATTAGATACTCGCAAATGGCATTAACCCTTAGCTTATCTGCATTACGCTGAAGTCTCTCGCGCTCTGGTATTGTTTCATCTTCTATGTCAATAAATTCAACACACTGAGCATAAGTCAACTTGGTATTGAATGTTTGCCCAATGCCTTCTTGACCTGCCATAACTAACATCGATAAATCAGAATGTGCTGTTATCGAATAATTAGGGATATGCATCTCTTGTTCTATGTTGTTCATGTAATTGCCTTAAGTTTCTCAACGTTTAATTGATACTAATACAGCACAACCGGAAGCGCAACCCTTAACTGATATAAATATATCAAATAAAGATTGCAACCCACAATTGATACTGTTATCTTTGTCACATGTATTTTTACTCGGTATAAACATCATGCAATTTTTTGATTTAGGCTCTCTCAAGGCAGGCGTAGCTCGCCAAGCTTACCAACTCAGCGAAGAGTTGATTGCAGAATATGTGACACTATTGAGTGCAGGTGTATGTTTGCAAATATCTACATCTCACGGTAAAGACTCAACAACCATTACCAATGCCGCAATTGAAGCCATGGGACGGGCACTGGCTGGTGGACTTATAGATAAAGACCATCCGTTAGTTATTCTTACCGTCGATACATTGCTAGAGCCAGAGCCAATTCAATGTTATGTCGATTATGCACATAAGAATGTTATTAAACGCTGTGAAGAGCTGGGCATTAATGTGCATGCCAAAATCGTTACCCCACCTTTTCATCATCAGTTGATGATTTTGTTCGCTAATGCACAAAAGTTAATTGCGACCTCATCATCAGGTCGTTCAGCTGATTGTTCAAAAATCTTTAAAGTTGACTCCAATATTCGAGCGTTAAAAGGTATTAAAGCCAGTTTGCCTTTGAAATATCAGCTAGCCCCGTGGGTTTCCGTTGCTGGGCAACGTTCTGATGAGTCAGCTCGCAGAAGTAGCAATATGTCAAAGCAAGGTGTTAAATCGCTTAAAGCTGATGCATTGCTTACTAAAATGAAGGCTGAAGGGGTAACCAGTAAAGTGTTTCGTTTCGCTCCTATTGGGGATTGGATGGTTGATGATGTCATTGCCTATTTAACCCATGCCGGTATAGGAATAAACAACAAACGCCTCCCTGGAACCGAAATTAAATGCTATGGCGAAAACTTTGGCCTTTTATTGTCGATTTATGGCGAGGGCAGCAATGAACGCTGTGAGCTTGTCACTTCTGAAGATGAAAAACCAAAGCAAAATGGTTGCGGTAAAATCGCTCGCTTTGGTTGTGTCACTTGCGGCATGGTAAGCGAAGACAAAAGTGCTAAGGAGCTCAATGAATATACTCGTTGGTCACGATTCGGTGATTCTACATTGCGCTTTCGTGATTATTTGACCCGAGTCAGCGATGATATTAACTGCCGCGCATTTCATGCTCGAGCATATGACCGCAGTGGTAATAACAATGTCTTTTTACAGCCAAACGTACTTAAAGCGTCGGTGCTAGAAAAGTTAGTTTGGTACGCGTCGCAAATTACACTCGATAGTCTAAAGATCCATGAAGATTTCGTGACCCTCTATGAAGCGGGTAATACTGAAAGTGACATCGGTATCAAAGACATCCTGCAAGATACCTCTCTTACTACTAGCGTTCGTCAGCAATATGTTGAAATGTACACCAATCGCATGCTTAAAGGACCAATGTTTGAGTTGTTCAGTTATAAGCATGGGGTGCTGCTTTCGCTACTGTGGTCGTTACACGGCATTACAGCGCTACCATATCGTCCACTCGCGATTTGGGATGCGGTGTTAAAAGGCAAGCGCCTTCCTTACCCTTTAACCAATGCCGAGCTGAACGCTAAACGCTCTCTGCAAGGGTTACTATCATTCCAAGACGAACTAAGAACGCAATCGATCCCTGATGCTGTGGTAGCACAATTATTTACGCCTTCTAAATACTCGTTTAATGAATTGAAAACGATGCATGGTGAATTGCTTAATTCATCATACTTAAAAAGCTTGCTTCCTTTTTCGCTATCTGATTATTGGGCAGATGCTTCTGTGCAGACCCACCAGCAACATGATTTGCAGTTATTTAGCCAAAGCACCAGCGCAAATACCCGTAAAGTTCGCTTAACGTATCGACTAGATTTGGCCACCAGCAAAGATGTGGTCAATGCAAAATGTTTACAATCCGGTAAGACTATCGACTTAAATGCTAATAAATCACTATTGAACGTATGTCTTGATTTGGCCAGGCACAACTATGCAGAAAACGGTAGCGAGGCGGCATTACAAAACAACCAATACCAGCTCGTATCTGACCATGAGTTTTCAGATCAAACGTTGTTTACCAGTGATATTGCATACTACAGTGAGCGAAAACGTGCTAAATCAGCTAAAACCCGCCAGTTTTCTGAAAGAAAACGCGTATATGACAAATCACTTGGCCGGTATGTGCCTGGTAGGGCATCGCTTAAAATGTATAGCGTCAATGAGCGTGCGTCTGAAGTTGAGCAGCGTATCAATACAGTTAGCTATTGGCTTCCTGACTACAAGATTAACCAGTCAATTAATGTAGGAACATCTGAACTAGATGCTAATGATTTATCACTTAATTTTATTTTTGACGATGAATTATTCACGCTTTGGCTGAATGATGGCGGCATAGACCGTTTGTTGCGTCATCATGACACCGTGTTAACGAATCGAATTATAGACAGAAAGCCTATTCGCGAGTTTTACGGAACTGGGCCTGTGTACACTATCACCAATACAACCGGTCTTAGTGTCAGTATGCGATTAGAAAGTAACTTTGTTAGCACATTAAAGCGCACTGAAATATTTCATCAAGCTGGTTTGTTTAATTTAGCCAACATGAAGCTAGAAAGACTATTAGAAATTAACAATATTATTACCATGAATGAGCACCGGGCACAAAAAGTTGAGCATTTACTAGCAACTCGATTTATTAAACATATCGAACGCCGTAAAATGAAGCAACGCCTTGCAAAAGTTAATGACAATATCGCACTTTCTAGCGTGTTGGATAGATTGGGTGAGTTTGCCGGGCACTATCTTCGTATTAGCAAGAGCTTTCTGGCCGCTAAGGTTTATGCTTCATTCAACTCAGACGCAGAATTAAGGGCAGCGAAGCTTTCTATGTGGCTAAACGAATATGCCGGTGTGATTTCCGACCCAAACATGGCCCTAAAAACGCTAGCAATCAAAGATGAGGCTGATGAAATAACCGAGAGTTTTGATGACTTCAACGTGTTTTTAGCTGAATTTTCAAAAAACATCGAAAACATTAAAGTTACTTTAACCGATTTTGCTAGAATACTCGGAATTGCGCTTGATGAACTCATTGGTATGGCCAATAACAGCGCATTAACGCTCAATATCCAAGGTTACAGCTATATTGCTGGTGGGCAAACGAAAGTGAGTGTTAATGATATTGCGCAATTTGTCAGTTTGCATGTTGAGCGTACTAACCGCCATTTGATTGAACACCATTTAGTTCAAGCTCTGGCTTATGCAAACCATAATGACTACCTGGGACATGGCATTATTTCAGACATTTCTAGCGCAAACACTGAAGCTAAAAAAAATAAACGCTATGAAAACAGTATTTATCAATTTCAAAACGCCATGGAAAGATGCGTAATCAAAAACCTTGAGCCATTTAGTGTCTTGCTTAACTATAACCCTACCAGCATTAAAGGGGCGGCAGTGACGAAGCTTAAAGCCACGGTAAAAACCGCAAAACTAGCGGTGTTAATGAAGAACAATATTAATCAATTTAACACCTTGCTGTCAGCAAGTTGATGAATAAGCAGAGGTTACTATGCGAGTATTAAAAAACCCATTTAAGCCGCTTTCTGAAGAAGAGTTTGTGGCAGTTAAACAATTTATCACAGAGTCTCGAGATCCTGAGTGTGCAAGAATTATTCACAATGCGTTCATTACCGGTGGCGACATTGATTTATCTGAGATTCGATATCCTTTGAGCCGATATGTCACCAAAGCATTTGACGTCTTTGTGACAAAAAAGCACGCAATTAATCAATTGAAACGATTCAAACTGGAACCTCCACTAAATGACAACGCTATTGAATTGATTTGCGAACTACACAAAAGACCACCAAAAGAGGAATATCAAGCATTATTCAACTTGGTATTTAATAAAGGCATGACGTATACCGAAGCATTGATTGAGCTTGATAACGTGATTTTATACCCGAACATTGTACGCGCATGCCAAGCATTCGAAGAAATAGTAAAGCTGATCGTTATTGAAAACAGTAAGGACTAAGCGGGGCGTCGTTGAATTCATCGGTATAACACACCCATATAATTTAATGTCAAAGCCTTACTCAATTTTTGTCAGGACATTGGCATACTTAACATCAACCCACGGGCTAATATTGGGGTGATTTTGTTTATAATAATATATCAATTAAGGGTTGCGTTTTGGTTGGAGTTAACTTACTATTAAGTAAGTTAATTAAGTGGCGCCTACGACACGCCTATATCTAAAACGAGGTTCACCGTATGAGTTCTGATATTGTTAAAAATTTCTGCGTTAATGCTTTACCAAGAGAATTAACATCATCATATAGCGACAAAGATTTGTATGTTATTTTTTGCCGGGCAAGAGGCGCGAATGATTACCTTGTTAGATGGAATACGAAAGTAGAATGGATTGGGCCTAAAGATGAACTGCATCATTATTGCTCTGTGATGGCTGAGCAATTTGATGATGGACTTTATCAATCTGATGGAATCGAGTTTGAATCTAATGGGGCTTCATTCACTTCACACATACAGTCTTTGATAAACAAAGCAACCCCATTAACTGACAAGACAATCTTGGATTATAAACTTCAGAGCCTTAGTATTTCTGAATCGATTTATTTAATTGCTTTTCCGATAGCCAAGCGCCTTCTATTTAAGCGCCACCCAAACCCTACACGTAATGAATTCGTCACCTTAGCAAACACTATTGATGAGCTTACTGAGCTTTTCAGCCTATGCCATGTCGCCAGTGTTGTGAACGATGACCCTGTTCATTGTTGGTACTACCGACCAAATATAGTTAGTTAATGTTTGAGCAAGGCCACCCTTTGGTGGCTTTTTTTCATGGATTTACTCCTTTGCCCGTTCTAATCGCTAACACTGACCAGTTTTATGAGGTTTATATGAATCAACTTATTACAGTTCATCTCATCGAATCACTTTGCCAAAAACGCGACCAGTTACTAAATGCATTTGAAGCACAGATCAATGCGGTACGCTTGTGCCATCAAATCACTTCAGAAATTGATGATATTATACCTACGCATGCAGATGCCACTTATGACTACATGAGTATTGTTTTCATGCAATTTAAAGATGTGTTGAAAGAAAGCCGCCCTCGGGTCTGTGTTGTCGCGGTAAGCAATGGGCTACCTGAGTTAGAACTATCTAAGTTAAAGCCACCAGCCAAAGTTACTTTAACCCCATTACAACAATATCTTGAGTACATTCCCCTCGATGCCCCACTGTGGCGTACAATGGATCACATTAAACGAAAGGTGAATGAACCTGCACTAAACTTTAAAAACATGCTCTACACGGGATGTGAAACGCTTATCTCCTGTATTACTGCCACGTATGCCGCACATCGAGTGGGCGCCCCTATGCTGTTACACCCAACAAACCCCGATTTACAGAGACAATTGACCCCTAAAGAGCACGCCTCAATTCGGCAGTTACCAGATTCACTTGAAATGGCTGTTATGGAATTTGCATACGGAAATAATCCGCTAGTAAGCAAATTAGGCTCAGCCAGTGCCGTCCACCGCATGCTTGGTAATAGCGTATCAAAGAAAGTTTGGGTTCAAATAGGGAGCCACTTAGGGCATTACCTTGCTGGGTTAATTAACTACGCTTTGCCGCTACCTTTAAATCAGAAAATATAACCGCAAATATATCAATTAAGGGTTGCGCTCGGTGTGTTTTTCACCTATCATTTATTCAGTTAATCAAACGGCGCTTGCGACCCGCCATGACTAGAGAACGAGGCTGATAATGAATCAATCATTTACATTAAAGTGTGACAACGATGAACTTGGCGATGTGGAAGGTTATGTTGTTAACAATACCGGGTTAGGTTTAGCGCTTCATTTTGATGGTTATTCTGACCATTGCAGTGCCGACAATACCGGTATTCCTGTTTATTTAGAAAAGTATGAAGGTGAGCTGCGTGTCCTCGTTTATGCGGATATCAATCAGGAGGAACCAACTCATGTTATTTCGCTTGAAGGCGCTCATGTCACTAAACGTAATGAGAGCGTAGAGCCTACTGCTGTAACAACAGAATCACCAGTAGCGGCTTATTTTAAAGCGTCTCAAGTTCAAAGAATTATTGACATCAACATGACTGATTTTTTCGATTACGATGTCACAGATGAAGTATCTGAATGGGCTTGGATAGAGCAGTACGCATCTTATGATTTCCGTGGGAACGGAGAGTCAGGCATCAATGATTACATATTAAATTTGGCAAATGACTTTGATGACATTCCTGGTGGTTTTTTGGCTGAACTCATCGAAACTGCAAGAGCTAACAATGTTCATTACATACTGTTTAATCAAGGCTGTTAAGCCGAGAGTATGATTGACGTAAACCTGCGATAACACAACTTTGAATGAGGTTCACATGACTTTTCCATCTGACTTAACCACAACAGATTCTAATGAGTATTCTAAAGCACCCGACACTCTTATTGTCAGAAAAGTATATGGTTCCAACGATCATTTGAACTTCCTAGTGAAAAAAGAGCGTTGGGATGAATTGATTGCAGATTATGAAGATACAGAAATGGCAATTACTGAGCTGATATGTCGTTCTGAGGCAAAAAAGATAGGTATGGACTTCGAGCCTGACATTGAAGTCATTATTGAGGAGCATCGAATCTAAATGGCGTTCATTACTAGAACTGGAAAGTTTGATTACAATGAGTTTGTAAAATCTTTGGCAATGAAATGTGAAAGTGGACAGGTATTATCACCGAGATGTTCAAGAGAAACCTTCATGCATGGTAATCCCGATAAAGCGGATGTGGCTATGAAGAAGCTCCGATTCGCCTTTGAAACGATTATTGCCAATCGTGTTGACTTTAAGCGTAAACGGTCAGATGCTGGTGGATATGAGTATTTAAAACTCTAAATTAGAAAAACAGGCATAGCCTGTTTTTTTATATTGATTTGGTTACAACTATACAAGAGTCCCATTAGGGATTATAATTACCATTGCAGACCAATAGGGTCATGCGTATAACGGTAAAAGAGGTAGTTATGAGTGTATCAAAAACCAACCCTAATACTATTGATTTTTCAGATCCTAAGATTTCAGAAGCAGGCTTTAAGTCTGCATGTAATATCATGATGAAATGGGGTTGTAAGGTCAATGATATGCAATCCATTTTACGAATTAGTAAATCACGCTTCTTTGAATACAAGTCAGGTAAACAAACCGGGTTTGTACTTGATAAGGATCAGTTGACTAGGGTCAGCTACATCTTAAACATTCATTCGGCACTAAGAGTGTATTTTAGTAACCCAGATAACGTATATGGTTTTATGAATATGGTTAATGGCAATCCATTTTTTAGCGGCCGCAAACCAATCGATATCATCAAAGGTGGAAATATAATCGACATTTACGAAGTATTTTGTCGTATTGATAACATGCGCAGTGGAGGGCGGTAGATAGTGAACTTGGATAAACAAAAAGCTTATAGGCTAATCAACTCTAAATTTCCACCTATCGCTATTTTTGATGATTCGGCTGATGAGGAGGATTTTGAGTATTTATATGCATTGCAAAGCCTTACTAACCCTAGATTGCAAAATGAGACTGGCGATATTAGCCTTATTCCTCTGTCTGACATCCCTTATGGTATTAAAGGTTGTTCCTATGCCACAGCACCGTTTACGCATATCAACAAGTCTGGCACTCGATTTTCTAATGCCGACTTTGGATTATTATACCTGGCAGAGAACTGGGAAACCGCAATCGCTGAAACGCTGCACCATACTCAAGCTATTTTAACTAATATTCCAGACTTGCATTTCGACGTAATCGTTATGCGTGGCTTAGTGGCAAGTTTCAGTGGAAATGTACTTGATATTCGTGCAGACACTCTTGATACAATGAATTCCTCCCCTATATATGATGAACATGATTATTCATTTTCACAACTTTTTGGCGCAAAGTACAGGGGGGTTTATGATGGATTATTATATACTTCAGTGCGAAATCCCATGTCTGACTGCTACGCCTTATATACACCTAAATTGATTCATGAAATAATTCAATCAACGCACTATGAATACATATGGGACGGGAATTTTATAAGTGTGAGGCAAATTTCATCAGCTACATGACCCCAAAGGTAGTTTATTTATTCATCATGGCTACAATACCAAGCTTGATTCTATGAGGAAGGGATTTCTTTATGGAATAATGAACACATGCTTCATCATCACAAGCTAATGACCATCGTATGTCGTCGATGCTTTTCTCTAACCAACTTATTACACTTTTCATTTGGCAAACCCTCTGGCTGTTCTTGCAACTTGGTCCTGATAATAAACGGTACTAAATCGTTAGGCTTAGATAGCATTTATTTTACACTAAGAATCAACGATAAACGAAATACCCTGAACGATTATTTTAAATCAACAGATAAACGCCCCTTTTGTGCTGGCAAGGTAAATCCTGGATCTGTTCTCACTTTGTCATCTATTATTCTTAATCCTTTCTTTTTAGCATTTGCGCGAATTACTTCTTCTACAAAAACCTCAGTAGGCGTCAATTCATAATAGTGCTCTTGTTTACCATTCTTGAGCATTTTTTGTGAATACGGGACATTTGTAAACCATCCAGCTTTAACTAGAATAGCAAGCCCTGTTCGCATGTCTCTTCGTTTAACTGCGTCTGTTAAATGGTCTTTACCGAAGGCCTCGAACACTTCATTGACGAATAACTGTCGTGTCACCCCGTTTGCTGCGTTCGTCCAGTTGTTTGTTAGATAGCTGTGTATAAACCTACTCAATGGTGATGGGTGCGAATTTATGGATGCGAATGGGTATTGTCTATAATTTAATAGCTGGATTTGTTCGATTACGTAGTCACTGAACGTTATTGAACATCTATCTCTACCCCTACCTGAACCTGAAACTTCCAGTATTGCATCTGCAAAAATATCATGAGTAATAGTGATACTTCTTGTTCCGTCAATCTGTGAAATGTTTGTCCTTGAGTCTCGGATTACGATTAACGATTCTCTAATAACATCGTATGACCTCGTTTTACCAAGTTTCTTCAATTCTTCGCGGATCTCGTAAAGTGAGAAATATATCCCAAAACGGTCTACACCACCTGGCATCCTAATCTTACTTAACCCTCGATTGCTCGCGATTAAAAACAGCAGTTTTTCGGTTAAGTCTTCGCGATCACCAGGGTATGCGTAAAACTCCACTTTTTCACCGTTGACGGTGCGTTCAATGACAGCTGGTTGGATTTGGCATACAAGTTCATTCCTGCCAATACGATACCTATTTTCAATTTTGAGTTTTTTACCGACTAATTCGCTAACTGGTACTATTGCATTTTCACCCCTCTTAAATCTTGGGATTAAATCAATTGTACCTATGCTATTTGAATAGGGTGATCTTACATATTTTCCTTTGATGAGTTGTTTTTCTGGGGCGTCAACTAGGGCAAATAAATCAAGTTTTTGCTGATAGCACTCATCATCTTCATGGATAAGACCGGTTGAATCGTCAGTTGCTAATAAGTTTTCCATCTCTTTGCCCAGCATTTCGGTTTAAAGATAAGATAGCAAATAGGTTATTGCATTGTTAGTGCCTTAATTTGATCCATTACTACCCAATCTCGATCCCTTAGTGCCTAATCAAGATCTTTTTCATTTAATGTCCTTATTATCCTTTGAAACCCTTGTGAGACTATGCGTTCCATTGGTTTTTTAAATCAAGATGACTCATGTCTTAGTCACAACTAGAATTTAAAAGTAGGTAATAGGATGTTCTTTATCTCTTATAAAGGGGGTTAGATAAGGGCAGGGGAGCCATTTTAAGCGCTTCAATATCAACTGCTTACTAACACTTTCGATCATGATAAGGCATTATTAACAGCCATAAACAACCACATTAGGCAGTATTCCGATCAACTCCAAGCACCATTGAGATCTACAAAGAGTAGTAATAAAGATCAACATAAAGAACCAACATTAAGAGCCAGTATTTTTTTATCAACAGCTTTATGCACAAAAATTAGCCCACGATCTACATTAAGCAGTAAAAAACACGGACTTATCAACAGTATAAGGCAGCCAATTTGATAAATTCAGTCATAAAAACCATAAATGATCAGCATAAGGCAGCATTCTGATCAAGTTGAGGTGCTAATAAATAAAGTTATACATGGCTTTAAAGTTACTTTAAACAGTCAATAATTATCTTGTTTTAGTGCTCAAACACGTCATCTTTATTTTAAAAACCCCTTTTTTACTGCCTTATCTCGACATCTCATGACTCGACATCTCTTTTTAGTGCTCAAATACGTCATCTTGGATGGGCCTTATGCAGCGTTGCTTTACTACCTAAACTCAACATCTTGAGCAAGAAACATTGAATTTTAGTGCTCAAACTCGTCATCTTTACATGGCCGCATTTTACTACCTAAACTCAACATCTTTACCCAGAACGTTGAGTTTTAGTGCTCAAACTCGTCATCTTTATTTTTCATCACACTTTTTACTGCCTAATCTCGACATCGCATCTCTTTTTAGTGCTCAAATACGTCATCTTGAATGGGCCTTATGCAGCGTTGCTTTACTACCTAAACTCAACATCTTGAGCAAGAAACATTGAATTTTAGTGCTCAAACTCGTCATCTTTACATGGCCGCATTTTACTACCTAAACTCAACATCTTTACCCAGAACGTTGAGTTTTAGTGCTCAAACTCGTCATCTTTATTTTTCATCACACTTTTTACTGCCTAATCTCGACATCGCATCTCTTTTTAGTGCTCAAATACGTCATCTTGAATGGGCCTTATGCAGCGTTGCTTTACTACCTAAACTCAACATCTTTACCCAGAACGCTTATTTTTAGTGCTCAAACACGACATCATTATTAACAGCAATAACGTATTAACTCGCTCACTGGGCTTTTAGAACAACCGTTGGATAACAGGGGAATTGGCGGGGGAAATTGAGGCCCTGTTTTTCTTCCAGCAGCCTCTTTACAAATTTAAATTCTTGAATTCTCTTGGCCTATACCTGTTCCATAAATTAGCGATATAAGCTCTTTTATCTTGTTATGTGATCCATGATAATCATCATCTGCCAATACAGATAATGCGCTCTCGAGTAACTTTATCTTTACCATTTGAGTACGCTGTGAAAAAGACCATTGGTTATTTGGACGCATAAGTAAATCATCATTTAGCAACTTAGCAATCGCGTTACTCGCATCTTCAATTTTAGAGCAACCCATTTGCTCAGGAGTAAATCCTGAATATTCGTATAATGCAGATTTAAACTCATTCATTTTTGTGTGATTCATAGCTAATTACCTTTGTGACATTGGCTGTATTGCCGCTGCTTGTTCAGCAGTTAACGATTGCAATCCATAGCAATAACTATTTGAATAAATTGTTGGTCAATTGTCTTCAGTCCGTTATCTTTATAGTGCTCAAACACGACATCATTGGTGCATCTTAAGCGTTTTACTACCTAAAGAGGTCATCTTAATGTAGGGTGCTGGTGGAACGTCAACCCTGAATGTTAAAAACTCATTGAGACAAATGGCTTAAGTAAAACCGGGCAGGCGTTTAATATGTCGCTTAATTTATCTAGGCAAATATCTTCAGCGCTTTTATCGAACTCACTGCTACTATCAGCGTTTTTAATGACATTATAGAACGGTGCTATTTGCTTCTGTATCAATATAACTTCAGCACCAGCATTTGTTAACTCGCTGAACGCCAGGCCTGTAATTTTATTGCATTTTACAATAGCAATCTTGTTCATTTCTGATATTGCATTGGTCGTATATTTCCCATTCGATTCTAATGAGCATTCACTGTGCAAATCTATGTTGGTGTCAATATTTATCAGAAAACCCATGATTTCTCGCTCTTTGTTTACATCTGCAATGGCTTCACTTGAGTGTTTAAAATAGCTTTTTAGCCCACCAATAGATGTCATGACGAGCACGATAAAGGCAAGCGTAAATAAAGCTCTATATATTAATGGTTTATTCATACACCCGCCTTGTGATTATCCGTTATGCACTTCATTACTTTTTAACTATCTCAACAATACAAACTGTAACGTTCGTTTTATCGAACTGTTTATCGAAATTGTTTGACCAGTGAATACTACACCCATCAGCACATAGTTTGTTTTTTAGTGTTGGCGGCACAATGGCCACCAGCTTTGAGCCGGTTCCCTTCAACAATGTAATGGCAGTTTCTACATGCAACTTTGCTCGGCCCTGGCTAAATGGCGGGTTCATAGCAATTTTGTCGAATTTAGGTGCAGTTTCTGCATATTTAATGAAGTCTTTATTGATTACATTATCGAAACCCATCTCAGCTAAAACCAGCGCGTGTAACGATGATATTTCCACACAAGTAACCGTTTTTGCTGATGGTTTCATTTTTTTTGCTATCGCACCAAGGCCTGCCGATGGCTCTAGAACATCATCCGTAGAACATATTTCTAGGCGAGCAATGACCTCATCAGACAACATATCTTGAGTCGGGTAATACTGATGCGAAATATGCTCTGGTGCTTTACCTAATCTAATGATGTCGTCTCTAATCGCTAAAAAGTCATACTCAAAATCCCATTCCTGTAAAAATTTGTTGGTTCTCACTCCACCACAGCTTTTCAAGAACGTATCCAATTCCAATTGTCGAGTCTTGTCATCAAGGTGATATCGGCAAGTGACACTGTTATTTTTTCTTCCCGTCAACCGAGGTTCATAACCGCTTCTATCCCAGATACGTGTTGCCTCCAACTGTACCAAATCGTATAACAAATCATTACTGAGCAGATGCTGCTTTAAATCAAAATCTTTTATCGTTTTACTGCCTTTTCCACGACTTTTAAACTCTTCAGGGATGGCTTGAGGGTATAAAACTGAAAGAATTTCATTTAAACGCCACGCTAAATCTGGGTGAATTTCGATGTGAATAGTTTGCTTTTTAAAGACTTTAAATTTGATTGCCCCTCCATCGAGTTCTAACCATTTACCTGGATTGTTTTGCCATGCTCTCTCTATGATTGAACCCGTGTTCATATGGCGCATTTTTGTTGTTGAGCGACCCATAAATGATGCAATTATCTGTCTTAAATCATCAATCGACTCTTTCTTTTGCACTGATCCAATAATCCCATTGATTATGAATCGTTGGGAAAATCCAGCTGGCGAATTCGTTACATGTGATTTCGATAAACCTTTAAATATCAGATCGACCTTTTCAGCCAAAAATTTATCGCGATTCAACAACAGCTCGAGCACTGTGCTTATGACCGTATCTCGCTCAAAGAGCGGAGCTTCCCAATTAGAAATATTACTCTTCCACTCCAAGCGTGTATCAGCTGGCATGTGATCCAACACATCGGTTAGAGCCAGTGCTTTATTCCAATAATCAGCGCTCAACCCTTTCAATGCTGACTCATACGATGACAATTGAGTGTTAACATAGTTATTAGGTCCAGACTGAAGATAGTTTAATGCAAACTGTGCATCAGATGTTTTAAGTAATTCCATTACGTTTTCTATACGTTTTGCATCTTCAATGTAATGTTCTAATAGCTTTTTTATCGACTCTGCGTCAGGGGTTTTAAACAGACTTAAACCGGCAATCGTTTGCACAGGGAATGCAACATCAAAAGTCGTAGATTTATATTGTCCAGAAGTTTCTGGGGTCAATTCAGAGCTAGCAATCACATCAAACATATTCATGCCTCAACCTTTAAATGATATAACCATCTTATCATACCCCTTAAAGAATGCAACCCACAATTGATATAAATATCACGTTGACACAACCCTTAATTGATACTAATATAATTGTTATCTGACTGCAAAAGGATAAATTACGAGGTTACGTACTATGACGCTTGAAGCCAAAATCGGAACTATTTTCAATGATTACCAATCAGATTCAAGGGCCTTGTGGAAAGCCCTTTTACGTAATTCTCGTGAGATGAAAAAAGAATACGGGGAATTGGCTGTTGATGAAGCGCTTGCAGATTATTATCTATTTTTTGCTGATGATGAATGTAAACTGCTTCGAAATTTCCTTCTAAACAAATATGAAGCAGTAAATAGCGGGGTAACATTAAAAAATCTAGTGCTTCAGTACGAGGCTGATGGTTTTTTGGTTATGGAAGTTTCAGATAATTACTACAAAGTAATTGCGCCAAGTCAGAAGAGTAATCGCGAAGATTGCCCTTTTCAAGTTAGTTATTGGCGTCTCGGTGATAAGTCGGGTGGCGTGAGTGGTGATGCTGGATATCAAACCTTAGAGAAAGCAATAAGCGAAGAGTCATTACTTTGCGAAAAGCCTATCACTGATCCAGATCGGTTAAGTTATCTAGAAAATGAATTTGTTAAAGCAGAAAGCGTATACCAAGAAAATTATCGTCACCACATGAATTCGTATAACCTTAATTAAATTCCTGCTAGTTCAGCACCTACCCACAACTTTATGTGTCACCGACCTGGTTAGTTAAGGCATAAATATACATGCTCATACTCCAGAATAGAGCATATAAGAACTTCAACAACCATTCTTACATGGATTAAGCACCGTTAAGGCGAGATAGTATTTGCCTGATTATTTGCCGATTGTTCAATCAAAAAGACCTGTACGGATAATGCCAATTAATAAGAAGAACCAGATGATAAAACCAATGATGTATGACCACGGTGCTTCGATGCCGAAATGTGTTAGTTGCTTAATAATGAACGGGGTAGTTACACTTGAAATCACAAGTGCGACAAGAAATTCTTGGACGTATGGAGAGTTCATTTATTTATACCTTAGCAGTTGTCAGGTTATAACGTTCTAATACATCATTAGAAGGTGATTTTGCACTATGAAAAATTAAGTCTTGAATGCTTAATTGAGTTTGAAATCTAACATTACGCCAGCTCATATACGGTAGGGTTTGGTTGCCTATTAGTTTCTGGTTACCACCTAACCAACGATATAGCTGGTGAAGGCTATGAAACTGCAAAGAAGAGTTAAACCCCAATGCAGGACTTAACCGAATTCCTTGAAATTGAGTCCAAATTCCCATTGGTATCGATTCTATAAGGTTTCTCAATGGTGTTTCTGGACTTTTTTTGCATTGGGGTAACTCTCCTTTTGTTATAAAACTCGCAAATGCCTCTGGATTGCGTGTGAGTTCTTTCATTATTCTTGTGTTCATGGATGCCTCAGTAAGCAGGGTAGAAACTAGTAATTAATACCAGACTAGTATACTTTAAAAATGCAAAAGTATCAACTAAGGGTTGCGCAATGTTATCAATACCGACCTTTTTAATACCCAAGTGGCGAATGTGAAAGTTTCGAATTCATGCACTCATTATCGTATATGCCTAAACAAAATCACCTTTGATTGACATCGAATGTATTCATTTTGGATGAGCTTAACAGGAGATTTTCGAATTCCTTATCGGTCAATGGTTTGCTGTATAGGTGACCTTGAATTAGTTCACACCCTAATGCCTTTATCATATTGTACTGATTTACATTTTCAACGCCTTCAGCAACTACCTTTAGCCCAAGGTTGTGGGCTATTGTCACGATTGAATCAACCATTTTTAAGTCTCTTGTAGACTGATCTATATCATCAATAAATGACTTATCTATCTTGAGCGTTTGGATTGGGAATAGCTTCAAATAAGCTAGAGATGAGTACCCTGTACCAAAGTCATCTAAAGCAAGACTTACACCGGTTGCTGCTATTTGCTTCATAACATTAATCGCATGGTTTGGGTCTTTAATCACCGTCCCTTCAGTGATTTCTAACTCTAAATTTTTGGCAGACAATTGTGTTAAGCGCAACACTGATGCTATCCGTTGCTGTAGATCTGGCTGTGCAAATTGCCGAGACGAGATGTTCACTGCAACGCGGCCTGCAAAAATACCTTTTTCTATCCAATGCTGGGTATCAAAACAGGCTTTACGTAACACTAATTCACCGATATCTACTATTAATCCACTTTCTTCAGCCAGTGGTATAAATGAGCTTGGTAAAATAATACCCTTTTCTGGGTGATTCAGTCTTACTAAGGCTTCCATACCATCAATATTGTTGTTCATCACATTTATTTTTGGTTGGTAATACACCTCAAAATAGTCGTTTTTTATTGAATCGCGCAGTAAATTTTCGATGTTAAGCTGAGCTGCCGCATTTTTATTGATCGATTCTGAATAAAATTGGTATTTACCACCCCCATCTGTTTTTGCATGGTACATCGCAATATCCGCTTTTTTCAAAAGCCCTTCCTCAAAGCATTCATCTTCTGGGAAAAGCACGATGCCGACACTAACAGTCAACACGATAGATTCGCTGTCAATCACAAATGGTATTTCGAGTGCGTTTATCAATGAAGATGCAACAAGAGCGCTTTTCGCGACATCAACATCTCGGTCAATTAGCACAGCAAATTCATCACCACCCAGTCTATATAAACTACCCTTAGTCGATAATACCTCCTTGAATCGTTTTGCTACTTCTACTAGCAAAAGATCACCGGAGTTATGGCCAAGCGAGTCATTGATTCGTTTAAAGTTATCTAAATCAAGGACCATTAATGTATGCTCAATCTGCTTAAACACCAGGTTGTTTAGCGACACCTGCAAGCTTGACCGATTAAGAAGCCCGGTTAAATAGTCATTGTTAGTTAAGCGCCTTAGCTCTTCCTCATGTTGTTTTCGTATTGTAATATCTGAAAAAACACCAACGAAATGGCTTATTTGATTAGACTCATCATAGATAGCATCTATCGTTACCTCAATGTCAAAAGTTGTTTGATCACCTTTAATTGCACCAACTTCACCTATCCACTGGCCATTAGCCAGCAACGCTTGCTTAACCTTATTGGAGTATGAGCTTGGATATCGACTAAAGTTAAGTTCGGTTCCGATAAAGTCCTGTTTGTTTTTTAGGGCTATCTTGCAGCATGCATCATTTACTTCAACAAACTTAAAATGGTGATCAAGAATAAAGACACCTTCAGAAATGTTGTCTACTGCCCTGACAAACAATCTTAATTGGTCTTCGTTTAGCTTAAACGCGCTAATATCTTTAAATGTGCCAGTCATTCGCACCGGTTGCTCTTGCAAATTACGTTCAACAACTTTGGCTCTATCGTGTATCCATATCCATTGGCCATCTTTGTTCATAACTCGGTATATTGATTCAAAATGTGTTGACTCGCCCCGTAAGCAAGCATTCAGCACTTTACTTACTCTTTTTATGTCATGAGGGTGAATATTCGATACCCCGGAATGATCATCAATACTGGCCCTTACTCCATCTCGCGGAAACTCAATACTTTCCCAAATGTTTGAGCGATATATTTGCCTGTTTTCTATGTCCCAGTCCCATAATTCATCACCACTTCCCCACAGTGATAATGTTAGGCGCTCTTCACTTAACTTTATTTTTTCCTGGGCTTCACGGTTTCTTTTGAGCTGTCTTGATAACAAAAAGATGGCAATAAACGTGAAAAATCCATAAAGAAATTTTGCTTCGTGCGATAACCAAAGGGGAGGGGAAATATGCACTTTTAATTCAGCGCTACGAATTTTAACACCGGTCTTTTTATTAATGGCTAGTACCTTAAACGTATAGTCACCGTATGGCACGCTTGTATACGTAGCCGTAACACTATTCTTGTTTGGTAACCAGATATCGTCAATACCTTCGAGTCGGTAGTAGAAATCGTACCATTCCGAGCTATCCCCTATAACACCGTATTCGAAAGTGAAAGGGTAGTCGGAATAACTAAGGCTTATACCTTCTTCAAACCGAATAGGTTTGGTTATTATTGGCGATGAAAGGGGGACTTTTTGATTAAAAACATACAAGTCTTTTATTGAAATGACCTTAGTTTTACCATTGTTGTTCTCATAATCGAGCCTGGGCTTGCTGTAATATGACAAACCATATTCACCACCCAACAACAACCCTCGCCCCCATAATAATGTTGAATGTGGGCTGTAATCTTGTAAAACACCATTATCATTCGTGTATTTGATGAGTTTGTTATCGTTTAGACTCAGAGCGTTAATTTCTGTTCCAGACGTGACTATCAACTCGTTATAAAGTACCGCTATCGAATTTATTACTTTGCCAACATCCATTACTTTTGATGTTATGCGTGAACTCAACTGATGCTTAAAAACCGCAGACTGAGTGCCGAAGTAAATAATATCACCGTGTAAAAGTAGGCTGGTGACAAATTCATTTCCATAAACCACATCTAATTCCTGCTTGGCTTTATCATACGCAAACAACCCTTTCTGGGATGCAATGTAAATCCTTCCAAGCACTTCTTGCACAGCGAAAACAGGGTGGCCATCACCGGTTTCAATAGATAACCCCATGGTATCGTCAGGATTAATGGCAAATACTTTTCCATCCCTTGTGCCTGCTATTATTTGGCCTTGCGCGTTTTCAGTTAAGCTCAACACACTTTTGTCGTAAAGTTGAACTCTATTTTCGGTTCCAAGTTCTTGCTTAACCAACCCCTTGTCATCACCAATGAAGAGATGATTATTTGTGGCCAGTATGACTTTAAAGCCCTTATCCGTGCTTAATAATGATGGATTTCTGAAGTTATTGTCATAAACCGTAATTGACTTATTGGTTGCCACAAATACATTCTCTGTATTTTGGCTTAGCGACCAAATTTGCTTTATGCCTGTATTGAGGGTTTTTATTACGTTTTGACGCTTAGTTATTAACTCATAACCGCCAAGGTAATCTGAAAAGTAAAAGTTGTGGTTTTCATAATAAATTACACTTGAAGTCGTCTCTGTTAAATCAAATTTTGGCTCACCTATTTTTGTTATCTTGATTCGATCATTACTGAATACTTCTATTTGATAGAGGCCAGTTTTACCTATGCCGATTAGTTTATCCTCACCCACCTCTGTAAGATTCGTTAAACCTACCTCAGATACCACGTTCCCTTTGTGGTAGAGACGTCCACTTTTCAAGGTGAGAAGGCCGATGCTTGATAGAGAAAAATTATCAACGCCTTTATCAATCAGAGCTAACTCGCCCTGGCTATAAAGGAACAAATCCCCGTTATAATTTCTTGCATAGATACCTACATCATTCACTAGAACCTTTTTTATATCGTTGAGCGATTCATCAATTATTACTTCGATTAATTTGCTGGTTTTTGCCTCAATAATGTAAAGCTCATTTTTCAGGCCAATGTAATTTAATCCATTTGCATTGTGCATCGCCCATGTCGGTTCAGCACTGATTTTTTGATCAAATAGGTAGGGTTTGAATGTTTCTGTGTGAGGATTATAAATTGCTACGCCAGCATCCGTCCCAACTAACAAATGACCCTCATTATCAAACAGCAGATTGCGTATAAATGAACTTGGCAGGCCATTATTATCACGCGCATAAAATTGGGTAAATCCATTGCCATCATAACGATTTAAGCCATTTGCTGTTCCTACCCATAAAAAACCTTCATCATCACGGGTGAAGCTGGTTACTGTGTTTTGTGTGAGTCCAGTAGGAACATCAAAGGATTTGTGATTAAGAGTCACATTTATGCTATTGATATCAGGTTCTATACTCCCGTAGGAAAAAGCAGAAATCAAAAAGATCCCAGCAATTGAAAACGCTTTTAAAAGACGCGATAATAGCAACATGTTGCACCCAAGAAGCTTTAATAAGCTAAAAATAAAACTTTAGTTTAATCAATAATAACCTTAATAGCTACATCATAAGTTAATTTTGGTGAAAAATTAACAAGGACGCCCCATAGAGTTGATACCCATATACAAGAGGAATGTTCGTTGGATTACCTAAATATAAAAGGCATGTCAGAACAAGAACTGAAGTATTTGTATAAATTCCGACACAGTAAATGCCTTGATACGCTTGATAGGCAGTGTGAACTTTTAGAATTGAGAAACAAGAACAATAAATCTGAATTGAACGCCATTAATTACGCTTGGTGTGTTCGAGAAAATGAGTTACAGAAAAATGGCTCTCCAGTGTTCAAGCGTGCTATCACTCATAAATAGCCTGTTCCATAAGCCCACCCAAAGCTCACCATCACTGTTTTTTCGCGCAACATTCTTTCTTGATACGTTTAAATAGAGGTGTTCTTCAACCTACTTGACTGCTAAAATAACTGTATGTACATACAGTGGCTATAGATATGCATGTAATACCAATACCAGCTCAAGCGGGGATCACTGGCTTTGAATCGCCACTGCTTCAGAATATTCTCAGTTAGCGATGAGTTTGGATGAATTATTGATTGAGCACCCAAGCTCAACTTTTATTGGCATAGCACAAGGCGAATCGATGCAGGATGTCGGCATTTTTGATGGTGATATGATTGTCGTAGATCGCTATGAAACTGCACGCCACGGTGATGTCATTGTTGCAAATTTCAATGGTGAGTTTGTCTGCAAAATTTTGGACATGCACCGACGCCTTCTGCTTTCGTCAAATCAGAAGTTTCAACCAGTTACTATTCATGATCATGATGACTTCAGTATTGAAGGGGTCGTAACTCGTTCCATTCGTTGTCATCGAAGAAGCCCATTATTGGTAGTCAAATAAATGTTTGCCCTGGTTGATGCTAACAGCTTTTATTGTAGTGCTGAGCAGGTATTCAGGCCAGATTGGCGCGGCAAAGCCATCATTGTTCTGAGTAACGATGGTTGTATCGTAGCGGCCAATCGACAAGCCAAAGAAGCTGGGATCAAAAAGTTTGAACCTTTTTTTCAGGTCAAAGAAATATGCGCTAAGCGTGGCGTTATAGTTTGCTCATCTAACTATGAGCTATACGCTGATCTATCAAGCAAGATGATGAATATCATTGGTCGTTTTGCCCCAGAACAATATGTTTATTCTATTGATGAAAGTTTTCTATCGTTCAAAAGTTGTTACCCAGCAATAAAGTGCCTGAAAACCCAAGGCCAGCTAATCCGTCGTGCCGTATGGAAAGAGGCTCGTTTACCTGTTTGCGTAGGTATCGCAGAAACGCTAACGTTAGCCAAAATAGCTAATCATGCCGCTAAAAAGATAGAAGGCTATAAAGGTGTCTGCTTTATAAGCAACGAACAAGAGCGCCAAGCAATCTTAAAACAGTTAAGTGTTGGTGACGTTTGGGGCGTGGGTAGACGAATAAGTAAAAAACTTGAACTGATGAATATCCATTCGGCATTTGACTTAGCATCTATGTCGCCCATGATGGCTAGAAAGAATTTTAGCATCGAGTTAGAGAGAACCGTTCGTGAGCTCAATGGCCAGGCTTGCAAAGTGTGGGATGAAGTCCGGGCAGATAAAAAACAGATATTTTCAACAAGAAGTGTTGGCGAGCGCATCACTGATTTACCGTCACTTTCACAAGCTTTGTGTAAACACATAGGCATTGCAGCGGCTAAAGCTCGTAAGCAAGGTTCAAACTGCAAAACAATGATCCTGTTTGCAGGTAATTCTCCTCACGATGAGCGGCCTGTAAGTTACAAGGCCATAGTTCATTTTCCGTGCCCAACGAATTGTACTGTCGAGCTCACTAAAGCAATGACTGAGGTTGAGCAGAGGTTGTTTCGTGAGGGAGTGAGGTATTACCGGGTTGGTGTTGGGCTTGTTGATTTAGTTAGTGAGAAAAATAGTCAAATAGACTTATTCAATGTACCTAAAGCGAATCCGGGCATGATGACAGTGCTAGATAAGCTTAATCATCGTTATGGACGCGATACTGTTTTCGTCGCTGCCCAAGGAATTGAACATCAATGGGCAATGCGTCGAGATTTTCTAACACCTCAATATACCACCAGCTGGACATCCCTACCCATTATCAAGTGCTGAATTGATATTAAAGTTACTTTATTATCCTTTGTGCTGGTGGCTTTAGCGTGTATCAAATCCACCAGCATTAAACACAAGGTACATCTTTTCCATATCATCCAAAAGTTAAGTGTTTCAGACGAAAAATTATGTCAAGTTTCAAATAAATAAAGAGTATTTACATATCAATTAAGGGTTGCGCTATTATTGTTAAAATGTATAATCATAGGTATATCCTAACCATGGAGTTTACCAGCATGATCAACTTAACCGTACCATTTGTATACGAGGCCGTAATCATTAAACCTCGCTGTCGAAAACCAAGTTTAATTGCAATAAAAGATAAAGTTCAGGTGCAAATAAAAACAACAACCCTCGATAAACTACCGATTGCATTTAAGGTGGGTGATATTGATTTACGTTGGGATGGTGAACGTTTGTGGGATTATTACCTTGAATCCGTTGCAAAAGAGCCTAAACGAAAAGTCGGAGTTGATGAGTTAATTAAAAATACTCAAAACGATGGAAGCACTTACCGATATTCACGCCCTGGTGCTGCTGCCCCATTTAAAAATTGCTGGATGAATTTAAAGTGGTCTAATGCACCTCTTGGCGTTAAACATAACATTAATGATTGCGGGTTTGATAAATGGATTTCTGATGATGACGTTCATGATAAATCAGAAGTTAACTATCGTGAATGGGTTGAAGATAACCGCGATGTTGTTGTTGCATTGGTTAATAAAATAGCAAATGGGATCTTAATAATTGATGGTACTTTGTTTTCTGAATGTAACGAACCGCGTTATGAAGTTTGTTCTTTTGGTGCCGGGCATAACTATAGCGTGGCAATGTTTGTAACTTTTGGTTATAACCCAAACCTTTCAAGTGACTGTTACTTTCGTGCCGATGATTTCTATAAAGCTCAAGAGAGTTTGCTTAAACGTGACCCAGATAAAAACAAAATTCCCGAACCTAACGATGGCCATAGAATTGAAGTTTTTATCCCAGAAGCCTTAAGGTGTAACCCCAAATATGATCATGTCGCTTGAAGGATATGTCCATTTTCCTGCCACAATCGCTATGTTGTGGCTTTTTCAAATAAAAACATCTAAGAAAAAACACATGGGAGACTCATTATGAATACTCTAGCAACCTGCAACGATATATCTGAAAGCCTGTTCAATTCTCTCTATGACCAACTGATGGTAAATGCATCCAAAGAAAACGAAGGTCTTTACCAAAACGCACTGCGTTTGGCAAAAACCAAGAAGCAAAAGGTAAATTGTGCAGGACAATATGTTGGCCGGTGGCAAATTTTATTAAACAAGTGGACAGAAGGAAAAATAGCAAATATTTATATTGTTCAATGCTTAAGCATTGGTTATGTTGAAGAATGCCATCTTGGATAATCATAACCCATTACAACTGCGAAGTCTCATTCCTTTGCAGTTTCTCCACCAGCTACTGATAACGCAGTACCAATGACCAAGGCACAATACAAGCGATCGTATGGCGTTAACGCCGACTGTATTGATGCTGGTGGACTTACACACATCTACTAACACCTATGACCAAGGTGCAAGACAAGGAAGTGTGTCTTTTACTCGATATTTTGCAGGTAATGTTAAAGCGTGTCCTGATTTCATCCAAACTGATAGAACACAACTAACTCCGGCCTCATCATCCGGTAATAACCTATCGGTCTGTTCTGCCGAGACAGTGATTGAGTAGGGCGAGTCAGTGTTATCTTCGAATAAGATCTCAAGTGCATCACGGCCTTGATACTTACCGCGTGTGATGATGACATATTCAGCTGACATCATTTCCTGTATCGAGTGTTTTTGAGATTCAGGCACTAACAATCTTGCAGCACCAGCATTCCAACTCACGTAAAAAAAGCCTTTTCTTGCATTCTCCAATTCCCAATAGTTCGTACTTATTATTACTTGCTGATCATTTGCGATAGTTATTAATGACATTTACTGTATTCCTGGTGTTATGTTCACGTTAGATTTCTTCATCGTGACATGCGTTTTGAAGCGTTTTCAAGATCCAAGGGGTTAATTTCATGCCTTCTTTTTGAGCTTGCTTAACAAAACGCGACTTTAATTGACTGTTGAGGCGGCATTGCAACTGTGAATCAGCAGGTAATTCATGTTGTGCATTGCTGTTGCCCAAGTTCGCATGAAATCCTAATGGCGGTTTCCCCGTAAATCCATCACGATAACCGTTCCCAATGTCTACACGATAGTCGCCATGCAAACCGAGCTTCATGTATTGCTCATGCTCCTCATCAGATCCGAACCCTTCACCGTGGAAATGCCGGCGCAATCCACGTTGATATCCACGGCTGTATTCGTTATTTAACGATTTAGCGGCGGTTAGGTATGTTTTAAATTTATTTTCGTTCATTCCATGTCCTGATGATGTAGTAATTGGCTCTAAATCAAGATATTAAGCGACGGCTTAATGGTTAAACCGTCGCATTACACTGATTAATATGTAGGATTACTCTTCTAAATCGTCACGTAACTGGCAGAATAAATCATAAGTGCCAAAAACGAGGGTGTTGAAATCTTCTTTCGCTTCCTTTTCAACTTTGTCTGCCATAGCTTCTAGATGTGCATCTGTTGAATCGGCTGTGATGTTGTATTCCTTGCATGCGGATTCTTCACCCATAGCGTTAAGCACCCAGTCACCCGCATTCCATTTTTCCATTTTGCTTTCTGGTGTAACCCATACACTGATTTCGTCACACTCACTGTCTTCTTTTTCTTCTGTATAACCTTCGCTATGCACGTACCCCAAGGCTTCCTCAAGCGAATTGAACTCGCCACGCGCTGTGCTACTCCAATCATTTGTTGTGCCTAGCCAACCCTCAGTGCATGGCTCTTTGCTCATGTTTTTTAAGCCGATGGTGGTAGTGATAGTCATTTCTGTTGTGTCACCGAGGATGTGTCCTGCTGAATCGTGGGTGTTGGCTCCCGCATATTCTGACTGGATTACGTAATACATAAAGATTTCTCCGATAGCCTAGTTCCGCTAGGGCGGTGAGCTATCCACTAGCTCATAATTTCCACTATATTCTCAATTTGTTTGTTTGTCAATACAATCAATTCAATTAAACAAAGGTCACATCGATAAAAATCAACTTGGGTCACTAAAAGCCCAGGCGCTTACTAAAAACCTGCGTGCGATTGCAGGAAAAGACAGGCATTTCTATCACTCAACAAAGCCACCAGCACCCAATCAACTAACTTAAAGTAACTTTAATTCTAATGCTGGTGGATGGCACAAATATTAGACCATATAAAAATAGTGCAATGGGAATTTATCTCAAATAAATATATCAATTAAAGGTTGCGCTTGGTTTGTTTTTGTTCTATTCTTTCCATAGTTAATCTATTGGCGATCGCGACTCGCCAAAATAACAACGAGGCGAATTATGGTTACTATTTTTTGTTCCGCAACCAACATCAATGACAGCGTTTGTGACTCACCAGACAGCGTGCTTGTTAACTTTGACTCTGCTGCAATTTGTAAAATAAAAAAACTAAGCAAACTACTGCATGAGCATGACGCAGAGCGAGTGGTGGTAGAGGTAGGTCATGCGGTTTGGTGTTATGACTTGTT
This sequence comes from Shewanella inventionis, assembly GCF_014641855.1. Classification (GTDB taxonomy): domain Bacteria; phylum Pseudomonadota; class Gammaproteobacteria; order Enterobacterales; family Shewanellaceae; genus Shewanella; species Shewanella inventionis. The sequence continues at coordinate 68,977 of NZ_BMII01000008.1, forward strand.
CCAGGATTTACCGGCAGATGTCGAAGTAGAGGTATTGCTGAACGATTTGGCAGAGCTAACTTCTTTAGCAGGTGATCACGAGCAACCAACTCAATGTGAACGTGTCCATGTATATAAAGATAAGTTTCGTCTAACCTGCATCGAGAAACATTCAGAAGATGCATTTGAGATCCGCACCCCATTAATTTCATTGGGTGTATTAGACATGCCTGCAGGCTCGTTATTCACCAATATCAATTAAGAGGATTTATTCATGAAACGTTATTTTGTTAGATATACCGAAGCGAGAAGCAACCTTAAAATAAGCGCATCACCTACCTTGGTTATTCAAACAAGCTTTAATGCAGGCGTAAACATCTCACGGCACGGTGGTCACGCCAGAAAAAAGGATGCAATTTCTTGGATAGAGCAGGTTAATGCCGCTGCAGGGAAGGTTATTGCTTATTATCATGGTGTGGAAGTTGTGTAAGCTTTATTTCTCTACCCTAAGTACAAAGGCTGCCTGTAAGAAGACAGCCTTTTTTGTTGATGTAATTTCTCATTTGGCTGGTGGATAGAGTATAGGGGTATGTGATTACCGGGCTTGTTTGCCCATTTCTGGAGTAAGGTTCTGAGTTGCTAACCTTTGTTAGCATGCAATACAAGCCTTGCTACTGCACTAACATGCCGGGCAATTTATAGATGTCGTGGCTCTTTTAATTACCAAGTGCTTAGTTCCTCTGCGGTGGTGAGATGCCCACAAGCAAATACATAAAGTATAGCGAACACATTGTGATTGCCGATTGTACGACCATAATAAAGTTTGATAAAAATTATGGTTGTCATGAACGGTAATACCGCTATTGTTTGACAATTTATCTGAGGACAAATATCAGTTTCTGATAATTAAGTTTGAACATTTTCAAACTAACTTTTGGACAAGAATGTCCTAACCCTTAACCCGCACATTCACCAACAGCGCCAAAAAATATCAAGCTATTATATAAACGCACACCGATACAACAAATTGCTGATCCAATAAAAAAGGTGACTAATTAAAAGTCACCTTAATATCGGGCTAAACAAACACTATTTAATTAATGTCAAAAGCAAAGGCGCTTACTGAAAAACCTGTCAAGTTACTTATTTCTTCACAAATCGTATCTTCGATGTCCATGAGCTCGCAAGTCACGGTAATCGTCATTTCTTGAGGTAATGAAGTGTTACCTTCATCGTACACAATGCCTGTTACCGTCACGTTAAACGTTTCTGAAGCGCCGTCTTCGTCATCGTCATCGTCGTCTTCGTCATTTACTAGCATTGCCGCATCGATATCAAATAACATTGGTACGCCGTTTCCAAAAAAATTATAGCAACTGTAAGTGTTCAGGTCTGCTACATCTAATAACACACGATGCTCGTCATAAGAGATTTCTTTCATGTTTTCTGGATAAGAGATAAAGCCATATTTATCAAAACAGGGTCTGCCGTAGCATTCTTTATCAAATTCACCACCAAATTGCTGTGCAAACTCCCAAGCAACTCGCTCTAATTCTGATTTAAGGGTTATGCCGCCTTTATCTGCATTTTCTGTGTTGTAGAGATCTTGAATGTAACTTTCGGTATCCCCGTTCACCCATGCTGTAGTAAATAAGTAATAACGCATAGTTAACCAATCACGCGCATAAATACTTTTTAACCAATTAAAACATGATTCAATGATATCTTGTTCGCTGTAAAAGACTACATCCTCAGACAGCATCAGCAAGTCGTAAGCCAATGGCTTAATACGCTCAACAAAATTGCACTCCATTGCGAACGCCGCAATAAAAGTCGCTTCATGATCCGAAATATCAGTCAATAAATCTGCCCGGTCAAAAAGTATAAATCCTTCATCTTCCATCCCGTCGTTTAAAGCACGTTGCTGGGAGATTGTAAGCGATGCTGCGGCAACAGATGCAATCTGTTTAACTATTGCTAACTCATCATCATTCAACGGTGAATTTCCTGCCAGCGATTTAAGCGTTGCTTTGTGTTCTTCAGTTAATCCGACAATGGTATCTATTAAAGCAGTATCATTAGTTGTGTTTGACATGAGTAAGCCTCTATTTTTGAGTAAATGCTGGTCGCTACTGCATTATGTTTAAAGTACAGCAACGGATTCTGGCCACCAAAGGAACAGCGGCCTCGATTGAGTTAAATGTGTGAATGTGCAACTAATTGGTCGAAGCTCCATGAGTACGCCTCACCAAAGGTTTCATGAAATTCACTCAGGTAGCTGTTAGTTTTAGTACGCGTTGCTACTTCATCGAGTAACCGGGTATACGCTAGACCAAATTCTTTTTTGTTACCCGCTTCGCATTCATCTTGGCTTTTTCTTAAAGCGTCATAAATATCAGCGTTTTTGATTAGGTTTTTAACATCTGGACTAGGGTTAAGAAGTTTAGTCGCGTAAAAGTCTTGAAGTGGGGCTGGCAATGTTTCTATCATTGACTGCAATGCTTTCTTTTCAAATGCTTCAAATGCCGCTGCTAACTCTGGTGATGATTGCTTTGATGGTTGTGCAACATCTTGGCAGACAACTTCCTGTAGATCATGTAGTAATCCGTATGTCAGAACTTCAGTTAAGTCGAAGTTAGCGCCATTCTTATTCGCAATTAACGCCATCATTAGGCCAATATGTGCCACTGCTGCTGAATGACCAAGCACTGTATCTTCACCCGTCACACTTCGCATTAAAGGCCAACGTTTTAGATGGATTTGACGCTGGCTTAGCGCCATAAATGGGCTCGGCTCGTTGTGTTCAATTGCTGGTGGACATGCACCTACACCAACTTCTGCTTGTTCAACATCAATATGCCAATGACCTTTATATTCTGTACCATTGATAACCGCGTTTAAATCACCATGTTTTAGTCCATCATCAAATCCATCTTTGATGTTACGCAAAGCCAATTGCTTTAAGGTTTCTTCACTGGTGATGTGTTGCATTTCTTCAGATATGAACCATTCGAAATTGATTACTGCTTTCATTTGATACCACCGACAGTTGATTTATTTAACTTAACGTCAGTATAAACAACAATTAAAAATATATCAATTAAAGGTTGTGTTGTATTCGTTAAATATTCAAATTAAGTATTTTAAAAACCGTTCAATCAAGGCTCTGAGTTAAAAGTCTATCTTCAAAAGACCTGTATTATTGAACCTTGGAATAGACTATGGCTGAGTTATTTTTTGAAGTGGTAGAAAATAAAATGCGCTCTGAAGGCGCTCTGCGGTAGGCATTAAGAAGTGAGTGGTATATCTAATACTATCGAACATCTACTTAAGACGTTAAAGTAAGCTATGCGCTTGCTGTGAATAAAATCAGGAACAAAGCGCAACCTTTATTTGATAATATAAGTTTACAGCACGCAGATTACGTGCTGTAATCATCGTGTAATTAAATCACTTAAGGGTTGGCTTTATGGAAGTAGGATACGAAGAAATTTATTCTGATACACCTTATTTTGATGTAGAACCAAGTACGCGAAATGGTGTTGCTATTGCTTTTATTCATATGATGTATGTCCCACCAGCAAAGCGAGGACAGGGTAAAGGCAAAGAAATGTTTCAAAAAATTATATCTGAATTGGCTCCTAAAACGCAGTACATCAGGCTTAAATCTGCCAGCTTAGGTTCTGGTTGCACTATGGAGTTTTGGAAGCAACTTGGCTTTTCACATGCGTATGATGCTTCTGAAGATTCTGAAGAAAGCAAAATCCTTCATTGCCCGTTAAATGGCTACAATTTACCTGAAGTTGAATTTATTGAGGAAGGGGAGGAGCGACATTACATATTTGATTAAATTACTCTACAGACCCACCAAACCCGCCTATCAATCAAACTACCTTAGAGGCAATGAATTACATTGCCTCATTGTGATAAAGCAATAAAACACTTTACATCCAATCTTTTACAGCACAGATTACCATTGTTATTTTGGGGCGTTAACTTACATAGCATTTCATTGTAAAAATGAGTATTGAATGAATAATGACATCATACTGCCAATCGCACGCGAACGTGGGAATGCGTCAATAAGTTTTTACCGTAGATTGCTGGTGGCCTATTTAATTGATCAAGGTGTCAATAGCGTACCTAGGATTATGGGTGCTACAGGCTTTCCGCGTAGACGCGTCCAAGAGCTCATACTTTCCCTTGCTGATATGGACATCGATGTTGAGTTTCAAGGCGCACCTAAAAATGGTCGCTATGTGGTTCTTAATTGGGCTTCAATCGATAAACAATGGATTCACGACAACCTTGATATGGTCGAAGAAATACTAGGTATAACTGTAAAGATAAATACCTAAGAAATAAAAACCGCTTACATCAATGTTAAGCGGTTTTTTATCAAATATGTCGAAAACCCGGTGTTCCGAGCGAAGCGAAACTTACGTGCTAACTCCCAGCCGTTACGCTCTAATTCTCGTTCTAGCCATAACCCGCTTTCGTATTGTGCTGTAAAAGCTTTGCGTAGCATCTGGTAGCGTTTCTATCATTGGTTGCAACGCTTCCTTTTGAAACGCTACAAATGCAGATGCCAAACTAATAAAAAAGGTGACTAACATTTCTGCTAATCACCTTAAAGATTGAAGCTAATCGTTTTCAATATTAATCGTGGCAGGGATACCAACCTTGCACTGAGTCCCAGTTAATTACACCCTGACTTACTAGTATGCCTCGATAATAAAATCCTGTTGTCCGTAACTTATCATGCCTGCTGGGTATGTCAGCAAAAAATGAACGTATTTTATATTGAATACGCCGCGATTCAGTATTTACATTCTCAACTGTTGCCACAATTTGAGCGTTATGCACAACCTGCTCTACATTAAATGCCGCATCAGTCCTATACCGGAGTGGCCCATCATTGCAAACCAAACCACCTAATCCAGCAGGGGAAAGTATAAGGTTCTCGTTGGCCAGTGCTTTTTCTCTAGCAATTAACTCTTCTTGACGTTTCTTTTCAAGGTGTATCCTATAGCGTTCTTCGAGTTCAGCTTGTTGTTGCTCCGCCTTTAACTTTAATGCACGCTTCCTGTCACGATCATCGATAACCCATTTATCATAGTACACCTTGAAGCGCCCTTTTATTTCTTCCGGGATAGGGTGGTCTTCAACTACAAATAACTTAGCAAAGTGGTTCAGTGGAAATACACGAGTTTCAAATGTGTCTTTTGTTTGGTTATACAAATGCGCCTCATGAACTTCACTCAACGGCAAAACGCCATGGTTAGAGTTTATTTCAAAGCTATTTCCATCACGCAACTCAATTAGAAATGAGTGCGTTTTTTCATCAATCGATGTTGCTTTCCTTACATCATTGATAAACCAGCCATTACAGCTTTCTTGCCCAGTCGGTGTATAGAATCGATATTCATTCCCGAACATTACTGGTATAACAACATCACCATCCCTCATAGTAATATACATAGTACGCTCTGAAGATAAATCATATGCACTTCTTTTATCTCTACTATCACAAAAATAATCTTGTGATTCGTTTTTGGGTGTTGATATACACCCACTTAAAGAGACGCTTAGTATAAACATTGCAACTACTCTAAACACATCATGTTCCTTCTATAAAAAAACAAGTTAAAAAACACAAATAATAAATTTACTCAATAAAATCAGCCTATTAACTGTCACTCTGTTAAGTTGTTAGGTATTTCGTCCATATAAATTAGGTTGAGATTGAGGTAGTTTGGGGTTTTATTTACAGATCGGTTAACGCGTTAACCGATCCAATCAAAAATCTCTTTTTAAAGTAACTTTATTTAAATGTAGGTGCTGCAGTAAAAGCCGGGGTTTACTTACTTACGTTTTCTCGGTAATTTTTGGCAGCACTATACTGAATATAATAATTTGCTAGCCGTGTCGAAAAAGACGCGATAGTTTCAAAGTCTTTGATGTTTAATGTCCGTTGTTTTTGTAGATAACTGGTGTCAACGAACTTTATGATAGGGGCGTCACCTGATCCTTCAGCACCTATTATGATGACGTTAAATGGAGTTGATGAGTCAAGTGTAATAACTAAATTCTTAGAATTAACACGACTTCCAAATTTTCCTGAATTTCTGATACCTTTTGTCATATATGAGCTAATTGAATCTTCTAATGCCAACACCAGCGTCTTCATCCCGTCCATATATTGAGCTTTGGGAGTAGCGAAGAGCCGATTTAGGGATCTCACCGATTTAGTATCATCTTGTACCGCTAGTTTATTACCGCTCCTTACAAAAGCGGTGTACGCATCATCCACTGAACGCTTTGCCATTGACCAATCTTCACCTACCTTCTGGTTCTGTGCCAAAGCTATATATGCCTGATTAAAGGTTTTGGCGCTCGCTACTACTTCGTTATAGTTCATAATTAATGCTTTGAGTTCGTTTTCGGTAAATTTGTACATAAAGCTATATTGAGCAGTATAATTTTGGTAAAACGATGTGTTCGGGGCTACGAGTTGAACGTCTACCGGGCTTACCACCTCTGCATTTGCAGACAGAGAGCTCAGCGAAAACAGCATGGCCAATGTTAAGCGTCTTATTAACATGTATATTTCCCTTTCATAATGATTATTGCGCCAAGTACAATGACAAACCTGCCATTACCGACACTAAGAAAGCAATTAAATAACTGATTGCTAATTTTTTTTGGATAGTTTGTTTTCTTTGTTTCAATTGCGCTAGCGAGTTGGGCTCATTAACTGAATAGCTTAATGTGACTTCTATATTGAGGCTTTTTATAAAAGCATCACATAGAAAGAAAGTCGTACACCCGACAAAAATAGCGATAATCGAGAGCAAGTCATGCCCAACATGCGTTACTAAACTAAATACATAGCTCATTCAACCATTCCTTAGTTTAAATGTGATATACTTATTATGTACATGTTAAATCGATTTATTTAGGTAATCAAGGGCTTTAGTATGAATCATTTGATTATAATTTTAATTGGTTTTGAAAGTGTTAAGCTATATAGAAATATATAAATTCAGCTGATTACACACGAGGAAGGGTTGTCGGTGGAAAAGCCAACAGCAAAGTTGGCTTCCTTTACGTCCATTTAATGGGGTAAAACCTCAAGTTTAGCATGTGATCCATTGCTTTGTGCAACGCTGACGGTAAATCTGTTATCTTCACCCGCTTTAATAAGGACATCAGCGAGTTCATCTTCAGTTTCACAATAAACAAATAAATTTATTGGTTCTAGGTATTGCCCATCGCTTGATAATTTATTAAATGTTTCATCTTTACACAGGTAAATGTTCCCAGGCTCAGCAACAGTTTGCGGAGTTGAGATTTGGATCATCAAACCTGTCCAATCATATAAATTACCCAAATAATCAAATAACAAAGCCTCTGCATCTCCTTTACCTTTATATACCGTGAGATTCACCAGAAGTTTCTGCAGTTCCGTTTCTAACAGTACATGCTCTTTGGCCAAAGAAAGTCGTTTAAGTTCTTTCTTAATCAATTTGTATTGTTGTAACTTTATTTTAGGTTTAATAAATTTTTTAATGATTTGGCTTCGAGTTGATAGCGGTGTAAAACGAGGATTATCGGCCACTTCCAAATACAGATTAATTAGACAATTTTCACAAACCTGTTTCAAAGATTCATAATATTGAGTCATTACTACATTACCTTTTTCGATTTTCGATCTAAATTTCGCCATCTTCAGCAAGTATGTTTCGCGCATACCGGCATACCATCGCTGGAAAGTTCCATCGACATGTTCCTTGAACATCTAGCAACGCAAATTCCGCTTTATCTGGTTCACCTGAACTGGACTGTGCATCATGCATTAATTTTGCTGTTTACAATGCATTGTTTAGGGACTGCGTAGGGATGACCTCGCTTTCCCAATCACTATTGTTTGCTGTGCTTAATAAACCAATACACTCATCCAATGCGTCTGCCAACTCAAGGCTCTGCTTTAACTCTGCTCTTTCAACTTTAGTACGTAAGAGCTCGATTCTTAGAAAACCACTTATATGAACAGAACATGATAGCTTTTCTTGAACTTCATTCAGATAAAGCAGAGCGTCCATTGGGTTCTTGTTGTAGTCAACCTCTCTGTAACGCTGATTGATGATATCTCTAATGATGAAATTTAGTGGTGACTCAAGACCATCAAATAGCTCACCTATTCTAGCAGATGAGTCCAAAAGGCATGTGTTGCTGGTGGGTAATTTGCAACACTGTTCTATCAATCGGTTAGTGTTGCTGTAGGAAGTACCACCACTTTTTGATAATACCTCGCGAATTTGCGGTAGGTCTTCACTATCCATCTCACCGTCACTCATGAAGTGTTCGATTATGGTTTTTAGAATGATGTCACTTTCGGCTTCGAATTTATCGCATCCTTTTTGATTTATAACTGCATCTAAAGAAAATGGAGTATCCCCACTAATGGCGTTACGGTGAGCTTTGTATAAGTTTTTAAATTCCGTCGGGTACACATCGTTAACATCAAGATCAGATGAATCCATTGTAAACTTGTATGCCAGTAAAGACGTCATGCTACCTCTTTTTATTGGCACATTGCTTTCTATCACGCACTGGTTTTTCACATCAGAACCCGGTGTGCAGTCGAGTATTATTTTAAGTTTCGTACCGCCCCATGACTCATTATGCACTTGGTACTCGAATGTCTTTTCTGTGCAGTTTTTTTCTATCGTCGTATCTGGCTGGTGGAGTAAGAATACACTCTCAGAACTCTGAATTATGTCTGCATAACATAACCAATCCTGGAACCTAATACCTATACCTTTCCTTTCAACGTTTACTGGACGATTTTTAAAGTCAGTATCTCTTTGAACAAAGGCCCACATTAATTTATTTTCTGCTTTCAATTGATCCAAATGAAATTGGAAATAGGCTTTATCTTCCGCAGGAATTTGTGACAGGTACGACTTTGAAGTGTGCATTAATGCAGCTTTTATTTTTTCATTGTGTTGCAGGTACTTCGCCAGGTATTGCGCTGTTGACTGTTCCACTTGCTCAAATAGCTTCCCGACGGTTAACTTGGTCATAAATTCTACACCTTTGCCCATAGTTCAGACTTAACTTTAGCATAGTTATAATGTACTTAAAATGTACTAGATAGTTAATGTTAATAAAGGGCCAGTTCACTTTACAGCAACATGGTACAAGGATCCTAAGTAGGCCATCGCACACTGGGGTGTCGTTATTTTTTAGGTATCCTGCTTTTGATGGCTATTAACCCTGTATTGTTATGATTTTGCCAGAAGCGGTGCAGCATCACTTTCTGCACAGGGTGTAAGGGCAATTAAAATTTAGCCATAGCCACTAAAATGAAACTGTTGCTAGTGTTATGGCTAATTCAAATTACTGAGAAGATCCGTTCTGAGTGATGGGGTAATAAACAATCCCGTAATAAGTATGAAGCGGCTTATTACCCTGATTTGTACCCAGAATACTCAGCAACGCATCGCCCATGCCAACGCCAAAAGCAGAGACGATTATACCACTGGACGTGTAATCTAAAGCGCCGGAAGTCTTAGAACTGTTATGGAAACCTAAACTCCCAGTGACTACGTTCATTGCAAAACTCATATCAGGGTTGTAAGCGAAATCGTCATCGCTCTGAGCTTTGTTGGGGTCTGTTGAAGCACAGACTAATGTCAACGTTGCGACAATGCCAATTGTCATTAATTTTTTGGGGTATTCGTAGAATAGTGTGTACGTGAGTTCTTATTGCTGCTATAGTACCAGTAAATTAAATTCGTAAAACAGTGTGTATGGGGGTGGGAATGAATGCTCTAGAGATTAAAACAAGAGAAGAAATTGAAGATTTAAAACGAGACTGGAAAAATGACCCTTGTTGGGATATTGAAAATACTGAAGGATTCGAAGTTCATAAAAATGAACTGAAAGCATATAGTGATGAGTGTGAATTAGAATGGAGTAAAACCGCTGAAAAGCGCAAAGCTCGTGAGAATAAAAAGCTCGAAGAAGAGCTGGAGCGTATTGGAGCACTTGGGATGCTCAAGATGATTAAGGCGCTTAAATCAAGATTAAATGAAGCAGAGGAGCGAATTTACAACCTCGAAAACCCAAACGGATAGAAAATGTTAAATCTTGAAAACCTGAGAGTAATTGAGCGTGAAGAGTGTGATGAACACTGTATATTCCACGCTCAATCCATATCCCCTAACCGCACCTGTTCCGAGTGCGGATCAATCAATACAGTAATCATCGGCAAGGTAAGCCAACCTTACAATGACACTCGTATGTACGGTAAAACAATCAAAATTCAGTTCGACAGAAAGAGACTCCGTTGCAAGGACTGTAGCAAGACTTGCTTTGAACAATTGAACTGGCTATCAAGTGACTTTCGCATGACCAAGCGAGCAGAAGACTACATCATGCGTATGTGCTGGGAAGTCCCGTTTACACATGTAGCTACTGAAATAGGCATCACAGAAGGGACTATACGTAACGTATTCGCCAATTACGTGGATATTATCGAGGACAAACACGACTGGCTTGCGCCTCGCGTTCTTGGTATTGATGAGACTCACTTCAGCAAGAAAATGCACCTTGTAATGACTGATATTGAGCGCAGAACCCTACTCGATATGCGTAAAGATAGAACTCAGGATGCCACTCAGAAAGCCATTATGAGGCTCGATGGCTGGAAAGACATTGAGATAGTTTGTATCGATATGTGGCGACCGTATCACCGAGCCGTGAAACAGCTATTACCCAACGCTGTTGTCGTTATCGACCGTTTTCATGTTGCTAAGATGGCTGGTGAATCAATGGAGAAAGCACGTAAGGCGATACGAGCCGAACTATCAGACAAGGAGCGTAAGAAGCTCAAGAATGACCGAAAAATACTGCTTAAGCGGAGAGTCAATATCAAAGGCTTGAACGAGCTGGCGTCATTACATTTCTGGACAGAGGAATACCCTACTTTGATGGAAGTGTATAACGCTAAGGAAGCATTTCTCGACATGTGGGATATGCCAACCAGAAAGGAAGCTGAGGACTACTGGGGGAACTGGAAAGCAGTATCTACGCCATCTGTCAAGAAATACTTCAAAGACGCGATACGAGCCGTTGATAACTGGCATGAGCCTATCTTCAATTGGTGGGACTATCCCTACACCAACGCTGTTACAGAGGGCTTGAACAACACAATTAAGGGGGTGTTTAGGGATGGTCGCGGTTATAGCTTTGAAGTGCTTAGAGCGAAGTTGCTTTACAGCTGAAGCCCTATTTAGAGGCATAGCTACTTTGCTTGAAAAACAACCAAATACGCACGAATAAGGTTTGTGAAGTGTGGGTATCAATTCTGTATGTTTATTAATCGATGCTCACACCATTTCGAATACCCATTTTTTGTTTAGCGTTTTCATTAATTGAGTCCTATTGATATTCGCTATATGTAGATTATCATTTAGATAAAATATGGGGATCGATGTCATCACAAATTTTATGTAAGGTTGGTTTTGTTTATTCCTCACTTAATCAGAGTTATATAAACGGAACATACGTACAGCACAGCGTGGTCAATATGCAGAACCTATTAAAGTGACTTTAATATAATTATTTGGCTGGTGGTCATTAAAATAATCACTGATATCTCGTTGCTTTAGATTAATGCTACAAGCCAATTCTGAACATCATAATGCCATCGCTGTATTCATCGCTATAACGAACAAAGTCACATCCGTTAACAATCAAAATATCTTCCCATTTGACTGGTGTTCCCGAAGAATCCAAACAGTCATCGGGTTTATTCATTAATCTGGGTTCACCTTGAATTGTTACTCTGATAAGCATTTTATTATTTTGATATGGCCAATCAATTTTTCTAGTAGGTAATGAGCATGAGTTGCAATCACCTCGATTTATGCAAGCGTCGTACATTCCATACCTAACACGCCTTGTGTCTAACGAATCCAAAAAAGCGGTGATTGATTTTGGTCGTAAGGCGCACTCGTCGTTGCACATTCCATGTATTGCAATCCTGTTCCATCCTTTACCATCCACACCTAATGGGTCGTGCTTTGGTGAAGGCAAATAAATTGGCATATAAATGATCCTCTTAAAATTGCGATATTTGCAATTGAGTTCTAAACCCACTTTCAAACAAATACTTTATCTGTGCTTCCCTCCCAAGGTTGTTAACTTCACATGAGACGGACTCAGCTCGGCTTAATATTAACTCTTGACAATCAAGGCATGCTGTTGCGTTAAGTTCATTATTCACATTGGAGTAGGATATGTCCGTTACCATTTCATCAAGGTCTTCTATCTCTAAGGAAAGTAGAAAATTTAAAGTAACTTTAAAATCTTCCGGCACATGATTTTCATCTTGCATGAAATTCATTTTGTTATCCTCGTACAATTGTTGTGGTGGGGATGTTTCAATTGTTCTGCTTATTAATAGTAGAACAAAGTTTACAAAATGGCAACTCTTAATTGATATATTTTAGTGTTAAAGTCGAAGTGGATGGTCGAACGCGGTCTGCTAATAGTTGGGAATATTAATTGGAGTTCGAAAGGGCTGTACATCAAACTGCCAGGATAGAACTTAAAACCGTAATTGACTCTTTTTGGTGTTAAGCCGATCTTAGATTTTCGATGTTTAAATTTAAAGTTTGTTAAATGCCAATTAAACTTTAACCCCAGAAATCACCTGAGTTTGACCAGAGAATTAGTTAACCCGGCTAGAAATGCGTTTATTATTAACCCCCAGAAATCACCTGAGTTTGACCAGAGAATTAGTTAATCCGGCTAGAAATGCGTTTATTATTAACCCCCAGAAATCACCTGAGTTTGACCAGAGAATTAGTTAATCCGGCTAGAAATGCGTTTATTATTAACCCCCAGAAATCACCTGAGTTTGACCAGAGAATTAGTTAACCCGGCTAGAAATGCGTTTATTATTAACCCCAGAAATCACCTGAGTTTGACCAGAGAATTAGTTAATCCGGCTAGAAATGCGTTGATTATTTAACCCCAGAAATATTTCGAACAGCGATCGCGCTGATTTTTTACCGCTCAACCGCGACCTTTTTACGTAACTGTTTAGATACAAACCTAAGTTGGTATTCTTAACTGTTTAAACAGTTACCATAAGTTTATAAGTAAAGATGCACTATGTAGTTAATACTATTGAATTTTTCACGCTTTCAATTCAGTTTGGCGTTATTAGCGGTTTTTATTTCCGAGTAAGAAATAATTTAGGGCATGAACTTTGGCAATGCGAAGTGCCAGAGTAAAATTTACTTATTTTTAATCAGTATCTTAGAGTGAATTTTACATTGGCAAAACAGCATATTTTAAAGTCAGTTAAACAAACCTGCACGCCAAATCATGTGGTTTTGCCTTTCCATTTTTAAATTGCTTTTAATTCAGAGGTTTGTAGCATCCTTTTTGGTATTGCCTTATAGTGTCAATTTTGCTGGCCAAGAGTTTATATTTAAGTTGTTGATTTTTAGTGCAAAAATTCAACGATAAAATCCGATTGATTTGACGACAGCTAAATTGTTTATATTATACCAACCTGCTTTGCCACAAAAAAAATTAAACCATTAAGTTTCATTATCTTGGCCATTACTTTTTGCCATTCTCGCTTCCAGCCGATACATCAATCTATTCCTAGCTTAGCTATTATTACGATAAAACCCGGTTTTAATGATTAAATGCGTATTGCTGAGTCAAACAAAAATCCTGTGAAGACTCGCTTTGCCATGCTCTTTTAAATCCTGAGCGTATTCAGTGTCATAACCATCCATTTTTGGCATTGTTCGCAGTCGCCTTTGTTATAAGCATTTTGTATGCATAGCGTTAGTCGATATATATGAATACTCTTTGATGTGGTGATATACTCATCAAGTAACTTATAAGTATAGAGGGTTTGCTATGACTGCTTTGTCTGATCTTGAAGAGTTAGAATTATTAAACAAAGCGCCTTACATTGAACACGACGAGGCGCGAGAGTATGAAGAAATTGACGATTCTATGCTGATGGAGGGCCATCGAGAGTCTGATTATATCGCGTTAGAAAATGCCGAAGATTTACAACAACTCGAACATGAAATGCCTATAGATAAAAACGAGATTACCGGTGCTAATCTAGAGTTGGATGAAGATTCATTAACATCTTCCTCCAAGGCTGAAGTTGATGTAAATAATTCTGACTTGGACAGTGCTCATACAGATAGCAAATCAAATGTACCCGAAGGTATTCAATCAGCCGAAGAGAGTAGCCTTACCAAGTTTGCTGCGATGACGAGTAAATTTGCAAACGTCCAGGATGAATCGGATTATGCCTACGACCCCAGCTGTGAAAAAGATGTCCCTCTTGAGTTGCAAACACCCAGCACTGATGATGAGAATGACCTGATTAATTCAATTGAAAGTATTCTTGAAGTTAACAGTCATGTATCAGCATACTCAGACGAACCAGACCAACCAGACGAACTAGACGATGAAAATGATGAGGAAGCTACTTTTCTCAACAATGTCCAATCGGCATATTATCGAGGCCAATTAACACCTGGCGGTGAAATTGATAAAACTCAGGATGTTGAAGTGATGGATGAAGTCGATGAAGTCGATGAAGTCGATGAGGCTGATGAGGTTAAACCTTCAAAAAAAACCTATCAAGGTGCAGGAATTGAAGCTAACACCATTTATGTTGAACCTAATGCTGCTAACCCATTGCTTAATTCTGACTTAAACACTGCAGAACCTACCACCAATGAACATGAAAAGAACTCAGAGAGCAAAGGTCCGACACTAAATGTAGAGCATGATAAAGACCCTTTAATTGATCGAAGATTACTCGCTGGTTCATATATGCGTAAGGTGATAACACACTTTTTTTTACATAAAAAGATGGGGCAGAAATTATGTGAGGTTAATTCCGAGCAAGGTTGTCTGCAAATTAATTTACGTAATAACGTATCAATAAAAGACTATTTCGCTAAATATTCAGTTGAGTCAGACTCGCCCGAAGCATCCGCTGCCGCAGCCGTAAGCGCGGCAAAAATGAAAGGATGGAAAAGCATTAAAGTCCATGGTGATGCTGCTTATGTTGAGGCGATGGCGTCAGCTTGTAAGTCAGCAGGCATTAGCGTTAAGTTTAACCGTGATTATGGTAATATTGCAGACTTAAGGAAAGCTGCTAGCAAGGTGCCTAACAAGTCTGAAATTGATGAGTTGAAAGCAAAGGCTGGTAAGGGCGCTATGAATAATGAGGCCAAAACGGAGGGGCCAGTTGAACCTGCAAAGGCTTCACAGTCTGTGGCAGTGGATAGTAAAAGCAAGGTGGCAGTGGATTCGAAAAAAGAACCCACCAGCGATTCAGCGAAATCGGTGAAGAGTGTTCCCAAGAGTGCAAATGAACCTTCAAGCGAACCATCTCCAGCCACACAAGAGCCTGCTATGATCGATATTCCTCATAATGAAGGTGATGTTGTAGAAGTGATTGACGGTGTTACCCATATCAATGGAACTCCTGCACACCCAAAAGGCGAAGGAATGCTTCCTTATACGGGCTCACGCTTTTAATTAATGTCATATAAATAAAAAAGGCTCATTTAAAATAAATGAGCCTTTTTTAATTTTCAATTGCAAGGTAGCTTATTATTTAAGGTTATGCTTCTTCATGTAAGCTTCGATGGCCTTGTGATCACCTATTTTTTCTTTAAGCATTTTTAGTGCATGTTTTACTACCTGTTCTTCTCCAGAACAAACTAGATCTAACCAAGTTTTAACTAATAGTTTAGGGGGTTCCATACTCTTCTCTCTAGCCGGTAAATCAAGTGTCTTTCATAAGCAGCTATTTTTGTACGCGAGTTGAAGAATCTTTTTTACATACTTTTTCGAGTATTACTTTAACTTCAGGCGGCGCCAAAATGCATTTATAAAGTCTGATTGCTGCAATTTATCATTTAGCCGTAAAACCCCGTCCATTTTTTGGCGGGGATGTAAGGCATTACTGCGTAGCAGTAAAAAAAGGTTACTCAGGTCGTTTTTGTTGTTCAATATATTTGGCTAGCACTTCAAGGCTAGCCCCTCCGCACGACCCAGCGAAATAGCTTGGCGACCACAAAGCACCCTTCCATAAGTAACGATGAATCTCTGGATATTCTTTCCTCATAAGCCTAGAACTAACCCCTTTCAATGAGTTAATTAACTTACTAAGTTGCACTTTGGGTGGGTATTCAACAAGTAAATGAACGTGATCGGTTTCGCCATTAAATTCAGTTAAATTTACCTCAAAATCCTGACAGGTTTCCTCTAATATTACTTTTAGCCGATTTAGCATATCGTCATTAAATACCTTTCTTCGGTATTTTGTAACAAAAACTAAGTGAGCATGTAATGCGCTTACGCAATGCCTTCCTTTTCGTACTTGCTGTTCATTATCATGTGTCATTATTTAGGTGGACCAAGTTGTATTTTTGGCTTAATATTATACAAGGTAACACTTTAACCAAAATAGACCAAGTGAAATTAATCGCATTCAAATACAGATTTTACCCAACCAATGAACAAGCATTAATGCTTGCTCAAACGTTTGGCTGTGTTCGATTTGCTTATAATTCAGCTCTAGGGTTCTCAAAAGAACAATATGATTTAGGTAACAAAACAAACTATAACGATTGGAGTAAAAACTTAACTTTACTTAAAAAAAATGCAGATTTTTCATGGTTAAAAGATGTATCAAGCGTCCCATTACAACAAGCATTAAAACATCTTGATAAGGGGTTTAAGTCTTTTTTTAAATCAGGTTTTGGCTACCCTAAATTTAAAAGCAAACATAATCATCAATCTGCTAGTTACATGAGTAATGGTTTTAAATGGGACGAAAGCAAGCAAGCGTTAACGCTTGCTAAGATGAAGCAGCCCTTGAAAATAAAGTGGTCACGCTCGTTCAATGGAACACCTAGCTCGCTAACCATATCTAAAACTAAATCAGGCAAGTATTTCGTTTCAATTTTAGTCAAAGAAAGTATTAATCAGCTTCCTATAGTGAATAAAACGGTAGGTGTAGACGTTGGTATTAAAGATTTAGCGATCTGTTCGGACGGCACTAAGTTTAATAACCCACGAACATCCAATAAGTACGCTAAAAAATTAGCTAAGGCATCACGCAATCTCGCTAAGAAGAAGAAAGGCTCACATAATTTCAACAAGCAAAAACTTGTTGTTGCTAAGATCCACGAAAAGATAGCCAACTCACGTAAAGACTTTACTCACAAAATGACATCGAAACTTGTAATCGAAAACCAAGTGATAGGTATCGAGTCATTAAAAGTCAAAAACATGGTTAAAAATCGTAAGCTATCTAAGCACATGCACGATGCTAATTTTGGTGAGATCGTAAGGCAATTAGAATACAAAGCAGATTGGTATGGACGTACTGTATCGGCTATTAGCCAATGGTTCCCATCATCAAAAATGTGCAGTAATTGCGGTGCAATGTATTCTGGGGAATGGTCACTCGCCATCAGAACGTGGTCGTGTGAGTGTGGCGTTACACACGATAGAGATCAAAATGCAGCGACAAACATTCATATTGAAAGTTTGAGGCTGTTGGTCGCTTAAAAATATGTGGCGGTAGGAAGTACCGACACGTTAAATGCTTGTAAGAGGTTTTGGAAGACTAAAGCAATCTAGTATTGCAATGCTTAAACCGTAGACGACAAGAATCCCCTTGCTTTAGCTAGGGGTACTTCAAGATTATATTGTTGTTAGTATTATTAACAACACCAAATAAACCCACTCAAATCTAGCGCTTAACTTGATAACGAGCGAGTACCCCCATCACCTGGGCGGGGAAAGCGAATTCAGTGAGGTCTGTTTTGTTGTTCTATGTATTGGCGCAAAACCTCGATAGGAGCACCACCTACCGATCCAACAAAGTAACTTGGAGACCAAAGGGCATTTCTACGCCATGCAACCTGATTTAACTCTGGGAAGTGCCTTTTCATTTCACGGCTTGTTATTCCCTTTAGTGCGTTCGTTAATTTAGATAATGACGTTGCCGGGTGATAATCAATCAGTAGTGGCCCTAAATCGCTATTTACGCGAATTAGAGCAAGCGGCATAAGTAATTAATCAGGTTCGGGCAGAGCCGTAGCGTCTGTGAAGTGAATTGCATTAGCGATCAGCAGCAGAAAGTAGATGATAAAGTAATTTATTATCGCCTGTATTGTATTAGTCTCGACTTGATCTGACATTTCACTTGAAAAAGTGAGAGTTACCCGTTTTGATAAAGGTGTCGAATCTTTTAATCAAAACCAAAAGGTAACTCTCATGTTGCATACTAACAATCCAATCATTAAACACAAAGCAGGTTTACTGAATTTAGCTGAAGAACTCGGTAATGTATCCAAAGCTTGTAAAGTCATGGGGGTATCTCGAGATACCTTCTATCGCTATCAAGAACTCGTTCAAGATGGTGGTATTGACGCCCTAATAGAAAAAACACGTAGAACACCCAATCTTAAAAATCGTGTTGATGACGCCACCGAACAATCGGTTATCAAGTACGCGATAGACTTCCCAGCACATGGCCAGCACAGAACAAGCAATGAACTTCGAAAGCTCGGTGTTTTTGTTTCAGGCAGTGGTGTTCGTTCAATTTGGCTCAGACACAATCTAGAAAACTTTAAAAAGCGGCTGAAAGCGTTAGAAGAAAAAGTCGCAAATGAAGGGATCATCTTGTCTGATGCTCAAGTCGCAGCACTTGAGAAGAAAAAGCATGACGATGAAGCCTGTGGTGAGATAGAAACCCAGCATCCAGGCTACCTTGGCTCACAAGATACCTTCTACGTTGGTAACCTAAAAGGCGTGGGCAGGATATACCAACAAACCTTTGTCGATACCTATAGCAAGATAGCATTCGCTAAGCTTTATACGACGAAAACACCGATTACAGCTGCTGATATGCTCAATGATAAAGTACTGCCTTATTTCGAGCATTATGAGCTGCCTATGCTGCGAATATTGACCGATAGAGGCACAGAGTATTGTGGTCGAGTTGAACAGCATGACTATCAGTTATACCTTGCAATAAATGATATCGATCATACAAAAACAAAGGCGATGTCACCGCAAACCAATGGTATTTGTGAACGGTTCCATAAAACTATTTTAAATGAGTTTTATCAAGTTACGTTCCGCAAAAAGCTCTATGACAGTTTAGAAGTGTTGCAAAAAGATCTAGACGAATGGATAAATTACTACAACAATAACCGAACTCATCAAGGTAAAATGTGCTGCGGAAGAACTCCGCTTGAAACATTACTCGATGGAAAACAGATTTGGGCCGAAAAAAACTTAGCTCAAATCTAAGCTGACAGACACCAATTAGAATGGGTAACTGTCAGATCAAGTCTGAGCTAGTACACCTGTATTCAGGAATCCCCGTTTAGGCGGGGAGCATGTCAAATTTGCATGGATGATTTAGGCCCTCCTACTACTGTTAGTCCTTTTTTTCTGCAGATGTCATCAACAATTATTTTGGCATCAATCAAAAAACCGTCATCCAACATGAAATCTTGCAGACAGCTGTTAACTTGGAAGCTTTCTACCTCACCTAGAGTTGCTTTTATATCCATCTGGCTTATATAGCCCTGTTCATTTATAACATTCAATACTTTTGCAAATGAACTTTCTTCACCAAAAGCACTAGCGAGAGAGCTTGATATGGAATCGGTGAGTATTGGCTTTGTTACGCCTTTTGATTCAAGGAGTAGAAGCGCGGTCAGTGTATCAACATGCTGAATTGGGATGCCATTTATTACGCGTTGTGAGTATGCAATGTGCTTCTCCATTAACTGGTTTTCAGCGATTTCTAGTTTTCTGTCAATGTATGCACTAACATTATGTGCCGTTGGTTGAAATATCTGATGTGCATTTAATGTTGAACACTTACCAATTGACTCAGCGATGAGGTGTAATAACAAAGGCATATCTTTATGTTTTGTACTTTGTTCAAACGTATCTAATAACAACTGTGACATTTCAACCTTAAACTCATCGTCATAAGTATTCCTGCCTTTAGTTAACTCTCTGGCTATGAAATCATGCCATGTGTTCGCTTTAGATAGAACCGCAGGAATTACACCTTTGCCATTCGCCGCCACCATCGCGTTCAGAGAAATTTTTTCATTTATTATAAGAACATTTAAGCCAATAACATTGTTCGATGTTTTAATTGAAGATAGTAACTCCATCGCAAGCCTCTTCGTGTCGTCAGGAGTATTCTTTACAATGTAATAGGTGCGTTGTGATCGGTATGTGCGCAGCATTTCATTCGTAAGTGTTTTTGCGTTTGTGTCAGCGGCGCACATACAGTTTGGGATGCCCATCTCATGACACTTAATAACATCAATCATATCATTTGAGATTATTATCGGTTCACCTTTAGTTGTCGTATTACAAGGATTGTACAATAAGCCCTTATCAGCATTTTTCTGACCGATAACATATGGTTCATTTTTGGAATTGACATATAGCCCGACAAATTGCTTGTTTTGCTTGTATAGTGGTACCACAAGCGCATTATTATCTGACGGGTTTTTTAGGTAGCCAGAATGAAAGTTTATTCTTGAAGCTAGTTTTTTTAGTGCTTCATTCGCCCTGATAGTTTCTTGTAACGATAGATTGTTTGTAGCACATGTTAATCCTAATTCAGCGATAGTGTCCGATTTGAACATTTCATTTATTGTGTGTGTATTGGTATTTCTTTCAAAAACCTTTTGCACAAACTTAACCAAAGAGACTTCTGAATCAGAAGGTTTTTTATTCGCTTTTGATTTATGTTCGTATTCAACGGTAAGACCGAATTTCCCTGCGATCACCTCCACAGCATCGCCAAAACCTATGGACTCATACTCCATGACAAAATCAATTATCCCGCCATGCTCACCGCAACCAAAGCAATGGAATAAATCCTTATTTTCATTTACTTTAAATGAAGGGCTGCTTTCTGTGTGAAAAGGGCAGCAAGCAACATACTCCTTCCCTTGTTTTTTTAGAGGAACATACGAATCGATAAGCTCAACGATAGAGACTGTCTGCTTTAACTTATCTATAAATGATTTTGAAATCACAAAAAGCCCTCTTTGGTATCTGATAAGTACATTTTACATCAATATATATGCTTGTCATTATTGAAGGTTGTTTTTCTTTAGTATGAGACTTTACGTCAAGGAAGGGTTAATCTCAGTTTGCAACTCACTGTCACAAAATTCCTCTCGTTTGTGACAGTCAGTAGCAATCTGGTTAAAAAAGTATCAATTGCCCACAGGGCGCGTATCACTATATTTCTTACGCTTTGCAACTCACTGTCACACATCAAAACCTCATTTCGTTTATTTTTTGTTCCATTCTGTCAGCGTTTGCAACTGCCGGTCACAATCTGCATGTGTTTTGTGACAGTCGGTAGCAGTTTGCAGGTGAACGCTTCAGTTTCCGGTTAAGTGCGCGTAAATAGCTGTATTGTGGTTCATTCGTGCAGTTAAAGGTCACAATATTACTTGGATGTTGAAGTTAAAGGTGTTACGCTTTACGTATTTATCATGTATCTGAAAGGTTTATTTTTATGTGGAAAGCTCCTCGGTGGGGGGAAGTGCAATTCTCCAAAAGTTACGGGCTCACCTGCCTGGTTGGGGGATTTGCCCTCGCTTACTTGTTGAGTGGTTCGGGTGTGGGTCTTTTGTGCAGTTCTGAATCATCGTTTTCTGAACGTTTCTTTTCAAAATTCCCTTCACTTGCAGGTGAAGCACATGTATTTAAAACGCCAGCATGTAACGTGTTTGCGGTGAAGCATGGCGATTCTTATGTTTTTTTTGACAACGACCTTACAACAAGCATTCAGGGCAATATGGATGCGCTTCAGGAAGGGAATCTTAAACCTATCCGTATTTTTGGTACCGATGAGTCAAAGCGTGAGAGCAATACTCGGGTAAGGGGTACCGAAGTTCGCAGCACACCCCGCAGTAATCTTGGGAAGTATGAAAGTGGATACGGTGCGAATGTTGTGGCTCAAACAGCATCTACTGAGGCCGAGCCTAAAAACGTACAAACAGGCGACTCGGGCGCCCCGGAATCTCCAAGCCCACATATAGGCGTAACTAACCGTGAAGTTAACGCAGACCTTAAAAACTTAGACTTCTCAATTCTGCCTGTGTATAAAGCTGAACAAAGTAAGGGTGCATTGCTGACCTTTGTTGATATAACCTGCCCAGCGTGTAAGCGTTACGTCGATAACATACAGGCTTTAAATGAACAAGGGATAGACGTTTATTTAGCTCCTTACCCAAGAGCAGGTGGTCATTCGGTAGTGGCTAGAAAAATGCTCTCTAATTGGTGTGCAAATTATGTAAACAACCAAACTAACGTAAGTCAGATATTAAAGACTTTTAAAGGCGCATCTATCTCAGAGCAGGCCTGTAACGACAAACAATATGAACTTAAGTTTAATCAATTTATTGAGTTTGGGGAAAAACACTTAAATAAAACTACTCCTGTTTCGTTTACCAATAATGGCATAACGGTAGTGGCTAATCACCCCGCTGATGTTTTTTTTAGCGCTTTTGTGTATGGAAACACAATGTCCCAATTTTTACGCTCTAACTCTGAGGTCATAAAACAATGAAAGTAACTATTCTTGCGGGTTTTTTAGCTTGCACTCTTTTGGGAGTCGCTTGTTCTGTAGGCCCTATTCAGGCTGCCGCCGAGTCTAATCATCCCTTGTCACAATATAAATATGGCCTGCAACTGATTGCCGATGAAGAATTTGAGTTAGGTAGAGAGTTTATCTTGAAATCCATGCAAGCTGGAAATAAAGAAGCTATTGCATTTTGGGATGTCTACGAGGGGTGGGTTGATACGTTAATAAAAGCCAAGGCTGGGGATATGGGTTCCCAACGTGAAGTTGGATATAACTATTCACTTGATAACTCTCCCGTGGCTACGATAAATGATCCAGAGCAAACCTTAAAGTGGCTATCAGCTGCATCAGATCAGGGCGATTACAATTCATCTTTTCTACTAGGGCAGCTGTATTCTGAGGGCAGAGTGTTTCATAAGAATGAATCAACTGCTTTTGATTGGTTTTATCGTTCAGCAAAACAAGGCAGTGCAGAGGGTAAGTATGAATTATTTAAACGTTTAATTGCGGGTAAAGGGGTATCGAAAGATGCTTCCAAAGCTGAGATGTGGCTTAGGCTGGCGGCTAACTCAGGTCATCCAGAAGCCAGGGCGTCATTGCTGGATTATTACTACTTTCAAGGCACAAATCAAAACCTAGGCTGGGCTGCACATTGGCTGGCTATCGAAGGTGATAAGTCTAAAACAGCTAGCGTGCTTCCTTATCTGACTAAATTGTCGATAGTGGCACGCAACCCAACTGTCTTTAGCTCTTTTGACTCAGACAAGATTGTCGGCCATATAAAGCCCAAATCAGATTTGTACGCATTATATTTCGAAGGCGAATGGGTTGAGGTTTACTCACCAAAGCAAAATTTACTGGGAGTTATGAAAGCAAGCGATGTTAGCGTACAAAAAGAAGGCCGAACATGGGCGTTAAAAAATAACTATCAGCTATGTAAGGTTGAGTGTGACAGTAGCATGTGCTACCAAACTAATGCCGATGGCACCACTGATAGTTTTTCATATGATGCCGATAAAGCCGCGTTATGCCATACGTATTAACTTGCAATAGCAATAAATTGGTGTAACACTGTATGCACTTATCATGTACCAGTTAGGTTTATTATGAGGCAGGTTAGTTCATGTAATCACATCCAGCCAATTAGCTTTAATGGTAATCACTTTACCAGCAAGAGTAATTTGGCTAGACATTATGGGATTTGCCCGAAAACATTTCGTCAGCGTCTGCGTCATGGGGTATCTGTAAAAGACTCATTGAAGCTAGAAAGACCTCCACAAAAAGGTTTTGGCTGTTTTTATCAAGGCAAAGTATTTCATAACATTTCTGAACTAGCTTTGGAGTATGGCGTATCGTCAGATGCGTTGAAATCTCGTTTAAAAGCGAATTGGCCATTAGATGAAGCGCTAGAATTGAGGCAAAGGAAAAAGAAAAATGACTCCCGAAGCCTCTTTGTTGATGGAGTTAAGTATCGGTCAATCAAAGAAGTCAGCTCAAAATACAGATTAGACCCTTGCGTGGTGAAGAGACGGTTTTTATTGCATGGGTCTATTAGTGCTGCTGTAAGCCCTATCTATGACATGTACGCCACTCCATTGTTCCTAGCAACATATATTCCCGTATTTTTTAATCGAAAAATATTTCCTTCGGTTTGCCACTTTATTAACGACTTAATTAACAAAGGGGTGGTAACCGAACATTCACTAGAATCAGATTTGGGAATAATAAATAGATTTGTTAGAGAGTTAAACATTGACCAATACCCAAACTTAAGTGAAATATCACGGATCTATTCAATACCGGCGCCAACAAAACAAACAAATTTTAATAAATTTGTTGATGACTTGCATCGCAATGTTTTTGGTTATGAATTTGATATGCTATTTCATTCGCCCATGGGATTTATCTTAAATTGTGATGCCGTAATTGAACGACTCCACATTAAGACTAAGCGCATGTAACTATATCAAATTTAGATTTTTACCAATTTACACACAGCTTGTTAACGAAAACTGTGGATAAACTTTTAAGGTACTTTTTATGTTTAGTTCATTTTGCCTCTACAAGCTTGATCCTTCGAGTAATGAGTTGTTGCTTAGCACATCTTTTTGGGATGAACTGGCTAAAGTGAATCTTATAGTTCCGTTTTCTGAATTGCCTGAAAAGCTTGCTCATGGGGTTGATAAAATTGAAGGGTTTACTTTTGCAGTTCCGGCGCTTGGCGGTAAAGAAATAAATTACCACGCTGAAGAATTTACAATATTAAATTATTGCTTTGAAACAAAAAAAGTGAAACCAGCCATTTTAAGACGAACCATCGCGAAGCTTGAAAAGATAGCCCTCGCAGAATGTGGCCAACCATTTATTTCTAAAGAAAAAAAGAAAGAAATTAAAGCTTTAGCTACAGCACATGAGTTGCGTCGTGCAGTTGAGGACCGTGTTGAAACATTGATTGTTATTAATCGACACAAGCATTGGATAGCTTTCGGCGCAGGTTCTGAAAAAAAATGTGAAGCCATTGCTGCGTCCATCCGAAAGTTAATAGGTTCATTCCCAGTTGTTCAAATAAGTTCAGCTGCGGCATCTACTATCTTCACTGATTGGGTTAAATCGGGAGAAACACCTGAAAATTCCGATTTAAGTGATAGTTGTACTTTGATGAGCACTAAAACTGAAAGTGTTACTAGTTACAAAAAACACCATCTTGCTAGTGACTCTGAAGTGCTTAAAAACATAGAAAACTTCAAGGAGGTTGTGACCATCTCATTGCGTATTGGAGAACTGGAGGATGAATATGGCTATGTCTCCTGTTCAATCAGTGACAGCCTCAAAGTAAGCGGGTTTAAGTTCAAAATTAACTCTGAAGATAACCAGAGTGATGATGTGTTAAACAAAATAAGCACGGAAACGTTTCTTTTTTGCTCCAATATTTCAATGATCTATGAGTTTATTGAAGATAATATTCTAAACTATACCGTGTCAACTGATGAGTTTAGTTAATGTTTTATTTATTTAGATTTTTACAATTTTTCAGCAACCTAATTTTTTCAATTATTCTGAAGGAAGATAACATGACAGTCCAACGTAACGAATCGATATCAAGAATGGAGATGGTCATTCAGGATATGGCTGAACGCATCAATTCACTTGCAACTCTAATCGATGAAGAAAAAGCACCAGAGCGTAAGTTGATGTTGCAGTCTCTTGCAGAACAAGGCACGGCACTTTCAATTTCATTGCTCGAAATCAATAACAGTATTATGAGTGAATTTTCGTCTGTACAGAAAAATGCAATCATCAAAATAGTTAGCAATGCCGAAAAGTGGGTCGAAGTTGTTAAGCGTCTAGAAAAATAACGTTAGCCATTACCACGGAGGTTAATATGTCGGTTCATGAAGACAAAATTTCAATCGACGAGCTTGATCAAATATATGGTCAAGCAAGCAATATTTTTTATCAGACATCGATTGAGCTAGCCAAGCTAGGCAGCAAGGTTTCCCCATTGGTGGTTTTTGCTGCGGGAGTTATTTGTATGGAGGCTGGCGTGGCAGCCACGTACCTTGAGTGGAGTAAAGACGTAATCGCATCGAATCCATTTAGCGACATTCTCACTTCTGATTACATAGGGGAATTGCTGAATAATGAAAGACAGTTTACAGGCGAATATATTACGGCAGCAGGCGCTGGTATTTCTTTAACCAGCCCTTTGATAGCTAGTTGTATTAATTCAGTAAAACAATCATTACATTCATTCAACACTGACCCTTTAACCGCCAGTTTCAATCGTGTTGGGAACTTCTTGTCTGACAGATTTAAAAACAACAACATCAAAGATGTAGCAGAGGCAATCGTGCTTTATCGAGAAGCATTTGAGCAATCGACACTTGAGCCGGGTGAATCTCTTGTAAAAGCTTGGGCAAAAGCCGAATCTCGGCTGATGGAGGCAAAAGGGTTAAATAATGATTTACACTCAAGTTCTGTCCTAAATGCAATAACAGAACTTGAGCGTAATGCTCATATTGTAAATTGTAATCCGGTATAGGTGTTTTTAGTTATGCTGCATTTACAAGAAAGCCAACTAAAGCAGATTTTAAATAAATCAGGTTATCGAGTTAGCTCATCTCTCAGCCTATGTAAAAACATAAAATCAATATCCCAGCCTAAAGCCCAAACAGCTTGTAAGTCTATATCTAGCAACAAAAAAAAGAACTTTAAGATAGCGACTGACGTTAATCGTCATGGTTTAGCTCTATCCAAACTCAAATTGAAACCAGAACTAGAAACTGGAGTCGATCTAGCTGGTACCAAAGTCAGCCGAGCTAATTTCGAACATTGGCACCAGGTAAGGCTATTTGATTATATTTATAGAGAGCACCATGAATTTTATCTCGATTTCGCAGCGGTACCGAATGGAGGATTAAGGACAAACAAGGGAGCCAGTGAGCTTCTAGACGAAGGAGTTCGCAACGGTTTTCCAGATATAATAGGGGATTTATCAAGGTCAGTTTATATAGGCTTGAGGATTGAACTAAAGCATGGGAATAATAAACCATCAGTGGAACAGGTTGAGCAATTGAACAGAAAGCGTGGCAGAGGTTATTTTTGTGCGCTGTGCTATTCATTCGAAGAAGCTAGGCAGGTTGTAGATGAATATTTGGGACTTCAAGAAGACCAGCGAATGAGGTGGTGTCAAAATGAAAACCTTTGGGTGCGTTAATTGTATGCAGTAACCACAACTGCTATAATACTTTTCGTGTCCATGAAAAGTATAGGTGCATTTTGTCGAATAATAATTTTATTGAACTGCAGATACCTAGCAAGTTGGACAACTTGCTTTCTTCATCTTTGAGTATTCAATCAGAGTTTAGCTGTTTACCCAAATATTCCTCATCAACAAATCTTTTTAGTTATTCGAACAATTTAGAGCATTTTACTTCAGAGTGCTTTCTTGATCGACTAACCCATCGTGAGTTGAACGATTTGCTGGACTTGCTTGATAGGCACCTTGACATTTTCGTGACGCATGAAGGAGTGTCAAAGCTGCTATTTAGTCATGATTGCTGTGTGTTCACAAGATTACTTTATCATCTTGATAAAGCCGGATATGAACAATGCCTAAAAAAATGCGTTTTACACTTTAACAGTATTCATGGTGGTTTGGTGGATTGGGTACTTAACTGCGTTTTAAGTTTATCTTTGACATCTAGTGGGCTTTCTAGGTTTATTCTTTCATCTCCTGAAGTTGTGAATACCTTGGGGTTGTCAGCAAAACTATCGAATATTCTTTATAGGTTAGCACCTAGTTCTGTTTCTAAGCTCAACGCAGAATCAATATTTTTATATATAAAGCATGTAAATGGATTTAAAGACTCAGTATTGCCCTTTCTATTAACGAACAAAATATTTCCAAAGGTAATCGCAGTTTTAAATGACTATAAACTCTCGGCTTGTTTAACTGTTGATTGGTTAATCATGTCCAAAATTAACCCAGAAAAAGTAATTTTCTTGCTCCATTATGACAAGTTTCTTAACAAAGAACACTTGCATGGCTATCTTATTAATCTAGTAGATGAGTTGTTTACTAGGTTGGCTTATGATGATGCTAAGCGTGTCATGAGTGAGTTGCTAAACTGTTTTAAGCCAGCATTACCAAATATAGGCCGCCGAAACAGCCTAGATTTAGAAATAAAAAGCATGAGCCGATGGAAGTATAAGCAATTAATAAGGCTGGGTTTTTTCAAGGATATAGATTTTTCTCTGGTATGTTTAAAAACGGTCGGATAGGGTTTTTATGTCTTTTAAATCAAATGAAGAATACCATTCGATAGCCTCTTTAATGGCAAATAATTTAGTGGAACAAGGTTCTGAACTCAGAAAGCTTGTTCAGATTGCAATTGACGCATTTAATCAATCTACCATTCAATACTTAGATGGCATATTTTCTCAGAACCCAGGACTTGAGCGATGCATCAATTCGATTAGAGATATTGGTCTAGCTAAAAACCCAGATGAATTTAAGAGTTTTTGGTTACCGGTTAAAGATAGTGACTTTGATATTGACATTAGTGATATTGATTTCAGAACCACTTTTGTGTTGTTTGATATCGTAAAATCCCGGCACATTCATTTGCAACAGATTTCATACGTGGGTTTTGAGCAAGATCATACATTAACAGTTCCTATTGAGTTCCCTTGTGGCTCTATTGCAAGGTTACACTTTAACATTGATAATCAGTTGTGTTGCTTTATAAATGATCGCGATAACACATCACTTGATTTGCCGGTAAGGTTTGGCCAACCCATAGCAAATATTGATTTATATAAGCTGGATTATGGGACGTATGATTTTCCTCACATATGCAATATTTCCGAACTATCAAGTGGTGTAGAAACACAACCTGAATGGCTGGTGTCTAGATTAGGTTCATCTACGCAATTTAATAGTCTTTTGGTTACCGCTATGGTTAACGCAATGAAGAATAGAGATTTTGATATAGCTATCATTGACTCGTTGCTTGAGTCGGGGCGTATTAATACATTCACTAAATCACCACAATCACTTTTAGATATTGTAAATCAAACTTACCCTGACAATTTCGATACGTTCTTGGAATGCGCTTACTCTATAACCTTAAGGAGTAAACCTGTTTTTAATAACTTTTTACCATCGATGTTAATCCAAACATGGCTTGATCGTGATGTTGTAACCTCAGACCACAAAAATTTGATGCTACGGCTTATTGAGCTGAATCAATTTAAAGATAGAGGGTATTTAGCAACTGATAGAGTACCAATATTGATTGAACATTATGATGAAGTTAAGGAACACGAAGAATGCCTCTTGCTATCTGACTCAATTAACCGGGATATTGAGAGTATATTTAATGAAGATGCAGAACCTAGCGGCGAAAAGCATATAGAGTTAAGTATGCTACCTAACTCTTTGTAAGTTAATGTGCAGCAAATAATTGCCCATCTTTCATTGCTTCTCTTGCTTGTGCAAGTTCAGTTTGACATTGCTGCTCATAAACGGCCCATTCAGCTTCGGTGTGCTTGATTGTTATTGAGCCAGTAATGACTCTGGCTCGGTCATTTAAAGTGAGTGTCAAATTAAAGCCGTGTCCAAATAGATTTTGGACTTCCGGTGTAGAAAATCTCATATTGAAAATAATTTTATTAAAAAGATACTCACCTTTTTCATTTACGTACATGGCACGTTCATTCGGACGACTATGTTTTTCGATAATAGCTTTCAAATGCTTCTTAAATTCAAAGGGGTTTTCCATATCTAAAAAGCTCACCTGATTGCGAGAATTCTTAACATGTAGGCCAAATTCAGGCTTATCCATTCTGACATTAAACATTAAATCTCGGCCACCAGCATAAATAGCTTTGTTGAATAATTCTCTGAAATATGTAACTGAGTTAGTCATTTAACGCGCTCCGTAAGTGGGACTTTATAATCCACAATTGAAAACTATGTAACATTTGCATTGCATAGTATAGTGTACTTATAAAGTATATGAAAGGTGGTTTTATGATTGATAAGATACTTGCTAGACTGAACAAGCAGCAGCATGAAGTGGCTACGATTACTAGTGGAGTTATACGTACTATCGCTGGCCCCGGCACCGGTAAGACAGGCACTCAAACGGCTCATATCGCTAACCTGATTTACAAAGGTGTCTCACCAGAGTCAATCTTAGCAATTACTTTCACAAATAAAGCAGCTAGCGAAACTCGCCATAGAATTGTAAAAAATACACAGGAACTTGGTTCCGTTGGCTGGCAGGTTGCTGCATCAACTTACCACTCTTTTTGTCGTAAATTCATTTTGAAGCCTTTTCAAAACCATGAAATGTTTACTGCAATGGGTTATGACAATGGCTTTATCATACTTGATGAATCTGACTCTGAGTCAGTAATGAAAGATGTTTATTCCAACAGTGTTGGTGGCTTCGCGCTCGTACTTGATGCGTTAGCAATAACAGAACGTCAAATGCTTAGGCATATTTCTGATTACCGAGCCAAAGGCATCGATTACGAAGAGTTTTTACAATCGATTAAGCATGACTCTGAGAGGTTTAGTGCAGCCAAAGAGCTGAAGATGATTATTGATGCCTATCCGAAATCACTTAAGGACGTGTCTAAAGAAAACAAAGACCAAATGGTGAAAGAGGTTGGGCTTCAGCTGTTAAAAGTCAAAGGAGACATCATCGATCCTGTTGTGGCGATTGCTTGGAAGCAATATGCAAAATCTTGCGCAGAAGCTGACGGCATTGATTTTGATGATCAGCTATTGTTTTCGATGAAATTATTGGAACAAGATAAATCAGTTGCTAAACGCCTAGCAAAGAAATTTGAGTATATCTTTTTAGACGAATTCCAGGATGCAAACTTATGTCAATGGAAGTTGGTTAAAAGCATTATTGTTCAACAGGCAAAACCATTCGTTGCTTGTGTAGGTGATGATCGCCAATCCATCTACCGGTTTAGACACGCCGATGTTGATATCATGAAAAACCTAGAGCACGAATTGCCAGGTTGTGTTACTAATTCGCTGGTGTATAACTATCGTTCAACGAAATCGATTATTGACCTATCTAATACGCTGTCATGCGATATGCCGAACCAAATAGGTGATGGCCAACTTATAGCTGCATCCAATGTAGTTGGAGACAAGCCAACCCTTGACATTTACAGCAACGCCAGTGATGAGGCTCGAGGCGTCGTTTCTAAGATAAAGGCTCTTATAGCTAAGGGTGAAAACCCCTCAGACATCGCCGTCCTTTATCGCAACCGCTCTGTTAACAAGGAGATTATTGATGAACTTAATCAGTCTAGAATGGATTATGACATCATCGGTGATGTTGGGTTTTACCAAACAGCAGAAATCAAGTCGGCGGTGGCCACACTCAGGATCTTAACTCGTAACAACGATGTATTTGCATATGCCAAAGTCCTTGATTACGCCACTGTAGGCATCTCACCGGTTAGGCTCAAAACAACCACCCACGAGAATGGTTGCACTCCTATGGAGGCAATAGAGTTCATTATGAGCAAGGATAAACGTGCCAAAAATAAAGCCGATGAATTTGTAACAGATTTAAAAATGCTCATCAAAACCGCAAACCAACTAATTACCCGAGACGCGTTCCTTTCACACGTACTGAACACTGATGAGTTAAAACATCATTACCAAACGATTCCTTCCATAAAAGCCAAGGCTGACGAACAATATCAACAATACAATACCGCAACAGTCAGTAAACTTGTGGATGGCTTCAAATGTTTTTGGGACCGTTATTTGTTACCAACTTTCATCAAAGACAGTAAAAAAGCAGCTATAAAAAAATCGGCCAATACTGATGGCACTATCGACGAAATATCTAATGAACTTGTAGAAAAACGGGCTAGTAACTTTCAAGTCATCATTGACCGTGTGCGTGACGATATGCAACAACCAGGCACAATATTGTCAGAGTTAGTAGATGATTTAGTGCAACGTATTGATCAAGATAGTGATGAAGATATTGAGTCTATTCAGCTGTTAACCAATCACGCATCAAAGGGGCTTGAGTTTAAGCATGTGTTCTTAATTGGTACCGAAGAAGAGTCATATAACTCTCTCGACTCCGACCTTGAGGATATTGAGGAAGAAGGGCGTAATTTCTTTGTTGCGATAACACGAGCTGGGAAGTCATTGCATATTTCAGCATCAGAAACGCGGGTAGTTAATGGTAATTTTAGTAACCGAGCGCTTTTAAAGTTACTTTACCCTCTTTTGGATAAGTTGAATGTATCTGAAGCAGCCTTGAAATTGATTAATGGACCTGACAATCGATTTGAAGATGAGTTTCAATTGGACTCTGCCCCTATTGCTGGTGGTTTAGCTGAAGAAATGCTGCGGATTGGCGAAAAGTTTAAGCAGCGTCATGTTGACCATGCAACATTAGCCACAACTTCAGATAACGAATCTGTGAACGAAGTTGCTGAATTTAATCCATCACCTAGCCTTTATTAATTTAAACGGCTTAAATGGGGTGCTATGCATAATTATCAATCACTTACTTCGTATAGAGCTAAATTGAAGCAATCCTACGATGACATGCTAAATGCTGTTTTAAAATTCCAGCAAATGTTGCCTGCAACATTTGCGAATGGATTACTTTTTGATATAGACGAAGAAGCCAATCTGGAATTTAAATCGCTATCTAACAAATATGGTTATTCTGAGTTCATTCACTTCATCGAGAGGCATACTGAACATCAGGTTGATATGAATAGCAGTGATTTTTTACATCGCCGTTTTTTGCAGGAGTTGGAACGTATTTCTGAGCCTTGCAAGTTTTATATCATTGGGTTGTCCGGGCAGCGAAACATCGAATATCAATTTGAGGATAACGATACTGTTCTGCGAATTGTGCTTGGCTTGGATAGCCAAACTCATCACATAAACTTCATAAAACTTGAAGCATTTAAAAACGATTTTGTTTTGCAACATCTTTATTCACATCAACTTGATACACGGCATTTAAATTTTCCACTCGTTACATGTTTCAGCGACTTTAAAGTTCAAATGCTTGAGCTAACTCTTGATACTCATCGTGATGTGGATGTATTTAGCTCTCATGATCAATACAATCCTTCCGTTAATTGTGTTGAAAGTGTGATGTTAGAAGAAATTTTAAAAGATGTTCTTGTTCATTCAGATGAGCTTGAAAGGTTCGGTACCATTTTTGGTCAACATTGGTTTGCTGGTCTGGATGAAGATACTGTGAAAAGGGCTACTCGCGCTCTTTTTAGTGAACTCAATCTCGATAGATTTTCTGGCATGGAGGTTGTCGAGCGTCTTGCGCGATTTTATGATTACACCAGCATTTATGTTGGTGATGGTTTGCCTGAAATGCTAATTAAAGAGTGCTTACACCGCATTGTATTTGACTGTCCTCATAATCTTATTGTTGAAGTCTACGCAGCTGCGGATCACCTTGATCTGTTCAGCGATTGGTTACCCGAGAAAATCCGGGATATCTATTCGTCAGAAATTGAAGAAGTAAGGTCGTGCTTGGATTTAAGTTCATCTATTGATGAACATGTGGATGAAGTTCTTACGGTGCTAACAACTCAAGGCTTACCTGCAGCTGAGCCAGATAAAGACCTCATATCTAATAGCCTTTAAGCTTTCTGTATCTTTACTGTGCGAGTTAATAAACTTGCACCTATGCTCTTATTTAGAAGATAGCACGGCAATGTTTAACTCATTGCTATCACCTGCCATTCCAAATCTGTGCAAACTTCATACATATAACACTGTACTTGCTCATGTACTTTTCATATACTTGAAAAGTGTTTGTGTAAGGGTGGTGGCTGTGTATTTAAATAAGAAATATTTTTTGATGATGAAGTGTCAAAATCCCCTTCATCGGTTAGTTGAGTCCAAGTGTTGTTAACTGACGGAAACCTTACAAATGCAAACAACGCCTAACTTTAAAGATTTTCCACTCAAGCTAAACTTCCTAGAACCTTGTTTTGATGATGAGTTAAAGGCACTTGATGTGCTGGAACGGAAAATTTATCGATGCATCCCTCACGCTATCCCCGCCGTGATTAACGCCATTAAAGAGCATGAGTTAGCTCAAATGCATCCAGCACTTAAAAAGGCATTTGATAAGCACTACCATGAAATGCCCGATGAAGACTGCTTTGGCGGTCGTGATGAAGAGGCAATTCCTAATGCTATTATTGAACTGTACCTTGATTTAGGACTTACTAGTACGCCCATTAAGGATTTTGAACGATATCAATTCATATCGAATTTGCACACCTCCGAAGTTACGGCTGTAGAACTTGGTGTAAATAGCAGAATACTAGTATCTGATAAAAATCCCTCGGGTGTATTTGAGGTCAGCTTGAGGACGCCTGAAGGTAATGACCCAGAATTGTTGAGTTTTCACCTTAAGTTTTTTCTTGATGACGATGCGCTCCTTTGTGCTAATGGTGCGAGTTACTTTGAGGGCTGCAATGAAAAAGTATCAGCAGCACTTCATCGTAATAACGAATATTGCGAACTTGGGGGTTTGACCATTGAAGATGTAAAGGCCTGGGCTGAAATTTCAAAGTTTTCGACTCAGGCGTCATCAACCTCAGTAGATAATGTCGCTGGGTTTGTTGCAACAAGTAATCAGTTGCTTAGCGCCATATTTCAACCGGAATTATCCCACGACTATGGCGAAATCTTTAAATATATTTATGACACGCAATTTGATGACTTTAACTGTGTAACACGCTTACACAGATTTGATTTGCTAACCCCAAAAATCCTAGAGAAATATAAATTCAATGACAATGAGTACGTAATAACCATAGATAATTTTTTTACTAAATTGCTAACAGATAACGAGCATAATTATGAGCGTAATCAAGTTGTCAGTATCTTTAATGACGCTATTGAAACATTCTGCACAGCACGCTTGAATTATCTTGAAACTCCCATTGCTAAAGCTAAGTTTGCATTAACTGTATACGGCATACTTGACTCGTTAACTTTTAAACCACCTAAATACTTAACAATCATCGATGACCACCTTGAAGAAATTGCTCAACTAGAGAGCATTCAACTATGTGACGATATTTCAAAAAGCATTGAATCCCTTTTAGATAACGGCGGCGTGCCATTGTCTGAAAATAATTCCTCCGCGATTCGGTCAACCTTGGAGAACTCCCTATGATGCAGACATCTAATATAAATCAGGCAGCACTTGCTACTGAGATGCTTACAGGCCTGGGGCTGTGTCAATGTTAAACAAACCAAATATCGACGAAGAACAATTCTTTGCATTTGAACATGAGGTAAGTGAAGCAGCATGCCATGCCATTATCGAAGCAAGGCAATTGCTAGCTGAAGAACTCACTCATAATTTAAGTGATGGCCTTTTATTGCACTTACAAAATAAACTGTCATACGATTTTGATGGTTGGTGCTACGCCTTAGAAAACGCTGCACTGGATTTAAAATATAATGAGGATTATACCGATGATGAGGTTTCGCTTATATTTGAGGATGAGGATGTAGAATGCATAAATCTTCGGTTTGGCACGGAGTATAGTGCTGAAGAATTATGCTGCTTACTTGGCGTGTTGACGCTTATTGTTGAAGCCGATGTAAATGATATGGTTTCCGTCCATTACAAACTTATGACGAATGACTATCACACGATATCTGCTTATTTTTCCAAAGGGGATGAAAGTCTTAATTTTCGATTTGAGCTAAAGTTCGACAACAAGGACGTCCTAATGAGCATATATTCAGAAAGCGCACACCTAAAGGACGCAGATTTATTAGGTTTATTCGACGGATTTGAAGCAAAGCTGAACCAATTACTCGTTAACCAGCCAATTGCTAAATTAAACGCCTTTGCATCAAACAATCCATGTGACAATGGCACCCTTTTAGACGGCAATCGCAATCTGAAAGATCCAAACTCATTAGTTTACCCTGTTGTTGACAGCCCTGAATTTGAATCGGAGTTATCTCATGCTCTTGCCGTTAATGATGGTAGCTGTACTTCTAATCTGAAAGCATTGCTTGCCATGAGTGATAAGGTTGCATCACTCCTGTCCTCGACTGTTAAAGTTGAACGTGAATCTGATGAAGTTAGGCGTTATGCCGCTCTTGTTGCTAATGCTAATTATGCTTCGCCATTATCTGCGTTCGGCGTTGAATATGATGATGATTTTTTAACTATCGCAAACAAGATTGCAGATATCGCTGCATTACCTGGCTGCAGCATATTCACCCTTCAAGATTTACCATTTACCCTTAGTCAACATTACTTCAAAGATAAAGAAGTACCTGACAACGTAAATGAATATTTACTTTTGAAAGAGCATCCGATTTTTAATAACACTGAGTATATGAAAAAAAGCATCGAGAAATATTTTGGTATTGAGATTTCTAAGGCCGAAGCATACCGAAGCGCTCTCGATTTGGCAGATGTTATCGAGAAATCTCTACAAACAGATTGCCAATCAATTGGTAAGCAGTCACCAACAGATGAACACCAAAATTTGGTAGTTAATTCACTCTGACAATGAGGCTAAGAGATGCTTAATAGACCTAATCTAGATATTGCCTATACCATCAATACCGAACCTGAAATTTATTTGGAGATGGCTGAAAAATTTAGAGCTGCTTTTGAATTTATTGATGATGCCGTAGCGGCTTTTGACCCCGCAATCATTCAGTTATTTGAAACCAAATTTTCATCTTCTGGCAGGGATTCATCAAGTTGGCGAGATAACTTTCAGTTCATTGATTTTGCTGATAACACGATATCGGATGAAGAGGGCTACTACAAAGAAGATTTATTTCTCGATAGTGAACTGCAAATGTTGAGCGATGCTGGTATTGATGTGAAGGAAGGTTCAGATGTCAGTGTGATGTATTTTTTTTGGATGCAATCTAAGGGTTTGCCTATTGATTCTCCAAATTTCTTTCATCTTGACGTTAATCAAAAAGGCTTTCAAAGCTATCAAATTTCATTGTCAGATGAATACCATGTAATGCTCATCGATGCGTTGTTGGATATTGAAAATGACCAACCAATATTTTCAATTGTGGAAGAAAATTGGTCTATATCACACGAGCAAATTTGTGTCGTCATACCTGATTTTGATTCTAAAGTGAAAGAGTTAATGACTAACTTGGTTAATAGCAATTTTCGTGCGACTACCTACTATGGCCTAGACTCGTTATTAACCGGTTCTTTATTCACCGATGAATTTATAGATAAGCTTGCAATAAGTCTGGATGAATCGCCGACTAAGTTGCACAAAGAGTTAGTTGATTTAAGTGTAATTAGCGAAAAGATTTGGGCTAACCCGCAAAAAGAAAGCCCATCAATAAATGAATTTTATAGATATTTAAATCATATCCGCAATCTTGATGTGTCAAGCGAACTATCTTTGTTTGGTGCCGAAAGAACGGATGATATTGTAGCAATTTTGGACAAGTGTCGCACGCTATACGATATTAAATTTGTACCTTCTACTCATCTTCCAAGTGAGCCTTCTTCATTGAAGGAATTAAATGCATCACATGCGTTTTTTTCGCTTACCACCAGACTCGCTACTGTTTATTTTGAAGGTAAAGACTTTACAACGCATTTAGACGATTACTGCGCCCTCATAGAGCACCCATTATTTGTTGAGCATCAAGAACAGTGGCCAGATGACCTTATTTGCTTATTACCGCAAATTCAAGATTACCGGGACTCATGCAAGTTAGCTGATTATTTAGATGAAGTTATTTGTGAGAACGAAACTGAAAACGTAATTGAAAATGCAATGACGGTTGATAACGGGTTTATTACTGCACCACAAAATACATTGTAAGGGTATATAAATGCTTAACAAGCCTAACTTAGATATAGATTCGCTGGTGGAATTTGAGAAAAACCTAGTCTCGAATACCGTAATCACCATGAAAAAATTGTTAACTATCATTGACGAGCAAGTCTGTTCTTACCCAGATGAATTAGTTGAACGTTTTGCAAAACTATTACCGGGTGGTGACTTGTCCGGTATGGTTGGTTTGAAGTTAAATCAAAACCCGTTTGATACTTACGAGGTATTTAGTGATGAAGTTGTTGATGAACTAAATCAATTTTGCGATTTAAAACTAACTAGCGATGATTATTGTGCTCTATTTGGTGTTTGGTTATTTAATGAAGCTGATTGTGAGGTCCTTGAGTCTGTCGAGTATACGCTTGATAGAAGTAACCAACGAACATATCAATCTCATCATGTAGGTTTTGCTGACTACCATCATGGGTTTAGATTGGAGCTTCAACGCGAATATGGTGCCATTGAGTTACGGGTATGCAGTAACGATTGGATTTTTTCAATCGGGATGTATCTAAATGCTTTTCCAGATTTTAAAAACAAACTTGATGAACTGCTAAATGTAGGTCCATTATTTCAAATGGATTGCCCACCTGAATTGGCTAAGAGAGATTCTAATGCGTTCTGTGGTCAAGTTTGCCTTGAAGATAACACTGTAACTATTTATGACTCGAATTTTGACGATTACTTATTGAGCCAGGTCGGCACACTTGAGTGTAACTTAAATCTCGCCGCAGAATATCTTAAAAAGTTCGTCGATTTTGACCTGCATGGTACTACTATTGTTGATGATTTTGATTTCTTAAATGAATTTTCAAATGCGATTATAAGGAAACCATTCAACCTAATCCCTGAAAAATTGGGCGTGGAAGATACTGATAGCATTATCGAAATATACGACAGACTTGATTATATTCTAAATTCGCTAAATGAAGAAAATTCTGAGGAATTTTATAGACTTAAAGCCTCTCTAACAAAGAATTATTTCTTCGATAAACCTCTGGGCGACTATTTTGAAGAGTACATCGCCATGTCTAATTACGCCTCAGTTAACAATCTACCTAATTTATACAGCAATATAAAACCCACACTTGCTGAAATCAAAGATTATGAAAACTCATTATTGCTAGCGCGTAATATAGAAGCAAGCATGCAGGACTTGAATATCACTGAGGATGAGGACTGCTCTGTGCACACATCAACGTTATCCCTGAATAATACACTTTGATTGAGGTGCGTTGTTATGTTGACCCATCCAGAGCTTGATTTAACCACTAAAGACATTGAAGTCTATGAAATGGACCTTGATTGCAATGATTAATCTTGAAGCACTATTGAATCTGAAGCATGAAGCAGAGAGTAGCCATAAACTTATTTTAAACAACATAGACAAATTTCATTGTGATTTGCAGAGCGCTCTAGCTGGTGGTCTTTTGTTTGAGAGTAATATTGAAACAGAAAAGATGTTCAATGTTTCGACTGTTAACTTCGGCTTTCATGAATTTTTAAACCGATACCCCTCATCTACCAATGATGGCACGTTTAGCTTTCAGAATAGAAGAATTGTGCGGGAGATCGACAGGCTCTCTAAATCGTATAAAATTGTGATACATCAAAAGAGTGATCATTATACAGTAGATTGTTCATATAGTGATGACCTGGCTACGATTGATGTAAATTTGAAAGTTGAAAATTCTATTGGAACAAACAAAGTGTCTTCTATTCAATTTTTCGCTTATGAAGATATGTTGCGCACTATACCGGTCTATGAACATTCTTTGACTACTGCACATTCCAATTTACAATTAAATTTGGATTTGAATAAGTTTTCCAACTTATTTGGTAAGACTTTTTATGCTAAAGATAGCGTGCTGAGTTCAGAATTTGATTTTGTAAACATGCAGCTTTTTGAGGCTTTTGTATCTGACGCCATGCTTCACCCTGACAAACTGGATAGGTTCGGCGCAGTGTTTGGTTCCAGCGGAATTCAGATTTCAACGGATACGTTCATAGAATCTGCGATAAATATAGC
Source organism: Shewanella inventionis (assembly GCF_014641855.1). Taxonomy (GTDB): domain Bacteria; phylum Pseudomonadota; class Gammaproteobacteria; order Enterobacterales; family Shewanellaceae; genus Shewanella; species Shewanella inventionis. The sequence continues at coordinate 109,122 of NZ_BMII01000008.1, forward strand.
CGCGTCTCACCGGTTGGAATCTTTATCAGGCTTGGATTATTTAAAGCGTCTAGCTAAATTAACCGAGTACAACAGTTTTTATTTAGGTCACTCGAAGTCGAAATTAATAGCGGAAGCATTAATATACTATCTACACGATTTTTCCCCTACCCAGAAGGTTGTAGAACTCTATGCAGCGGCTGAGCATTTAAACTTATTTACTCATGCGCTTTTTGACCCATTTAAGAGAAAAAATGCTAACTTAATCGATGAGATGAAGTCATGTTTCGAGCTCGGTGAGCTCATAGATAGTAGTCAAAGGGTAAGCGATAGCACCATAGATATAGTCGTTAAACATGATATTACGCACTCAAATAACAGCCTTTAAATTGACTTTAACTTTACTATTGCAGTCAAAATTATTTATGATCCAATAACCTTTCGGGTGCTTGTTAAGTTCATTTTGTGATTGAGGTTAAACGATGAAAGAAAAACAAAAAGATATTAGTTATAAAGACGTCGAGGAAGATGCAGCCACGCTAATCGACTCATTATTACAAACTGCACCAGGCAATAATTCAGGTCATGATATCCTTACCGACGATGCTGACATGAATCTTTGTGTTAGTGATGTGCAGCGAAGAGGACTTGAGCATGCAGATAGGGCCCGTAAAGACCGTATTGTCTACCTAATATTGTTAGGGAAAAATATGGCAGATCCTGATTATTTATTTGAGTTAGCTACAGAACTCAATGTAATCGTGCCAGTATTGATGCGTGATATAAGTGAACTTTCCGATCCTGATGTTTGGGCAGAGCATATCGAGCGACTGAGACAAATCAAAGAATCAAAACGGATGAAAAAGGCCATTAAACTTCAGAGTAGAAAAAAAGAAGTCGCTAGCAATGTGTTACAGCTAAATCCATTTAATGAAATTATGTTTTTGGATTTTTCAATGAGGTTTGATTGCACTCCAAGAGATATCTTTAGAGACATACAACAATTTAAGTCATTTCGATTTTGGTATTCGCATTACATGTCCAACAAGTCGATTAAAGTGAAGACATTTGCAATCATCAAGTACGCACGTATTCACCTAGCGTATTAGCAACTGGCGTCGCAACACTTGCTTTGGATTCATTGATTAAATGCGGGAGGAATTCTGCAATATAGTTTGCTGCCATTTCATCTGTGTATCCAAAATCTTGCAGATATTCAAAAATTTCTGAGTACATATTTATACCTCATTGGCCATTATCCTCGCAAAACCAAATATCACTATACACCAACAAATACTTTTCATATACTTGAAAAGTGATTATTTTGTGGTGTTAGCTATGTATCTAAGAAAAAAGAACATTTTTACATTGAATTGTTTTTCATCGGTGTTGACTAAGGAAATTCTGGTGAGTGAACTTGGTATGCCTAATGAGTCTGCATATCTCGACTTTATACCTCGATTCTTAAAGCCTGAAGATGTGTCAATGACGATCTTTAACAATATTACAAATCAGATGTTTACGTTTAACTACCTAAGTGACACATATTGTTTAGCTATGATCGACGACCCGCAGGCATTAAAAAAACACATACGAAAATTTTTAATCCCTATTATGCAAGGCACGTCATTTGGCGCCTCATCTGAGATTTCATCGTTAGTGACCTTTACTAAAATTGATTTAAATAACGGTCATTTATTTAATGCTAATAACAGCAAATACTAAACATTTCACCTGCTAAGCCCTCATTCTTTCATTTCGGGCTTTCTAATGAGGCTCGCAACATTATGAAGCACAGTGTATCAGTTAATCAGGCCGCTCTCGCTACAGTTGGGCTTACCGATCTCATGTACCAACATTACTGCTACAAAAATGGCATGCCTATTTACTTAGGCACCGGCACATACAGGCCAAGATTAAATTTTGTTATAGAAAGCGCTAATGAACAAGAGCGTGATTGGCATATATCAGTGATGTTGACGATGTGTTTTGAACGCTTAGAGTGCAGCGGCGGTAATTCTGTTGGGATTTCTTTGCTATATCAATGGATATTAGAGGTTTTTACGGCTGAAGAGATTCTTTCTCGAATTGAGGGTGTATTTAACAAAAGAATTAAGTATCAGATGTTAAAGCAGGAGTGGGAGCGTGATTTTGACCGCGAAGAAATGGCGAGTCAATTTGTATCAGATGATTTCTGCCCAGCTGGGGAAGTGCATTATCGTTACGTTTATCACTACAGTGTCGAAGATTGTATGTATAAATCACAGCGGTATAAAGTTGGTGATTTTGAGGATGACTTTTGGGAAGACCATAAATATTGGTTTGATTACTATGGCCCTGAAGAAGATGAGGTTGGACTAATAAATTATTTGGATTACTAAACCACGACCTGTGCTATGTGATTAAAAACCGTTGTATTATTTTTATGATGGAAACTATATGTTAAATGAACCGAACCTAAACATACCAAAATTAATTTCTTTCGAAAAAAGTTTGAAATTCGAGCTGTTCTCAGCATTATCAACGGTTAAGCACATATTCGAAGACCAGGTAAAAACAATGCCGGGAGAATTGATCAAGGTATTTTCGGTCAAAATGGCCGAATTGGGTCATGAGTCATTTTTTGAGGGGTCAGGTTTTTACTTAGATTCAAATTGGGATGAGACGAGCGATGACCACATATTTAGCCTGGAGCAAACAGAAAAGCTTAATAAACAATTTAACCTGGATTTCAGACCCAGAGATTACTGTGCAGCGCTATCGTGTTGGCTTTTTGCTGAATCAAAAATCGAACTGCTATATGCCATAGATTATTGCATTCATAACGAACCAAATAATTTTCAATATACGATGAGGTTTGATGATTATGATTGCGAATTATCCCTGACGATAGATGTTACTCCTAGTAGTTCTAACCTTACCATTTGCTGCAATCAGTGGGGTTTTTCGGTTGATGAATATTCAGCTTGCTTCCCGGAACTAAAAGCTGATTTATTTAACTCACTTCGTAATGCATCATTGTCTAATTTGGAAATTCCTAGTGAATTATTTAGTCCTAGGGGCAACAATTGCCGAGGCTACTTTTACATTGAAGGTAAGCCGTATGGTATGTATGAATCGGAATATGAAGAATATTTAGACGCCCAACAGGGTTGTATTGAGCAAAACTTAACTGAAGTTAAAGACCTTCTCTCAAAATTTGCGACCATGCAATCCGCTCCTAGTTTAGCCAATCAAGAAAACTTTGCCTTCGTGGAAAGACTAAGCGATGTGCTAGCAAGTGAGCCACCCATTACCTTGGCAAAATTTGGCGTAGAAGAATGTGACAGAATTTCAAATATTTTTGACTTAGTTGATGACATGGGCAAGCGTGTAGGCAATCATTTTCATGTATACGAATTAGCTGAGGCTATTACTTTAGAATATTTTTCTGATAAACCTTTAGAAAATTATGTGCATGAATATATGGCATTTATAGAACATAATCTGGTATCGTCAATTCCATCACTTGTTGATTCGATTCAGTATTCTAAGGATGTAATTCAAGAATATGGTTCAGCAATTTCCCTTGCAAATAATATCGAAGCAATTATCAGTTCAGACAATCTCATGACATATGAGAGTGATGCTCAACAAAAGTCAGAAAATCCAATGATTAGCAACTCAATTTAATGGTGGTATGTGTATGTTAAGTCTTCCTGAATTCGACTTAGATGATATTCGAGACGTGGAACAGAACTCAGCCATCAGAGTGGTAAGGTCTGTGATGCAAGGTGTTAACTTAATAAATAAACACCTTAACGGGCTAGATGCTAAAGTATTAACCAAATTCAAAGACAAGCAAAAATTAATCTATGACGGTGTTATTGATTGTATTGAGTATCAAGTAAATCGTGCAGAAATAATAGATGATGTAACTGGAGAGTCCCTTCAAGGTCAACTTACCGAAACCAACAAACAGCATATTTACCGTAGTGAAAAACACCATGAACTTCACTTTTTATAACGAAATCTACTAATGCTACTGGTTATATGTATTATTGCATTGATGTCTCATTAAAATAACTTTTAACCAAACATGTCAACTGCTATGATAAATGTACTTAACAGGTACTCTAAAGGTTTTGTGGTGAATGGTTATTTTGAAAACATTATTAAAAGTGCATATGTAGAATACGATTCTTTGTCTTCGGAATTCACGAAAGTTAAAGAATCATTTTTAGGTTGTTTACCATTGCTGCTCGCCTCCAATCATTCAAATACACTCAAGCAACTCTACCCAGCGGTTTATTCCGACCATAGTGATAACGCTGTCATCACTATGACAATTTACGATGAAAATCGAATAGATGGTCATTATAAAGTGTTTGAGGCAACTTTGGCCTATCCTGATGGTTCTAGACTAACAACGGTCGTGAACTCTGGCCAAGTATTAGGTGTGTCAAGTGAGTTCAAATCAAATAACGAAACAGTCCTACCGTTATATTTAAAAGACGACGTATTTGAAGTTATCGACCCTCTGGTCAAAGTGATCAGCAATGTCAGTGCTGACAATGCTTCAGCATGGAAGTTGTTAAATTATCCAATCAAGCCTACAAATGCAGGATCAATTAATGACTTACCAATTGTAATTCAGGTACTTTCATTCAAGCGACTTATTACTGATTATTTGGAAAATGGCTTTACTGAAGACAAGGTAAGAAACAAGTCTCATTTAACAAGCATGCTAAGTCGGTTAGAAACAAGAGACGCATTCTCGATGCGTAATTATATTTCTTCATTTAGTAAAACGAGTGTTAAAGAGGGCATTGTTGCTCGACTTTATGGAGCTGATGAGGTTCAGGAGCCGTTAAGTAAATCATTGCTGGATAACATGGCAATCTTAGTAGAATGCATTGATTCACTAGAATACGGTGTGAATGTGTCATCATTATCATCAATGCATCAAATTTTAACTCTAAAATTTAACGAATTAGACCTTGTTCAGCGTATAAAGTTTTATATTAAAGCGACAGAGCATCCCGCTTTTGGTCAAGAAAAACTCGATTCTCATTTAGCATTTTTTCTGTTTAACAAAAATCATCGGGATGAAATTAACGAATATAAAGAGTGTATATACCTAGCTAACATTATAGATATGAATCAAGAAAATTTATCTAATTTAAAGCCTTGTTCGTCAATCAATATAAATGTAACCGAACAAATAGACGATTCCGGTAAAGATTTTGATAAAGGCCATGATATATTGGGACTGTCGAATTCATTGTAAGTTATTAAGTTATTAAGTTATTTTTTCGCTAATATATTAGCCTGAGTTTATGCAATAAGGTGGCACTTATGTTTAAAATTATATTATTTATGTTTTTTTCAGTGATTATTATCTCATTAATTAAAACTATCTGGCATGGGCTCCGTGGAGATACTGATATTCCAAGTTTACGTGGCAAACCATGTGGCAATGACAATCAAATGGATGAATACTCTCATAGTCTCTCAAGTAGAGTCGATCCAGTCAACGGTATAATTCGAGAGTCTGCTATTGATACAACAGGTGCTTTAGGTACCATAGGCACCATAGGCACCATAGGCACCATAGGCACCATAGGCACCATAGGCACCATAGGCACCATAGGTTCCATAGGTTCCATAGGTAATATCGCTGATATTGACATAACCTCAACTGAAGGCAACCTGATCAAACTCCAAGAAGATATTACGAATTACCCCGAGATAAATCCAACCACAGGATTGTTAATGGTTAGTGCTGATTTGGATGCTTCTGGGACGCCATATGGGGCTGTTGATAGTTTTAACTTTGGTGGTATAGGTAATAGTTTTAGTGGGATGGATGATTCTTTTTCTAGTGGGATGGATGATTCTTTTTCTAGTGGGATGGATGATTCTTTTTCTAGTGGGATGGGTGATTCTTTTTCTAGTGGGATGGGTGATTTTTAAATACATTTTGGATTCCGATTATGATTTGTGAAATAGATTTAGAAAAAAAATTAGAATCTGGCCCTGCACCTAAATGGTTAATTCAGGTTTCTTCACTTAATGGTAAGGTCATTGATTTGTCGGGTGTTATACCTGAGCATCGCAACTTAGTGACGCTTGGGGCTGGGTGTAACCTTACGCATTCGACAGTATTTGTAGTCGAGCTACAACAATACGAAGACCTGGAATCAGAAATAATCCGTATTAGAATTGCTTATGCCGGTTCTAGTAATAATGAAATTAATGACGAGGGTAGGGTGCGCGTTGAGAATTGGGGTACCAACGATGTGTTTGAGTTTTCTTACTTAAAAAACCAATTTCAGATTTTAATTGATAAACAACAAGAAACAATTCGGTTTGGCCCAGCAGGTAACTTAGGCATGCTGGACAACAAGTTCAAAGGTCTTGGTATTGGATCTTACTGTATGTCTAAGTTGATCGACATCATTAAAAAGAAATACGCTGACTTTTCTGTGTCCAGTGGAAAGTTGTCAGGTGTTGATGCATCTAATGAGGAAAGTCAGTCAATAAGAGATTACTTTTATCGTAATTTAGGCTTTCAGGTTGATGTCGATAACGATGGTAATGGTTTGTTTTTCGTTGACTCTGTAAATAAGTTAAAAACAAATTACAATCTATCTAAAGTATCTGAAATAGATGCTATGCAACTATTAACAATTACTAATAGCCTTAAGTCGCAAGCATATAATCAAAATAACACTATCAATAGTTTGCTTAGCAAACCTGATGACCAATACAAAGAGACTTGTAAGAAATTGTCATTCTACCAAATCGTTACCTTTATATTAACTCTTACCCTGATTTTTCTAACGCATTAGTTTCAAACAAAGCTACTTATTAATTATAGTGCATATGGCGTACTTTTTTAATTTTTACAAAACCTCAAACTTATCTTCGATTAACTTGGCATCAACAAGGAGTTGGTGTACAGCCTCCGTATGTACTTTTATTTTTTGATCAGCCATATATTGACTCAACATAATGTAAGTGCTTTCATCCAATACAACAGTTGTCGTTTTTTTTCGTTTGTTAGCTTGAGTTATCTGTTTTCTAATATGTTTCCAACCATCGTCAGAGAATATTTGGTTACAGTACATATTAACAACAGTAACAATATGCAGCTCCAACTCAATATCATTATTCACAAACTCTTGATATAAGCCGTTCTTGTATTGTTTATTAAATTCCCGCAAGGTTCTTTGTAGTTCAATGGTTCTGTTCTCCATTTCTTTTTGTGAAATAGTCCTAAAGAGTTTTAAAGGAATATATTTACTATCGTATTTTAATCTCAAAGTATTTTTAATAATTGGTGCAGCTGTTATTAATTCATCAGGTGCTAACAAATAAAGCTTTCTGCCCGAAGTCGGGGTTATATACTGATATTTCCATTGTGGTTTATTTGCTTTACTCATAATTCAACCTGCAACCTAAGAGATGGTGTTACGTGAATATTGCTTAACATAGGGGCGTGAGCAGCAATATCTTAATAGAATGTGCAACCATTCTATATGGTTGGCGTCTTTTTATCAATAAGGCACGGACTTAAAGTGACTTTAAGCATCAATTTTGCATCTGTTCGCTACGTCATTTCTTGTGGGATTTTATACTGGCATTTTTAGTTTGTGAAAAAATGTGCAACCATTCTATTGCATGCCTTTTGATTTTCGCCTCATTTTTTCTACGTATCATAATGAGACTTATGGGACGTAGAGTAGGCGAAATTTTTATAGCTTAGGTTTTTTGTGCAGAGACAATTATGTTTGCTCTTAAAGTGAAAGTTGGACAAAAAAGATTGCCCGTAGTAAAAGTGATTTTTGGGAACTTGACATCGTAATGCACTTATTCAAAACTCAATCGGATTCGACTTTTCTATATAAGGATTTGTAATGGGGATTTTAAATGATTGGATGGCAGCGTTTAGTCCAAGCAAAAAAAGTGTCAATTTCAACAAACAACTATCGTTGTCTGCGGCTTGCGAGTCTAAACTAAATTTTGCTAATGATGATGTACAATATTTACTCAGAACTTTAGATGTTGACCAAGTTCTTGAATATATGAAGAAATTAGCTAAATCTGAAAATTTTGAAGTATTTGATATACATAGTACAACAAATCCAAAATACTATTATCGTACCGAATCATACAGGTCAACTAATAGAAGCACAGAATCAGGAATTAGTGGATGGAAGCAGCTGTTCAATGATGACTTTGTTTTTACATCACGAAAAACTAATGGACATAACCCTGATACCAATAACGTTCCCATTTCCAATGCTCAGAAAAACGGGATATTTAGGGCCTTCTATTTTTACGATAATTTAGCCGATCCTGTCTATAAAGTAACTGACTCGATTTATGCATGTCATGACATGGGTGTTGCTGTCATTACTCGATTCAATGTGAAAGATCCTGTACTCAAGAATGCACCACATTTCATGGACGTAACACAGAATTTGAAGGGCTGCCGCTATTTAGTTCCTAAGTCGGATGAATTAATAGATTCGACTATTCAAAGGAGAAATATCGATTTTGCTTTTTTAAATTATTGGTTTCCGTTGAATGACGAGCGAGTCAGAAATGCTATGAATTTGTTAATAAATAAGTTCCCTATTCCGTCTCACGATGAGATCAGATCATATCTTTCGCATAACGAATATAAAAACCCATCGAACGTTCTTTCGATTTAGTGGTTAACGTCACATCAAATAGGTGGCAAAGTTTGCTTTTAATGAGCCTGTTTTACAGTGAGTTACTGATGGTTGAGTCATTTGCCGCTTGACTTAACTCCTTATCAATAACAACATTTTTTGTCTGGTCTACTACGTTAATGTCAATCATTAACGCCATAATGTGGCAAAGCATCTTTTCATTTAGGGTCCAGTTTTGTACATCCAAAGGATGGCCGTGTCCGTCTTGAAATTTACCAAACATGCCTAATACTTCTACATTTTGGTATTGCCCATCTTTTATAGCCCAATACAACGCGCAGTCATTATCTGCATGGATATCGGCGCCCTTCTCCAATAAGTATCCCAAGACTTCAGGGTTATCCCGACCTGAAGCAAATCTCAAAGCAGCATTATTGTTTACGGTAACGTCAGCGCCTAGGTTTTCTACTAAATATTTTAAGACCTCAATATGACCATTTATAGCAGCTTCGACAACGAAATCACCGTTATCAAACAAGAGATCTATACCCTTCTCCGCTGCTGTTTTAAGGTTGTTTAAGTCACCAACTGAGCACATTTTAGAAGCTATGAGATTAACCTGATATGGAGTTGTTTTATATTCCGTAAGCAATGATTTTATAGTTGCTGGGTCGTGATTTTTATTATACAACGCACCCCTTAATACTGAAGGGTCTAAAGCTTGAGGGTCTAAAGCTTGAGGGTCTAAAGCTTGATTGTCATTATTAGTCATTGTTTTTCCTTCAGTTTGTTTGGTATTGCTAATGCATTTATGTGTTTGAATTGCTTTTAAAACTAACCTAATAAGCCTTTTATAATCTGTTTGAATTCATGCTTTGGTGTTAGCGTTCGACTATCTAATCGAACCCGGTGTAGTTTTATACCAGCAGCATCAAATATTGCATTTTTTAACGAATCATTGTACTTCGCAGTTTCAGTGTCGTGATATTTACTATCTAGCTCGAAGAAATATAGTGGATGCTGTAACCCGTCAGGTTCGTAAATAACAAAATCAACTACCCCTTTAAAATAGAAATCTTGTTCAGGTTTAGTTAGTGATGAGTTTAGTTGGTCGTAATCAAAAATATTTTTAAGTGCTACGTTGGGGTAGATAAATAAGTTAGGGTAAATATCCCTCAGAGCTTGGTAGAAATACAACTCTTGCTCACTTTTAAATAGTGGGCTTAACCAATGAATCATCGGTGATTTAACCGTTTTTGATGGCTTTTTAGTCTCTGGGTTAACTTTCTTTTTCCATTTATAATTAAGCACCTTTTCACTCTTTGAGCACAGTTTCAAGTAGTTTGGGACTGCATTAAAGTCTTCAATCAATGTCGCTTCTAGACCAATATTTTCTACCTGTATATGAAGGTCATCCCTGAGCGTTAAGAGATTATGCGATACAAAAATAAGGTACTTTTGACATAGATCCTTTACTAGAACTGGCTTCTCATTGGACGCATACCTGACGAATTCCTCACCTAATATGTTGCAGATATTTGCCCACTCAATTGGATTTTTTTTGGCGTAGTCTTTGTGTTTATTGACGTGCCTAAAAATATCGGACCAATCCTTTTTTTTAATCAGTGCATAGAACACTTCCATCGATCAATCCCCGTAATATTACTGCTGATTTTATTATCATTGTTATTGTACATCATTACCTGGGCTCGTTCATTCGGCCCTTACCTAACTACGATCTGTTTGTTATGCCATGACCTTGAGGTCTATTTACCGCATTGTTATTTAGTCCTAGTGCCATACGCCATAACTCATTTTTGCTAATTGTTCGATTAGATATCGAAATCACTTTAACCATCCGGTTAGGAAGACCGGTATCCACAACCTCATACTTTTTTGCGTTTCTAACATTAAATAGATAACCAGACGCCTTTTTTGAGTCAATATTAAGCAATTGCCCAAGGGTCTTTGCTGTAAAATATCCACCATGATGAAGCATAGTATCAGCAACATCGGAAGTTTTTAGTTCAGTCATAGAATCAATTCCATCATAAAAATGTACTTATCAAATACTATATCAGTTATTGCATTTTGGCTATTATTAAAGATTTTTCTTTAAACTCTTGCATTTATGATACGTAGGTGTAGTCTTAAGAAACTGATAAATATAGGTTTGGTGAAGAAAAATGAATAAGATGACTAAATACAGTGGCAAAGTCACTTTAAAAGATGATGAAGGTTTCTTTTTTGAAGACACATTACCATCATCATTCAATGAATATGCTGATACTGTTTCATTTTTATTGAACAACAAGCGCTCACCTAAAACCATTGAAACTTATGAAAGCAATATTAAGCCTTTCTTTGAATTTTGCAGTGATAAGGGTGCAAAGGCCTTACCTGCAGATCCTCGAACCATAGTTGTATTCATCTCTTATCAAGCAAACCATTGCTTAAGCCAATATGGGAAGTTGCTATCAGTTAATACGATAGCAACTAGGCTTGCCGCAATTAAATACTTCCATATAAAGAATGGTTTCCCCTCACCTACAGACCATCAAATTTGTATTGATGCTCTCGATGGTCTAAAGAGAGTTCGCGGTCGTGACACGAAAAATACAACTCAAGACCCAATAATGTATTTTGATCTAGAACGCTTGATTGATGCCATTGGGCCTGATAATTCACTTAAAGCTATTCGTGATAAAGCAATATTAACATTGGGATTGCAAGGTGGTTTTCGACGTTCTGAACTGTGCGCACTTAAATTTAAGCATCTTTCATTTCGTCGCAACGCCCTTCATGTTGATATCGAGTTTTCTAAAGCTAACCAGAACAATGAGCGTGAGTGGAAGGAGCTGCCCGTAGATGAGCATTTTGCGGCATATGATTACGTTAAAAATTGGATAGAACAATCTGGTATTACTGATGGCCATTTGTTCAGAAGTATCTCTCGTGATAAGCGTACAATTCGGGAATACGGTTTTGATGAGGACACTGGGAAAACACGCGGAATAATGAGTGGGAATGACATCTACCGACTTATAAAACATTATGCACTCAAATCAGGCTTACCGGTATCGAAAATAGGGGCTCATTCTTTGAGATCCGGTTGTGTTACACAACTAGCAGAAAATGATAAAACAGATCTGTACATTATGGGGCGTACAGGTCATAAAGACCCTCGAACATTGCAAAATTATATAAAGCGAAGATAATAACTTTGATAGGTATTCGCACCTGGCGTTAAGGCTCTATGCATATGTGCAGTCGTCTCTTGCTAACTATTATGAATCGCGCACTCGGCGCTAAGTCATTTCAGCACTACGATAGTCATTAGCATCGTTCTCAATTGCGCACTCGGCGCTAATTAATCTGCTTGACTGTGTAGGGAACGAATTCATTTTTAATCGCGCACTCGGCGCTAAGTTGATTTCGTGTTCATCAGACATCCTATATATTCTTAATCGCGCACTCGGCGCTAAGTCATTTCAGCACTACGATAGTCATTAGCATCGTTCTCAATCGCGCACTCGGCGCTAAGTTGATTTGCTTGGTGTGTAGGGAACGATTTCATTTTTAATCGCGCACTCGGCGCTAAGCAAACTCACCCCAGCTGTTAAAAAACTCATTAAATTCTCAATCGCGCACTCGGCGCTAAGCTCGCTGTATCTTCTGGATATCGCCCTGTTACTATTCTCAATCGCGCACTCGGCGCTAAGCGGCCGTTTGACCGCGTTTTGAGTGTTTAATCTATTCTCAATCGCGCACTCGGCGCTAAGCAGCAATCTATTTACTATAAAGATAACTAATACATGTGGTTAGGTCATGTTTCGATATTATACCTAGGAAACAACAGTATTGAGAATTTTCTTTATGAACAATATCTTATATCAAGTTAAAAAATGAATGGTTAATTTAGTAGTCGCACAACTTGTCTTAGTCCGTAGATGTCAGCTTTTCGACTCCAATGTGCCGGTTGAATTTCTGGAACCTTTATAATGCAAAGGTTAAATAGCCTGTCATTACTGTTAGACCGCTGTCTAATTCTAAGGTGAGGAGTTGTTTTTTGTAATGTGAATAGGTTTGTCATATGTTTAGCATGCAATTGTGCAACTGTTTCTGGGGTACCTAATCGCGCTAATCTTTTAGCCGTATTAATAGCCCTTTTCTTTACCTGTCCCTGATATCCTGCGGGGTCCAATTCAGGTTTAGATCTTAAATAGATTAGAGGCTCATCACCATCAAATTTTTTAGGGGTTGTGAATATAATCCCTAAATCTTGATTTAGTAGCGCTAATCTCGATGAATTGGCCTGGATTAGTGAGTTTTCTTCCCCTACAAGCCCAATTTTAGTTATGCTGTCTATTTCACCTAAATCGACGTTTGCGTTAAATGTGAGAGCAATTGGGTGGCTGTTTTTGTGATTTATATCGTGAACAGCTGCAATGATCGCGCTAATTGCCTGCTTTTTTTCAGATTTTGAAAAAAAATCAACATTCGTAACGATATAGTGTTCCATTTAAAGCCTCTTCTGTCGCGTAAATAATTAAAAACAAACCCGTAAACAGGTGAATTGCATATAGTTTATGCTTTTATTTTAATGCTCGTGAACAAGCGAATTAAAAGAAATCATCTACCGCGACTTCAAATAATTTATCATAAAAAAGTGAGCTAGGTACAACACATTCAACAGGTTCGGTTTTGTAGTATGGGGGAAAATAAGTAGCAAGCTCGCTATCTACTATCGAAGTTTTTTTATAACCGAGTTCTTTGAAAACATGCATAGGTGTATTGCGCATAACACCTAGTTCATCGCAGTAAATCGACTTATCTTCATCTATGATTTCAATACTGATTGACTCTATTTGACCAAATCCGGCGTGTGATTTCTTTCCGATACCAAAAACATACGTATTTAGTAATGTTTCTATTTCGTCCTTATCGCCTACGACAAAAAAATAGCCAGTTGAATGCAACGACTCATAAGCGATGTAGCTATTTAATTCAGCCTTATGCTCGCCTCTAGCTGTGTCGATATATAGGTATTTACTTCCTCTAAGTGCGTTTGGCGCAAATAGGCGCGTATTCATATCTTGAGGACGCAGCGACCCATTAAAATCGGCCTTCACTATTCTGGCAGGGCTTTGTAGCCTTAAGGCACTTGCGTGATATACGCCGTTAGTTTTCTTGATTGGCAAACGGTTATGCGCCGCATCTAGGTCATTGGTGTGTTTGAATTTCGCGTATGCGAGAACAGCATCTATGTGAATTGGCTCAGATGCGATCACAGGAGTCAGAAATTTTAATGTGATTTTTAGGTTATCCATTTATTCACCCGAGATGTGTTTGACGCATTTAAGATAACTAATTTATGAGGCTTGAACAATAGCCTTATATAATTTATTCTTTTGGTAAATTAACAATGGGATTAGACAATGGATTTGAAAACTGAAAAATTCATCTATGAAAACTTAATCACTCATTTGAAGTCGCATATCAACGCAGAACTCTTACACGATCCTGTCAACGAATTCCTATCCACACCTGTTCCACAATTCACTAAAAACAATGCGATTACTTTAAAGCAAAAAGATACCTTTTTTATCATACAAAAAGGCCGCTCGATTGTCCTGGGTGATATTTTACTTCCTGAAGTACCAAATGTACGGGTCCTTACACCTGATGTTAAAAAAGATGGACACCATTTATTAGCAAGTTTTTTAGTTGATGATTACGACATGGAAAGTGAGGTTGTCTTAATTGTCCAATCAAAAGCCAATAAAACTGAATCTTTTAAGATCAGTAAGGGCACTGTCGTCTGGATCACCGGGCAGAACCCCATGCGTGTTAATGTGAGACAATGCAAAGAGATTGGACCTTCATTGAAGTCATCAGGTATAAGTAGTTCTAATTTCAATCAATTTTTGAGCCTCAATAACGAGAAGCAATTTGAAATTATCAGTGAAGCCAACTTAAAGAGAATGGTCAAGCTAACCAGTAATTACCCAGTTTTATTATCACTAAACGAACTTAAGTTACTTCCATTGCCTGGTTCTCCCGAGGCAATCATTACCAACTTATATTTGAGAGAAGGCAAATAATATGCACTGCATATCTCTATTTGCAGAATCTAGTTCAAATGATACGTATTTAGATCACCTTCTTGTGCTAAACAATGCCATTAACCGTATCGACAATATGCGAACCCCATACTTATTTACCACACTGAGTATTGGTAATCGTAAAGTTTATTTAGTTAGAGCGGAACTGCCAAATCTGCAAGAGTCTATGAACCCGGTACCAGAACAATGTGAGTTTATGAATGTTAATACCACTAACCCAATTCATACCTCATTCTTCATTCGGCTTAACCCCGCAATACGTCGCGGTATTCATAACGGACCATCAGGAAAAAAAACTGATCGCCTCTACCCAGTAAAATCCAGCGATGACATAGAGAAATGGTTTATTGAGAAATGCTTATCAATGAACATTAACGTTACTCGGTTTGATGTTTTACAAAAAGGGGTTGCTTACAGCTCAAAGGGACACACCTCAATAAATGAGGCTTATGCGTATGTAGAAGTATCAGCATCAAAACGAGTGCTGATGGAGTTGTACTCACAAGGTTTTGGAAAACGCAAGGGGTTTGGTTTTGGAATGGCCGTGTTTGCAGGCAGTAATCACTATCGAATTATACATAACGTTTTAGTCGCACCTTTTAGCGAAATATAATGAGGAATTGAACCATGAATAACATTATCCACTTTACCGGTCATATCGAAACTGTTCAGCCCTATGCCAGTGCAACACCATCGTTGGCTAGCAGTGTGCGCTCTGGACAACCTACACCTGTTACCCGTATTTTTTCGCATGGAGAGCAGTTCTTATCTATCAACTCTGCGACAATCAAAGGTACTCTTCGCAGATCTGCAGCTGATATTGCGTTTTTGTATGAGCAAGAGAAGACAAAAAGCGATAAGCCATTGTCATTAAAAGCGCACAAACTTAATCGCACAGGCGGCTCCAAAGGCAAAGGAGAATCCGATAGATTGTCTCCAGCAGACTATGACACCATTAATAATGAGCATTTAATTGTAGGTCTATTTGGCGCCGGAGATCCCTTTGTTGCAGGCAGGTTGTCGGTGAATCATGCAATTGCTAAACATAACTCACCTATCGTTATAGATGGGGTTCGTTCTGATGATTTTTTGCGTGACCCTAATATGTTGGCCATTTTGGATGAAGCGAACATCACTGAGTTTCTTGAAAATACGGCTGACGTAAGTGAGGCATCAAAATTAAAGAAACAGCGTAAATCAGTGCTCTCAAGCATGTTAAATGCATCCACTCCTTTAGAAAAGGACCAGCAAAAGAAGCTGTTAGATGCTTTAGATAAGAAACTGGAGAAGTTCAAGAGCGTTAGCACTCAAATGCCCCTTCCTGGATTCGAGGCCATTCCAGGCGGCGATATTTTAGACCATTCAATGCGACTAGAAGTGACCGACGGCAATTTAATCCAGCTTGGCTTTCTATTAGAAGCGATGGAATATTTCGCGTTCAACCCAGTTATTGGTGGAAAAAAAGCGAATGGATGCGGTGAAATAAAAATGAGTTATACGGTATCTTCATCAGGGTATAAATTGCCGCTATCAGAAATAGGTAAAGTTACTTTAATTCCCTATGTCGGTCTGGAAGTCTCAGGGGAGCTATTGCAAGCGGCATTAGAGCAATATCGCTCGGCAAAGGCAAATAAGGTGTTTAATTTCGCGGAGATCATTTAATAATGAGTGATATCCTGCAAATTGTCGAAAATGCATTTAATGACTGTGGCGCTGGAACCAATTTATTTGGGCAGCATAGAAAGGCTCAAAGTCAATTTGCAGGTGCAGCTTGTGAGTTCTTTAGCTTAATAGACGACAAAGAAAAAACACAGGTTGCTATCATCGAAGGCTCGACTGGTGTTGGGAAAAGCTATGCATACCTCACTCCACTGATTTGCCATTCTGTTATAAATGGCAAACGGGTTGCTATAGCAACGTTTACACGGCATTTGCAGCATCAATTGAAAGAAGATATTGAAGTCATTATACAGAAAATGGCTTCTATATTACCAAGGAGCCCTACCGTCGCGGTTAGATTTGGTTCGGATGAATATTTTAACAAAGAAAGTGTGAGATTTTATCTAGATAATCCACCTGATGACGAACCGGCTGAGCTCGCCAAGCTGAAACATCTTTTCGATTGGCTGTCTGTCTGTGAAAATGAAGAACACGAACTTTTTGATATCAACACACACACAGGTAGATACAGTGATTATCTTGATCAATCTAATTCGGTTGCGTTGCCATTTGACATAGACAAATCGGATGTATCAATTAAGCCATATCATCCATCTACAGAGAAGACATGTTATATACGCGATGTAAAACGTTCAAAAAATTCTGATGTCGTCGTGGTAACTCAAGCCATGCTCATGTTGCACATAAAAACTGGTGCTGAAATATTAAATGACGAAAGGGCGATTGATTATTTAGTTATAGATGAGGCTGATAAAATTGGTGCTGCCGCAGAATCTATTTTTAAATCAGGTTTTTCGCTTGCTGTGCATCATAAGCACTTTGAAACGCTTGCTAATAGTAGTATTCATTTTCATGAAGTGTTTGAACACTACACCCAAACGCTCGATTATTTGGCAGATATCGCTCATGACAACCCTAGTAATGCTCTCGCTATTTCAAAAGAGAACTCGCAACACACAGAAATTATTCAATCCATCTGCAGGTTAGAGAAATCACTAACTAAAACACTGTCTAATACCACAGCAATGAAAACTGTTCATTATGACAGCCTGCAGTCCTTGATGAGCATCCATCATGAATTGTACTGGTACATAAATACGATTAACGAAACCTCAAAGAGTATCGCTGTGCCGACTATCACCTGGTCACCGGTGTATGCCTCCCCAAGCTTAGTCATCGCGCCCATCAACACGGGTTATTTAACTGCAAAACTATTTGGGCAAACAAAAGATAATGCTCAGTTTTTCAAAAAAATACTCTTTACTTCAGCAACGCTTAGTTTAACGTCCGACGCAATTGATTTTAGTGCATTTAAATTAATGAGTGGGACATCTGCTGCAATTAAGTCAAAGAAAGCGACTTTATTATCAGAACAAGTGTTTAAAGCTAATGGTTTTGGTCGAATCTCAATGATTTTATCACCCAATTCAGCCCCAAAGCCTATTTACATAAACGAATCGAATGAAGTGAAATATGATAATTCATTTTTGCGAAGAGTTTTACAATTTGCCAGACTAGCCATCAAACTACCAGCGCTACAAGATTGTGGCAAACGAACCTTGATATTGACCTGCAGTTATGATGAATCTTACGAAATAGCTAAGGTTTTACGCGCTGGTGGCCTCACCCCTATTGAGCATGAACAAGGCTTCCCATTGCGGGATTACGTCAATCAATTTCGAAATGATAACTCTGGCATCCTAGTGACCTGTGCTGCTTGGGAGGGGTTTGATGAACGAGTCGCAAACCTTATTATTTCCCGCATACCATTTATAAACTTAGGGCATGTTCAAAAACAGAAAATCAACCATTTTTCGTCTAGTGGTATCAGTGAAAAAGTAGCAGTAAACATTATTCAAAAGCAGTTAAGATTTGACACTCAACGAAAGCTGGCTCAAGGCATAGGTAGGATTATTCGACGTAATGGCGATTCAGGTCGATTGATGTTTTGCGATCCCAGAGTCAAAAAAAGTAACAATGACAAATGGAGTAAAACATTAGGTACCAAGCCTGTTACTCGAGCTTATTGTATTAAAGACTCTCTAAAATGCGATTACCATGTTTCCGCGTGGAAAATGGCAACGGTGCTGATTGATAATGAGGACGGGACCATCATCAATATTAATGGTGAAGCAAAATAATGGCAAAGATTGTGCTTAACTTGCGAGTTGCTGACAAAAATCACTTAGACAGTCGCGGACTTAAAGCCGTTATCCATAATCACTTGAACATTATCTTCATTAATCAACCAACGCGAACCTTGGTTACGCCAAGTTCCATCAGCTTGCTTATATTCAACTTCAGGAATTCGCCCGATAAACCCTTTGTTTGTAGAGTAAATTTTCTCAACCTCGTATGATGTACGAATATTTTTTATTTCGTTGTATGTGTACTCTGACATTATGCTAATTCCTACCTTATTCGCTTCACCAAATGATAATGATGTGTTCAAGTCCATAAACAAATTAATTCCTATCGGAATGTTATTAAGCCAATTGCTCTTCAAGTTGTTCTACGCGAGTAATTTCATCCTCAAGTGAAACCGCTGAAATTTTCACGCCATGAAACGCTTCGTTTTTAGCAAATGCGGCGGTAATTCGAGCTGGAAGTTCCGCCCCATCCTCGTATTCGAAAACGACAGTAATGAACTTCTTATTCATCGTTGTATCCTATCGGTTAACTTCTTTAAGTAAATCTGAATATGCTCTGTCAGCAACACTCAGTTGTCGGTCACGCATGTTGATCAATCGTCTAACAATTTTGTTTAATGCGCCTTGGTCTTTTTCACCGAGAACGCTACAACCGTCTAGCATTGAAACAGCCAAATCCAGCGTGTGCAATGCCCCTATTGGGCGGCTCACATCAGTTGGTACTTGAGTCATACTATTTCCTTTATGGTCGAAAGAGCTTTTCACGCAATTCAGGACTGATAATTAACGGTATTAACTTGTCAGGTTTGGAGAGCAATTCTTTTACCTCAACTTTGTGCATACCAGTATCGTAATCAGGGAAGTCAGGATAAAATATTTCAGCAGTAAACCACTCCATTTCTAAATCCTTCTCCTTGAGTTCTAAAACAATATCAAACTCACTACTACACCAATGCCATCGACCTTTTTTGTTAAATATTATCTTTCCAAATGCCATGTGCTATTTCCTACTATTCAGTTATTACCCGTGGCATTTATTTCATCATGTTGTTCTACAGCTTTCTGTACTAAGGGGGTTAGTAAAACTGCCGCTAAAATGCAGACTACAACAGCTATAACACCTTTTTTTATAAGTTCCATGCTAGTTCCCATCAGTCGGTTTATGCTGCATTAAAGATCATATGGCTTGTAAAAATGACCACCAATCACTATAAAAATTACTTCACCATTTTCATCTGTTGCACTTTCACCAGTCATAATGCAATGCACTTTTGTATTAATAATCGACCGCTCGCAAGCTATTTTTACAGCATGGTCTTGATCGGTCATTTCGTCCCAACCTATTGCTTGACCATCTTCAATTATTCCCAATGCAAATTTCATCGCTATTTCCTATATTTCGATTTTGTTAACCCGCGACCTTTTTATATACGGGATTGTCAAAATTATCATGCTTCATACGTAATCCTCTCCAAGGCTTGTGATTAGTTCAAGGCCCACTTCTGTTTGTATAATTTCAAGCACTTCTTTAATGCAGTGAAAGCAAGCAGTATCGTTTCCTGCCTTAAGATTACCCTCTGTGATATTCATTAAAAAATACGCAAATGGAAATAACATTTGTAAATGTTGTATGCGAGCTGCTTTATGAAAAGGAATCGAACCGTTAAAGCCTTGAACAGTATTCAAATAATTTGATATTTCAATATTGTTGTTGGACGATTCAAACAAGTACAAATCATCAATAATAAAGACTGTTAACAAAGCATTGGGTTTCTTAGCTAGACACTCATCGACTAAGGATGGGGGCAAGCCGTTGATAAAGTGTATTAGGCGTTGATCCCATATATCTTTATCGGTATTAATATGAGCTAAGTATTCATTTAACATTGTTGGTCTATCATTTGACATACCATCCTTTGTGCTTGCGTATGTCATTTCATGTGATAATTTGTCCGTCATATGTATCCCATTAAATAATTTGATTTTTACGGTCAATTTTAAAACCTTGTTTTAAACCATTACGGTCTATTATTCGATTCATAGCTGCAACTGTCTTTTTTGTTTCAGCTATATAATCATTACAGTCAGCACCCTCACTGAGACTTACTTTTTCTTCTACTGCACTATGAAGCAAGGCGAACTCCTTTTCTGTGATTTTTATGTATTTAGTCATGCTATTTCCCATCATTTATATTTAAACTGGACTTCCCAAGAATTGACTTGAAGAGGCTTTAAAAATTGACCTAAATTATCGAGCCTCCAGGTTCTCAGTTCATCCGTTCGGCCATGCCTAATTGCGTAAGCCATTTCAGTTTTAGGGTTGATACCAACTACGTGAAACTTCATTGGTAAATCTGCACTTTCTTGCGCGATAATTTTTGTGATAGTCTGAGTCTCCATCAAACGCACAAACTCACCCTCTTTGACCCTATAGAATGTAATAGCCATACATATCGCTCTTATGTAACCTACATTTCGCCATATTGTCGATGCAACTGTACCCCGTACGAAGTAGTTTCTTGTTAACGATGGCTTACATCACCTGACATTGTTGACACGCTTCCGTTTATCGAACCACATTCAACATCACCAGACATAGTGCTAATTGAGCCGCCTACATTGCCGCATTTAACATCACCAGATTGTGTGTGAATGTTACCAGTATTGCCTGATACATTAATTTGGTAACAGGCGTCAGCTTTCAAAGATTCGATATTTCCATCAACAGTAATGGTGATTACCTTTGCTTCAGGAGTTACATCTTTACCGTCAACAATAACCTTTCCATTATTAATAACGATGTTGCGACCAGCAACGATGTTATTGTTCCCATTTATATAAATTCTTGAAGTCATGCATTATCCTAGAACGCTAATTCACTTACTCGACAGGATTCCGTGTTTGATTTAACTTATGCGGTACTCACGTGCTATATCCTGTGCAACCCCCTCGCCAACTAATGTTGGTTTAATCCATATGATATGTGTTTCTGAAAGAGACTTGCCTTTACGCTGATTTCGCCAATGTCCTCGACGCCAATGCAGTCGTCGCCCAGCATCGACGGAATCTCGTATCTCCATTCGTTCGTTAACGTCATCGGCCTTAATTCTTACATAAGTCACAGGTAAATATCCCATAGACTTTAATTGACTTTGAATTTTATGCCTCTGTTTATCTGTTTTAGCTGTTGCCAATTTTTCCAATAAGGCGGGTGGAGCGTCCGTAGGCAATTCGTTTTCGAATGTATCATGTGTTGATAAATAGCATAGACAGTTCGCCACATATCCCATTGCTTCTTTTATAGAGACTTTCGCACTACTGAGATCCATAGTTTCGCGTTTAGCCCTTTGTCCTCGAATGTCTTTTACATTCACATCTAGGATTGGCATTGAATTGGTGGCGTGTTTCCATTTATTCACAATTTCGGCATCGATAGTCTTATCGATTAGATTACCAAGCGATTCTTCTGAATCTCTCGATAATGGCAAATAAAAGTAGCCCGAAGGTGAAGATAACCAATGAGCTGTTTCACTTATCGGTTTTATAACAAGGCAAACTTGAAGCACAGGGATTGCTTCTTCATCAATTACATAAGCCCCAGTAATTTCGAGCTTGCCCCAATAAATTGGTTTGTGGAACTGAATAAAATAAACAGGATATGGAGATTTTAATGCGCTAATGGGGATATCGGCAGCAGATGTGTTAGCCAACATTTCACCAAGAGTATTCGTAAACGAGAATAAATTGTAACCATTTGCTGCAAATGCACCATAATAAAAGGCCAAGCTGATTTCAGGCATAATGTCTAGAGTAACGTCATCCTTGTCTACCCTTTTCACATCAAGGGCAGTATTCCACTCCCTACCAATACGACCTTGGATTTCATTGATAGCTGACCCCGTAAACCCATGGCTAATTACTGTTTGTTTGCTGAATTTGGCGTATGGCCTATTACGTTGATACCACATTGGATGATAGCTATTCGCTTTCATATAATTTCCTACCTAAAGTTTTTTGTTACTGGTTTTCAAAAGACAGCATAAAAATGACGTCTCTTTCGCATTTGCAGGTAAACCCATACCAACACGTTTTAGAAAAAATACCATCGTTATTTATTATCCAAGATGAAGCATTATGAGTATGCCGCTCGTTACACTCAGGGCATTCAACTACAGCCGTTTTGCAATCTTCGCTATACTCAATTGCTTGCACTTCGAGTTCATTATTCACTGATCCCATGCTGTTTCCTCTTAAGCTAAATCGTGTTCAAGCTCACCCAAAAGGTGCTCAATAAGTGACTTCATTTTCACAAGATGTTTTTTATTTTTTCGATTTTGAAGTTCATACAATGAGCGTTCTGCTATTCCCTCTAATGTGTCATCAGGGCACTTCAAAATCATATTCGTTGCTTCTGTTATCATGGTGTTTCCTTTATTAACTATTGTGGCGGTCTAGCGTGTGAAACATCAGCAAGCACATCTTCCAAAAATTTAATATTCCTTGACCAAGCATCTTCCACATCGCATTCACCAGAGTCTATTTCTTCTTGAAATAAAGGCTCAAAACCGCTAATTCGTTCATAATATTCGAACGCTTCACGCCATTGTTTATTGAGATTTTTAGCAAAGACTGCCATCGTTTTTTCCTATCGCTTAGTTAGATAATCATACACTGGTTTTTCTAACTCATTCAAATCAGCACCCGAGGCATAAATTCTTTCTAATAGACAATTTGCCTCATCTAGCTTTTTTCTAACCAAGTAACATCTGACTTAATGCGCTTTGCATAACTTGATATCATATTCTGATGTGTGTTTATGTTTAATGTTCTGCCTCATTTTCCTTAAGGACTTTAGCCTTTATTGCTTCCTGATTCCGCGCTCAATAAACCATTCTTTTATCGGGCTGTATTGCTCTAAATCTGTTGCTAAATAGTCTTTTTGTGCTTATGTGGGCAAATATCAAAGGCTGTTATTTTGTTTCACATCGACTATTAAATCCGTTTGTTTTACATTTTCTGCGGTATAGGTGCCTATGGATATTATTTCGTCTATTGCAGCGCTAAGTGACAAGCAGGCCTGTTCTTCATTGTATAACTCAATTGCAGGCTTCCAAGCTTGAGATAGCATCAAGAATTTAGATGCTTCATTTTCCAGGTATAACCCAAAGCGGCTACCATCGTCTTTTATAGCAGCCAGCGATATTAAGATTTTAGCCTTATCATCGTCATTTTTACTGGTCGCAATTACGCCGGAAATCATGTCATCTATAATGTTCTCGTAGTTACATGACTTATCGGCTTTGATGATTAGTCGGTGAAGGTGCCGTAATGATTCAGCCCATGCTTCAGTGTCATCAGGTACATCTGTTATGTTGTTATTGTATATTTCAGCACCTTCGCAAATAAGTGACGCTGGGATGTTTGAAATAAGCTCGCTAAAGTCAGTCAAATCCACTTTAACGCCTTCCAGTACCTTTCTACATAATGTCGCTATAAACAGTTTGATTTCGGCGCTGTATTCGTCAAAAAACTCTTTTTCCTTGAGTATTTTTTTTAATTTTCCTGTATTGAGCGGGTCCACCGACTTTGAATGCGATGTTAGCGGTATGCCTGCAGGCGGGGTAATATTCAGATCGCTTATTATCCAGCACCCCATGTGATTTGATTCAACAAAGTTATTTGAGTCAACTTTACCGTGTTCATCAATAAAGATAATCACGTTCAGGTCTTTTGCTTCGTCTGTTAATGTCAACTTAAAACATCCATCAGGGTTTTGTACGCTTCTAAAAGATTGAAGGTCGCAATGAGCTAATTTTTTCTCCAGGAAGAACCAGTTTTGGTAAACTTTTTTTAGGTCATAATCTTCACCGAATATGGAAGCCATCTCAGAAATCGATTCATCATTAAAACTATTAGTTAAGGTGTCAATATTCAAATCAACACCAAAAACAGGGGCTCGCTCAACAATATTTACACTATCTGTAAATTGACGAAACACGGTCGTGATATGGGACGGATAATCGGCTAACTTACTACTTCTGAGCTCGGAAATTGCTCGTATAACTGCTGTTCTCCACTCTTCATATTTTTGATGATCATCTTCAATCGACTTTAGGGCGGCTTCTGCAACAAGTGGGTAGAAATCGGACTTTTTTCTCATAAACTCGCCTGTGATGAGTAGTTTTGATGCTCACACCATCAATAATTTTGATTGTTAAAGCCTCGTTTATTTAAGGCTATCAAATAAAACCCTCATTAACAACAAAGCAGGTACATGAAAAGTATATTTTAGATTGCCTATTGCCAATCCTTAATCGAGTTAACGTGGATTATTACAGTCATATTCATTTTTTCCGCATTTGTTCATGGCTGCTTTTACTCGCTTGACGGTTGAACGTCCTTTACCTGTAAATTCTGCGGTTTGATTGATAGAGCGCCCACGTTCTAAGCAGGTGACAATATCAGAGTGCTTCATTAGAAAATCGTCAGTGCTGATGGTTGAACCTTTAGGTCGGCCAAACTTAGCGCTTTCGCGCTGGGTTAGTTCGATGCCACGTTTAGAGGCTGCTAATCGTTTTTCTTCATACTTCCAACGGCCTGTAACAATGAATCGCTCCGCTTTGTTGAATGGGTCAGCGTTGTTAGTTAGTGTGGTAAATTCTGCTTTCAATCGCTTCAATGATTTGGCATCTAGTACCAGGTATTCCGTGTGAGAACCAATATTAGCTAACAGATTGCTATATTTATATAAAGCATACTTTTCAATGTGGCCACAATTCGCAACGTTACGCAAAACAGTGCTTTTTATTACGGCTTTGCCTGTCGCCTTTTCTAGATCGAGTTCTGTTTCTTTCAAACGTTGTTCTGGCGTTCTCGTTGTTCTCCCAACTTTATGAATCACGGCATTATCCGCTAGTTGATACTCAAACAGATAGAGTGAAGCATTGAGAATAGCCTGCTGACGGTGTGCCTCAATATCAAGCCACGCTCGATGCCTTGTGCCTTGAACTATTTCTTCTCGCAAGGTGTGGACGCGCATTTGCAAGTTGTTGCGCATCCACTGGCTAAATCTCATCAGCGGTAAGGTGCCAAGGATAGTTCTCGCGATATCGGTAAATATGAGATTATCTGTGTAGTCGTTCCGATTAAATAATTCTGCTTTTGCTGCACGCGGAAACCGATGCAGACCTGACTTCCAGTGCTGAAATACGTTTGGCGACTTGCTATCCGCTTGATAGCCTTCTTTTAAGGCCTGAATGACCTCTAATGGATAGTTGAGGTGAAAGTGATGCCATGCAGGGATTTGCGGGATTTCATTCAAAGACTCGTTGCAGGTTTCTCCATCGTGGCGAAAGTGGGCTGCCTTAGTTTGGCCTTTCACAGCAATTAACTTGCAGAGGCAAAAAGGGCAGGACAAATCACCCTTACCTGACTTCTGCGAGTTGATGTGATGAAAGTTGCCTTGTGTATCTTTGCCAAGGCTTAAATATACTGACATATAACACCATACTTTTTTGAACCAACTATGATTGTAGTTTACGCGGGTTCAAATAAGTGTGCCACAACATAAAGCGTTTTCAGGATCTGCAATACCTTTACAAATTTTCGAGTACCTTGAATTCATTGCGTCATACCAAGCATCGAATGTTTTTCTTGCAAATATTAAAGATAACGTTAACGACTCCAATAGCGCGAATCGTCCCTCAAAACTTAGGATATCTGACTCTCTTAAAGACTCTCTTAAATATACATAACACGTTGCGTTCCTACAGTCAGGCCCTTCTATAATGAATTTACCAACAACATATCACCGGCTTTATTTGATTGATGGTCTGTTGTTATTTGGTGTGTGGTTATCAGTTCGTCGATATTACTCGATAAAGCAAAGCTTTCTGTAATATCTTCAATGGCATGTTTGTGTACCTTAAGCTGTTCGTCGATAACACCGTTCTGAGTAAACAATGCATCAGTGTCACAACTTGCTTTGAGCGCATAAAGTGCAATTGGGTCATTAAGACAGTCATTGCATGTTAACGCTTGCCTCAAAACAAAAGCTTTTACTTTGGCGGTGTTAGTATTGGGTAGAACGAATTCAAGTGTCTCATCACTGAAAAGTGTGTCAATCGTGTTATTTAGTTTTGTTAAGTAATCGATCCAGCTATCAACACTCAATTTGTGGATTTTTTTATAAAAGGCTTCATCAATAACCTTTGGTCGTTCATGAGGGTTGTAGGCTAAATATTCAGCGATTATACGCCTCACTGGTTCGTAACTTGTGACGTCTCCTTCCATCGCTAGTTCAAGATAGTTAGTAACGAGCATTGCCATGGCGTCTTTAGTTTGAATGCTTTCAATTTTATCCAAATCGTTCATGCTGTGAAAATTTGCAACAATGTTCGACTCTATGCGCTGATCGAAACCAAATCCGTTAATAAACTCTCTTTCAATCCCGGTAATTTTTAAACGTTCATTAGGTGAAGAAGGCTCCAACATTTCAAAAACCTTCATTTGATCGTTTGCAAACCCCACAGATGCGAATGAATCATCTAGGTTTAAAAATCCATTATTAATTTCTAATTCAGAGGCAAATTCAACCACCCCGCCTTGCCAATCGAATTGGATCTTGAATGAACTGATATCTTCACTTTTGTTTGCAGTCGAATGTAACTGTAATGAAGCGTTGTTAATATCAATGTCTTTAATGGCAAAATACCGAGTAGTTATCTTAAAAAACTCACCATAGGTCATGTGGTTCTGCAGATTACAATCCCTAAACGCCGTAGCACTTAATAACTTAGAGATTTGGTGTTGCTGTTGATATGCATTAATTTTATGAAACTTGCTGTTGCTATTGAAATCTCGGTCCGGGTAGATGTTATCGAGGTTCGCTGTTGCAATACTTTCAATAGCCAATTTAATTTGAGGCAATAATTGTGCTATATTTGTGAATTGCTTTTCAACCAAATCGACACACTTAGCAATAGTATGTTCGTAATTTCTGTTTTTCATTTCGTCACCGTATACTTTTCAAGACCATGTTAAGTATATTATAGATTGAAGTGAAAAATTTCTACTCATTAGCTATTGTGACTAGTAACTTGATAATAACCCAATATTGTTTTATTTTGGTTACAAACGATCAACGTACCGGCTAACAGATTGTTTTAATTATTTTTATAATGCATGCGAACTATTATACGATTACAAAAGTTTAGACTCGGGCGAGATTTCAAAAAATATTTAAAGCTGATAAGTTTGATAATTGTGTTGTTTTTGAATAAATTAATCATCCAGAAAATTCAATGCTGAACAGGGGATTTAGCAAAACTTCTAAATTCCGTTTGGTTCACATAAATGACACATGCCTTTAGCGCCACCATTGATTTTTTTGCAAAGAAAGCTTCGGTTTTTGTTTATAGATTTAGATACGGAGGCGACTGTTGGATTCTGTTGATTTTGCTATTGCATTGCGCCGCTATCGCATACTCGACTATTTAGATAAGCATATTCACAAAGGGTGGACTGATAAAAACATTACACCGTTGTTGAGAAATATGCCTGCAGGATTAAAGCTGGACAACTCTGTGAACTGGCGAACCATTTGCCGTTGGAGACAAAGATTATTAGACTCCAACGGGAACATCGCCGCTTTAAGCCCGTCAAAAGGAACAGGCCGTAAAACAACTCGCACTGTGGGTGACGAAGCTTTATTGCTACCGACAATTAAACGTATGCTGGTTACCGCTCCCCCGTTAAAAGTGAGTGTTTATCATCGTGAATACGCTGAAGAAGTCGATTCTTATAATGGCCTCGTACTTGAGGATACTCAGAGAATAAGTAAACTTTCTTATAAATCATTTAAGTCGCGTTATGAAAAAATGAAAATCGATTACGAAAAAAAAATGGAACGTGCTCGCTCATTCACACCCAAAAACCGTTTGGATTTAAAAGAATTCAATAACTAACTTCAATTATTCGTTTATGCTGGTGATTTCCTGTGGGCTGCGTGAGCCAATTTTAATGTTATTAGCTCACGCAACAACAGTTCCAACTTGAGAATATGTGGATCAATTAACTTCAATCACAATAGTTTCTGACATTATCTCGCCGTATTCTTCCGTGACATACGTGGCGCTAACATGAGTGTAATTCTCATTAGTATAATGCCATGACTCATATGCATCTTGGAATATGTAATCTATACGATTAAGATAATTGTAACCAACATGCTCGGCTAAACACCGGTTAGAAGAAAAATGAGGGTTTAATTAACTGGTTTCACACTTTAGACAGGAAAAAATTATGACTCCTTTGTGTGCCCATGAGAGCGAACAAATTAACAAGGGTAACTATGCACTTAAATACTCAGTACATAAGTACAACGCTTATATTTCTGGGCGAACAATTACATTATCTGAAGCCGCTCGATGCGTTGTATATCAAACAAAGTGGGCAGCGAGCCATGAGCAGGTAGAATTAAAAAACAACTGCAAGTTAAATATCGATGTGACTATATTGTCTGAAACGGATGTCGAGGGTATGGGGAAGTATGTCGTTGTCTTGGTTAAATATTCAGATAAAGAGCATCAATGCCACTTTATTGTTACAGAAAGCCCTTCCCATTGGTTTTTCCTTAACTATGGTTTGTTAAGCATTATCAAACCTTTTGATGTTGATAAAGTTAATCCTACTACAACTTCAATTGCACGATATTCGTAATCGTGCAATTGAAGTGGGGATAACAAACAGCATTAAAGCGCGTTATGCATGCTAAATTCCATGGTGATGGCATCGTTGTTCACCGTTACACGTTTTACACCCTAAAATGTTATGAAAAACCTTTCTGAACAAAGCCTGTAGCCTGATTTGTGTAATTCTCATCGATATGAAGCAATAAGTTGAGAATTTTTTAATATGGGGCTCA
>NZ_BMII01000009.1 GCF_014641855.1 Shewanella inventionis
GTAGGTGAATAATATCTATTAGATCACAGGCATCGATACACCGCAAGCTCAAAAAACAACCAACTTGTTTTTTAGTAAATAGACGTTAAAAACGTCTATTTTGGAGAAATTCTACAGCCTCAACGCCCAATTAAGGGGTGAGCAACGCTACCACCCAACCTAAAGCACTGTTCCGTAACCACTAAAAATGAAGTAGAAGCAAAAATGCCAAGCGTTGGGAATCCCTCTTAAATTGTTTGTTATGTTTACCACAACCACATGATTTAATTGAGAAAGAACTGCGATTTATAACGTTTTTTATGAGCTAGACCACAACGCAAGAACCAACTTGACCGCCAAAGGCGATAAACCAGCAACAAGTAATGCCACTTCCCTGCCCAATGAGGCAACCCGCCGAAGTAACAACAAGCGCCCTTTCTTTCCAATCACAGCGCAAGACAATGGAAAATTGCCGAGGCAACTGCCAAGCAAATTGCTGATTGACCAAGAACCTCACAGCGACTTTAAGCCAGAGAACTAAAACCTAGCCAGCTCGACCTGAAAATGAAGCAACCCACGAATATTGGCATGTTTTACAGCCGAAGAAACTAAAGAACTTAGGCCGATAATGCCGATTTGCTGAGGCAACTCGGACGAATGGCCAAAGGGACAAAGAACAGAGTTCAAAGAGTTTTTAAGCCACTGAAATACAAGTAAACATAACGCCCCATTCAGGGGCTGATAATAGCTTGCTAAAATGTGAAGCGAAGCGGAACCGAGCAAGCTGTTAGCAGTCCCGTTACTGTAATGGCTTGTTATGTGGCTATTTATTTAAACCACTGTCCTATGTTTTCTTCATCAGCAGATGGGTGTGAAAATATACCTTCATCTAACGCTGCGACAAAATAATCAGCATCTTCTGGGTTTAAACCAGTATCAGAGTAATTTAACACTTTAATATTGTCGACCAACGCAAAAGGCTGTGCATTATACATTTGGTATAACTCCATAGGCTTTGACATCCCCTTAGCCCAAGCTTTGATAAAATAGACATCTTGCTTACTTCCGTTTTCAAGAGTTATTAATCCATCCTGCACATATGCCCAGCTATCGGATTTTTGCGATAAGGTGTTTAAAAATTCTTGTCCAAGAATAACCGCATTTTGCTGGGTGTCTGCTTCAAAGGTTTTAATTTCTCGGTTTTCACCTTGATAGTAAATAACTAAAGGAACTAATAATTCACCTTCTTGTAAATCACTGCCAATCAAAACACTATGTGCTAATACTAGACCTATAATTTTTCCTACTGCTCCAGATATCAACTTCTACTCCTTGTCACATAACAGCTTATTGAAGGGCAAAACAAAATTAAAGTCGCCCTTTAAGTTATTGATTATTAACATCCTACATTTACTATCTTATTGATGTAAAGCGATTTAATTTAACTCCACTGACAAATAAAAGCGAGCTTGCACGTTAAAAGTGGACTTAATATTCGTCAAAGATTAAAAGTGCATTAATTTCAATGCATTAAAAAATAATCAAATTATTTCCCGTACGACTTTAGTTTACTTATTAGCCGATTTAGCTTGAAAACACGTCAAAACCCATTATAACTGTATATAAACAAGGGCTATCCATTTAGCGCCACCAGTGTCAATATGTAGTAATGAAAACTTCATCGTATTTATTAAAAGCTGGCGTTGATTACCCTACAAGTTGGGACGAGTTTGTAGATTGGTTTCATGATGAACAATCTTGCATCAGCTACCTTTACGCACTTCGTTGGCCAAACGGATTCATTTGTCCAAGCTGTTCAAGCCATCAATCACCTTATCAGTTAAGTAATGGCAAGTTAAAATGTCATGCTTGTCGTTCTCAGTGTTCAGTAACATCAAGTACACTTTTTGACAAAACAAGAACCCCCATGAAAAGTTGGTTTGCTGCGGTCTGGTTTATTACAAATCAAAAAAATGGTGTCAGCGCTCTTGGAGTTCAAAGGCTATTAGGTCTTGGGAGTTATCAAACCGCTTGGTCATTAATGCACAAGTTAAGACATGCCATGGTTGATCCTGAAAGGGATAAGTTATCCGGCATCGTAGAGGTTGACGAAACACTAATAGGTGGCGTCGTTCCGCAATCATCTATTAAAAATCAACAGGGTAAGCGTAAGGCTGTAGTTTTGGTCGCTGTTGAGCTGCTATCACCCTCTGGATTTGGTCGGATACGTTTAAGGCAAGTGGAAAGTGCAACTAAAGAACATATCCATCAATTCATTCAAGATGTAATTGAACCTGGTAGTACAATTTGTAGTGATGGCTCTCAAGCATACAAACAAATAGACAAGAAAGGATATAAGCATAACCGAATAGTGCATTTAGGTTCATCTGTACCTGCACATGAAACAATGGCTGGGGTACATCGAGTCTCATCATTATGTAAAAGATGGCTTTTAGGTACATATCAAGGCGCGGTAAAGGCTAAGCAACTTGATTATTATTTAGATGAGTTTACATTTCGCTTCAACAGAAGAAAGTCAGATTCTCGGGGATTATTATTCTACAGGCTGCTTGAACAAGCAGTGCGTTCTAAGCCGATAACGTACCAATCAATTAAAGATCGATAACCACAATATATAGTGGTTGGTTGTGCTAAGTGGATAGCCCTTATATAAACACAGTGCAGGTAACATAAAGGGGGAAATGATGGCAGGAACTGGATATTTAGAAGCGATTAGACAACAAATTAGAGTACGGCATTACAGCTATCAAACTGAAAAATCTTATTTGTATTGGAATCGATATTTTATTCGCCATTTTCGTTTTTCGACGGCAAAGCAAATTTCCCCTAGCCATATTGAACAATTTTTATCATTTTTGGCAAACAATAAACACGTATCAAGCAGTACACAACAGCAAGCCCTTTGCGCCCTTGTTTTTGCGTTTAAACATGTATTAGCTATCGATACTGATAATTTACAGTTCCCATATGCTAAACCTCCAAGTCGTATTCCGCAGGTATTAAATGATGTTGAGGCCAAACAGGTCATTGATAATTTACATGGTAAATACCAACTGATTGGCTGTTTATTATATGGCGCGGGGCTAAGATTAACTGAAGCGTTAAGTATTAGACTTAAGGATATCGATTTTGAAAATCGCACACTTTTTGTATTTAGAGGTAAAGGTAAAAAAGATAGAGTTTGTATTTTACCTAAAATGACCATTGACCCCATACAGCAGCAGATGCACCTTGTGCGAGAGACTCATGCTCACGACTTATCTCAGGGATTAGGGATGGCTTCTTTGCCTCCTAGCTTACTCAAAAAGTTTGGGACAAGCGCCAAACAATTACATTGGCAATATCTTTTTCCTTCGATTCACTGTGTGTCACATCCTGTTAATGACTATAGATGCAGACATCATATTGACCCAACAACATTTAGAAAGGCATTAAAAAAAGCAGTTCAGAAAACGACTATCACTAAACGCATTACCGCTCATACTTTTAGGCATTCCTTTGCAACAAACTTACTGAGACGTGGTCACGATATAAGAACCGTGCAGGAATTACTCGGCCATAATGATGTAAAAACAACCCAGATTTATACCCATGTTGCAGGTTTGCACCAAACAGGTGTACAAAGCCCAATGGATTACAGTTAGCAATAATAATTACTTAGTCCGAGATAAAACCTATTGAGTAAATCCCTGTTAAATAACGCCCACAAAAAAAGGCCCTTCCGAGCCCTTTATCAATGCTTTTTGTGCTTGGTATGTATTAACTTCGTAAACCAATCCCACGAGATATAAGATAATACGCCAGCGTCCATAGGCTGGCACAAAAGCCCACCATAATGGCGATTGATAATGGCACACTAATGTCGGCAAAGCCTAAGAAGCCGTAGCGAAATACGTTAATCATATACACAACAGGGTTAAGCGCTGACACGCCTTGCCAAAAGTCTGGTAATAACGATAACGAATAAAAAACGCCGCCCAAATAGGTCAGTGGCGTTAGAATAAATGTAGGGATAATACTAATATCGTCAAAGCTTTTAGCAAACACCGCATTAATTAACCCGCCCAGCGAAAACAACACTGAGGTTAAAAATACTGTAAGTATGACTAAACCTACATGGTGTAGAGTGATGTTCACAAACAACATCGCCACTAGGGTTACGATTAAACCTACACACAAACCACGAGCAACACCACCGCCAACATAACCGGCAATTAACACGTAATGCGGGACAGGCGCGACCATGATTTCTTCAATGTTGCGTTGAAATTTGGCACTGTAAAACGACGATGCCACATTAGAATATGAGTTAGTGATAACCGACATCATGATTAAGCCTGGTGCGATAAACTCCATATATGACACGCCGCCCATTTCACCGATCCGGCTGCCAACTAGGTTACCGAATATTAAAAAATACAAGGTCATGGTGATAGCTGGCGGTACTAACGTTTGCACCCAAATGCGGGTAAAACGGTTAATTTCTTTGGTTAAAATACTTTTAAAAGCCACAAAATACAGACTATTCATTATTTTGACTCCTTGGCTTTTTCAACCAGCTCTACAAATAATTCTTCTAGGCGGTTGGCTTTATTGCGCATTGATAACACCTCGATGTTTGCGGCGCTCAATTGAGCAAATAGCTCATTAATATTGTGCGATTTAGCCACGTCCACTTCTAAAGTATGACGGTCTGTTAAGCGGCAATTCATATTAGCCAATTGCGGCGCGGTCTCTAAGTCATGGCGCAAATCTAAAATAAAGGTCTCCACATCAAGCTTGCTGAGTAGGGCTTTCATGGTGGTGCACTCCACCAGCAAACCTGTGTCAATAATGCCAATGGTGCGGCACAGCATTTCGGCTTCTTCTAGGTAGTGAGTGGTTAAAATAATGGTCACACCTTGCTGATTGATTTGCTTTAAAAAATCCCACATTGAGCGGCGCAGTTCAATGTCTACCCCTGCGGTTGGTTCATCTAAAATAAGCAGTTTGGGCTCGTGCATTAACGCACGCGCAATCATTAAACGACGCTTCATACCGCCCGATAACTCGCGGGCTTGGGCATTGCGCTTTTGCCATAAATCAAGTTGAGTTAAGTATTTTTCGGCGCGTTGTAATGCCACATCTTTAGGCACACCGTAATAGCCTGCTTGGTTAACCACTATTTGTTGTACGGTTTCAAACTGGTTAAAGTTAAACTCTTGCGGCACTAATCCAATACACAGTTTGGCTTGTTCAAGCTGCTTGTCGATATCAAAGCCAAATACAGACACAGAGCCAGAGGTTTTTTGCACTAACGAGCTGATAATGCCAATTGTGGTCGACTTGCCAGCGCCATTTGGGCCAAGCAGGGCAAAAAAGTCGCCCTGCTTTACCGTCAAACTGATCGACTTAACCGCTTGCACGCCGCCTTTATAGGTTTTTTTAAGGTTTTCGATCACCAATGCATTGTTGGTGTTACTCATTGCCATACCTCTAATCCATGAATTGCGCATTAAACACTTCTTATTACGTACTGCTAAAGACGTTATAAAAATGAAAAAAGATGCAAAAATCTTTAGACACTTAAAACAATACTCCCGCCGAAAAGCGGGAGTGTATACCCAATTAACCAGAATATGCTCGATGTTGGCAAGTATGGATAGGGAATGTAAAAAGCCCCACTTAATCTAGCGGCACCACTTTAGCAATGTAAGGCAGATTGCGATATTGCTCGGCATAGTCGATACCGTAACCCACAATAAACTCGTCAGGAATGGTAATACCGATAAAGTCGACTGGCACATCAACTTCGCGGCGCTCTGGTTTGTCGAGTAACGTGCACAGCGCAAGACTTTTTGGGTCACGCAGTAGTAGCATCTCGCGTACTTTGTTTAGGGTGTTGCCTGAGTCAATGAGGTCTTCAACTATAAGTACATCTCGGCCTGCAATATCAGATTGTACGTCTTTAAGTACCTTAACATCGCGCGAGCTACTCATGCTGTTGCCGTAGCTAGACACAGACATAAAATCGATTTCAACATGACCTTTAATACGACGACACAAATCGGCCATAAACACGACAGAGCCTTTTAGCAGGCCAACCATTAATAAGCGCTCGCTGTTGGCATAATGTGCATTAATACGCTCAGCTAGCTGGTCTAACGTTTTATTGATTTCTTGCTCAGAAATCATCATTTCAATTGTGTGCTTCATAAATATCTCAATTGTCGATGTCGTTTGGCTGGGTGTGTCCGTATCCCCAGCGACTCGTTAAGTCGTGCTCTATACCCAAATGATCTAGGATCCGGGAAATCATGAAGTTTACCAGATCTTCTACCGATTGGGGATTATGATAAAAGCCTGGTGCTGCTGGCATAATGGTGGCGCCATTGCGGGTTAGGCTTAGCATATGCTCTAAGTGTATGGCGCTAAACGGAGTTTCTCGCGGAACTAAAATCAATTGCCCCCGCTCTTTTAGTACAACGTCTGCTGCTCTTTCGAGCAAATTATTGCTCATACCTGTTGCCACTGCCGCTAACGTACCCGTTGAACACGGGCAAATCACCATTTGTTTTGGCGCAGCGCTGCCTGAGGCCGGTGGCGAAAACCATTCATCTTTACCCAGCACCACCAACTCACCTTTAAGGGGAGCATCTGGGGTATCAAGCTGTTCAAGCAATTGCGCTTTGGCTTTGTCTGGGTTGGCGCTAAGTTGTAAACCATGCTCGGTGGCCAGTACCACTCTCGCGGCACTGGATATCATTAAAAATACCTGGTAGTCGTTCGCCAGTAAGCATTCAAGTAGCTTAATACCATACGGCGCACCTGAGGCACCGGTCCAGGCGAGACTTATTGCTTTGGCTTTTTTGGCGTAGGCCATCTTGTATCCTCTATTGCATTGACGTTTACGCTAATGCCTTAATGATTTTTTGATGAATACCATTAAAACCACCATTACTCATTATCACCACGGTATCACCTTGATTTGCCGTGTCGGCAACAGCGTTAACGATGTCGTCGATGCTGTGGTATACAGTTGCGGGGATTGGAGCATTTGCCATG
Organism: Shewanella inventionis; assembly: GCF_014641855.1. Lineage (GTDB taxonomy): Bacteria > Pseudomonadota > Gammaproteobacteria > Enterobacterales > Shewanellaceae > Shewanella > Shewanella inventionis. Next base: position 7,045 of record NZ_BMII01000009.1, read on the forward strand.
CTGGCACTTATATCCCAGCCAATATTGTCTGCTTGATATAAATATGCCACATCGGCTAACGCCATCGAATTGGCTAAGGTGTCTTTATGCACACCGCTTTTCATGGTGTTGGAGCGCGGCTCAAGCACGACAATAATCTTCCCCGCAGCATTGGTATCAACGCCCACTTTGGCACGTAAACCTTGTAAGGTGGTGGCAATCGCTGTGGGGTGATGGGCAAAATCGTCGTACACGCTAATATCGTTAACCGTATCAAGTAATTCTAAACGACGTTTTGGCGGGCTAAATTGCGCTAATGCCTCAATGGCGTGATTAGGCGCAACCCCAACATGACGAGCGGCAGCAATGGCCATTATGGCGTTTTCAATATTGTGCTGACCAATCAAGCCCCAACTCACAACGCCTTGCGTTTCACCGTTAAACAACACTTCAAACTCGTGACCGTCGTCGGCAATCGTACGCGACTGCCAGGCGCTTGGTTCAGTTGTTGTAGCGTGTTTAGAATAAGTTTCTTGCTCGCTCCAGCAGCCCATATCAATCACTTGTTTAACAGCGTCAACGTCGCGTGGCCAAATCACTTTCCCCTCACCTGGTACGGTGCGAATAACATGATTAAATTGACGTTGAATGGCGGCCAGATCGGCAAAAATATCGGCATGATCAAACTCTAAATTATTGATTACCAGCGTGCGCGGACGGTAGTGAACAAACTTAGAGCGTTTATCAAAAAAAGCGCTGTCGTATTCGTCGGCTTCAACCACAAAAAACGGTGAATTACCTAAGCGCGCTGACACACCAAAGTTTTGTGGTACGCCACCAATTAAAAAACCCGGCTCATAACCGCAATACTCTAACACCCAGGCGAGCATACTTGAGGTTGAGGTTTTACCATGAGTGCCCGACACAGCTAACACCCACCTGTTTGGCAATATATGTTCTGATAAAAATTGCGGCCCTGAGGTGTATTTCATGCCACGGTTTAATACCGCTTCAACACAAGGATTACCACGACTCATGGCATTACCAATCACCACTAAATCGGGTTGATTCTCGCCTTCTTTACCCAGTTGGATTGGGTCAAAACCTTGTATTAGTTCAATGCCTTGTTGCTCAAGCTGAGTGCTCATTGGCGGGTAAACGTTGGCGTCGCTTCCGGTCACTTTATGGCCCATTGCGCGGGCAAGCAGGGCTAATCCGCCCATAAAAGTGCCACAAATCCCTAAAATGTGTACGTGCATGATTTCACTCTACTGATCCATTATATGGCGCTTATTCTAATCTATTGCGCCAGTGAATGTCAGTTAACAATTATTGAGAATCATCAATGGGATTAGGGCGAATATAAAAAGAAAAATAACCCCATGCTCAGCACAGTGGTAAGTAAGGTGTTGCGGGTAATATAAGCCAGCACCGTAGCCACCAGCGCACAGGTTAAATAAGGGTTATGCATGCTAATGGCCAGTTTACCCTCTGGTACAAACACAATAGGGGCGAGTATGGCCGTTAAAACAGCAGGAGCAGAGTAACTTAAAAAGGTTAAGGTGTTTTTACTCAACCGAAGTGGGATTTTGGGTTCTAATAACAAGTGCCGACTCACAAACACCACCGCTGCCATTGATAAAATAATCAACCATGTCATAGGTTGTCCTCCTTGGTGGGCGTGATATCAGCACCGGGGGTATCAGTAGTTGCAATGCCTTCATTGGTGAATTTGGCATAAGCCATACCCGCAGCCATGCCCGATATGGCGGCAATCAATAAACCAGCTTGAATGGCAAACACGGCGCACACCACCGCTAAGGTGAGCGACACTAATACACTCACTAAAATTGACGGCTTTTTCACTGTGGGGACCACTATGGCGATAAAAGTGGCAGCAATGGCAAAGTCGAGCCCAAGCTCACCTAAATTATCGATAGACTGGCCAGCGACTATGCCGAGTAAGGTGGCTATGTTCCAGCCAATATAAAAGGTTAAACCGCCACCCAGCGCATACCAGCGATCAAATTGATGCTGTGCAGACGTTTGGCCGCCATGAGTCTGGTTTGAAATAGCAAATAACTCGTCGGTGAGTAAAAACCCCAGCCCTAGCCGCCATTTAAGGGGTAATGGGCTAATGTGACTGCGCATGGCCATGGCATAGAGTAAATGCCTTGAGGTTATGAGCAAGGTGGTGATTAAAATGCTGCCAATACCAATACCGGTTTTTATCATCCCGAGGGCGACCAATTGCGCACTGCCTGCAAAAATAATCGCCGACATGGCCTGGCTTTCTATCGCAGTGAGGCCAATCTCTAGTGCGAATGAGCCGGCTAAAATGCCCCAGGGGATGACTGCAATGGTTAATGGCATCACCGCTAAGGCACCTGCAAAAAATGATTTGGTTTTATTGGTGGATCGAGTAATAGATTCGGCAGTGCTCACATCATCTCCTTATGCGCTCAGTTGGCAAGAAGATTAGCTTAATCTGAATAATGCAGTAAAGCGTTATGAGTATTTCATTTTTTTACGCGGTGAGTAAATCAAAGGGCGTATATTGACAAAATACACGCCCTTTTTGTCGTATTATAGCTGGGTAAATTGTCTAATTAAGTTGTGATACACATTGTGTAAATTGTCGAGTTCGGCGCGATCGGTTTTGTTGGCGTTAATCAGCTTTTGAATACTTTGGTCAAGTTGATACAAGGTTTGGCGTAAGTTTGTATCTGCCACCATGCTTTGCATCCAGGTAATAGCAGCAACACGCTGGCCACGAGTGACCGCGGTAACTTTATGTAAACTGCTTGATGGATACACCACTGCATATCCGGCTGGCAATTTAATTTGTTGCTGACCAAATTCAGTAGAGATAACCAATTCACCGCCGTCGTATTCTTCTGGCTCGCTTAAAAACACCGTCATCGACACGTCGCTGCGGATCACTTCACTCGTGCCCGGTATCCGCATAATTGCGGCGTCGACATGGTAGCCATACTCTTCGGTTTCACTATAACGATTAAAACACGGTGGGAAAATTTTATGCGGTAATGCCGCGGAAACGATTTTAGGCGTATCACCAATGCACCCTAAAAGCTGGTTAGCCAGCTGGCGAACGTTGGTATCTTGTGCATCGGCTTGATTGTTATTTTTTACTGAAGCTGCCATCCCCATTGCGGTTTTACGGCCATCGCCCCATGGACATTGCGCTAACTGCTGACGATAAGCGCTGACTTGCTCTTTGCTGAGCACTTTTTCTATAACAACCATGCTTATTTCCTGTTTTTTAAAATCAAAAAACCAACGCTTAACGAGAAGTTAAGCGTTGGTGTTATCGGTAAATCGCTCGATTAAAATTCGTATGTCATCGACAGTCTTGAATTACGAGCATCACCAAGGTACATAAATGAACCTGAACGATATGCCGCTGTCCAGTATTCTTCGTTTAACACGTTACCCACGTTAATGCGGAATGTTAAGGCTTCAGTAGCATTGTAACTCGCAAATAAATCAACCACTTGATAGTTAGGCACTACGATGCTGTAACGCTCATTAGTCGTGTCATAACCTGCCGCAGTATCTGGTTGGCCGCCGTACATTTCGCTTTGGTAAGTGTAGCTACCACCAAATACAAATGAGTCTGATATTTGATAACGTAATTGTAAATACGCGCTTTCATCTGCAAAGTTACTTAACGCTAAGCCAATGTTTGCTGGGTCGTAAGAATCTAATATTTCTGAATCCATTTTAGCGGCAGAGAATTGAATGCTGAGCTGTTCAGTAATGTTACCCACCATACCAAACTCAATCCCTTTTACGCGGTTTTCACCTGTGTTGAGCGTACCTAAGGTTGAGTAGCTGTCACCAACGCTTTCCATTACATCACTTTTTGTGATTTGGAAAATCGATGCTGAGAACATCATTTTGTCATCAAATAACATCCACTTGGTGCCAAGTTCGATGTTTTCAACGATTTCAGCGTCGGCTTCTGTGGCTTGCTCTTCAGTACCACAAATACCGCCATAACCACAGTTTGCTCCTAGGTCAGACTCGCCACCATTGATGTTGGTAGCCGTGCTGTAGTTAGCATAAATGTTAGCGTCTTCATACAAGTCGTAAACCAAACCGAAGTTGTAGTTATACATGGTGTCTGAATATTCATAAAGCGCATTGGTTGTGTCGTTGCTGTAGTCAAAGCTGTCGAGCCTTAAACCGTAAAACATAGACAATTGCTCGGTTAACTCAACGTTATCCATCATATACGCCGACACAGTTTCAATGTCGTATACTGCATCTGAGCCGCCATCAACATAACTGCGCCCCATAAGTTGGCTGATGTTATCAACCGTATTACCATCACCATCGATAATACAATAAGACTCAGACACACCGCGACGACCATTGGTAGTACAGTTTGTCGGGTTGTTATTGGTAATAGTGTACACACCGTTATCGACATTTTCGTCTGTGTATTCCAAACCAAACACTAACTTATTATTAAAACCAAAGATTTTAGTGTTCCAGAATAAATTGAACTGAGTGCTAACATAATCCACATCTTGATTACCCTGGTGAGTACTTAATGTTAACGTACTTGCGCCTGGTGCTGTGGCATCGGTATCGGCACGGGTTGTACCGCCCATCCCCGTTGTAATATAGCCGTTTTCGGTATGGCCAACTCGCGTGGCGTTGTACAGGGTAATGTCGCTATTAAGCTCGTACTCTGTGCGCAGAGTAAAGGTGGTCACCTCTGAGTCTAAAAAGTCGCCTTCTTGTGCATATACCGGAATATCTTCTAATGGCTTACGAGTGGTTTGATCAAAATAGCTGCCTAAATCGGGCACATCTTCTGCTTTAATATGATACACATCGGCAATAAACGATAAGGCATCTGTGGTTTCATACACACCCGATAATTGCACACCATTACGGTCGCGACTAATACCCTCGCGGCCAGGCTTATCTTCTTGTGCAGTTAAACCGTTTAGGCGCACAGCGACTTTTTCTGATAATGGTAAGTTGTAGTCAATGGTTACGCGGCTGTGGTCGTCACTGCCTACCCCAACATCTACTCGGCCAAAGTCATAGGCAACAGAGGCTTTTTTGGTTACGCTGTTAATGGCACCGCCCGATGAACCACGGCCAGCAAATGTTGAGCTTGGGCCTTTAGTAATTTCAACGCGCTCAGTGGCAAAACTTTCGCGGGTTGTCATGCCTGGGTCACGAAGGCCATCAACAAACACGTCGCTGCGGGCTTCGTGACCACGAATAATGTAACGGTCACCAAATGCGTTACCGTTTTCACCTGTACCAAGAGTTACACCTGCTTGAGCAGATAAAATGTCTTTAAGGTCGGTGTTTCCTGACTCTTGGATTTGATCTTGGGTTAATACCGTGATGACCTGTGGCGTATCGACTAACTCAGCCAAACGGCGTTTGTCGGCCGAACTGTTAAACATGTAAACTGAATTTTGTACACCATGAACACGAATGCGCTCAATAGACTCGTCTGTTTCAGCTGGTTTACATTTAGCTAATATATCCTTATCGCAAGTTTCATTGTTGGTATCTGCAGCATAAACCGCAGGACTACCAAACACTAACGCAGCAGCAACAGCTTGGGCACCCAATGATAACTTACTGTAACGGTTCGATTTCATGTCTAACATCATCCTTTTATTAATTAGCGTTTATGAAAGTGCTTTTATGTGACGCACTTTACACAAACACAACGAAGATCACAAATACAAATCATTATCATTTGTGTAAAGATTGTAGTTAGCAATGTATATTTGCGCTGCATTAGATGACAGCCAGTAACAAATTAAAGATGTCGTTGACACTAAATGTACAGCCTATTTCAACATAGAGGCTGCACAAACTTGGATGAGGTTAAAGATTAACGGTGAGTAAAACGCTATTAAGTGGTTTGGTATAGCTCGAGTGGCAACCCATCTGGATCACTAAAAAAGGTGTATTGCTTATTAGTGTACTCATCGACTCGAATGGGCTCAACCTCTACATCATGCTGTTGTAAATGCTGTACCACTTGCTTGATATCGTCGACTTTAAATGCCAAATGGCGTAATCCTTGTGCCTCAGGAAAGCTCGGTCTTGGCGGGGCACCATTAAACGAAAACAGTTCTATTTGACTGCCGTCGGGCAAGGCTAAATCCAGTTTGTAGGAATCGCGCGCTTGGCGATAATTTTCGGCAATAATCTTAAGCCCTAATACCTGAGTATAAAATGCTTTTGAGCGAGGATAATCGCCACAAATGATGGCTACATGGTGGATGCCTTTTAGCATAACGTTCCTGTTATTAATAATACGCTAATAAATAATAAAACCCTGATAGCACAAGTCTATCAGGGTTTTAATCAGCATGAAAAGTGGTTACAGCTTAAGGTAACTCATGAATTATCTTGCAATTGGCTCTGAGTCACCTACAGCCTATTAAACACCCACTGCGCCACCATCATCTTTACGAATAATCACAGTGGCAGCGCGTGGACGCACACTAACCCCTGCTGGTGTAGCTTCATCAGCTTTATCTGAATAAGGCCAATTGTCTGGATGCTGAATGTTGGCAAATACCGTGGTGTAATCAGGCGTAATGGCAAAACCTGTGACTTCGCAGCCGTTAGGCCCAACAAAGAAACGTTTAAGTTGTGTTTGATTGTCGGCGCCAACCACTTGTTGATTGCCGTCAGCATCAAGCATAGTTGAAGGCACAATGGCTAGCATTTGGTCGTTGGTTTCTTCACCTACTTCAGATGCGCCATTATCGGTTTGTACCCATAAAATACCACGGGCATCGAATGCTAATCCGTCTGGGCTGGCAAACTGGTTAAGGTCGGTTAAGCCAGATAAGTTGGTTTCTGCATCGCCATCATCTGGCGAGCCAAAAACAAAGATATCCCAGCTAAACTCTGTTGCCGCGTCGCCTTCATCCCAACGGATAATATGACCAAAGTTGTTATTTAAACGTGGATTAGCAGGGTTAGTGCTCTCAGTACGTCGACTGTTATTGGTCAGTGTCAGGTAAACCGTGCCAGTAAATGGGTCAACCGCTGCCCATTCAGGGCGGTCCATTGGGGTTGCGCCCACTAAATCAGCTGCACCAGCTGTGTTTAAAATAATCTCTTCTAATGAGCTAAAGCTATCTGCTAATGTGCCGCCGTCAGTTGTCATGCCGTCAAGAGTTAACGGTAACCACTCACCTACTCCGTCTTCGCTGAATTTTGCTACATACAATGTGCCAGCATTCATGTATTTGTCGCCCATGCTTAAGCGGTTACTGCTGTTAGCATCTGCGGCGTCCCACACTGCGTCTGACACAAACTTGTAGAGGTATTCAAAGCGAGAGTCATGCCCAGAATAAAAAGTCAGCGGCTTGCCTTCTTCAAGTTTACCAAACACACAACCTTCATGACGGAAACGGCCTAATGCTGTGCGCTTAACTGCACGAGAGTTAGGATTGTATGGATCTATCTCAACAATATAACCATGACCATTGGCTTCGTTACGGTAATCGTTCGCTGCACTTGTGCCGGTTGGTGTCATGTCAAAACGTGCAAACTCGTCTAGGCGCTCTTCGTCATGACCTGCTAGATGATTCCAGCCATAACGCGTGTCAGTGCTAGGAATACCAGTGCGTGATTGCTCTTCAGTCCGTTCGCCTTTATTGACAAAGTATTCTGGCCAGTTTTCTTCACAGGTTAAATACGTGCCCCAGGGCGTGTAACCATTACCACAGTTATTTAAGGTACCGCGCGCCTGGCTGCCGTCTGGCGAGTAGCGTGTTTCCAGGTATGAGCTATAGGCTAGTGGACCGGCAATATCCATAACACTTGCACCGGTAAAGCGGCGGTTATAGCTATCGTTTTCAACCACTTGCCACATGCCAGACACTAACTTAATCCGTACAACTGACACGCCATGGGCGTTGATTTCTTTGCGCACCTCGTCGATGACACTGCGTTTGCCATCGGTGTCATACGTTGGGCCTGTAGGGTGTAAGGCATCTTGGTCAATGTATTCGTGGTTAATACATAGTAAGCCATCATCACCTGCATCATTAAGCGGGAAAAAATGCATACCGTCATGATGCATACCCACTGAGTTTGCTTGATCATCTGCAGTGTTACTACCGTCATCTTTCCATGCTGCGGCTTTTGAGTTAAGAGGCGTACCCCATGGTGCTAATACATAAGCAGAATAACCCGCAGGAATGGCCACTGCGTCTGTTAACGACCCAGGGATTGACTCAAACCCTAATACCGCAGAACTTTTAGTTGGCGCAGTTGGTGTTGTCGGAGTGGTTGGTGTTTCTGTGGTGCTGTCATCATTATCAGAACCACAGGCACTTAGCCCAAAACCGCCAAAGGCAGTCAGGGCACTTAGCCCTAAACCACGCTTAACAAAGTTACGACGTGACAGGTGTTTTTCCATCACTTCATTAAAAGGAGTGTTATTACTGTTATTAAAACGAGTTGGGTTAAACGTCGCCTTGCTCATATATTGTCCTTAAGTATGCTCACAAAATAACTGCTTCAATCTAGGTATGATTATTCGACAATTAAGATAAGCATCAAATGTGACAACAAGGTTCAAAAAGCGTGACAAAAATGTGGCATTTAAAAGACGGTAATGACAATAGGAGAATAGGCCACTCCCATTATGAAGTGGCCCTAAGTGATTATTTTTTATTACGTGATGGGCGTTGACCTAAGGCTTTTTTGCGGGCTTGCTGCTTTAACGCGCTTTTGGTCGTTTTACGAGTAGTAACAGCAAGTTGAGTTAAATCAGGCTCAAACCCTGTTAACCATTGTTGCGGTAGGCGGCGATCTAAAAAGGCTTCGAGTTTTATCAGTATTGGCTCATCATCAACACTGAGAAACGTGATCGCCTGGCCTTGATTACCTGCACGACCTGTACGGCCAATTCTATGGACATAATCTTCTACTTGAAACGGTAATTCCATATTAACGACATAATTAAGCTCGTTTATGTCTAGGCCTCTGGCTGCAACATCTGTAGCCACCAATGCGGTTAACTCGCCATTTTTAAATTGGCTTAACACTTGCTCACGCAAGGCTTGCGATAAATCTGCATGAAACACTTCAGCACTCACGCCCTCGTGCTTCATTTGTTTAACTAAAGCATCGGCACCTTGTTTGGTGCGGCTAAAAATCAAGGTTTGTTGCCATTTTTCTGCCTTGATTAAATGACACAAGGCGGCACACTTTCGGTTGCTATCGAGGTTATAAACACGCTCAACAATGCTTGCGGCAGTGGTATTACGCTTGGCCACCTCAATGACTTTAGGCGACTGCAATAAACGCTTACTAAAACTAAAAATACGATCATCTAAGGTGGCCGAAAACAACAGCGTTTGCCGGGTTTTTGGCACTTGTTTTAACACATCAATAATTTCGTCTTTAAAGCCCATATCTAACATACGATCGGCTTCGTCAAATACAAGGTGAGTTAACTGCGATAAAGACAACGCTCTTTTACGCAGCAAATCCAATAAACGCCCAGGTGTTGCCACTAATATGTCTGAGCCACCAGCAAGCTGGCGAATTTGCGCGCCAATACTTACACCACCGTACACCATCACACTGGTAATGCTGCTGCCGTGGGCATATTGCTCAATACTGTGGTGAACTTGTTGTGCAAGCTCGCGCGTAGGTACTAATACCAGCGCGCGAATGGCGCTAAAATTATTATGAGGATTAAGCGCTTGCTGGCTCAAAATGGCATGCAAAATGGGTAATGCAAATGCTGCCGTTTTCCCCGTGCCGGTTTGTGCCCCTGCCATCACATCTTGACCGCTTAATATCACTGGAATGGCACTTAATTGTATAGGGGTGGCTTGCTGGTAATCTAATTCAGCCAATCGAGATAATAAGCTTGGGTGTAACGATAATTCTGCAAAAGACATAAACGCTCCAATAACTAGAATTTGTATTTTATACCAAATCCATAACCGCAATCACGTAAATGATCTGCTCATCAAAATACTTAATCTCAACTCAGGTTGAGAGATGAATAAAACCTTGAAAGATCAACAGACCCTAACAATAACGCCATACGATACATTCAAACTTGAAGTTTGCGCTGATAACGTTATCGGTGCAAAGAGCTGTTTGATATACATTTATTATCCAGAGTTGGGGTTACTTATCTTCGCTAAACAGTGCGATGCGCCACATATGGCTAAATTACAACTAAAAGCACTTGACTCGTTGAAAAAGAGGAATACAATTTAAACATGTAAAATATTTATATGTTTAAATAATCATCTCGAGGCATCATCATGAGTTTTTCAATTAGCGGTATTTTTAAACCAGCCAAACAAACTGAACCTGTTAGCCATGTTGCGCCTAAAGCTGAACAAACCAACAGCGCACCGAAAACAGACACGCCACAGAAAAAACAAGGCAATGGTGGCAGTTGTTGTGGTGGCTGCGGTGGTGCTGGTCATTAACTTTTAACGCTATCACGCTTAAATATTAATAAACTCTCTTTAATATACAGCGACGGGTATTGTGCGGTCACATTCACAAACCCGTTGGCCTGAGCCACCCTTAACGAGCCTTGGTTCTGCCCATCGATATAGGCAAAAACTGGGCCTGTGATAGATTGTTTTAAAAACAGTGCTAGCGCCTGAGTAGCAATGCCCTTCCCCCAATATTCACGCCCAATCCAATAGCCTATTAAGCGTATTTCAGGTTCATTAGGCGTGGTTAGATCAGCATTAACCCACGATACTAAATGACCAACTAACAGGTTATTTTGCCAAATCCCTTTTGCCAAGCTGTGCTTATTTGCAAAAATATTCTGCTGCCAATGCTGATAAAAAGCTTCGCGTTCACGCGATGGCACATCTGCCATTTTGTTAGCAATGGGGTCATACTGAAATGCAAATAACCTCTCTAAATCATGCTCACACACATCTTTAAGATAAATATCCATTACGTTTTGCTCACCTATAGGCTGTACAACCAAGATCAATTATATTGGTTCTAGGGTCTTCATTTGTCGTTAAGGAAACACCATGAAACATATTAGAACCTGGCAATGGCTTGGATTTGCTGGCTTAATCCCGTTTGTTACACTCAGTTTGCTGGCCTTTAATCACAGCCTGTTATCACCCGAGCATACACTACTGGGTTTTATCAGCTATAGCGCGATTATTTTAAGTTTTATGGCGGGGGCATTATGGGGCAAAGCTGTAGCACTGGATCTCGATGACGGTATCGCTAAATTATTGATTATCAGTAATGTTATTGCGCTAGGTTGTTGGATTGCATTATTAACGCCGTTTGAATTGTCGGCATTAATCTTACTGGTCAGTGGTTACGTGTATTTGCTGTATATCGAGTTTAAAGCCAAACAATTATCTGCGACCACCAGCTACATTACTCTGCGCACAATCCTCACTAGTGTTGTTGCTGTGTGTCATATTGTGGTGATGCTCAGCTTGTATCAATAAGTAAAACCTGCCAAGCCCATAGTGTATCTATGGGCTTGATGCCAGTTATAATCCGGCCTGGCACTGCTCTTGATAATTAATCATTGGCGATAAAATTGGCATCATGCCTTTTAATACCTGTAATGGCAGTGCAGAGGTAAAGCTAAAGTCGTCGGCTTTTTCACCTGGTACAAACGCGGTTAACGTACCAAAGTGATGGTCACCTAAATAAAATACAAAGGTGGCGGTGCGGTTTATTGCCGTTGACGACACCTTACGACCGTTTCGGATCTCGGTCGCAATACGGTTGTCACCAGTACCTGTTTTACCGCCCATGATGATCAATTGGCCGTTGGCATCTAATAAGCTGCCGTTTAGTCGTCTGGCTGTGCCATTTTGTACGACATTGCCAAGTGCACGCTTAAGCGCTCTAGCGACTTCTTGATGCATCACTCGTGTGACCATTTGCTTATTATTAGCAAGCGTCACCTCGTAAGGGGTGTCTTTAGCAAATTGCAGTTCATCAATGCGCACCGTTGGGAACCGATAACCGTCATTTTGAATAATGCCCATCAGCTCGGCTAATGCTGCGGGCCTGTCACCCGAGCTACCTAATGCAGAACCTAATGACGGCACCATGTATTCAAACGGATACCCCATACGTACCCAGCGTTGGTGGATACTCAAAAACGCTTCAACCTCAAGCATAACCTGGATCCGCACATCGCGGGCATTTTGATGACGAGTTTTAAACAACCAACGATACACGGCTTGCAATTGTGGCTGAGCATCGTCTAATACTTGAGTTAAGCCCGTTTCTGGGTAGTCATTTAAATACCGTAATACCCATAACTCCAACGGGTGAACCCTGGCAATATAACCCTGATCGGCCAAGGTAAACTTGTCTTCGCCGTACTTGTTATAAAGCAAGTTAATTTGTTTGTCGGTAAAACTTTTAGTTGGCAAACGGGCAGCTAAAAAGGCGTTAAGTTCACGTTCGCCATCGTAAGGTTTTAAATAACGATATGCTGCCGTTAATTTATGCTCTTGTTGCGCGATACCATCAAATAACACGTCTAAACGTTGCTCAGGAGCAAGCTGGCGATATTTGCGATAAAAACGTTTTACAAACGAGCTACCTTCGCGTTTAGCAAAGGCTTTTAGGTATTCTTCGCGGCGCGGGTCTTTGTCATTACGCAATAATTGCGACACACTGCCTTCGCTATTGTAACTACTGCTGTAACTGACAATATCGCGCATTAAGCGCACAAACGGTAAGTTAATAGACTCTTGCAGCGCTTGATATAAAGTCGGTATGCGGCTGTTTTCTTTTTTATTGAAGTTATTAAATACATGCAAACCGCCGCCAGTAAAAAAGCGCTCTTCTGGTGACGCGGAATATTCGCGCTGCAAAGCTGCGTCAAGCATACGGGTTAAGTTACGGTCGCGGGTGGTGATCAAATAATCCACCACCCAACGGGTAATATGATCTTTGCGCTCAACATCGACCTGACGCAAATCGGCTACCGTCATTGCCGAAAAACGCTGTTGCAGTTCGGCAATAATGTCTAAGTAGGTGGCTAATACGCGCAGTTTTGCGGTAGAGCCAAGCTCCAGTTTACTGCCTTCGTTAATATCAAAAGGTTGATCAATACTGTCGGTTTGAATACGCACGCGGTTTGCGCTGTCGGTACTTTCATACAAGGTAAAGCTGTAAAGCACCTTATCTAACTGCTCGGCAGACAGTAAACGCTCGCCCAACAAGCCAACACGCTCTGCGGCGCCAACCTGAGATAAGCTGCGTAAGTAATCACTCACTTTTTGTTGTAACTCACCATGATAAGTACTGTTAATGGCTAAATCATAGCGGTCTAGGTCATATAAATTAACATCCAGCATGCCTGCTGTGCGAATGCGCACAGCATTAACCCCTTTGTTGTTGGCTGGGTTAGTCATTGCTGACTTAGTGGTATCAAACTTTAACGTTTGCTCTAATGCCGACACCATTAACTGGGTATCAATTAAGCCATCACGGCCTAATAAACGTAAATAGCTGTCAACCAATGACTCTAAATCATCATGGCCTTGCAGTAGGTAATAAGATGGCCGGCGCTGGGCTATCATTAACGCCACTATTTCTCTAAATACTTTACCGCGCTGGGCTGCATTTTGCTGAGTATGACGGCTAAGCAATAGCTGGTTTGCTTGAGCAAAATCAGTTTTAAACCACGCCCATAAACCATCGCCAATACCATGCACCTCACCAAACCCCGGAGCCGACGAGAGGGGGACAGTATTAAGATAATCTTGCACAATACGTTGGCGCGCCTTAACGGTACTTTCGCCTTGTTGATACACCCTAATAATGGCTGAACCAATTTGCAGCAACTTGTCTTTGATACTTAGCGTTAACCCATGGTTAGAGTGCCTGAATTTTTCAATTTGAGTGGCTAATGTACTGCCACCGGCCTTTGACATATCGACACCGGCAATTTCTGCAACTTGGCTGGCAGCGGCCAACACAAAACGGGGCCAATCGACCACAGGATTATATTTTTCTTCAGGGCTTAGCATTTCGCGGTTTTCAATAAACAACAAGGTGCTGATAACCTGCTGCGGAATGGTATCTTGATCTTGATAAACACGTTTAGGATAGGAGAAATCAAACACTGTCATGGCCCGGCAGTCTTTAATTAGAAGTCCTGACTGGGCTTTTTCGTGATATGGCGGAAAGAAACCCATTTCGGTGTAATCCATCAACATAGGCGAAAATGCCACTTGTTGAGTAATTTGGTAATTACGCTCCATTAAACGTTCAATTTTCTTAGGCAACTGGCTGTAACCATGACGGTCATCAAACGGGCCATATTTAGGATAAATAACCGCGTCGCTGGGATAGTCACGCAATTGATAAGTTAACTTGGTGGCGTATTTGTGTAAAAAGTACGATTGGTAATACGATGTTCTTACTTCAAACTCAACCAAATAGGCTGTGGCTAAAATAAGAATAATCATGAGCAAACCAGCTTTACTTTTACGGGCTTTAACTGGCTTTACCTGTGACTCTTTTGGGCGGTAATTATCAAACTGACGTTCAGTATGCTGACTCGACACAAACACTCCAACTAACGCATAACACCAATATAATGCATATTTTATTTTTTGACTGATATGATAGACAGGTAGCATATCAAATGAAGCTAATTTTATCAGATGGATAAACTGATTAGATATAGACAAAATAACTAAATATTACTTTTTAAGCCGTTAAAACCATTTTTGTCATCAACAAGGCAAAAACCGTTCTTATCTAGAGGGCATTTTGACGATACATACACTTAATTCAGCCCAACTATCCCCTCCTATAAGACTGGGGCTAGCCATGTGGTCACAAAACCATTGGCAACACAGTGTGTATGGCAATAATGACCCCAGCCAACGTTTAAGTCGTTATGCTGACATTTTTAATACGGTTGAGGGTAATACCACCTTTTACGCTACGCCATCGATAACACAGGCCAAAATATGGCGCGCCGCTGTCAATCAAGATTTTCGCTTTACCTTTAAACTACCTAAACACATTACACACGAGCTAAAACTGCACAATGCAGGCCCCGCATTAACACAATTTTTCTCGGTAATGGCGCCATTACTCGACGTAACAGGCATGTGGAAAATTCAATTACCGGCCAGTTTTGGTCCACAACATCTGCCCGTATTAGCCCAGTTTTTAACACAAGTGCCTCAAGGGTTAACCTATGGCGTAGAGGTTCGTCACCCAGCTTTTTTTGCCAAAGGCGATGCTGAGCGAGACCTTAACCGCTTGCTTATTAGTCATCAGTGCAACCGCATTATTATGGATACTCGGCCAGTATTTGCTGCGCCGCCAACATCCGAAGCCGTTATTGATGCCCATCAAAAAAAGCCCAAAGTGCCAGTGCATGCCATCGCCACGGCTCAACATCCGGTAGTACGCTTTATTGGTCACCCGCAAGCTGAAGCCAATGTGCATTTTTTTCAAAATTGGCTGAAAAAACTGCCATTATGGATAGCTCAGGGCAAACAGCCCTACTTGTTTATTCACACCCCAGACAATCACCATGCACCTCAATTAGCCGTCGATTTATATCGGTTATTACAGCAACAGCTGATCGATAGCCCCACCCCACTTAACGACATCAACTTACTGGCACAACATCAAGACGCGACCGCGCAAATGGGCTTTGATTTATAGCCATTAATGCTAGGGTTTCAACAGACAAAATAAAACAGTTTATGCTATTATCTGCGCCGATTAAGCCTGCCATTGCAGCGCGTTTATGTTGATAAAGGAACCGCTATGAGTGAATCTGCAACCCGTTTAAATAAATACATCAGCGAGAGCGGGATCTGCTCGCGCAGAGAAGCCGATCGCTTTATAGAGCAAGGTAATGTATTTATTAACGGCAAACGCGCAAAAATTGGCGACACGGTAAGTTTTGGTGACAAAGTAAAAGTGAATGGCCAGGACATTGAACCGCGTGACGAAGCAGATTTAGTGTTTATTGCCTTAAACAAGCCTGTCGGTATTGTGAGCACAACAGAAAGCACCGAGCGCGATAACATTGTCGATTTTGTTAACCACAGCGAACGGATTTTCCCGATTGGTCGTCTAGATAAAGACTCGCAAGGGTTGATATTTTTAACCAACAATGGCGATTTAGTGAATAAAATTTTGCGCGCGGGCAATAACCACGACAAAGAATACGTGGTTACCGTTAACAAACCTATCACCGATGATTTTATTAAAGGAATGGCCGCTGGTGTACCGATATTGGGTGTAGTGACCAAAAAGTGTAAGGTTGAGCAGGTTTCAACCTACGCCTTTAAAATTGTGTTAGTCCAAGGCCTTAACCGCCAAATTCGCCGCATGTGTGAATACTTCAACTATGAAGTCACCAAGCTTGAACGCCAATCGATTATGAATGTGTCACTTAAAGGATTACCCATTGGCGAATGGCGCGATTTAGACGAGCAAGAGCTCAGCACCTTAATGAAATTAATTGAGCATTCATCTTCTGAAGTGAAAAAAGCCCCTCAAAAAGCCAAAAAGAAACCTTTAAAAAGTTTGCGCGACAAAATTGAAGGCCCTGAACACTTTATGCAAGGCAGAGGCAGCAAACCTAAAAAGCCAACAACCAATAAAGGCAAGCCAAACCATTCTCGTAAACCCAAACGCTAAATGACCATTTGGCATGACTTAATTTGCACAGCAGCAATATTAGGGCCGTGTTGATATTTCAAGGGTATTTTTGCAGCGAAATGTTGTTCCATTAGGTAAGGCTGAGGCATTAAACCAGAACAACAAATACCACCATAAGGTTTCGTCTAAAAACGGATTCTGCTTTGTTGAGTGGTCTTTACTTCACTCAAGGTGTTTATACCAGCACAAGAATGCGATCATTCTTACTGGTTAAAAGCGATAATCCAGCTGATGTTAATAACAAAGGTAGCCTACGCTACCTTTGTGCCTTTATCCTCACTGCTCGTACTGTAAACAAAAGCTTTACTGGCATGACCATACGTAGCAATATCGATAAATAAATTTGCTGATTTCATGTTAATAATCATTTTACGGCTACACTCAATAGATAGAGCTCGGCGTAAATCCAGAGAGAGGGTGAATACGGAGCAAGAACATTATTAGTGAATTAATATTGGGTAAATTTAAGTGTAATGGATGGCACACCCTTTTACTTGCGGGGAACAAATGGAGAGTTTTTTTAGCTTAATGAATAATGCAGTGCTGCTGCTCGCACTCGTTGTTATCTTCGACGCTGTTAGAATACAAAATTTTGCTTCCGCGCGGTATAAGTCATTCTTTAGTGGCATTTTCATTGGCATTATTGCAATAAGCGTTATGAGTAACCCTTGGGAACTTCGCCCAGGGGTGTTTTTTGATGCTCGTTGGATCCTACTGAGTTTAAGCGGGTTATTTTTTGGTTTTGTGCCAACACTAATAGCCACTTTGCTGACCATGAGCTTTAGGCTGTATCTTGGCGGTGATGGCGTTTATGTTGGCAGTTTAATTATTGTCACCAGTGCGTTGGTTGGTTTGTCCTGGCGCTATTGGTTAATGCAAACTAGCACTAAGCTTAATTGGAAAAACATTCTCGCCATGAGCTTTATTGTTGAAGTCATGGTGATTTGCTGCTTGTTATTAATGCCAACTGACGATCGATACACTATCGTTACCACCATCAGCCCAACACTATTAACGGTTTTTACTGCGATGTCCTTTTTATTAGGATTATTACTTAAACACCGTATCGACAGTCAAAAACTCGCGCAAGAATTATTACGCCATAAACAGTTACTCGAAACTGAAAAAAATCTACTGCAAAATATTATTGATGGCATACCCGACTTCATTTTCTATAAATCGACCGAAGGCAAATACTTAGGTTGCAATAAAGCATTTGCTAACGAGTTAACACTGACTATTGATCAAATCAAAAATCGTACTGACAATGAGTTATTTACACACGCACAAGCCGCGAAATTTATTGCCGATGATAAACAGGTTTTACAGCTTAATAAGACCGTGGTGTATGACGAAAAAATTTGCAGCTCCGACGGAATTGAACATATCTATCGCACCCAAAAAACACCGTTTACGAATATAGAGGGTGATATTTTAGGTGTTGTAGGCGTCAGCCGAGATCTAGCAGAAATACTGAATATCGAAAAACAATTACAGCGTAGCGAATCGACATATAGAAACATAATTAGTACCGCCCAAGACGGCTTTTTTATTGCGTCACTTGAGGGGAAGATAGTAGAGGCTAATCAGAGCTTTGCAAGCATGACGGGCTACAGCATATCTGAGCTTAATAACATGTTTGTCAATGAAATAGAAACCAATACAAAACACCAGTTCTCGGCTAATAACCTCAATATTGCAAAAAACCAAAAACGTTTAAATTTCACCTCAATGCATAGGCATAAGCAAGGGCACCTTTATCATGTTGAGGTTAGCGTAAGTTACTGGGATGGTGATAACGGCATGTTTTTCTGCTTTGTAAAAGATATCTCTGAGCGTATTGAAGCAGAAAAAAAACTATTACTTAGCGAATCTAAATTTAGGCATATTTTTGAACAAATCCCGGCAATTTCAGTTCAAGGATACGATAAAAATAGAACCGTTATTTTTTGGAATAAAGCCAGTGAAAACCTTTACGGCTTTACTAAAGAGCAAGCTTTGGGTAAAAAACTTGAAGACTTGATTATTCCTGAACCTTATCGGCAAGACGTTATCGACAATGTTAATGCATGGATAGAAGATGGCACCCCGATCCCTGCTGAAGAGTTATTACTAAAACACGCCGATGGCACTATGGTGCCTGTTTATTCCTCACACACATTAATCAACAATACCGACAATGAAACCGAAATGTATTGTATTGATATTGATTTAAGCGCCCAGAAACAAGCCGAAGAGCAAGCGCTAACGTTATCGCAAGCCATTGAGCAAAGTCCTATCTCGATGATTTTAACCGACACCGACAGTAAAATTGAGTACGTTAACGCCGCCTTTGAGAGAACCTCGGGCTACAGTGCCGCCGAAGTCATAGGGCAACCCACTAGCATGCTTAAATCAGGACTCACACCAAAATCCTTATACACCGAATTATGGCAGGCCATCGCTGATGGTAACGCTTGGCAAGGCGAGCTGCAAAATAGAAAGAAAAATGGCGACATATTTTGGGAGCACGCCCATATTGCACCTATTTTTGATAACGCAGGAGTGACAAAACATTATTTAGCATTGAAACAAGACGTTACTCAATATAAGCAACAAGAAGAAAAAATCCTCCACCAAGCCCACTACGACAGCTTAACAGGATTACCTAACCGTTTACTTTCGCTCGACAGGCTGGCTCATATGCTTAAACAGGCAAAACAGGCCAATAACCAAATCGCTGTATTATTTTTAGATTTAGACGACTTTAAAAAAGTAAACGACACCTTAGGGCACTCTGTGGGTGACGAGCTACTAATTCAAGCAGCCACCCGTCTGCAAAACACCGTTCGCAGTGATGATGTTGTTGGCCGTCTCGGCGGTGATGAATTTATTATTTTACTGAGCGACATCCACCAGCAAGCCGATATTGAAATAGCAGCAGATAAATTATTACAGCAATTTTATACACCTTTTAAACTCGGGAGTCGCGAGCTGGTATCTACCATCAGTATTGGTATTGCGCGCTACCCTAACAGCAGTGTTGATGCAAAAGAGTTGCTAAGGCAAGCAGATGCGGCCATGTACCACTCAAAAGAACAAGGCAGAAATACTTACACCTTCTTTACCCATAAAATGAATAATGATATGCACCGCCGCCTTCAACTTGAGGAGCAATTGCGTAATGCATTAAAAAATAACAAGCTAGAAGTGTATTTTCAACCACTGGTTGATATTAGAAACCGTAACATCGTTGGTGCAGAGGCCTTATTACGCTGGCACAACCCAGAGCTTGGCAATGTTTCCCCAGACGAATTTATCCCTATTGCTGAACAAACAGGGTTAATCATACCCATTGGACAATTTGTCATCGAGCAAGCTTTTTCTGCATCTCACCATTGGCAAAGCCACTTTATGAGCCAATTTAAAATAGCCATTAATGTGTCTCCCAAACAATTTAGAGAAGACAAATTTGTTGATTTACTTACATCATTGTTAGCCCAATACCACATCAACCCTAGCAGTGTAGAACTCGAAGTCACCGAAGGGGTATTGCTCAGTGGCGACCAAATAATCAACAGTAATTTAAGTGCCATTAACGATATTGGCGTTAGCATTTCTATGGACGATTTTGGTACAGGTTACTCATCTTTAAGCTATTTGCGTAGTTACCCATTTGACACACTAAAAGTGGATAAAAGCTTTATTAACGACATTACCGTCGACCCAGGAGATCTAGAGTTGGTAGGCGCAGCTATTGCGATGGGCCATGGGTTAAATTTAAGTGTAGTGGCAGAAGGAATTGAAACAGAAGAGCAATATCAATTATTAAGTGCATTAAAATGCGATTACGGCCAGGGCTATTTATTTAGCAAACCTCTACCTAAAGCTGAATTTGAAGCGCTGCTAGACGCACAACACAAACCTGAATAATACTGCCTACCCTTTACCCATAACGCAACGGCTAACCCAATTGGGATTAGCCGCTGCAATAATGCCGGTAAATGCTAACAGCAATTAAGTGTTTTTCACTTTCCAATTAACGGTTTGCCCAGCAAAAAATGGCACTATTGGATTACCGTTTGGCAGAATAATTTCTTCTGGCACCGTCCACTCTTGTTTTACTAACGTGACAGTACCTGTGTTACGTGGTAAACCATAAAAGTCCGCGCCATGGAAACTGGCAAAACCTTCAAGCTTATCTAGCGCGCCTAGATTATCAAACACTTGGGCGTATAACTCTAACGCACTCCAGGCGCTGTAACAGCCAGCACAACCACACGCTGACTCTTTACGGTGTTTTTCATGTGGCGCTGAATCTGTACCTAAAAAGAACTTACTTGAGCCCGTTGCTACCGCAGCTTGCAACGCCTGCTGATGAATATTGCGCTTTAATACTGGTAAACAAAAGTTATGTGGACGAACCCCTCCCACTAATAAATCATTACGATTTAACAGTAAATGCTGCGGTGTAATGGTGGCGGCCACATTGGCTGAAGATTCAGTAACAAACTCAGCAGCTTCTTTGGTGGTGATGTGCTCAAACACCACTTTAAGCTGAGGTATGGCCTCAACAATGCGAGATAAATAGCGGTCAATAAACAGCTTTTCGCGATCAAAAATATCAATGTGCGACTCGGTCACTTCACCGTGCACTAGCAGCAACATACCTTGCTGTGCCATCACTTCGAATATTGGAAATAACGCATCTAATGCTTTTACTGCAGCATCAGAGTTAGTCGTGGCGCCTGCTGGGTATAACTTAGCCGCAACCACACCGGCAGCTTTAGCGTCGATAATATCTTGGGCGCTAGTGTTGTTGGTTAAAAACAGCGTCATTAGCGGTTCAAAGTCACTGCCTTGAGGGCGCGCTGCTAAAATACGTTCACGGTATGCCACTATCATGCCTGCATTGGTCACAGGTGGCACTAGATTTGGCATTACAATCGCACGTTTGAACAACCTTGCAGTAGCAGGTACGGTTTCACGCAGCATATCGCCATCACGAAAATGAAGGTGCCAATCGTCTGGCGTTGTTAGGGTTATTTGCGTCATGTGGGTTCCTAGTGCTACTACCAAAATTGCCGCTATTGTGCCTGAATTCGCTTTTTCTTAATAGATGCATAATTTGAACGCAGACTTTTCTATATCAAAAAATCATGCCATTTTTAATATAAAGTCGCGCTATTCATGTAGCGACAGACCATTAAAACCAGCGGTAACCCTCTATGTTATTATGTTGAAAGCATCTTTCTTATAGGGGAATTAAATTGTTAGCTAATGCCGGTTCTAGATTACTAATCAATGTGTACTTTATTACCGTAATCACGATAATGATGACTGCCTCTGGCTGCAATCAAGCTGAGGTGATGAAAACCTCCGACAATATTCAACCACTTGTTCAAGAAACGCTAATTGATGGCGTACTGTCTAACGATGCCAGTATGGCTATTACATTAGGCAGAAGCCGTACATTATCAATTTGGGATGTGGCAACAAGCCAACTATTACATCAATGGTCTGACGATGACTTTGATGAAACCAATTATCTGCTGGCGTTATCAGGTAACAAACAATTCCTTGCGACTGCTGGCAAACAAAAAATATCCATTTTTAACCTTGGGACAGGCAAATTAGATATCCGTTGGCCCGCTCAGGGATTCAATCCCGACGCCAGTATTTCGAGCCTTTCTCTAAGCCAAACAGGCAGCACTATTTTGGTGGGGATGAATGATGGTTCAATTACAGTGATACAACGAAGTAGCATGACAATGTCATTATTTAAACAACACAGCGCCGCAGTTAATCATGTTGAACTCTCGGGCTTTGAGCAGCAGGTATTATCGACTGGGCTTGATGGTGATGTACATATTTGGGCTGCTTATAACGGTAAGTTGATCAGCAGTTTCTCACGTCCTCAGCAAATCACCAGCGTGAGTTTTGATGACGTTAATCGGCGCTTATTTATTGCCGATGCACTCGATAACAATGTCATTATCGATACCCAAACAACGCAGTCAGTAAGTCATCTAGATTACCTTGAACGCTATCGCTATTTTCGTCAGGCGTTATTCGTCAATCACGGCAAAAACTTAATTACCGCAACGTCAAAACAAAGTGTTATCTATTGGGATGCCTCATCAGGAAAAGAGCTTTCTCATTGGGATATCACCGCCTATAACGCTGGCACCACGGTATTTTCAATGGTAATGAAACCTGATGGTAAGCTATTAACCTTAAGCTCAGATGGCGCACTTGAGACGTGGAGCTTATAAGTTTATAAGCCACCGTTATAATTAAAATCATTACCGCATTATTTGATTTGTTAGTGTGGCGGATTGGTAATTGGCGCCTCATAGATGCTTGCAATGTTTGGCGTAAAATAATCTCGGATAGAATCAATATCATCACTAAGCCATCACTAACACTCCCAATGCCAGCTTGATTTAGCACAGTGATAAAATCAGTATCGTAGAGTTGTCAGATTTATGGGCTAGATCAAAGATCTGTTTGTATCTCAAACTCTATAAACAATAGAGCTTGCATGTGTGAACCACATTCAGTATATATAGCATATGCTAAAAATGAGGTGTCAAATGGCAAGACCTAAAATACCCCGAAACATATGCGGACAACCAGCCAACATTTGCTTTAAACCTAATGGTATTCCAATGACGCAATTGGAACAGGTGCCTCTAGCAGAGGACGAAATGGAAGCATTACGCTTAGTTGATTTGCTCGGCATGCAACAACAAGAGGCGGCTAAGTCGATGGGCGTATCTCGTCAAACACTGGCCAATTTAGTGAAAGCCGCAAGGCTCAAGGTGGTTGATAGCTTAATTAATGGCAAAGCATTGATGACAAAAAGCATCAACTAAATCAGCAGTACAGTAAACATGTAATGGCGTGAATAGGTAAGGCTAATGCAAGCAGTATTAAAAGACTCTGGCCTCAAAGTAACTCATCAAAGATGTAAATTGCTCGAATTTATCAACCAAGTTGATGAGCAGCATTTAACAGTAGAGAACATCTATCAAGGTATTAACGCACAAGGTGAGAGCATTGGACTCACCAGTGTTTACCGGATGATGTCTGATTTTGAGCAAGCAGGCCTTGTGACTCGTCGTTTGCTTGAATCTGAAAAAACGATTTACGAGCTCAGCAATAAACCACGCCATGATCATTTAATTTGCCTAACTTGCGGCAAGGTCATTGATTTTGTCGACCCGCTAATTGAACTGCGTTTAAGCTTAGCTGCTGAGCATCATGGTATGAGCATTCATCACCACAGCCTTAATATGTATGGCCAGTGCTTTGAGTGTCAAAAAGCACATCAAAACGAATCGATTACCTAAAACCTATTGCGCATTATACATCGGTTTTATGACTTGATTTACTGGAGAAAAGCATGACAAAAATAGTGATTATTGGTGGCGTTGCCGGTGGTGCATCTGCAGCAGCAAGAGCAAGACGAGTATCTGAAACTGCTGAAATTATTATGTTAGAACGTGGCGAGTTTGTATCATTTGCCAACTGTGGCCTGCCTTATCATATTAGTGGCGAGATAGAATCAAGAGATGCGCTATTACTGCAAACGCCCGAAAGCTTTAAATCGCGCTTTAATGTTGATGTGCGAGTATTAAACGAAGTGATCACTATTGATCGCCAGGCTAAACAACTGACAGTACGCAATCTTGCAACCAATGAAACCTACCAAGAATCTTATGATAAATTGCTGCTAAGCCCTGGTGCCTCACCAATTAAACCGCCACTGCCAGGGATTGATAGCCACTTTGTTCATAGCCTGCGTAATATTCCCGATATGGATAAAGTCCTATCCACCTTAATGTTGCATAAGCCCAAACATGCCACGGTTGTGGGTGGTGGATTTATTGGTTTAGAAATGGTCGAGGCACTACGCCATGTTGGTTTAGAGGTCAGTTTACTTGAACTTGCCGACCAAGTTATGGGCCCCGTAGACCTTGAAATGGCCAATATGCTGCACCAAAAGTTAGTGGATAACGGCGTTGATTTACGTTTAAAAACCGGGCTAGCTGCCATAACAGAATGCCCTATTCAATTGACTGAATCAGACAACACGGATGACTACGATAAACCTTTATCACCACATTTTCATTTGCAATTAGCCTTAAGTGATAACACAACACTCGCCACCGACTTAGTGATTTTAGCCATTGGTGTTAAACCAGAAACCAGCCTGGCGTCGGCATGCGGCCTTGAGTTAGGTCTGCTCGGTGGTATTCGAGTTGATGACGAAATGCGCACCTCAGACGCCGATATTTTTGCCGTTGGTGATGCCATAGAGACCGCTGACTTTGTCACTGGTAACCCAACGTTAATCCCACTTGCGGGGCCCGCTAACCGACAAGGGCGTTTAGCAGCCGATAACATGTTAGGTGCAAATATAAAGTATCGCGCCACTCAGGGTACTGCTATTTGTAAGCTATTTGACATGGCCATAGCGTCTACTGGACTCAATGAAAAGACCTTGCTCAAAAAAGCCATTCCATTTGAAAAAATTTATGTGCATACCGCCAGCCACGCCAGTTATTACCCTGGCGCTCACCCTATTACGTTGAAACTGTTATTTAGCCCAGATAATGGCACAATTTTAGGCGCTCAAGCGGCAGGATTAGATGGCGTAGACAAGCGAATTGACGTGCTAGCCGTGGCGCAACGTGCTGGTATGACAGTATATGACTTAGCCGACCTTGAGCTGACCTATGCACCGCCATTTGGTTCGGCGCGCGATGTGGTTAACCAAGCGGGTATGGTGGCTGCAAACGTATTGTTAGGTGATGAACAGATTTGTCACACTCAAGATTTCGTTAACTTAAGTGCAAATCAAATCATCGTCGATATTCGCAATCCTGGTGAATTAACCACTGCAGGGGCTATTGATGGCGCGATGAATATGCCACTGCCACAACTGCGTGACCGACTTAATGAGCTTCCAAAAGACAAAGAGTTATTGGTATTCTGTCAGGTTGGTTTACGTGGACATGTTGCTTATCGCATGCTCACTCAACACGGCTTTAAGGTGCGTAACCTCACGGGCGGTTACAAAACCTTCCAAATGGTCAACGCTCGCTTTTAACTTAAGAGTCACTAAAACAAAAGCAGCAACAAAAAACCAGCCCGCAGGCTGGTTTTTTATTATTACTCAATATTGGCCCAAGCCAACAAGGGCGATTACGCTTGTGGGCGCATCGCTGGGAATAAAATCACGTCACGAATGGTATGAGTGTTAGTGAATAACATCACTAAACGGTCGATACCAATACCTTGACCCGCTGTTGGCGGTAAACCGTGCTCAAGGGCTGTGATGTAATCTGCATCGTAGAACATAGCTTCGTCATCGCCTGCATCTTTTGCATCGACTTGTGCTTTAAAGCGGTTGTCTTGATCTTCTGCATCGTTAAGCTCGCTAAAGCCGTTAGCCACTTCACGACCACCAATAAAGAACTCAAAACGGTCGGTAATGAAATCGTTGTCATCGTTACGACGTGCAAGCGGTGAAATGTCTGCTGGGTAACCGGTAATGAACGTAGGTTGCATTAACTTAGGCTCTGCGGTTTCACCAAAAATTTCTTCTAGTAACTGGCCACAAGTCCAGAATTTTTCTAGCTTGATGCCTAAGCTCTTCGCTAAATCACGCATAAACTCAACGTCTTTCACTTGCTCGTAGGTCATTGCTTGAATGGTAGCGTTATCTGGATTGTACTTTTGAATGGCTTCTAACATGCTTAAACGCGCATAAGGGCCACCAAAGTCAACAGTGTGCTCACCGTATGGCATTTGTGCACTGCCTAATAATTCAATGGCGATTGAACTGAGCATCTCTTCAGTTAGGTCCATTAAATCTTTGTAATCAGCGTACGCCATATAGAATTCCATCATGGTGAATTCAGGGTTATGACGTGGTGATAAGCCTTCGTTACGGAAGTTACGGTTAATTTCGAACACACGTTCAAAACCACCAACCACTAAACGCTTAAGGTATAGTTCTGGCGCGATACGTAAATACATGGCCATGTCTAACGCGTTGTGATGAGTGACAAATGGACGTGCAGATGCACCACCAGGAATAACATGCATCATTGGGGTCTCAACTTCCATGAACTCTTTTTTGATCATGAAGTTACGAATAGCAGCAACCACTTTAGAGCGCATAACAAATGCATTGCGCGAGTCTTCGTTAACAATTAAGTCAACATAACGCTGGCGGTAACGTGTTTCTTGATCAGTTAAACCGTGGAATTTTTCAGGTAATGGACGCAATGCTTTTGTCAGCAGTTGGTATTCTTCCATATTGACGTACAAGTCGCCTTTGCCAGATAAATGCAACTGACCTTTAACACCAATAATGTCACCAATATCTAAACCTTGGTAACGTTCTTTTAAATCACCCTGTACTGATTTATCCGCATACGCTTGAATACGGCCAGACACGTCTTGAATCACTAAAAATGGACCACGCTTAGCCATAATACGGCCAGCTATACTGGTTTGAAAACCTAGCGCTTCTAGTGCTTCTTTAGTTTGCTCACCATATTGCGCCTGAAGCTCAGCCGCTTTATGGCTACGTTGCCATGTATTTGGGTGAGCATTGGCTGGGCAGTCTGTGCGGATGTGTTCTAATTTAGCGCGACGCTCTGCAATCAGTTTGTTTTCATCTTGTACGTGTTCGGTCATGTTATATTCTCGCGTTTACTCGCCACACTGTGATGCATGGCGAAAAAGTTAATTGTTAAAGTCCTGATTTTAGGCTGGCTTCAATAAACTTATCTAAATCACCATCCAACACAGATTGAGTATTACGATTCTCAACCCCTGTACGTAAATCTTTAATGCGTGCATCGTCTAATACGTATGAACGGATTTGACTGCCCCAGCCAATGTCTGATTTAGCATCTTCAGCGGCTTGTTTATCGGCGTTTTGCTTGTGCATTTCTAACTCGTATAACTTAGCTTTTAATTGCTTAAAGGCTGAGTCACGGTTTTTATGTTGCGAACGGTCGTTTTGACATTGCACCACGGTATTGGTTGGCAAGTGAGTAATACGCACCGCAGAATCGGTTTTGTTAACGTGCTGACCACCCGCACCAGAGGCGCGATAAGTGTCAATACGTAGATCAGATGGGTTGATCTCGATTTCAATGTCGTCGTCAATTTCTGGGTAAACAAACACCGAGCAAAAAGACGTATGACGTTTACCTGATGAGTCAAACGGCGATTTACGCACTAAGCGGTGTACGCCCGTTTCGGTGCGCATCCAGCCAAATGCATACTCGCCATTAAATTTAATGGTTGCGCCTTTAATACCCGCAACATCACCATCGGTAACTTCCATTAATTCTGGGCTGTAACCATGGGCTTCGCCCCAACGCAAATACATGCGCAATACCATATTGGCCCAATCTTGAGCTTCAGTACCGCCAGAACCAGATTGAATATCCAAGTAGCAATTTGAGGCGTCATTTTTACCTGAAAACATCCGACGGAATTCTAAATCAGCTAAACGAGCATCTAGGGTTTTTAATTCAGCGGCTGCATCGTTGAAGGTTTCTTCGTCGTCTTCTTCGATGGCTAATTCAAGCAGCCCTTCGATATCTTCAAGGCCTGCATCCATATCATCAATGGTTTTAACAACGGCTTCAAGTGCAGCGCGTTCTTTACCTAAAGCCTGGGCACGCTCAGGCACGTTCCATACTTCAGAACTTTCAAGCTCTCGACTGACTTCTTCTAAACGTTCACTTTTAGCAGCGTAGTCAAAGATACCCCCGAAGTAGCTCAGTACGTTCAGCAAGCTCTTTGATTTTGAATTTTACCGGATTAACTTCAAACATGAATATTCAACTTAAATTAGCGGTTAACAAAAAGGTGCAACGGCGCATTTTACCCCATGACACGCGCTAAACCTAGACCGAAAGGCCGATTATTAACAAACAAATGACGAATAAATTTCAGCAACCCAATCGTTTTACCAACCCGCTTTTTTGCATAAAAAATGAACTCACCTGGAGTTCATTTTTGTGTGCCATAAACCCTATGTGTTATGACATTAAATTTTAAACTGGCCTACCAACTTAGCTAAGGTTTGCCCTTCATTGGCAACATCTTTACAGGCTCCAGAAGCGTCTTGACTGGCGGCTAATAACGAGTTAACAATTTCTTGTACTGAATTGACATTGCGATGAATTTCTTCTGTCACAGAACTCTGCTCTGTCGCCGCAGTCGCGATTTGAGTACTCATATCACTAATACTGGTAACCGATGAGGTGACCGCGCCTAGGCTTTCAGAGATTGCACGTGACGATTCAACCGAACTTAAACAGCTGGTTTGACTATCTTGCATGGTCTGCACTGCTTTGGTCATTAATTTATGCAATTGCGATAACATATCGTTAATTTCTACCGTGCTACTTTGTGTGCGGCTAGCGAGGTTTCTGACCTCATCAGCAACAACCGCAAAGCCACGCCCTTGCTCACCGGCACGGGCCGCTTCAATGGCAGCATTTAACGCCAGTAAGTTAGTTTGTTCAGCAATGCCACCAATCACACTTAATACCGAATTAATTTTTTGCGATTGCTCACTTAACGATTTTACGTCTGCTGCGGCATTGTCGATTTGCTTCATTAGGTTAGACACTTCAGTTAATGAGGTATCAACACACTCTTGCGCCTTGGTAACATTGTTTGATGCTGTATGCGTTGCATCTGCCACCATACTAGTATTGTGGGCAACATCATTTGCTGTTGCCGACATTTCAGTAATTGCGGTTACAATTTGATCAATTTCATTGTTGTGACTGTATAGTTGCTCAGTCATTGAAACCGTTTGACCACTGATACTTTGCGCACCGTGCTTAACCCTATCTGTCGCACCAGCAACATCACTAATAATATGCTGCAGCTTGTCGACAAATAAATTAAAAGCGCTACCTAGCTGGCCAATTTCATCTTCACTGGTCACATCTAAACGCTTGGTTAAATCGCCTTCACCTTTAGCTATGTCGTTAAGGGAATTAGCCATATTTTGGATCGGCACAACTAGCTTGTGCGCCATAACAACAACCACAAATGCGGTAATACCTGTTAAGCCGAGCGCCATCAGCAAAAACATCAACGCCTTGTTATTCATGCGCTCTGCTTTTTCATCATGAAACTTGGCAATGGCTTGCTCTATATCGTCAATATAAGCACCAGTACCCAACATCCAGTTGGTATTAGGCACCATAACGGCATAACCCAGTTTTTCGATTAACTGTTCAGTGCCTGGTTTTTTATAAAAGTAGGAAAATATGCCATCACCAGATTTTGCAGCATTTAATAACCCAACAATAATTTTGGTGCCATTGGGGTCAGCCATATCGATTTTATTTTGGCCTTCGAGCTCAGGCATAGTGGCATGGAAAATATTTTTTCCAGTATCATCGTATATAAAGAAATAACCTGCGCTACCAAATTTCAAACCGCGTAATGCTTGGTTAACGTCACCTTTGCTACCCAAGGCGAGTTGATACTCAACAACGCCTTGGGCTATTTCAGTTGCTTCTGCGAGTTGGGTTTTTCTTTCTGTAATTAACTCCCCACGAAATTGAGCAATATCATTTTCTAAAGACTTGCCTTCATTCACATAAAATAGACCCAACAATACAGCTAAAATTAACGACAAAGGGATTAATGACAACCCCAAAAGTTTATTGCGAAGGGAGGATTTGGGCATAGCAGTCAGCCTTTTGTTGTAATAATCTATTCAGTATAGATGTTTACAACATCTAGCCAAACTTTGCACATGAATTAAGTGAAACGTGTCGCAAAAACAACCACATTAAAATAACACTATATCAATGTGAGTATGGCGCCCAAAGAGGCAAAACCGATAACAAGCCAAACAATACCCAGCTTAAACACTTTTAATATACTAAAGCCAATAACCACCATGGCCATATCTACAGGCATTTTCACCGCACTGGTAAATACTGGCTGATACAAGGCAGCTAGCAATAGCCCGACTACGGCGGCATTGACCCCAGCTAATGCACCAGCAATGTGAGGACGCTGACTGATTGAATGCCAACTTTTTAGGCCTACTAACATGAGTAAAAAACCCGGTAAAAATATCGCCAAGGTAGCCACAATAGCGCCGAGTATAGGAGATTCTAGCCACATGTCTGCACCTAAAAAGGTGGCCAGAGTAAACATAGGCCCTGGTATGGCCTGAGCAAGCGCATAGCCTGTCAAAAATCTATCTGGGGTAATGTATTCGCCCACGCTGGCTTCTAGTAACGGCAGCACCACATGACCACCACCAAACACGAGACTACCAACTTGAAAAAACTGCGCAAAAACTTGCCACAAACTGTCATCTTGGCCAATTAAAAACAGTGAACTACTTAAACACAAAATAAACAAAATAAGCCAGGGGTAATCAAGCGAGATGGGTGGGTTTTCTGGGACAATATCTTCACCGCGAGTGAGGACTATGACCCCCACTATGGCCGCCACAATTAATACGCCAATTTGCATTAGCATTGATGGCAAAAGCATAATGGCAACCGCTGTGGCTGCCATTAACACTTTAGCGGTTTTACGCTGACAAAACTGACTAAACATGGACAATGTCGCGTCTGCCACTACCACAACTGCAAGCAATTTTAAACCGTGGATCAATCCTTGTACTGCGGTAATCTCTAACCATTGTGCACTGGTAACGGCCAACAAAAATAACAGTAAAAAAGACGGTAAGGTAAAGCCTAAAAAGGCCGCTAAGCCGCCTAATAAGCCACCCTTATGATAACCAATAGCAAAACCAACCTGGCTAGACCCTGGCCCAGGCATAAACTGACTTAAGGCGACAAAACTGGCGTATTGCTTGCCGTCAAGCCACTGTA
Organism: Shewanella inventionis; assembly: GCF_014641855.1. Taxonomy (GTDB): domain Bacteria; phylum Pseudomonadota; class Gammaproteobacteria; order Enterobacterales; family Shewanellaceae; genus Shewanella; species Shewanella inventionis. Next base: position 38,640 of record NZ_BMII01000009.1, read on the forward strand.
AATCGTCAACAAATGCTTTTCTAAAATAGCCAATATGTGCAGCCGGACCACCAAAACTGATTAAGCCTAACGCTAAAAAACGACTGAATATCTGCCACATTACCCGCATCCTTTTTATATAGAAAAATCATGTTATGACATAAAAGTGACAATTTTATGAACAAGGCCATTAGGCTAAGACGTTGTGTTGCCTTTATAAACGTCGATAACGCCAAAAAGCATGCTCAACCTAAAACATTGATTTTTTACTTACAACTTTTCTAGCATGACTAATACTTCAAAATGGTCCGTGTGCGCAAACATATCAAATAGCTGCACCTTGGTGATTTGATACCCTGAAATTAGCGCCAAATCACTGATCAATGAGTTAGGGTTGCAACTCGAGTAGACTATAGCCCTAGGCGCAAATTCGCTTAATGAACGGCACAACGCCTCACCTAAACCGCGTCTAGGGGGGTTGACGATAATTAAATCTGGTTTATCTTGCGAAGCTTGCCCTTGAGCAAAGGTTGTTGAGTCTAGTGCACTGAAATCAACATTGGTTAACCCCATTTTTGCAGCCGACATTTTAGCGCATTCAATCGCCTCGGCCTCTATTTCAATACCCGTTAAGCGTATATGTTTGTCGGCACAATGCAGACCAAATCCCCCCACACCACAAAACAAATCCCATATATAGCTTGGGTTAAATTCTGCCACCCATTCACGGGCGGTTTGATATAGCTGTGATGCTACCTCTGGATTGGTTTGAAAAAAGCTCTTAGGGCGTATATACAGCGGTACATGATTAAATTGCTCTTCTAACCGCGTCGCTTCAGTTAAAAAGATTTCTTGCTCGCCTTCTAATATCGCCATATGCACAGGTTGTATATTAACAGACACCAACGCTATAGCTGGAAACTCCTGTAAAAGCTGCGGTAACTCGCGTTCAATCCTAGCTATCGCTTGTTCGCTGCGCATCACAAAGCGCAACATAAACTGCCCTTGTTTTTGGCTGCGTGTCAGTAAAATATACTTAAGTTCACCCTTGGCTTTGTCTACCCGATACGGCGGTAGCCCTGCTTGCTGCACAAAACGCTCTAATCGATGCAGCAGCGTTTGCATATCATGCGGATACAAGCTGCAATCACATAAACTAACAGCCTCACCTTGTGGGTTAACCAAACCTAAAATGGGTTGATGTGCTGCACCTAACGCCACCATTTTTGCCTTGTTACGAAAACCAGACTCAGCGCTCAATACTGGCGGCAGCCATTTTTGGACCTTTAACTCACCAAACAACTTAATAAGATGCTGTTGCTTTGTGTCAATTTGCTGTGCCATTGGCTGCACAATATTACGACATGATAAGCAATCACCTCGTTGAAAATATTCACATTTCACAGCTTGTTGCCTCACCTGAGTTAAGCATGGCAAAAGCGTGATCACACAATTGTTTTAATTGCGCTAACTCCTCCAATGTCCCCCCGACTTTACAGCGCATTTGCTCAGGAATGGATAACGCCTGTTGGTGTAATTGTCGGCCAGCATCTGTCACGTGCAATACCCGCACTCGCTCATCTAATTCACTGCGGCCACGACTAACTAACTCTTTTGTCTCTAATCGCTTTAGGAGTGGCGTTAAGGTACCAGAATCAAGATGCAGTTTTTCACCTAAGGTTTTTACGCTAATACCTGGCTCTTGCCATAACACCATCATCACGAGGTATTGCGGATAGGTCAGTGATAACTCATCGAGCAACGGCCGATAAGCTCGGATCATTGCATTAGTGGCACTATAAAGTGAAAAGCACACTTGGTTTTCTAGTGCTAATGGGTTGGCAGCATTTTTAGTAGACATTGGCTTTACTCAACTAACAAATAATCATAGCTATAGTTTATTAAGCATGAATTATATCACACATTAATTGCGCGCAATGTAATACCTATCAATATGCGCTATAATTCTTAATGTTCAAGTTTTGCTCAATGGTGCCGATAAAGGTAAACGACGTTAAAACTAGAGGATAAATGATGTCAATCAGTGTAAATGCTCCATCATCAATGCCAACAACTATTGATTCAGGTAACAGTTTGAAAGTAGCTGTAATGGCAAAAGAACAGCAAAAAGTAGAAGGCCAAATGGCGCTACAATTAATTGAAGCAGCTGCGCCTGCACCACAGCCCGTAGGTAATAGTGGTCATAACATTAATACCACCGCATAAAGAAAACATGCATAAAAAACCTAACAATTAATGCTAGGTTTTTGTTTTAAATAAATTTAAGTTTAGTAACGTAACCACTTTAGTGCATCATTTTGGTCTTCAAAATACTTCATTTCACCTGACATAAACCAGCTGCCCATTTTGGCCGCCCACTCTTGCCAGTGTTTATTACCTAAAACAGCAACACGTTCAAATTCGGACTGGTGTTTTAACCCTAATTGCAAGTCGTCCCATGCAGCACGTAGCTCCCAACCTTCAAGCTCAGTGGCATCTAACAATAAGCTCACTTTAGGCTGTTCAACTTGGCTAAGGGCGCCTTCAAGCATTGGCGTAATCACCAGATAATCGTCGTGGGTTAAGGTTCCTACGGCTTTTATCGTCACAAAAAAGACATTCTCGATACGGTTTATGCCTATCGATAAACCGTGTTTTTTAATACTCATACCCACTCCCTAGTAAAAAACCAACACCTGAGTTTATATTTTAACCAATACGAGTATGTAGAATGTGGTTAACTGCACAAAATATTCAATTAACAAACAAAACGGTGCTACAAAATAGCAGCGAAAATGGGCATGACTTAATAGATTAATGTTGCAATACCAAGCAGTGCAAAAATCAGCGCACAACCTCGATGAATAAGTGCCATAGGTAACTTGTTCGCACTAAAATGCCCTGCTAACACCACAGGCACATTGGCAATGAGCATACCTAACGTAGTGCCAATAACAACCCAGGTCAGCGACTGATACTTTGCCGCAAGAACCACTGTGGCAATTTGGGTTTTATCACCCATTTCAGCAATAAAAAACAAAATAAATGTGGCGCCAAATGCCCCAAGTTTATAAAAACGATTATCGTCATCGTCGATGTTATCTGGAATAAGCACCCATAAAGCAATAGCAAAAAAACAACCTGCTACAACATATTGAGACCATTGAGGATCTATCCAGTCTATCGACCACTGACCAAACCATGCAGCAATAAAATGATTAATTAAAGTCGCAAGTAAAATGGCACTAATAATGGCCGATTTATTGCTAAAACGGATAGCGAGAAGCAATGCGAGTAATTGTGTTTTATCGCCGATTTCAGCAATGGCAACAGAGAAAGTAGAAGTGAGTAATGCGTCCAATGAAAATATCCCAGGGGTAAATGACAACTAAGCACAAGCCTCCGCATACCCCTTGATGCAGTGATCGTGCTTAGGTCTCGCTGGGTAAACATCACCAATTTACAGTGTGTTACTGTCTGCACCATGGCATGAGGCCAATTATGTTGATACAGACACCTTGCATACGGCATTACGCACGGCAAGATTAGCTACTCCCCTAAAACGAAGGGCATTATAACCGCTTGAACAGTTTGTTCAATCAAGATTTTTTACATTGTAAATTTAACGACCCAATTAAAACACACCGACAGTAACGCCGTAATGCTACACTATTGCAAAAATGACGTGTAAAATAGTTTAGCTTAATGTTATGTAATTGTTTATAAACACAGCTGTTAGCCTTTAACTATCGAAGATCCTTGCCTGCTCTGTCACCCTTCTGCTAATGTCCGACACTATTAAAATAATAATTAGGCAGGACATTTGTCGTGAAATTAAAAACCTTAGGTTCTATTTCTATTGTTGCGGGAACCGCTATTGGTGGAGGCATGCTCGCTTTGCCTTTGGCTACTGCGGCACTAGGAATTATCCCCGCATTAATATTGTTAGTCGTCATTTGGGCTATTTCAGCGTATACCTCTTTACTAATGCTAGAAATAAACCTACGTAGCGGTGTCGGTGATAACGTGCATGTAATTACCGGTAAAACCTTAGGCAAAGTTGGACAACTTATTCAAGGTGGCTCATTTTTAAGCTTATTATTTGCCTTAACTATGGTTTATTTGATGGGCGGTTCATCTTTACTTGAAACCCGCTTAGAGCCTATCGGCATTAATATGAGTAACCAGGTTGCGGTAATATTATTCACAGTGTTTTTTGGTGGTCTAATCGCCATTGGCGTTAAATGGATTGATAAAATATCGCGTATTTTATTTACCGCTATGGTGTTGTTATTGGCTGTCGTTGTCAGCTTTTTGCTGCCTGATGTTAATCTACTTTCAGCGCTAAATAATTACTCAACAACTGTTGCCTCAGGCGATGCTCTGCAGCAACTTTGGTTAGCAGCCATACCTGTGGTGTTTACATCTTTTGGTTTTCATGTGTGTATTGCAACCATAGTACGTTACCTTGATGGTGATGCTGTATCGTTAAGAAAAGTACTCCTGATTGGCTCTACTATCCCTTTAGTTTGCTATGTTTTATGGTTACTGGTTACTCTAGGCTCTTTAGGCGGTGAGGCGGTGCATAGCTTTGGTGGTTCACTGCCTAAATTGGTGGCGGCATTACAAGGTCTTGTTCAATCTAGCATTATTAGTCAGGCCATTGATCTGTTTGCTAACCTTGCATTAATTACCTCTTTTTTAGGGGTAACCATGAGCTTGTTTGATTATGTCGCTGAACTCACCCGTGCCAGAGATGACGTTGCTGGCCGCGCTAAAACCTGGTTAATCACTTTTGTGCCACCACTTTTATGCGCGCTTTACTATCCAGATGGCTTTTTCCAAGTACTTGGGTTTGCGGCTATACCACTTGTGGTGATGATTATCTTTTTACCCATCGCCATGGCGCTCAAACAGCGCGCTCAATTATTGGGTGGTTACCAAGTATCAGGTGGTACATTCGCACTAACCATTACCGGATTATTAGGCGCTCTTATTGTATTTGCACAGCTTATGGTGGCGCTCGGTTAACCCAAGCGGTTAATGATTTGTAAGCGAGTTTTTCAGCCGCTATCATGCAGTAACAACTTTTGTTAAAGTCAGGCCTTGCCTGACTTTTTGCTTTTATGCATCACCATAACATACCGAAAAATGGACTAAATATAATGAAAAAATGGTTATTAACTGCCGCCATCGCCGCCAGTTTTGGCGCTTCTGCTGATGAAGGGATGTGGCAACCACATCAATTACCAGCCATGGCTGACGAACTGAAAGCAAAAGGCTTAGAAATAAGCGCAGACTCTATTTCAAAACTAACAGAATTCCCAATGAATGCAGTAATAAGCCTAGGTGGCTGTACCGCATCATTTGTTTCACCTAAAGGGTTAGTTGTCACCAACCACCACTGTGCTTATGGCGCAATTCAGTACAATTCAACGCCAGAAAAAAACCTGCTTAAAGATGGTTTTTTAGCCAAAACATACGTAGAAGAATTACCTGCCACACCTGGCTCGCGAATATTTGTCACTGAAGAAGTCACCAATGTGACTGACAAAGTCACCGCAGGCCAAATGGATAAAGTCGGCAATGACTTTTACAAAGGTATTGAGCTGCAACAAAAAACCTTAGTGGCTGAGTGTGAACAACAAGAAGGTTATCGCTGCCAGGTGTATAGCTTTCACGGCGGTTTAGAATATTACCTTGTCAAACAGCTTGAAATTCGCGATGTGCGTTTAACCTATAACCCTGCAGCCAGCGTAGGCAAATACGGCGGCGATATCGATAACTGGATGTGGCCTCGTCATACCGGTGACTTTTCATTTTATCGTGCTTATGTATCTAAAGAAGGCAAACCGGCTGACTTTAGCAAAGACAACGTCCCATATGAGCCAAAAAGCTTTTTAAAAGTGTCAGCCAAAGGCGTGAGTGAAGGCGATTTTGTGATGGTTGCAGGTTACCCTGGTCGCACTAACCGTTACCGCACAGCAGATGAAGTAAGCAACCAATTTAACTGGGCGTACCCTGAAGGGCAAGTGCTACAAGCGCGCATGATCGACATTATTAAAGACACTGCACCAGAGGGCAGTGACGAGCGCATCAAGTACGAAAGCTTAATCGCTGGTTTAGCTAACTATGCTAAAAACTTCACTTCTATGATTGAGTTTTATGGTAAATCAACCATGTTAGCCGATCGTCAAAAAGTGGAAAGCGACCTTGCAAACTGGATAAGCAAAGATACCAAACGCCAGCAACAATATGGTGAAACCTTAGCAAACCTTGAGCAACTCGTTGCCAAAAGCCAACAAAACCAAGAACGTGACATTCTCCTTAGTTATATTGGTTACACCACCATGGTGCCAACAGCCCGAAGCTTGTACCGTTTAGCCAATGAAAAAACCCTAAACGATATGGCACGTGAACCTGGTTATCAAGATCGCGACATGACAAACTTTACCTCAAGTATGGAGCGAATCGACCGTCGATACGCTGCCAGTGTTGATAAAGCGTTATTAGCAGATTTACTGACTCGCTATGCGGCATTACCTGCAGAGCAGCGCATTGCATCATTAGATAAAGCATTTGGTATTACCGATAAGTTTGATGCCAAAGCCTTAGCGAAAACCCTCGACAAAATGTATGCAAAAACCAAACTTGACGATAAAGACACTCGTTTAGCCTGGATGAATAAATCGGTTGCTGATTTTAAAGCATCAAACGATCCCTTTATCCAATTTGCAGTACAAACCTATGACGCTGACATGGCGCTAGAAAAAGCCAAAAAGCAATTAGAAGGCGATTTAATGAAAGTGCGTCCACAGTACATGGATGCCATCATTGCCTACAACCGTGAGTTAGGTAAACCCGTTTATGCTGACGCAAACTCAAGCTTACGAGTAACTGTAGGTAACGTAAAAGGATATATGCCACAAGATGGTTTACAGGCCGTACCTTTTACTCGCCTAGAGGGCTTATTAGCTAAAGATACTGGAGTTGATCCATTTGATGCACCAGCTAAACAACTTGAACTGATTAAGCAAAAGCAATATGGCGATTACTACGTTAAAGCCATTGACTCTGTACCGGTTAACTTTTTATCGACCCTCGATACTACAGGCGGTAACTCGGGATCACCTACCTTAAATGGTCGTGCTGAACTTGTTGGATTATTGTTTGATGGTGTTTATGAGAGCATTATTGGTGATTGGGGTTACGACGCTCAAAGCAATCGTTCTATTCAAGTAGATAGCCGCTACATGCTATGGGTGATGAAATATTTAGATAATGCTGACAACCTATTAGCTGAAATGGATATCGCTAAATAGCCCTTTTATCAACTCAGCGACGTTAACCGAGTTGCTTTAACTAAGTTGCTGTAAACTCAATAACTCTGCGGCCGATACTGGCCGCATTGTTTTTTCTGGCAAATCATCTAAACACACTGTCATGAGCTTTGTTCTCAGTAAATCAATCACCTTAAATCCCAACGCCTGACACATTCGGCGTATTTGACGATTTAGCCCTTGAGTGAGCACAATTTCAAAGGTTGTAGGGTTAATTAAGCTTATGCTACATGGCCTTGTTTGCACCTTGCCATAACTCACCCCTCTGGCCATATCATTTAAAAATTGGCTGGTTAACGGTTTATCGACCTGCACTACATAGGTTTTTGTGTGATGAAAATCTGGGTGCATTAAGGCTTGAGTAAGCTCGCCATCATTGGTTAACAGTAATAAACCGCGTGAGTCTTTATCTAAACGCCCAGCAGGATACAATCTTGGCGAGTGAGGCAAGACGTGGATCAAACTGCTTGGATCGTTAATCAATAACCGGCAATCCACACCTACGGGCTTATGATACAACCAATATTGCTTTTCTTGCTGCGCCAAAATAGGCTGCCCATCAACACAAATATTGAGATCCAACAGCGGATCGACTCGCTCAGTATGCGTGGCAAGATGCTGATTAATCGTCACACGGCCGGCATCAATCAGTCTAGCCGACTGACGTCGTGAAGCCACACCACACAAAGCCAGATAGTGACTAATACGAACTAATGCCATCGCTAAACATATGCCTTACTATAAAAAGTTATCAGTAGTTTTCTAACCAGCTATAGGCCACTTTTTGTTGCTCTTTGATGGTTTTCATCATGTGAAAACTCAAACAAACACACCATAAAATATTGGCCTGCGTTAATGACCACATAGCAAGAGAAACCGAACAAAAGTGAGGAAAAGGATTTAAACAGGCTGGAAAGTCGAGCTGGCTCCAATCTAATAGCGCCATTAACGCGCCGCCGCTTATTAACGCCAATACGGTTAACATCAGCATACGCCTACTCATGGTGCTACCCGGTTTGAAGTAGTCCAATACACACACACAATGCAGCAAAACAGAACTGAATAAATAGAGTGTGGACACTTTACGATGAGTGTCTAAAAAATTAACTGGGAACACTCCCATTAAAATAATGCTGAGGCCAACCACGAACCCCACAACAGCCAAATAACGGCTTAGACCATCTTGATAGGTATTAAACACCGCCACCATGGCTAACAACAAACATGAACCACCCGCCAGTAAAGACAAATTAAAAACCACGGCTAAGGGTGAGTTCATATAATCGCCTAATGTGTCTGGGCGGATCATTAACATATTGAGGCTAAAACCACCGGTTTCGGCCAATAACGCACTGCCAACACCAAATGAACAAATCATCGCTGTAGCTAAAGACATAAACACGATTACAAGGTGTAAATCATAATTTCGAGTTTTTGATATCACCTGAACACGCTTATGCTAAAAAAGGGATGCAAATGTTAACCTGTTATCGGCTAAATTTAAAGCATAACAACATGCCCAACCGTTTGGGGTTGGGCATGCTTGTATTAATTATAAAATGAAACTTGTTACTTATTACGTTCGCTTACGCAAAATCACAATTGCCACGGCCGTAACGGCTAACACCATGCAATACCATGCGTTTGAGATTGCAGTTAATGGGCTAATGGTAAATACCGATGCTATCAGCAATGCCTGGGCACCATGAGGGATTAACCCTTGAATAATACAGGCAAAAATATCCAAAATACTGGCAGCGCGTTTAGGTGTTACGCCATGTTTTTCAGCGAGCTCTTTAGCAATATCACCCGTAACAACAATCGATACCGTATTGTTAGCCACACAGGTATTCGTTGCGGCAACAATGGTCGCCATGCCTAATTCTGCAGCACGACTTGACGCCTCACCGTTGGCTTTTGAAAATCGACGAATTAACTTTTCAATTAATTGGCTTACAAATGTTAAGCCACCTTGCTGTTGCATCAACGCAGCTAAACCACCGACCAACATCGACAGGATAAAAATTTCCTGCATGTTAGTAAAACCGGTGTAAATATCGTTACCCATTTGAATAACGGTATATTCTGAAGTGAACACGCCTGTTGCGCCGGCAAGAACAATCCCCAAAGACAACACAACAAATACGTTAAGCCCGGCAACAGCAAGCACTAAAATCGTTAAATATGGAACCACTTTCAGCAAATCAATATCTTGAGCAACAATGTCGGCCTGCCCCTGACCGGCAAGGGCAAATAACACCAAGGTGATGATTGATGCTGGAATAGAAAAGACTAGGTTTTCACGAAACTTATCTTTCATATCACAACCTTGTGTGCGAGTTGCCGCAATGGTGGTATCTGAAATAATCGATAAGTTATCGCCAAATAACGCACCCGACATCACAGCACCTGCCATTAATGCGTAATCAATCTGAGCCTGATCTGCAACACCTAAGGCTACTGGCGCAACGGCTGCAATAGTGCCCATTGAGGTACCCATAGAAGTGGCAATAAATGCTGCTATCACAAAAAAGCCCGGCAGTAACAAATTTGACGGAATAAATGATATGCCTAACGCGACGGTAGCATCTACACCACCGGTGGCTTTGGCCACGGCTGCAAAAGCCCCCGCAAGCAAATAAATTAAACACATCGCAATGATATTGCTGTGGCCAATGCCTTCAATAAAGGTTTCAATGGCCTGGTTAATCTGCTGTTTAGACAGCAATACCGCCAGCACGATTGCCGGTAAAATTGCGATAACACTTGGTAATTGATAAAACGCATAATCAACACCCTGGCTTTGAAAATACAAGCCAGCGCCAATGAATAAACCTAAAAATACAAATAAGGGTAATAACGCCACAAACGAAGCAGGACTTTTAGCAACTGTCGTAGGTGATTGATTTGTTGTGGTCAAAGTAATCTCTCTTTATCTTAACGATTAGGGGTTGTCGGATGAGAAAAGCGAGTACGACACAATCTCGGTCATGGTTATAATTTAGTGGCGCTAAGGCACAAACTAAATACTGCAGTCACATCATAACAAGTTGTGGCAAGAATAAGAGAACTTATTAACCATGTCAATCTAGACGTCTAGACTTCTTTGCTGCCATGATAAAATTTAGTCTAAAAGCGAACAATTGCTACAACTTTGCTACATTTATTTATCCAGTTAACGCCATTTTCAGACAATAATGTGATTAATACCAATAAGTTTAGCCAGCCTTCCTTATCAGCAAGCAAGTAACGCCATAAACGATGCGTAGGCCACATACTCTTACGAGGTGTGTTCTGAAAAGTGATTAAACTTAATCGACGCTGAAATTAATTAGTCAAAAGCAGCTATAGCCTAAGGCGTGATACCTAATAAGGCATGAGTTGATTCGGCAAAATGGGGACTAAAATCAAACAAGGCTTATAACAACATCAATTTCCTTTACCGCATTAATAAATCTCAGATCTAGATAACAAAAAGCCCACATAACAGTGGGCTTTTGTTACACAATCAGCTTATTACTCGTCGGCATCACCTAACGACAACAAGGTTGCATTACCACCGATAGCGGTAATGTTATTGGTGCGTGTTTTTTCAGTGACAAAACGGGTTAAATAGTGAGGGCCACCCGCTTTTGGCCCAGTACCAGATAAACCTTGACCACCAAATGGCTGCACACCAACCACTGCACCAATTTGGTTACGGTTAATGTACACGTTACCCACATTCACTTTATCGGCTAACGATAATGCATGGCCTTCATTGCGGCTGTGGATCCCTAAGGTTAAACCAAAACCTGTACTGTTGATTTCATCAATCACTTTAGCTAAATCGCCAGCCTTGTAACGAATCACATGTAAAATAGGACCAAAGTGCTCTTTTTCAAGTAACTTAATTGAGTCGATCTCAACCGCAGTAGGCGCCACAAAGTGACCGTTTTCAGTGCCCTCTGGCAACTCAAGCTTGTTAATCAATTTACCTACCTGGGTAATATGATCAATATGCGCATTTAAGTTCGCTTTGGCCGTTGCGTCAATCACAGGGCCAACATCGGTTTTCACTGAGCTTGGGTCGCCAATGGTTAATTGCTCCATGGCGCCTTTCATCACTTCAATAACGCGATCTGCTATATCTTCTTGTAAAAACAACACACGTAACGCTGAACAACGTTGGCCTGCACTGGTAAATGATGACGAAACGACATCGTTAACCACTTGCTCTGGTTGTGAAGTAGAGTCAACCACCATGGCATTTTGGCCGCCCGTTTCAGCAATCAATGGAATAATGGCACCATCACGATTTGCCAAAGTACGGTTAATTAATTTAGCCGTGCCTGTTGAGCCAGTAAAACACACACCACCAATGCGTTCATCAGCAGTAATCGCAGCCCCAACAACCGCACCGGTACCTGGTAAAAATTGCAATACATCGACAGGAATGCCCGCCTCATGTGCAAGCTGTACGGCACGGTAACCCACTAAACAGGTTTGCTCTGCAGGTTTAGCAATCACGGTATTACCTGCAGCAAGCGCTGCTGATACTTGACCTAGGAAAATAGCGAGCGGGAAGTTCCATGGGCTAATGCACACAAAAATACCGCGCCCCTGTAAAAATAGCTCGTTTAGCTCGCCTGTTGGGCCAGGAAGCAATTCAGGCTTGCTCATCATCTTTTTAGCTTGTACAGCATAGTAACGACAAAAATCGACCGCTTCGCGCACTTCATCGATACCGTCTTGAATGCTCTTACCTGCTTCACGGGTACACAGTGCAATTAACTCTTCGCGGTTTTCTTCTAATAAATCAGCTAATTTTTGTAGTGCGTTAGCGCGGGTTTCAACTGGCGTACGAGCCCAACCAGCAAATGCAGCGTCAGCGCTTGCAATGGCTTGCTCGATAGCATTAGCATCTGCAAAAGCAACTTTACCCACAGTTAATGATGTATCAAATGGGCTCACAACAGTTTGAACCTCACCGGTTAAGGTGCTGCCATTAACTAATGGACCTGCTGTCCACTGAGTATGACTAAATTTATCTAGTGCAGCAAAAAATGGCCCAGACTCAGAAATAATGTTCATATTTAATCCTTTAGAGTTTTTACGTTCTGCACCAAAAATATCAGCAGGCTTGACTATGTGTTGATTCGCTAACGATTTGTAACCTAATAACGTCACCAGTGGATGTACGACTAAGCTTTCAATTGGCGTGTTGGGGTCTACAAGTTTGTGCACAAACGAGGTATTAGCCCCGTTTTCAAGTAAGCGACGCACTAAATAGGGTAATAAGTCTTTATGAGCACCAATAGGCGCATAAATACGTACTGTTTTAGCGCCGCTTTCAGCAAGCATGGTGTCGTAAAGCTCTTGACCCATACCGTGCAAGCGTTGGAATTCATAAAGACGATCACCTGCCATCGCATCAATACTGGCAACCGTTTGCGCGTTATGAGTAGCAAATTGCGGGTAAATAGCACCACGAGTAGCGTTGGATAACAAATATCGTGCACAAGCAAGATACGACACGTCAGTACCGGCTTTACGGGTATAGAGTGGGTAGCCACCCTCGCCTGCTTGCTGCGCCCATTTCAGCTCACTGTCCCAATAAGCTCCTTTTACTAACCTAACTGGTATTTCATCACCTTGATCTTTCGCCAAGCGCGTTAACCAGCACAATACAGGTAAACATCGTTTAGAATAGGCCTGCACCACAATGCCTAATAACCCCCAACCTTTGGCGGCATCAGACTGATATAACTGCTTAAATAGTTTCAGCGATAACTCAAGGCGATCCACTTCTTCAGCATCAATGGAAATACCAATATTTAGCTCACGGGCCTGTACGATAAGCTTAATGACAGTGTCGTATAATTCGCTTAATACACGGTCTTGGTTAGCCACTTCATAGCGTGGATGTAATGCCGATAATTTGATGGAAATAGTAGGTCTTGGCGAGTCAGATATATCGTATTGTTGCGCACCTAAATCACGTATTGCGTTGCTGTAATCGTTAAAATATTTTTGCGCATCGCTTGCCGTCAGAGCCGCTTCGCCTAGCATGTCATAGCTATGGGTGTAACCTAACTTGCGTTTAGCTTCACTATTTTTAAGGGCTTCAGTTACGTTTTGGCCAAGCACAAACTGCTTGCCCATGATTTTCATTGCAGCCAGCATTGCCTGGCGGATCATTGGCTCGCCGACACGGTTAACTAAACGCTTAATTAAGTTACTTGGCGTACCATCAAGGTTACGATCTAACTTTACAATTCTACCTGTTAACATTAAGCCCCAGGTAGAAGCATTCACCAATAATGAGTCACTCTGATTTAAGTGCTCATCCCATTTAGCACCCGACAATTTGTCTTGGATTAAAGCATCAGCAGTGGCAGCGTCAGGGATCCTTAATAAGGCTTCTGCCAAACACATTAAAATAATGCCTTCTTGGGTTTCTAAACTGTATTGCTGCAAAAAGGCATCAATACCAACCATCAGGCCTTTTTTTTCAAACTGACGAACCTTACTCACGAGCTCATGAGCCCGACGGGTAACCTGTTCAATGTCTTGTTCAGACGATGGTACAAGCTTAATTAATTCAGACAGGTATTGCTCTTCATCAACAATGTAGTTGTTAGTCACTGCGGTAAACAGTTCATCAAGGGTGGCATTGTCGTAGCGGCCGTCTAGTACTTCACTCGCTTTGAACATAGTATTCGCTTCCATCGGGTCAGGTTAAAGATGGTTATGTTGGTGGATAAATGGACACTGTATTCACGAATATTTTATTTTGTATACAATGTACAATGTGATTTTCGACGATTATACATTCAAAATGTGAACTTGCACACATTAGTTGAATCGCTGTGACTGAATGTTTAATTAATCAGGTTAAAGCCCACAAAAAAACCTTGTCTAAATCATTTTTTTACACCCAAAAACAAACATAAAGCATTGATTTAAAACAAATTAACTATCAACCACCAAAATATTAATCTATGAGAAAAATTCATTATAAAAAACCATAAAAAAAGGCCAACGTTTAAATCGTTGACCTTTTATTAGCTATAATTTAGCAGAGAATCGCGATAAGTTTACATCCAGCGATTCTTCTTACGACGCTGTGGACGAGGTAAATACACTAAAATAATACCAACCAGTGCACCTAAGCCGCCAATTAACCCGCCTTGCTTCCATAACTCATAGCGTTGATCATCTTCAGCCTGAGTTATGTTGGCTTGGGCTTCGTCGCGTTGCTTAATCGCAAGCGCTAAAGAGGCTGTCAACTCTGCGACTTTCTCATTAGCCAGCTTTAAATATTCTTCATTATTATCTGTGCTAAATGACTCTTTATTGAGTTGCTCATTCGCTTCTCTTAATTGGGCCTCCATTTCAGGAAAACGCACTCTAAAACTGGGTTTATCAGTCACTAAGCTGGCTAAAACCCAACCTTCTCGACCTTTATGATCAATTATTTGGGTAAAGTCATTTTCTGTGTTATCTAATAGCGTCACAGGCTGACCGGCTTCAATACTGCCGATGATACGAAACTCTGTTCCTGGGCCACCATGAAGATAGGTAAACACATCATCAGAAATATAATTTGGTTCTGCTGGTGCAGCAAAAACACCACTTGGGGCAAGCAGTAAAATAAAAATTGAAAGCAGTCTTAACACGGTAATTTTCCAAACGCTGTAAACTTGTTGTCATGCTATTTATTAAATGCTCTGAATGCAAGAAGGAAGTCATATGACTTCCTTCTTAAATGCATTTAACCATTCATATTTTTACGAATGTGCGCTGCTCAACCGATAATTTAATTAAAGATTGCTTTGATAATGTAGAAAAACACTATCGATAATGCTGCACCAGCAGGTAGAGTGACCACCCAAGACACAACAATATTACGCACCACGCCAATGTTAATTGCCGCAATACCACGCGCCATACCCACACCTAACACCGCACCAACAAGCGTTTGCGTTGTTGAAATAGGTAAACCGGTACCCGAAGCCAATACAACCGTTGAAGCCGCAGCTAACTCAGCAGCAAAACCACGACTTGGCGTTAAGTGAGTGATGTTTTTACCAATAGTTTGCATTACACGTTGGCCAAAAATAGCCAAACCTAACACAATACCCGTAGCGCCTAGTGGTAAAATCCACCAGCTTAATACGGCTTTAGAACCAATAACACCGCCGCTTTCTACCACAGAAACTACCGCTGCTAATGGGCCAATTGCGTTTGCAACGTCGTTTGAACCATGGGCAAATGCCATACAACAGGCTGTTACAACCATTAATATCGCAAATACTTTTTCAACGTTACCAAATTGAGTTTTAAGATCTGCCTTATCACTCATTTTTAAACGGCTAATGGCAACTTTACCAAATACACCAACAGCTACGGCAACCGCTATAGCCAACATGTAGGCTTCAGTTGTTGAAAAATGTAAACCAACGTGTTTTAAACCTTTAGTAATGGTCACGAGTGACATTACAAAACCCGCTAAAGCCATATAAAAAGGCACATAACGCTTAGCATTGGTGAGTGGATCTTCCGTATCAAAAATCAGCTTTTGCACACTTTGGAAAATAATATATGCAATAAAGCCCGAAATCGCAGGCGTGACCACCCAAGAACCCACGATGCCACCTACAGCACTCCATGCAACTGAATCTACGTTTACACCCACCGCGGCAAAACCAACAATCGCACCAATAATTGAGTGTGTTGTCGATACAGGCCAGCCTAATGCAGAGGCAACCACTAACCAAATACCAGCAGCAAGTAATGAACCAATCATACCGTAAACTAATAACTCAGGCGTGTCAGTGAAGAAACTTGCGTCAATAATACCTTTACGGATAGTACTGGTCACTTCGCCACCGGCTAAGAACGCTCCGGCGAATTCAAAAATCATTGCAATAATGATCGCTTGTTTAATAGTAATGGCATTAGAACCTACTGAGGTTCCCATGGCGTTGGCTACGTCGTTTGCGCCAATACCCCATGCCATCAAAAATCCAAATGTTGCCGCAAGCATAATAAGCATTGGGCCATTGGTGACTAATACATCAACCATGTTGTTTCCTTGATAACCTTGTGATTAATTACGAGCTAACATTAGCTCTAGGCGGGAACCGACACGCTCAGCAAGATCTGCTAAACCTCCAACCCATTCGATAATTTTATACATGAACATCACATCAACAGGATTCAAACCTTCTTCTAGTGCATATAACTGACGACGCACTTGAATTTGTAAATCATCTGAATCTTCTTCGATAATATCGAGTTCATTGATCATTTTGGCAACCAACTCAACTTCACGACCACGGAAACCGGTTTCGAGTAAATCGTCGAGCTCGTTAATAGCTTGCTTAGCTAAAGACACGGCATCTAAACAACGTTTAAGATAGGCATCGAAAGCAGCTTGTACAGGCTGAGGAAGGACTAATTGACGGCCGATAACACGACCAGAGATATCTTTTGCAGTGTTCGCAATTTTGTCTTGTTGAGTTAATAACTCAAGCAAGTCAGTACGCTCAACTGGCATGAACAACCCACCTGGTAAAGTGAGGCGGATTTCGCGCTTAAGAGAATCAGCATCTTTTTCCAACAAACTAATTTGTTTGCGGATCTTTATCGCTTCATCCCAGTCACCTGAGGTCGTTGCGTCAAAGAAAGGAATAAGAAGTGAAGCACACTCATTTACTTTGTCGATATGCAGTTCTAAAGGCTTAAGAGGTGATTTTGCAAACACACCTAAAATAGAGTTTACTGGCATTGCCGTTTACCTATTTAATGAATTCCAGTTTGGAAAAAGCGGGCGCATGTTAACCCAAGCGTCCGCATAATGAAACTGTGTTTTTCAATTTATGTCACACAGATTCTCAGTTATCGTTGCTCATTATATATGAAGCGAGCAAGGCTATCCTAAGATATTTTTATTACAACAATGTGACATTATGAACATATTATGACGCATTAATGAACATTTGATGACAATCAGGACAAAAATAAATGGCCGCAGAAATAGAGTTAAAACTTTTTATTCAAAAACAAGATCATGATTTATTGGTAAAAATATTGGATTCATTACCGCGTTCGTCACCTCAAAGACACATTAAACTGACCAATGGATATTTTGATACTCATGACTTACAACTGCGTCGTTGGGATATGGGATTACGTGTTAGAGGCTTTGATGAGCAGCTCGAACAGACCATAAAAACAGCTGGTAGCGTAGTTGGAGGTATTCATTCACGCCCAGAATATAATGTCAGCATTGATCAAAAAAGGCCAAATCTGTCACTTTTCCCGAATGAAATTTGGCCTGTTGGATACAATATTAACGAGGTTAATTCCGCGCTTGAATGCATCTTTGAAACTAACTTCAACCGTCAAACTTGGCACATCAACACGCAAGACAGCATTGTTGAAGTGGCGCTAGATATTGGTGAAATTGTTGCAAACGGCAAAAATGAACCCATTTGCGAACTTGAATTTGAATTACTATCAGGCCAAGCATCCTCTTTATTGCCTTTAGCTATTGAGGTCGCTAAATCAGTTCCTGTGCGTCTCGGTAAAGCCAGTAAAGCACAGCGAGGCTATCAGTTAGCCGGTAAATCTCCAGCCGTTGCAACTTCACCTTTAGACAAGATGCCAACACAAGATGTTAACCAGAACAAAGAGACAATAAAGCATACACTTGCCAATGCTTTAGAGTGTTGGCAACTCATTGAGCAACGCTTAGCCGTGTCATCATTGACACAGCAAGCACCACTTTGGGTACAACTACTTGAGTGTATTGAATTAGTTAAGAGTTCTTTAACGCAACTCCATCACAGTGACAATCAACTTGATACGCTTGTTAATCCGGTTTTAGCTGCAGTAAAAAATGCTGCCGCAGCGTCAACAAGCTCCTCATTGCCCGTGTTATGGCGTCAGCCACAATATGGCCAATTACAATTAGCCATTGTGGCGATGTTATACCAATTCCACTAATTATCTGGTCATTCAGCGGGAATTCTGTGCATTCTAGGCAAGTAATAGGATTGTAGGCATAGTTGCTCTACGTCAAAATCCTATTAAGCAGCATAGAAGGCACAGAAACCCGCCTTGTAGGAGGCGCTCAGACAGTCCATTTCTTTGTTGCATTGCCTTAGAAGGGAATAACCATTATTTCAACAATGCGCCTCAAACTAAACAGTCTGAGCGACTCTGATTGGTCACATAATTAATGGAAGTGGTATTAATGCATTAACCAAGGGCCAGCCTCCTCTACTGGTTAATTTTATAAAGACAAAAAAACAGGAAGGTAAGCCTTCCTGTTTTATGGGGTTATATCAATGTCTATTTTAACCTGAACTCGGAGTGATAGATTAACTCATACTATGAAAAATCAGTATGTTAAACCCCATCACTTTTAAGCTTGAAATACATTTATTATCCAGAGCTGAGGTTATTTAGCTAACGCTTGTTTTACCCGTAGCCCGTAATCTGCATCAGCTTTGGTAAAGTGATCAACCATAGTTTGCTGTACCGCTAGTGTTGCCTGGCTTAAGGTGCCTGCGATGGTATCAACCAAACGGGTTTTCTCTTCTTCACTAAACAGACGATATAAGTTGCCTGCCTGAGTAAAGTCATCCTGATTGTAACGGCTATAACGTGCAGCTTCACCGTCTAAACGTAATGGTGGTTCTGCAAAATCAACATTTTCTGTTAATGGAGCCTGAGTATTAGGGCCATAATTTACACTCGCATCGCCACCTGTTTGGCTGCCTTGATATGGGCACGCTGTTCCTGCCATAGCACCTGCACGTTGATGATGATTCGCTTTTGCAGCATGTGGGCAGTTAACCGGTAGCTGATTGTAGTTAGTACCAATACGATAACGTTGGGCATCCGCATACGAAAACAAACGTGCTTGAAGCATTTTGTCTGGCGACGCCCCGACACCTGGCACTAAGTTGCTTGGAGCTAAAGCCACTTGCTCCACTTCAGCAAAGTAGTTTTGCGGTAAGCGATTTAGCTCAAGTACACCCACTTCAATCAGCGGATAATCACTGTGCGGCCACACTTTAGTTAAATCAAACGGGTTGATGGCATAGGTGTTTGCATCAGCCTCAGGCATAATTTGTACGTTGACTGTCCAACGCGGGAAGTTTGCATCGTTAATAGCCACCACCATGTCACGCTGTGACGAATCAGGATCTATCCCTTTTAATATATCCGCTTGCTCACCCGTTAAATTAACCACCCCTTGCTGCGATTTAAAGTGAAACTTCACCCAAAAACGCTCACCTTTTGCATTCCAAAACGAGAAAGTGTGTGAACCATAGCCGTGCATTTGGCGATAGTTGGCCGGAATGCCACGGTCAGACATCAAAATAGTCACTTGATGCAGCGACTCAGGATTAAGGGCCCAAAAATCCCACATGGCTTGTGGATCTTTTAAATTGGTTTGTGGATGACGTTTTTGAGTATGAATAAAGTCTGGAAACTTAATGCCATCACGAATAAAAAACGTTGGCGTATTATTACCTACAATATCGTGATTACCACGTGCAGTATAAAAACGTAACCCAAATCCGCGTGGATCTCGCTCCGCATCAGCAGATCCCATTTCACCGCCCACTGTCGAGAAACGCACAAATGTTTCTGTTTGCTTACCCACACCATTAAAGTGGTCGGCAATAGTATATTCGCTCAAATCTTTGGTTAAGGTAAAAGTGCCGTATACACCGGTGCCTTTGGCGTGCACAACACGCTCAGGAATACGTTCGCGGTTAAAGTGGGCAAGCTTTTCAATTAAATGCCAATCCTGTAAAAGTAGCGGTCCACGCTCACCTGCCGACAACGAGTTTTGATCGTCTGCTACTGGTGCACCATTTTGACTTGTTAAATAGTTACTTTGATTCATATCTTGCTCCTATGCCTGGTCTGTTAACCACTGCTCAATTAAGTCGTAAACTGTTGCCATGATGATCGTCCTCTCTCAATTCATCATTCGATGGAGTGATATTAGCGACTTGTTGTAATTTGTTATAACGATTAAAACAGATAGGGACAACAGACTTAGCAGATTGAATATATAAATAGTTATTGATAAATCAGATTAGAAGAGACTTTACTGCTAGGGGGACAGCTAAAAGCCAAAATGAGTATTTTGGCTTGATGTTAAAAAATTATGTCAATCAATGTTCTTTTGTTGATGTTGGCTCACGGTAGAGCTTTACAAGGTAATAGATATCAATGAGTACAATAAAAAAATTGACCAAAGCAACAGGGAGCGCATCAATAGCTAAACCATAGGCAACAAATAAGGCTGCCCCAATTAAATTCCACCAGCGTAATTTCTTGATGTCAGACATCATCAGCGAAATAGCAACCACTACAGAAGCCAAATAACCGACCCACTCCCAAAGATTAATACTGTCCATGGATTTTCCTTATATTGATTTGCTTGCCATATCACTGACCATAACCGTCATTACACGCCAAGCATTCGCCATAACTAATAAAGCAAACCAACTTATTGCCATGATAAATATATTTAAAAGTTAAACTTTGATCTGTAACTGATTTCAATAAGATTATCGTGGCGCATTTTTAGCTAGTGTAGTCTATCGCTCAACAACAGCTGCCGTCATACGTGAAATACAGCATAGTTCGCCTGCGCTGTTACGAATTAAAATCTCCCAAACTGAACTACGTTTCCCTAGATGCACAGGCTTGGCTGTGGCGGTAAGTTCACCATTTCGTGAGGCTTTTAAATGATTGGCGTTAATTTCTTGGCCAACACAATAGTAGCGAGTAAAGTCGACCACAAAATTAGCTGCATAGCTGGCAACCGTTTCAGCCAACGCGACATTGGCTCCACCATGCACTATGCCTAACGGGTTATGTACCGACGGATTCGCTGGCATGGTCGCCACCATGTAATCATCACCAATCTCAGTAATTTTAATGCCTAATGTTTGCATTAATGTCCCTTTACCCTGCATACCTGCATCTAAACGTGCGCAATCTTCAAGGGTAACGTGACTAAACCATATACTCATAATTACAATCCATTTTTAATTGTTATTAAAACAACTTATACCAATTCTTAAGCTTTTAACACTCATAGAAAATACAAAAAAGGAGCCCATGGCTCCTTTAAGTTAATCACTGCCGTTTTATTTAGCTCACTAATTCGCAGTGGCTTTGATAAGTTTGCGCCCAACGTAGCAGTTCTACACGATTACGAGATTCGGTTTTTCTGAAAATAGAAGAGACATGTGCTTTAACCGTATGCTCACTAATGCATAACCGCTGAGCAATCTCTTTATTGCGAGCACCACTAGATACCAACTGAATAATGGTACGTTCACGATTCGTCAGCCGTTGTACCATGGCCTCGGTTTCTTCATGTAATTCGGCGTTTGTATCAAGTTGTTGTACTAAGCGCCTAAAAATTTTACTGATGAGCGGTCTGTCATACCAAAGTTCATCAGATACCATTTTACGCAGGCCAGTTAACATTAAGTCCATACGCTGATCGCTGTACAATAACCCTCTCACGCCCAGTAACAAGGCTGACTCCTGGTCTAGTGATCCTCTTTCAACCTGATATAAAGCGACGGGAACGTGATTAACTAAGCGGGACACTAACAAAGGAATGCCTTTTGCGTCTAATACGGCACCTTTTTGTGAGATGAGATAAAAATTATTCGAATTTTTATCTAGTTCAAGCTCGGCAGCATGCTTGATCACACGGGTTTTTAAACCGATTGATTCTGCTAAAATTGCCAAGTGACACGGCGCGGCGACTTGGTGAAGAAACACCAATTCATCTATATTAGAACTCATCACTCTTCTCCCTGAAAAGCTAATTTTTACTCATAGATTCTTGAGCACTTCCTAAACGTCATTCTATACGTAAAACAAACGCCTTGACCAGTATTAAGGCCAAGCAAAGTAAACATTTTGTTTTACAATGAATAATTTAGAGTATTAACACTAAACAAACTCAATTGTCTCTAGCGTGTTAGCGTCACTGAAAAGCAAGTCTCTTACTCTATTGTAAAATACCGATTTGATACTGCAATCATAGTCAATTTTTGCTAGTTCATAGGCATGAAATGTCGGTCAAAAGTATTAATCACCCAAAAGACTGACAAATACCGAGTTGTTCCCACTCAAAAAACCGGCGCGAGTGACCATTAAGTTTGTAATAACACTTAATCGTTAGCTCAACACAATCAACCTTAAGCAGCCTTACATGTTTGTGGTAAAACGATTAAGTTGTCTATTATGCAGCGGTGTTAACACCAACAAAGCAACGATGCCGCCAATAAGGGCTAAAAACATATCCGATTGTGTGTCCCACACATAACCCTGGGTGCCTAAGAAGGCCTCTGCATTTTCGCCAGTTGCAGCTGCAACCCACCATTCAATTAGCTCATAAAAAGCTGAAAACGCCAATACAAAACACACAGACAAAAATTGGCACCACGCGCCAATTTGCATCACCTGTTTGCGAATAAAAATCTCGCGCGCCAAAATGACCGGAATAAAACCTTGAGCAAAATGCCCCACTTTATCGTAATTATTTCGATCGCTGCCCATCACTTGGGCTAACCAATCAAATAAAGGCACTTCGGCATAGGTGTAACGTGCGCCAACAAATAATACACAACAATGAACCAAAATTAATCCATAGGCTAATGACGTCAGTGGAAAATTTTTACGGCTAAAAAATAAGATAGGCAAGGCTATTAGCGCAGGTAATGCCTCCAACCACCAGGTAAACATGTCTTTAGGATTGCTTACCGACCACAACAATACCAACAGGTAAACGGCTATCCATATTGCACGTATTATCATCATAAATTCCTTATCTGCGATATTGTTCTAAAATTAAAATATTACTTTAGCCATCTAGCCCTCCACAAGCTCAAAAAAAAGTGCTACTTTGGCATTGCGTCGGAAGTCCGCATTTATATCACAACTATAAGTATATGCATTAACACTAATAGTATATGCATTAGCATAAGCACCATTTAATGATAAGAGGGTACCCATATCATGGCGAAACACTCGCTTGACAAGGATAAAATAAAAATCCTGCTGTTGGAGGGCGTCCACCAAACTGCGGTTGATGTACTAGAACGTGCCGGTTACACCAATATTGAATATCACAAAGCCTCATTAGGCGAAGAGGCTCTTCTAGCCTCCATTAAGGATGCTCACTTTGTTGGATTACGATCGCGTACTCAGCTTACTGCAGACGTGTTACACCATGCAGAAAAACTCGTGGCAATTGGCTGTTTTTGTATCGGCACAAACCAAGTTGACTTAGCGACTGCTGAAAAATTAGGTATTCCTGTTTTCAACGCACCATTCTCTAACACCCGAAGCGTTGCAGAATTAGTCATTGGCGAAATTATCATGCTAATGCGCGGTATTCCTCAGCGTAATGCCATTTCACACCGCGGCGGCTGGTTAAAGAGCGCCAACGGCAGTGTTGAAGTCCGTGGTAAAACCTTAGGTGTCATTGGCTATGGTCATATCGGTACTCAATTGGGTATTTTGGCCGAAACCCTAGGCATGAAAGTGATTTTCTTTGATATCGAAGATAAATTGCCGCTCGGTAATGCATCACAAGTTCACTCAATGGATGATCTGCTCGCTCAAGCTGATGTGGTGAGTTTACATGTGCCAGAAACCCCGCAAACAAAAGACATGTTTGCTAAAGCCGAATTTGCCAAAATGCGTCAGGGCAGTTTCTTTATTAATGCTTCACGCGGCACGGTAGTCGATATTGAAGATTTAGCTGCGGCACTTAAATCTGATCACATCGCTGGCGCAGCGATTGATGTGTTCCCTGTTGAGCCAAAATCAAATGATGATGAATTTATCAGCCCATTACGTGGTCTTGATAATGTGTTACTCACACCTCACATTGGTGGCAGTACTGCCGAGGCTCAAGAAAACATCGGTATTGAAGTCGCAGGTAAATTAGCTAAATATTCTGATAATGGTTCAACTTTATCAGCGGTTAACTTCCCTGAAGTGTCATTGCCACAGCACAAAGGCGCATCGCGTTTATTGCATATTCACCAAAACCGTCCTGGTGTATTGATTAAAATCAACCAAGCGTTTTCTGAAAAAGGCATTAACATTGCTGCTCAGTACTTACAAACCACAGCAGAAATCGGTTATGTGGTAATGGAAGTCGACTCAGATCAGGCTGAAGAAGCCTTAGTTGAACTTAAATCAATTGAAGGCACCATCCGTGCTCGAGTATTGTTTTAATCTAACAACAAATTAACTGGGGTTAATTATGTTGTTCAAAAAGCTATCTTGTGCACAAGGTAGCTTTTTTTATTGTCTTTAAACCTCAACCCTCTGTTGAGTAGTGTGTGAATCCGTTACACTTCAAACCATATCGTCTTATTCTTTCGTTAAGGATCGTTATGACCATTTCAGCAAGCCAACCCGATTGGGACTTCATCACCACCTCTCCAGCATTAATGTTATCGAGCTTATCTCACATGGGATTGATTGAAGTAACAGGTGAACAAGGTCGCAGCTTTATTCATGGCCAAGTCACAACCGACATTACCTCGTTAACAGCTGACCAATGGAAATGGGGGGCTCATTGCGATCCCAAAGGCAAAATGTTAGCAAGCTTTAGAACCTTTGCCATAGCAGACAGCTTGTTTATGCTTATGCCAACATCGACCCTTGAACTCGACTTACCGCAATTAAAAAAGTACGCCGTATTCAGTAAAGCTGAGCTCACCAATGTCAGTAGCCAATATCACATTATTGGGGTGGCGGGTGTTGAAGCACAGGCATTTATCAAACAACAATTTGGTGATGTAACAGCCGCATTAACCTTGATTGATGGTGGGGCTGTTCTACATGATGGTGAGCGCTATATCGTGGTTATTACTAATGATAAAGTCGCAGAGCTAATCACTGCGTCGCAGCAACCTCTTGTTGATGCTAGCGCATGGCAAGCATTAGAAATCAAAGCGGGTTACCCCAATATTGATGCAAGTCATTCAGGTCAATACGTTCCTCAAATGTGTAACGTGCAAGCCATAAACGGGATCAGCTTTAACAAAGGCTGCTATATGGGCCAAGAAACCATTGCCAGAATGAAATACCGTGGCGGTAATAAACGCGCCCTGTATATCTTATCAGGCACCACCAGCCAAACCATTAACACCGAAACCCAATTAGAGATCGCCTTAGAAGATGGTTTCCGCCGCGGTGGTAATATTATTGAGTGCGTTCAACAGGGCGATAAAGTGCTGATGACCGCCGTACTGCCTAACGACACTGAAAACAATGCCAAACTGCGCATCGCTGACAATGAAGGTTCACAACTATCAATTGTCGAACTACCCTATTCATTAGTCGATGCTTAACTAGTATGCCGGATGCATAATACATTAGCGATACTCAACGTTTTTAAACGATGAGTATCGCAGTAAAAGGAATTATATGAAGCCAATCTACTTATTATTTACCGTCATACTGCTCGCGATATCAGGCTGTATGTCTACTCAGAATACCCCTTCCCTATTTGCAACTCATCAACAGCTATACAACACAGAGTTGATCGCCCCAGAAGTGACAGAACAGCTTAATTTGATAGAAAAAAAGGTATTTGAAGAACCTCAATTAGGCGCTATGTTGAGGTACGAGGATAAATTATTTCCGGCTGATGCCATCACATTATATATTTACCCTATTTTTAAAACTTCATGGGTTGATGTTGAACAAACGATAGATGAATCTATTCTTGGGGCGCTAAACGATATTAATCATATGGTGAAACTCGGTAATTATTTATCAGTATCAGACGCTGAACTCAGCCAATTTACAATTAACACCGCAAAAAAATCGTATCATGGTAAAAAAGTCACTTTTACAGTGACTCACAACAACAACGTCAAATACTATTCGAATATCTACGTGTTTATAGAAGAAGATAAGTACATCAAATTTAGAACTAGTTTCGACAGCAGAACTAGCCGCGAGTGGGACGGTGATAGCATTGTGAATGAACTATTACCATTAATCACTGTACCTCAAGAATCTAAATATATGCGAAAATTGCGCCAAGAACATACTAACGCTAATCCGTAACGCTATACCCCAAGAGAAATAATGGAGCGACTATGACCAGCATTGTCACCTTAAATAGCATCAACAAAGGGTTTCGTGATGGTGAATCATTCCATAGTGTACTCAGCAATGTCAGCCTTACCTTAACCCAAGGGCAAACCATTGCGTTAACTGGCCCAAGTGGCAGTGGCAAAAGTACCTTACTGAACATTATTGGTGGCTTTGAAACTATCGACAGTGGTGAAATGCGCATTCGACAAGGTGATGCACTCCACAGTGTGAGCCAATGGCAAGATCATCAATGGAGCCAATATCGCCGCAAAAATCTTGGAGTAATATTTCAACAATTTAATTTACTCACTCCGCTTAATGTCCGAGACAATATTCAATTTTCGTTGGCACTTAACCAATTAAATTGGAGCCCCTGGTGTGACCAATTATGCCAGCAACTTGGGTTAACGCCATTACTTAACCGCAGTGTAGAAAACCTCTCAGGCGGACAACAACAAAGAGTCGCCATTGCGCGCGCTTTAGCACATAAACCGCAACTAATTTTAGCAGATGAACCCACTGGCAACCTTGACCAGCAAGCGGGTATGCAAGTGATGCAACTACTAACCGACTTAGCTAAACAAGCCAACTGCTGTATTTTAATGGTGACTCACAGCGAAGAGTGCGCTCAGTTTATGCAGCATCGTTGGCACGTTGAAAACCAGCAAATAATTGTCAACCCTAGCTCGACACAGTTGCAAGGCTAACCCAATGAAAACAGATGTTTTCTCCACAAACCGATTACGACTATGCCTGCGCTTGTTTGCTTACCATTACCGTCATGCGCCATTACAAGCCAGCGCCATTTTATTAGGCATAATGTTAGCAGTAACCTTGCTGATAGGGGTTTATGCTACTAATGAAAATGCAAAGCAAAGTTATGGCAATGTATCAGAATTGCTTAGCAAGCAGGCCCGTTTAACCATCACCCACTTCACTGAAGACACCCTAGATGAAAGCATTTACTTTGTTCTTGCTAATGCCGGTTTTAACACCTTAGCAAGCATTGAAGGCATAGCTACAGATGATCAAGGCCGATTATGGCGAGTCAATAGCAGCGATATCATTGCCGCTATCAGCAATGGCACAACACAAGATGCACAATCTGGTGGTTCAGTGGCCTCGGTTAATATTCCATTGGCTGAACTGCTCAATGGTCAACCCAAGGTATTAATGTCGCAAAGCCAGCTCGCGCGTATCCAAAAAGTGACCGATCAGTCGCAAATTATCACTTTAAATAAAACGCCTTTAGATATTATAACAATTGATGATAAGTGGGGATTAGGCTCTGCACTATTGGCCGATATTTCATTGGCTCAGCCGCTGCTAAATATGCAAGGAAAACTAAGTTACATTGCCGTTTTTGCTGACGATAACACCGAATCCGATAACCAGCTTATTTCCCGCCTGACAGACACGTTAATTCAGGCAGGTGTTGACGCCAGTAAATTACACTTTGCAACCCAAACCAGTGAAGGTGAATCGCTAAATGCACTCACGGCCAGCTTTCATTTAAACCTTGACGCTATGAGCATGCTGGCATTTGTTGTCGGCTTATTTATTGCCTATAACGGCGTGCGTTACAGCTTAATGAAACGACAAAAGTTATTAGTGCAAATTATGCAACAAGGACTCGATCGCCAAAGCGTGTTACTGGCCTTAAGCATCGAAATTATGATCTTGGTGTTTGTAGGCTGTGTGTTAGGTTTTATTGTGGGATTACAACTGTCGCAATGGCTACAGCCCATGGTTGCCCTTACACTAGAGCAGTTGTATGGTGCTAAACTGTTACCGGGTAACTGGCAATGGCAATGGTTTGCGCAAGCACTCGCCCTGACATTGTCAGCCGCCTTTGCCGCCTGCATCCCAATGTTAATCAGCTTAGTTAATACCCCACTCGCTCAAGGCGCACAAAAACAGCCGCAAAATAAACAATTTAATCTCATTCATCGACGCCAGTTTATTATCGCGGTGATTTTGTTATTGCTGTGCACCGTCGCTTTCGCCTTTACCGAACAATATCGCCATAGCTTGGCCTTACTTGGTATTTTGGTGGTTGCAATCCCTTTATTATTACCTCAATGTTTGCACTGGATTGTTAATTTACTCACGCCAACCCTGCCTAAAGGCTTATGGCGCTACGCTGTCGCCGAAACCAAAGAGATTATCGCACCGCTTGCCCTTGCCATGATGGCAATTTTACTCGCTCTGTGTGCCAATATTGCCATGAACACCCTGGTGGGCAGCTTTGAAATCACCTTAAAAAAATGGCTTGATGCACGCCTGCATGCAGATCTGTATATTCAACCTAATCCAAACCAAATTGATGCCTTAGCGTTATTACTAGCGAACGACCCAAACGTTGAAGCCGTATACGAGCAATGGAAACTCGACAGTACCCTTTCTCCAATAGACACACCACAAACTCACATTCCTATCAATCTACTGAGCCGTGACCAATTATCATTAACCGAAACCACGGTTTTTAAAAGCATAACCAATGAGTTTTGGCCTGGATTTTTTGCGGGAAACAGTGTGATGATTAGCGAACCCTTATCGATAAAATATCAGCTCAACATTGGGGATAAGGTGCAATTATCTCAGTTACAACAAACGTTAGTCATAGGCGCTATTTATTACGACTATGGCAACCCTAAAGGTGAAGCAATGATTAGCCAACCTTTATGGCAACAATCACCTTTGCCAGCTAAACCCATCAGTTTGGCGGTTAACTATGACGGTGAATTAACCGTATTACAAAATAACATCAGCCAGGCACTGAACTTGTCTTCCGCTTATATGTATAGCCAACAACGAATCAAATCAGAAGCTATTACCATATTTAATAAAACCTTCTCGATAACTGTTGTACTCAATAGTTTAACCTTACTGGTTGCCGCTATTGGTTTATTCAGTGCCTGCGTGATGTTGACACAGGCAAGGCAGGCCCCCTTAGCTCGATTGTATGCTTTAGGCATCAGCCGCAAACAATTACGCTTGATGGTCATAGTGCAAATGCTATTGATAGTATTACTAACCTGTTTGCTCGCATTACCCACTGGGGCACTGCTAGGTTATCTGCTGATCCATAAAGTGACACTACAAGCCTTTGGTTGGAGCATCGCAATGATTTGGGACTGGGCGGCGTATGGTCAAGTTGTTGTTATTGCCATAACCAGTTGCCTACTGGCGGTAGGCTTACCGTTATACTGGCAAACCCGAAAACCTTTGATATCAAGCTTGCAACAGGAAGCACTATGACCTCAAAAATAGGTAAACAAACGTGTTTCATCAACTTGTTAACTGTGGTTTTTTGTACGTTGTTATCCGCATGTTCTCCTGCGCCTGAACCCCATCAAAAAACAAGCACTATTAGCAGCATGTCTGCACAATCATCGGTGGGTTACAGTAAGGTTACTCAGGGTAAAAACTTAACGTTTCCACAGGACCATTTAGCACACAATGACTACAAAATAGAATGGTGGTATTTAACGGCTAATTTAACCACCAGCCAAGGCGAAGATATTGGCGTGCAGTGGACCCAGTTCAGGATAGCCATGACACCGCCACAACAACCACAAGCCTTCGCAGATAACACTTGGAGCACCAATCAGCTCTACATGGCACATGCTGCTGTCACCTCTAAAAGTGAGCACCTTACTGCCGAAAAATGGTCGCGGGCACACCCAAAACTCGCCAGTGTCAGCCCTTCTCCTTTTACCGTTCATCTGCAAAACTGGCAATGGC
The DNA here is from genome assembly GCF_014641855.1 of Shewanella inventionis. Lineage (GTDB taxonomy): Bacteria > Pseudomonadota > Gammaproteobacteria > Enterobacterales > Shewanellaceae > Shewanella > Shewanella inventionis. The sequence goes on from NZ_BMII01000009.1 coordinate 68,876, forward strand.
AAAGCCAATCTGATGACTTGTTTCCGGCGACATTAACCGTCAACAACCCTAATTTTACTTATCAATTACAACTGAACAGCCAACAACCTATCCAATTACAAGGCGATAAAGGCTATAGCAGTAAGAGTGCAGACCAAAGTGTCGCTTCTTATTATTACAGCCAACCCTTTATTGATGTAACCGGCGAAATTACTCGCCAAGGCATCACTGAAAAAGTCAGCGGTAAAGCCTGGCTAGACAGAGAGTGGAGCTCACAATTTCTTACTAAAGCACAGCAAGGGTGGGACTGGTTTTCACTGAGATTAAATGACAACTCAACCTTAATGGCCTTTAGGTTACGCGGTAATACCGAACAAAATCACTTTTACAGCGCAAGACGCATGTACCCCAACGGCAGTGGTCGTAATATCAATAGCCGGGAAAATCCAAATGATATTGAAATGCAGCCAACACAATGGCAACAAACAGCACTGGGCAGGCACCCAATAGCTTGGCGTATTCAAATACACAGCGAATCCATAGACATCACCACTCAAGCGATTAACCCTAAAAGCGATATGCTGGTGTCCACCTCATACTGGGAAGGCCCAATCTCCATCGATGGCACTCATCAGGGTAAAGGGTATATGGAGCTAACCGGATACAACTAATACCTCTAAAGAGCATACCTCTCATGCTACCGATAACATCAAGGTAAAGAGAATAATTCTCTTTTCGCGCCTAACGCCATTTAATCACAGACACAAGCCACATCTCAAACACCGCAAGGTTTACAAGCAATAACTAAAACAGTAATTGCCTAATTGTTAAAGTGAGATTTACATCACGCGAAAAAATGTGACCTTGGACAACTATTAACCACTATACCCATTCAGAGGTATACCCATGCTAATAGTAAGGTCTAGACTTATTTTCATCACGTCACCTCCAATGACTATCACGCACCAAGAACAACATTCCAAGAGTGAGGAACACCATGAGCATAAGCCGTCGCGAGTTTCTAAAAGCCAATGCTGCAGCTGCCGCTGCATCAGCAGTTGGCTTATCCATTCCGGTTAGCGTCGTCAACGCTGCCGAAGGTAAAACAGATATAAAATGGGATAAGGCACCGTGCCGCTTTTGCGGTGTAGGCTGTAGCGTACTTGTCGGAACAAAAGAAGGTAGAGTCGTTGCAACCAAAGGCGATCCTGAAAGCCCTGTTAACAAAGGCCTAAACTGTATTAAAGGCTACTTTTTATCAAAAATCATGTACGGTAAAGACCGTCTAACGTCGCCATTGCTTAGAATGAAAAATGGCAAATACGACAAAGAAGGCGAATTTACACCCGTCAGCTGGGATGTCGCTTTAGACACCATGGCAGATAAATGGAAAGCCAGCATTGCTAAAAAAGGCCCTACTTCTGTGGGCATGTTTGGTTCTGGCCAGTGGACAATATGGGAAGGTTACGCAGCTGCAAAACTACATAAAGCAGGCTTTTTAACCAATAACATCGACCCAAATGCTCGCCACTGTATGGCATCTGCTGTGGGTGGTTTTATGCGTACCTTTGGTATTGATGAACCTATGGGCTGTTATGACGACATTGAAGCAGGTGACAACTTTGTGCTTTGGGGCGCTAACATGGCAGAAATGCACCCAATTTTATGGGCTCGCTTAACTGACCGCCGCTTAAGCCATAAAGATGCCAAAGTGCATGTACTATCGACCTATGAAAACCGCAGCTTCGATTTAGCTGACAACCCAATGATTTTTAAACCACAAACCGACCTTGTGATTTTAAACTTTATTGCCAACTACATTATTCAAAACAATGCAGTAAACAAAGACTTTGTCAGCAAACACACAAACTTTGCACTTGGTGTAACCGACATTGGCTATGGTTTACGCCCAGATCACCCACTAGAAAAGAAAGCCAAAAACCCTGGTGATGGTGGTGCTAAACCCATTAGCTTTGAAGAATACGCAAAGTTTGTTAGCACTTATACTGTTGAATACGCATCTGAAATGAGCGGTGTTGCAGTAGAAAAACTGATCACACTTGCCAAAGTTTACGCTGATCCTAAACAAAAGGTTATGAGCTTATGGACCATGGGTATTAACCAGCACGTACGCGGTGTATGGGCTAATAACATGCTCTATAACATTCACTTATTAACAGGCAAAATTGCCACTCCCGGCAATAGTCCTTTCTCATTGACAGGTCAGCCATCAGCGTGTGGTACCGCACGTGAAGTCGGCACATTTGCCCACCGCTTACCAGCAGACATGGTGGTTAATAATGATAAACACCGTGAAATAACTGAAAAATTATGGCAAGTGCCTGCAGGTACTATTCCTGCACAACCTGGATATCACGCAGTACTCCAGAGCCGCATGCTAAAAGATGGCAAACTGAATTGTTACTGGACCATGTGTACCAATAACATGCAAGCCGGCCCCAACATCAATGATGAAATTTATCCAGGTTTCCGTAATCCCGAAAACTTTATCGTAGTGTCAGACCCATACCCAACGGTTACGGCAATGGCTGCCGACTTAATTTTACCTACAGCAATGTGGGTTGAAAAAGAAGGTGCATACGGTAATGCAGAGCGTCGGACTCATATGTGGCATCAACAGGTCAAAGCTCCAGAAGGCGCTAAATCAGATCTATGGCAGTTAGTTGAGTTCTCTAAACGCTTTAAAGTGTCTGAAGTATGGCCTGCAGAATTAATTGCCAAACAACCAGAATATGCAGACAAAACCCTATATGACGTATTGTTTGCAAATGGTGAAATCAACAAATATCCAACAGAGCAATGCAAAGGTGCATACAACGAAGAAAGTGAGCATTTTGGCTTCTATTTACAAAAAGGCATTTTTGAAGAATATGCCCAATTTGGTCGCGGCCACGCTCACGATTTAGATGCTTTTGACAATTACCATGAAAACCGTGGCCTTCGCTGGCCAGTGATTAACGGTAAAGAAACCTTACGCCGCTTTGTTGAAGGGAGCGATCCTTATGTTAAAGCTGGCGAAGGCTTTAACTTTTACGGTAAACCAGATGGTCGAGCGGTTATTTTTGCCCTGCCTTATGAACCAGCCGCAGAAGAGCCAAACAAAGAATTCGACCTATGGATGTCAACAGGCCGTGTACTTGAGCATTGGCATACAGGCTCTATGACAGCCCGCGTACCTGAATTGCAACGCGCTTATTCTGATGCACAAATCTTTATGCACCCAGAAGATGCTAAATCACGTGGCTTGCAACGAGGTGATGAAGTGGTAGTCGCCTCACCTCGCGGCGAAGTAAAAACACGTGTTGAAACCAAAGGCCGTAACAAGCCACCTAGAGGCGTAGTATTTATGCCGTTCTTCGATGCGCGCCAATTGGTCAACAAGCTGTTACTTGATGCAACTGATCCACTGTCAAAAGAGACAGACTTCAAGAAGTGTCCGGTAAAAGTCATGAAGGCTTAACAATACTAAGTGCATAAACGGAAATAATGTAATGAGTAAAGCCAATAGCAAATCAGCAAGTGTTAGCGGTATTAACCGTAGACAATTTCTGGCCACAACAGCGAAAGCCAGTTGTGTAATGGGTATGGTCGGTTTGGGGTTAACAACAGTTGCCACCCAATCTCGCCAACTGGACCCATTTGCTATTCGCCCACCTGGTGCATTGGCAGAAGACGATTTTCTCTCGGCATGTGTCCGTTGCGGACTTTGTGTAGAGGCTTGCCCATACGACACCCTCAAACTGGCTCGCTGGTTTGAGGGAGCAGCAACAGGCACACCTTATTTTACTGCACGCACTATTCCATGTGAAATGTGCGATGACATCCCTTGTGTTAAAGCTTGCCCTAGCGGTTCGCTCGATCACAAACTGGATAATATCGACGACGCAAAAATGGGAATTGCTGTATTAATCGACGAGAAAAATTGCCTTAACTACAGAGGTTTACGATGCGATGTTTGTTATCGGGTTTGCCCGCTAATCGATAAAGCTATCACGCTAGAACTGCAACGTAATGAAAAAAGCGGCCACCATGCAATGTTTTTACCCACTATCAACCCAGATGTTTGTACGGGCTGTGGAAAATGTGAACATGCATGTGTAACAGAGCAAGCGGTGATAAAAGTATTACCTAGCCATATCGCACTGGGCAAGTCGGCAGCTCATGACACTTATCAACACACCGAAGAAACCACACTTGAGATGCTAAATAAGGGGCTGTCGTTATGAGTAATCAACATCGCACAGCCACTAAATCAACGACACGTTTTGCCCAGGCAGCAATAGAAGAATTGGGGTGGTGGCGATCACACCGCTTCCTTATTCTTCGTAGGTTGTCGCAGCTAGGCGTATTGAGCTTATTTGCTATTGGCCCATTTTTTGGCCTCTGGTTATTTAAAGGAAATCTCTCAAGTAGTTTACTGCTGGACATCATTCCATTGAGTGATCCATTAGTCACATTGCAAGTGCTTACAAGTGGCCACTGGCCTGAATTAAGCTTATTACTTGGCGCCATTATCTTAGTAGGGATTTACGCTCTATTGGGTGGCAGAGTATTTTGCAGTTGGGTATGTCCAGTCAATATCATCACAGATGTGGCAAGTTGGGCGAGACGAAAATTATCTTTACCTCGCACCAGCGAAATACCACAAAACTTGCGTTATTACATGCTAACGCTTGTGTTGATATTACCTATTGCCACCGGTTTTACCGTGTGGGAATGGGTAAACCCAGTACCTATCGTCTATCGCGCATTATTATTTGGTGCTAGCAGTGGATTATGGGTATTGGTGGTTATCTTTTTGCTCGACACCTTTGTGGTTGAACGAGCTTGGTGCAGCCACTTATGTCCGACAGGGGCGTTATTTTCACTTGTAGGCAAAATCAGCCCAATAAAAATAGCTGCTGTACGAGCTGATGCCTGCAATAACTGCATGGATTGTTTTAGTGTTTGCCCTGAACGTCAGGTATTAAAACCTGTGTTGAAAAAAGGCAGCACTCAACCACTAATCCTCGACAGTAATTGCACCCTTTGTGGCCGTTGTATTGATGTTTGTGCACCGCGCGTATTCCAATATGAAAACCGATTTAAATCAAAATATTCGAACAGAATTCCTCTTAAGGTGGAGAGCTAGATATGAAAAAATTAATCACTTTAGCAGCGATAATGCTAGCGATTAGCGCTTACTCAGGACAACAGGCAAATGCAAATTCTGAGTCTGTTAAATTGTCATCACTTGCTGGTGATGTGAATGTCACCGATGTACGCCCGGCAGATGAAATGCCTGTATATCCTGCCCGCGGTAAATCGATTGAACGCACATTTGTGCATCAACCACCGATCATTCCGCACAAAGCAACTTATGCAATCAGTGCAGATAAAAATGGTTGTTTAAGCTGCCATAGCTGGGACAAAGCAAAGCGCATGAAAGCGACACCTGTCGATAAGTCTCATGTATTAGATGACAAAGGCACTGTGCAAGGTATGTACTATTTTTGCGATCAATGCCATGTCCCGCAAGCAGAAAACAAACAGCAGCTGGTCGAAAATACGTTTAATTAGTTAATATCCCCCCCGATGCTAACCGTTGCCGCTTGCACAACAAGCGGCTTTTTTATTTGCTTAAAACCAATGTCAAAAAAAACCCAGCTTACGCTGGGTTTGTTGTTTGTTGAACCTGCTGGCCCATTTGTGCACTTGGCTGTGCAGCCGTTTGCGATACATTAGCTGACTGTGCTTGGCGTTCAGCTGGCATAGCGGCTTGCCACAATGCGCCAACCCATAAACTTGAAACTGATTTCATAACTTTTGCTCCTTTGTGTTAATGACATCAAAGTAATGGCTTATGGTTTATCAGTAAAATGAATAAATATTCTTATCTGGATTCCATTTAGGCATGAACATATCAATCAAGAACTTACGTTGTTTTTTAACCTTAGTTGAGACTGAAAACTTTACCAGGGCCGCGCAAAAGAGCTTTATGACTCAGCCGACATTAAGCAAAATTATTCAGCGCATTGAAGACAATATTGGCGAACAATTGCTGATCCGTAGCAATCAAAGCGTAGAGCTGACACAAGCTGGTCGTATTTTTGCTCAAAGTGCACAAGAGATATTAGGTCACTGGCATCGCCTGCAAGAAGACATGAGTAATTTACGAGGACTAAAGTCTGGTGAACTCAGGCTAGGAGTGTGCCCAATGATGAGCAGTCTGATCATTGACTTACTCACTCAATATCGCCAAAAATACCCAGGAATCGCATTACAGATGTACGAATATGGCGGATTTGGGTGCGAGCAAGCGTTAATCAACAATAGCCTTGATATCGCGTTCACTGCACTTCCAACAACCCATAAGCATGAATTAGCTAGCCACCCCTTAAACCGGTATCCATTACTTGCTTGCTTACCTAAAGATCACCCGCTAACAACAAAAGCTAACATCAGCTGGCAAGACTTTGAGCCTTATCCTTTTATCTTATATAACGAAGACTTCTCACTCGCTAAACTGATCAGCCGACTGAGCCGCAAAGCAAGGGTTCAACTCAATATTGCCTTTAGGAGTGGTCAGTGGGATTTTATCGCCACAATGGTTGAAGCCAATATGGGCGTTGCGATATTGCCAGAACCAATCTGCCAACAGTTAACAACAAGCCAACTTGTGTTCAGGCCAATGCAACCGGCCATGACCTGGGATCTCGCCTTAATTTGGCGTCAAAACTTGCCACTCACACCACCAGCGCAAGCTTTGCTGTCGTTAAGTACTCCTAATACCAATCCGCAATCTCGGAACACTTAGGTCTAACCCACACCATTCTTTGTTATGAGAATCTAAATCGCAGGCATAAAAAAACCGCTGCCTAGGCAACGGTTTTTATCAGCAATAAGTTAAGAATTACTTCTTAGCTTCAGCAGCTTTACGCTCTTTAACCTGAGCAACAACTTTCTCAGATACGCTGTTAGGACATGGGCTGTAGTGTGAGAACTCCATAGAGAACTGACCACGGCCTGAAGTCATAGTACGTAGAGAACCGATGTAACCGAACATTTCTGATAACGGTACGTCAGCCTTGATACGAACACCAGTAACGCCAGCGTTTTGATCTTTGATCATACCGCGACGACGGTTTAAGTCACCAATTACGTCACCAACGTTGTCATCTGGGCTGAACACGTCAACTTTCATGATAGGCTCAAGAAGTTGTGGCTTAGCTTTAGCGATAGACTGACGGAACGCGCCTTTAGCAGCGATTTCGAACGCGATAGCTGACGAGTCAACTGCGTGGAAAGCACCGTCTGTTAGTTCGAATTCAACGTCTAACACTGGGAAGCCAGCGATAGTACCAGTGTTCATCATGCTACCGAAACCTTTCTGAACCGCAGGCCAGAATTCTTTAGGTACGTTACCACCAACAACTGAAGACTTGAACACAAAACCTGTGTTTGCTTCACCTGGGCGGATTTTATAGTCGATCTTACCGAACTGACCAGAACCACCAGACTGTTTCTTATGCGTGTAGCTATCTTCAACTTCTGCAGTGATAGTTTCACGGTAAGCAACTTGAGGCTCACCAACGATTAGTTCAACACCGTAAGTACGCTTAAGGATGTCTACTTTAATGTCTAAGTGAAGCTCACCCATACCTTTAAGGATGGTTTCGCCTGAATCTTCGTCAGTTTCTACGCGGAAAGATGGATCTTCTGCAATCATTTTACCGATAGCGATACCCATTTTCTCACTGCCGCCTTTATCTTTTGGCGCTACAGCGATAGAGATAACTGGCTCTGGGAACACCATGGCTTCTAGAGTACATGGGTGCTTAGGATCACATAAAGTGTGACCAGTTTGTACGTTCTTCATACCAACGATAGCGATAATGTCACCAGCTTGTGCTGATTCTAATTCGTTACGTTCGTTAGCTTGCATCTCAACCATACGGCCAACACGCTCAGTTTTGCCAGTAGCAGAGTTAAGGATGGTGTCACCCTTCTTGATACGGCCTGAGTAGATACGTACGAATGTTAATGCACCAAAACGGTCATCCATAATCTTGAACGCTAACGCTTTTAATGGCGCTTCTGCATCAACGATTGCGAATTCACCAGTTTCGTTACCTTCTTCGTCAGTTAAAGGTTGTGGATCAACTTCAACTGGGTCTGGTAGGTAATCAACAACTGCGTCTAGTAATAACTGCATACCTTTGTTTTTGAATGCGCTACCACAGTATGTTGGGAAGAAGTGCATAGTACGAGTACCGGCACGGATACAACGCTTAATGTCTTCAATAGAAGGTTCAGTACCTTCCATGTAAGCTTCCATTAAATCGTCATCCATTTCTACAGCAGATTCGATTAACATTTCACGGTATTCTTCAACCATGTCAACCATGTCAGCTGGCACGTCTTGAATTTCGAAATTTTCTGGTAAACCAGAATCATCCCATACGTGTGCTTTACGAGTTAATAGATCAACAACACCAATAAATTGGTCTTCGATACCGATTGGTAGAACCATAACTAACGGGTTAGCCGCTAATACGTCTTTAGTTTGCTTAACAACACGTAAGAAGTCAGCACCCATACGGTCTAACTTGTTTACGAAGATGATACGCGAAACTTCTGAATCGTTAGCATAACGCCAGTTAGTTTCAGACTGAGGCTCAACACCGCCGCTGCCACAGAATACACCAATACCACCGTCAAGCACTTTAAGCGAACGGTATACTTCAACTGTGAAGTCAACGTGGCCTGGGGTGTCGATGACGTTGAAACGGTGATCATTCCAGAAACAACTTACTGCTGCTGACTGAATGGTAATACCGCGCTCAGCTTCCTGTTCCATGAAGTCAGTTGTCGATTCACCATCGTGAACTTCACCGATCTTGTGGATCTTACCGGTTAGCTTAAGGATACGCTCGGTGGTCGTGGTTTTACCCGCGTCAACGTGAGCGAAGATACCAATGTTTCTGTATTTGGATAATTCGGTCATGATTCAACTTTAATGATTAGTTTAAGAAGTAGACGGAGCATGCGAAAAGGAACCGACACACCGCACATCAGGTTATTAAGGCGCATATTGTAAATTGGAACCTTGCTGGGCGCAAATGGCTGTTGCAATATTTATTTGTTTTTAGCAAAAAAAACATCAAAAAAAGCTAGTTAGTTACTATAAAACAATAGATTAAAAATAATAGATTATTTTTTAACCAAAACGAATTTAACGATAAAAAATAAGAATTATGTCTTTTCGAATCAAAATGCACGTCAATAAGCGCATTTTATTTTAATTAACGCACGATCCACGTCGATTAAGGATACTCAATAACCTCGGGATCCTCACAAATATGATGATTAGGGATGCGTATAACTGAAAATTTCATCAATTTATCGATGATGGCTCAAATCATTACAAGCAAACGCCATCATAAAATTGCCAGGTAAAATCGCCTGTAATGATGTGCTAAGGTTTTTACCCACATTATGGTGTTGGCTATGAAAACGCTCAATACTTTCGAGGTAAGCTGATGAACAGCGCCAGCCAATCAATCAACCTACACTGAATATCCCAAAAAGCTGGCGTAAAAGCAAAAATAACCATACACCGCCAGGTTAAGCACAGCAGTAGGTATTACGACCCGATTGCTTAGCCTTAAATAAAGCACTATCAGCGCGCTCAAAACAGGTTTGAATGGTTTCAGATTCGCCAAGTTCTGCAACACCAAAGCTGCAAGTGACTTTAATATTGTTCTGGAACGAAAACTGAGTAAGGTCTTTTGCAATGCGCTGGCTAAGATCTGCCGCGCCTTGTAAATCAAGGTGTTTACAGACAATCACAAACTCTTCACCGCCCCAGCGGGCAACAACGTCACCGTCACGCACAGATGCTTGAAGTACTTGCGCAACCTGCACTAGCACTTTATCGCCAATGGCATGTCCGTACATATCGTTAATCGCTTTGAAATAATCGATATCAATAATGATCAAGCTGACACAATCATTGCGATATGACCGTTCGTCGTTCAAAAAGGTTTGGTTAAAGTAATGACGGTTGTATAACTTCGTTAATGGATCGTGCTGTGCAAAAAAATCAAGGTCACTATTTTTTTGCTCAAGTTCATGTTGCAATTTTTGCATTTGTTTATTTTTGGCACTGAGGTGATGGTTATACTTAGCCATGCTGACCGTTCGATACAATAAAAACAGGATAAATCCCCCCAGAGCGGCGAGTACCTGATAGATCACACTGTAATCTATATCTTCAATCACGGTGATGTTGTGCCATTTTTTATAAATAGCAATATGATCAGCATGGGTGATTTGGGCTAACCCAGCGTTAATTTGTGTAAGCAAAGCTTGCTTAGAGTCAATAACACCTATGCGTAGCTCGTCTTCAGGGCCACCCCAACCCGCTATTTTTAATGACGTTAACCCTTGCTGCTGAATGTAAGCATTGACTGAAAACATTGAGCCAACAAATACATCTACTTCGCCTTTAGCCACTTTTTGCAAGCCTTCACGCTCACTTTGGGTTAACACGGTATCGATACCAGGATAATACTGCTGAATATACTCAACTAATCGATAATCTCTCGGAATGGCAAGCGAGCGCTGACCAATATGCTCAAAGCCTTGTAAAAATGGCTCTGTTTTCAGTGACACAAGAACATTTGGGGATTTAAAAAAGACATCGCTAAATAACAAATACCGATCGCGTTTTGGCGTTTGATTCAACATTGGCGTTAACTCGCATTCACCTTGTTGCAGTAACGCTAAAGTCTGTCGCCAGGATGAAGTAGGGACCAACACAAAACTCAACCCTGTGTATTTTGTCAGTAAGCTTAGATAATCAGACGATATCCCAGTATGACGCCCATCAATAATTGCCTCGTAAGGCAGCCAATCAGGATCGACACAATAACGGACAACATGGTCCTCTTTTAAGTTAGCCGAATTAGCCGCTTGTGCATAAGCAAAAGCAGTGGGAGCTAGCCCATAAGCAATACAAATAAGTACAAAAATTTGTAATGTGCCGAGTAATGTCAATCCCTTGCGATTAAACAATGCTGATACTCAATGATATTTGGACAATCAATTTATACCAATTAGCACAATCTCTGATCACTTAATTATCCTGATTGGTATTATCCTCAAAGAAGTGTAGTCCATGCCACGAAAACCGAGACAAAAAAATACCCGCCAAATGGCGGGTATGTTATGTAACGACTATATGCCTACATTACGCTTCTACAGGCGATATCACAAACAACAAATCACCTTGCGACACTTGTTGGCCATTACTATTGAGAATACGCTCAATACGGTATTTTTGGTCTTCAGGATAGAGCACTCCAGTTTGGCGGTTAAAGCCAGCGAGTGTGACCTGAGAGAACATCTTCATCGCTTCCATGAGCGCGAGAGTTTGTTCAACTGTCACTATGTCGCCTTCTTTAACAAAGTCAGCTTCACCCGGAGCTGGAGAGGTATAGAATATCCCTGCACCTTGTGCCAACACTTTAAGCTCATTACTTTCGCCAACACGCAATGATTCTGTGTCTACCGCCATAGCTTCTGCCGCGGCTTCCATTTCTGCAATTAATGCAGGAATGTCTAACTCGGCCATTAAGCGTGGTAAGTAGTTTGTATCATACACACCCTCATTAAATGTTGGGTCTTTCAGAATGAGCTTTAACAACGGAATGTTAGTCGCAATACCCTTAATAACCACGCTATCTAGGTAAGCGTACATTTTAGCCACGACGTCGGCACGGTCTTTACCACGAATAATGATTTGGGCAATCAAGCTGTCGTAGTATGGCGACACTTCTTTACCTGCCTCAGCAATCGAGATAATTTCAACATCATCTCGCTGTGGCATTACACATTCGGTGATTTTACCTGGGTTAGGAATAAGCTGCAAAATACCATTGCTGTCTAAAGCCGCTTTTTCGGCTGTAACACGCACTTCCATCGCATAACCTTGCTCAACAGGCTCGAGTTTCTCAATCGAACGGCCAGCAGCAATATCAAACTGCGCACTCACAATGTCGATGCCTGAGGTAGCTTCGGTTACCGGATGCTCTACTTGCAGACGTGTATTCATTTCCATGAAGTACACTTCATTTGCATCAAGGTTATAAATAAACTCAACAGTACCCGCGCCCATGTAATCGGTCGCATCACCTAACGCACGAGTGTATTCCATCACGCGTTGCTTAAGCTCTTCAGGCAACATTGTAGAACCAGACTCTTCAATCACTTTCTGGTTGTTACGTTGTACAGAACAGTCACGAATACCCAGTACTTTAGTATTGCCAAACTTGTCACGCAGTAACTGCACTTCAATGTGGCGTAATGAGGTTACATACTTCTCTAAGTACAAATCACCATTACCAAATGCAGCGGCAGCTTCTGTTGATGTTTTTTGGAATAAACCAATCATGTCCTCAGGGCGTTTAACAACCTGAATACCTTTACCACCACCACCTTGCACTGCTTTAAGTAGCACAGGATAACCAATTTCAGATGCCACGTTCACTGCTTGCTCTGCGTTAGTCAAAATACCATGACTACCTGGAACAACCGGCACATTATGGGCCTGAGATGTATGGATAGCGTTAGACTTGTTACCCATGGTTGTCATTGAGTGCACACTTGGACCAACAAAGTTAACGCCGTTGTTCACACATAATGCCGCAAATTGTGGGCTTTCAGATAAAAAGCCAATACCAGGGTGTAATGCGTCTACATCTTCATACTCAGCAACTTTTAATACTGAATAAGCATTTAAATAACTTTCGTCTGATGTATTACCACCAATACAAACCAGCTTATCCGTTTCTTTCAACATATCCGCTGGCACAGAGGTCATATCAGGATCTGACGCCACTAAAACCACATTAATGTTGTTATCGTGTGCTTTACGGATCAATTTAACTGCTGTACAGCCACGCGCATGCACCAAGACTTTATCGATCGGCTTCATCAATGCACGAGGATCGTCTTGTACAATCTCTTCTTCCACTTCAACCACTTCTGGCACGAGTGAAGACAACGCTTTACTGATCACATCTTCAATTTTAGCGGTTGGCAAAGGCATTAACGGATCAATACCAGATAACTGAGTATCTAACGTTTCGCTAAATGGGTTATGCACAAGCCCTGTCATCGCACCGGGTACTTTAGACAAGTAATTAGATAGCGTTGCAGTAGACGGTAAATATGCTGGTACCACCATTTGCCCTGCAAATGGCATGTTAGTGCCAGACAAATAGTAAGTTTGCACTAACGGGTGAGTCACAAAACTCGCCTGCGCACCACCAGTACAATCACCAAAGCCAAACATCAATACAGGTAATTCGTTATCGCGAATAAAGCGAGTAATACGATCGTTTACCACCGCCATTGAGAATAGCGCCGCTGCACCTTCTTTAGTCTGCATACCGCCAGAACTGATAAAACAAATTACCGGTAACTTGCGCTTAGCACACTCAATCAACAGCGCACTGAATTTCTCAGCACTTGCCATATCAAATGCGCCAGCTTGGAATGCGGTATTTGATACAGCAACACCAACACGTAACTTATTACCCTTGTTATTAAAATCCGCTAAACCAGTGATCAAACCACAAGGACGGATCTTTTTATCAATGGCATCTTCAATCGATAAACGGAACCCAGGGAAGTTAAGCAAGTTGGCTGACATTTTGTCAGCATCAATTTCATCAAACTTAGTGAAAAACTGATTGATGACATTTTCCCAGCCCATCTTGCCTTGTTTTTTCTCTTCGCGAAGCACTTTTTGGATCAATAAGTCTTGGTAACCCATGGTTAAGCGGTTCCAAAAGTCCTTACGACGACCAATTCTTACAGGGTTAATCGTCCCAGTGTATTTGTCGTGATCTTCTTCACTGTCAAAGTATTCAGGTAATAAACGCTCGAAGAAGTAGGTCAAAATAACAAATAACGAATCATTTAACTGTGGAAAACCCACACTCTTCCACTGCTCTACCCGTGTTAATAATTCGGCACGGTTAGACTGGCCCATAAAGTACTTAAGCCATTTATAAAACTTGTTTTTGTCGTTCGCTTTGTCGTTCGTTGATAACGCATTATCGATAGACTTGTGTAACAACTTATCTACTGATTCGCGTGATAAGCTTTTCGACATCATCGCTTCTTTCGAAATAGACGCTAAGCTACCAACAACATTGTCATAAAGCGCATTAAAAATAAGCACGTTATGACACTGCCAAATAAAGTCTTCGCGCAGCTCGTCGTTAACCACTACATCGAGAACTGTCAGCTGATTAAGTTCAGGCCATGGTGCCTGAGTTGCTGACTTTGGTAATGATTCTAAATGCTTAATTAAGCCTTTAAAGTTGTTAGCTGCGTTACTCTTCCAACGGTGGTATAAAGACCAACCAATATTGAATAACAATGCCTTACGTGCTTTTTTGTAGTTTTCTTTTGGCTCACCCAAAATAAAACGCGTAATCATATTACGTTCAGTAGAAATCTCACTGCGCTTAGTACTAAATGTACCCCAAAGCTTGTTGAGTTCTTCGTCGTAAACCAGTTTGTCAGGGTTAGTTAACCAAGCCTGGAACACACGCTCTTGCTCTTGCTTAATACGTTCTAACAAGTCGCCTTTTGGTACGCTTACTTTAGATAAGCGGCCATATTGCTCTTGCGAAATCGATTGAATACGGCTACGAAGTGTTAAATAACGTAAATAACGATAAGCACTACCAAAAATGTTGTGGTACATGGTCGGATCGCTAGCGACCGACAAACCCGTGTTATTTTCCAGCGTTAATAAGTTTTTAGACGGGGTTAAGAAACGCTGTAAACTACGATCGTAATGCTCTTTTAAATCAGCCGAATCTCGCACAAAACTCATTGCTGCGCGTTCAACTGCCTCAATAGAGCTAATAATCGCACGACGTAAGTTATGCTGACGCTCATCTTTATCTGATGGAGAAAAATCAACAATTCCGTCAATACAACCTGAGGTATATAGCTCTTCTGGAGAAACACCAACAGATTTAGCACACTCTTGCCAAGACAAGTTGTATTTACGCGCAATGCTTTGTAAACCTTGTGGTTGAATCGTGTTAAAAATACCATCACGAACCGACAATAAGATGTTAGCAGCAGCTAATGGAATAGCACCGCCAGAATAACCTGCACCAATCACAATACCCACTGTTGGTACATCAACATTGGCACTTTCTGCAATGGCTTTTGAAATTGAATGCGCCTGGTTTTGGCTGTTAGCAATTTCACCCGCATCGGCACCTGGGGTGTCAATCAAATACACAATTGGCATCGACAATTGAGCAAAATGACGGATTGCTTTACAAGCGGCAAGGTGATGCTCAGGCATCCACGCACCATTGGCTGTTGTACGCTCTTGAGCAATAAAACCAACTCGACGAGTGCGAGTACCAAAATTTAGCTCAACCTCGGCACGGTAAAATGGACCCGCATGACTTTCAGCAATCATCTTACCTTTTAAGTCTGCGATCATTCGCTTCGCACCAGGGCGATTTTTATCGAGTGTTGGTTGAATGACTTTGGTCACATAACCATCAACATCTAAAGACGCTAAGTTCTTTAAATTTGCCTGAATAGCGTCTTCACTTAATAGTCCTTTGACTTCTTCAGATAAACTCTGCTTGTTATGAGCAGGAAATAATGAAAAATCTTTAGCCAAGTGTTCAGCTTGTAAAAAAAGTGGGTCAGCCGATAGTGCTTGAGTTTTGTTAGCGGGCTGCTTTTTGCTGGTCATCCTTAGATCCTCTGCTTATATAGCCTCTGAAATTTTTATAGCTCGTAAATATAACTTTGTTAGCGGGCAAATTACCACATATACTACCGTGGACGCTTTGTTCCATAAATGAGACAGTGAGATCAAAATGCCCGATTTGAACGGTATGATGCTGTTTGCAGCGGTTGTAAGAGCAAAAGGATTCTCTCAAGCTGCACGAGACATCGGACAACCTAAATCAACCATAAGCCGAAAAGTGGCTCAATTAGAAGAGCAACTTGGAGTACGTTTATTACAACGTGACACCCGAAATTTAAGCCTGACTCAAGTTGGCGCATTGTTTTTTCAACACTGTGACTCTATTAGTCACGAAATTGAAGCCGCAAAAGCCATTATAGAGAATACTCATACTGATATTTCAGGATCATTACGGATTGCCATTCCGGTGTCATTTTCGCAAGATGTGATTGGCCATTTATGTTCCAGTTTTATGCGCCTTTACCCTAACATTGAACTCGATATTCAGTTTACTGATAACGACGTTGGCCTAGTGGGTGAAGGTTACGACATCGCCATTAAATATGGTCCATTACAATCATCTGATTTAGTCGCCAGACTCTTGTTCGAGCGGCAGCCCATTTTGGTTGCAAGCCCAGGATACATTAAAAAATTTAACAGCCCAGCCACGCCACAGGAGCTTGCTCAACACCATGGCATTTTACTTGGAACCACATTGTCTGCGCCCATTTGGCCGCTGGGCAAAGGTAATCGTAAAATGATGGCGACCTTTAAACGTAAAGTGCGAGTGAACAGTGCCAGTATGGTAAAACGCTTAGCTCTTGATGATTTTGGTATTGCGATGCTATCTAATACCAGTTGTAAACAAGAACTGGCAAGCGGAAGTTTAGTGCCGATTTTACAGGATTGGCCGATGGAGTCGTTTAAAGTATATGGTGTGTATTCCAGCCGCCGCCAGCTTGCTAGTAACATTAGCGCTTTTTTAGACTTTTTCACAAAACGTTACACCAGCCAAGAATCTCTTCACTCTATGATGGGATAGACGATGAGGGGTAAATTCAATATCTTGATCAATCCCTCATTTGGCTGATTACGTAAAAAATTATTGTGGATCGATTCTACCCGAACTTAACGAATATCAATCAGGATAAGTGAACAGAGGTTGCGTAGGGAAAATCGTTTAGAATAAGGCAGGAATTGCAGCTAGCTAGTTGTTTTACCTTCAAAATTTCTAACGACATTCTAAGCGATTTAAACCAGTAAGATTGATCGCATTATTGTGCTTATGGTATAAGTTAAACCACAGCCATTGCCAACAAATTTGATGGTAATGGCTGGCCAAAACTCGAATTCCACTGTTCACGTATCTAGAACACGTCCGATAGCTTAACGAGATCTAGCTGATCGTATTAGATATTTATCAGCGACTTTAGAAACGGTATGGAAAACGTAAACTGATTTGATAATCAGGAGAGTCTTCTGTAAGCCCCGCACCTATCGATGTCACCATCGACAAATTAGGTGATAACGCTAAAGTTGCTCCAATACCTAAGCTGGCAGTGTTAGTGTCGGTTCTTGGTATTTTCTCCCAATCTCCGCCTTCTGGTCTTTGCTTAGTTTTACTGTAAAAGCGTTGATTGAAGCTCATACTTAAACTCATTCGTTCAGACACGGCAAAAGCAAGACCCAAGCTGTAATCAAGGTAATTGCCTAAATCAATTTCACCTGGGCTTTTGCCCACAGCACCAGAAAGATCGTCAAATTCCTCTTTAAAGCTTGCGCCATAATTTAAATTAAAAAATACGATAGCGGGATCAAAGGTTTTGGCAAGACTAAACCCTGTAGACACACTCCAAACTCCTGAACCTGAAGCCATTTCAGTGGGGTAAGTTAAATTGCCCGACTCTGAGGTTTCTAACGCGATACCAAATGGATCTTGTCCTGTAGGCGCACGTACCTTAAAGTTCCACACCCAATCTGGCCAATCGTACGACTCAGAATTTAAACGATAATAAACAGCGGCACTGACATCCCCGATTTGGCCACCGCTAATTTTAGCCGTTTCATAACGTTGGCTAGAATTACCTTCGCCAACAGAATCATACTGACTCCAACGGTAAAGGTAAGGTAATCCGAGTTCAAACTGCCAGTAGTCGTTTAATGTGTAACGCGTTGTTAGATCAAATTGCGTGGTATTGGTGCGAATACGATCTAAATTCAAATTACCCAAAAATATCGCATCTAAGGCTAAAAAACCTCTAAGGATGAGATCTTTACGGCTGTAATAACTGTAAGTAAATGAAGGCTCAACGGTAAACTTGCGGGTAAATACATTATGCGCTTCTTGCAGTACATCATCGGTACTTCTAGCTCTATCAGGGGCTTTTTTACGATCCGAGCCATTTGTCGACTTTGCGGTTTGTTGATTAGATTCGGCTTGTGGCTTTTGCGCTACTTGCGGCTGAGTTGGCGGCGCAGTTTGCGGAGTTGTCGTTGCAACATCTGTCGATTGAGTTTGCCTTAATAATGCTTCTTGTTTCAGTACCTGTTGAGCCATCTGATTAATCGTTTGTTGCTGCAACTTTATTTGCTGATTTAATTGAATCAACTTCTGTTTAAGCTCAGCAATGTCTTGATCAGATAGCGTCGATACCGAGGCGGGTTGAGAATGAGTGTCTGCAGCGTACGCGGGTATTGCAACTAAACTTGGCAATACCACTGCGACAGCTGAGGTCCATTTCTTATTCATAAATACATCCTTGGCTTGTACAAAATGAATTAAAATCCGAGAGCGGTTAAATCACTAATTTGCCTACCAAGTATAGTTGACTCAATTGGTCCAACAGGCATACCGTCATACCTCAGTGTAGACTGATTTATGACACCATGACTGAGTCCGTCAATAAAAATGCTTTGCACCA
Source organism: Shewanella inventionis (assembly GCF_014641855.1). Taxonomy (GTDB): domain Bacteria; phylum Pseudomonadota; class Gammaproteobacteria; order Enterobacterales; family Shewanellaceae; genus Shewanella; species Shewanella inventionis. The sequence continues at coordinate 87,581 of NZ_BMII01000009.1, forward strand.
GCTGACCATTGCCGTTTTGATAACTCATGCCTTGAGTTGCACTGCCCGATGCTAACTCGACTTGATAACCAAGAGAATTGGCATTAGCAGAAAATCTTGTACTTCCATTTTGGCTCACCAGTGTTGTACCTACTGACACATTAATCCCATGCGACAGCGGTGTTAACCGTCCCTGAGCCATATCAAGCTCATTAATGGCTAAGTTTTCACTACCTGCAATTTGAATACGCTGTTGTAAACCGGCAGATTGCCCTAACGAATCAAGCTCAATGCCCTGTTGACTGTCAACTGCATTGGGATCACTAATCGTAATATTAATTAAAGGTTGATTATCGACTTGGCTGATTTCGATTTGCATACCGACTTGCTGATGAACACCATTATCTTGAATAAACTGAGTTTGCATTTGTAAGCCAAAATAATAATCTTGGCCATTATTTGTGTATTTACCTTTCATAGAATCTAACTCAAAGTCAGTCAATACTTGGCTTTGTTGAAACACTGACAACGAAGGTGGACTGGCTATCACAGGCGTTGTGATAGTCAGCAAGAGCATCATGCTTAATTTCATACCTTCCTCCTTAAAGCATATCTGAATATGAAAAACCAAACTCAAGCAATTCGGCATCCGTCATTGGAGACAATGGATCAAGCGTGTTTAGCGTTAATTTAGCTCTTGGGTGTAATAAAGGATTATCACGTTGATAATCTTGCCCTATTACCACAAACACTACGCCATTCCATTTTTGTTTAAACTCATCCATGCTCATAATTCGATTACCGAGCGCAGGGTCGCCTAAATACACCTCTCCATCATCATGGCGCCGAAACACAACAAAGTGACTATAGCCACCATCATTAAGTAACACGATCGCAGGGATTTTTAACAACGACATCTCTGCTTCACCAACTTTATAGCCTCGACCTCTTAAACCTTGTGATTGTAAATAGCGTTTCATATTCAGCAGTGAAAAACCTTGATCTTTAACCAAGGCCAAATCGGCATGTTCTAGCATGCCAATGAGCACTTTTTGCTCATTAATATCATCGCGGTCATACGCATATTTGAGTACGCTAGCGAGACTTGCTGCACCACATGAAAAATCCGTTTTTTGTTCAATCACATATTCAAATTTACGCTCCCGTATACTTTGTATCTGCTTAGAATATGTTCCCATCCCTGGCACCACACCAGTAAGCGGGATATTGGCAGCAAAACAGCTCGCAGGGAGATGTAAGTAAATCAAGAAAGATAAAGCGAGCACGCTTAACGTTGTGTTATTCATAGTATGGATCAGGGGGTTGCCCCCCTGCCTTATTCATAACGTTTGGTTAAAATACAATCTATTCACCAGAAACAATATCTGTGGCAGTAGTGATACTCACCAACGAGAGATTATTTGACTGTAAATTACCTGTACCACTGGCCAAGTTAACGCCAATGTTACCCGACGCCCCTTGGAAAGCGGTGCCCGCTAGCATAGAAGAGTTGTTGGTTTTCTGGGTAACGGTTTCAACAAAGTAAGGTAACGACCCGCTTACCGTACCGTTTAAGTCTAAATCCCCTTCTTCATCGAAGGTCATCATGCCCGGGCTTGAAGCATTTTCTGAATCAAAGTCGATATGCCCCACAACCTCACCTGGGCCAGAATTATGCTCCCCATTACCTTCTAAGATGATTTCAGGATAATAAGGTTCAGCCAAAGCAGATCCACCGTCATAAGTGCCTTCAGCATTTAAATCAAGAGTGACCTGCGCATACTCTATTGAACCTTGCACTACACTTAAATTATCAGAATAGTTATGGCCGGTTTGTTGGACATTCGAGACACTTGCCTCACCTAATGCACCATTGTAAGTCGATGCCGCCATATTATTCGCTTGAATGTTATTGTTACCCGAGGCAACGTTAACACCAATATTACCTGTCGCATTCATAAATGAAGCGCCGTCGATGGTCGATGTATTGGTTGAAGCGTCATTCCACACTGTGTTAAATCCACCAATTTGTGTGCTGAAGATTTCAGCATCACCTGAACCAAATGCAAAACCGGCATCAATTGCTGCTAATGCTGCTGAGTTTGATTGAGCATTAAACTCACCGGCAGCCTGGTTAACACCAATATTACCGCTTGAGTTTTCAAAGGCATTACCAGTAATTTGAGCTTCATTATCATGGTAGGAATTCACAACCATGTTGGCACTGGACTCTTGTACATTTTCAACTACTGCCATACCAAGTCCGTTGGCAAAAATATTACCTTCTATGGTAACAGCACCTTCATAGGTTAAATTTTTAGTCACTTTTACTTTTTTATCTAATTCAACGCTACTGTCTGTCTCTGTCATTCCATTTGCATATGCAGAACCACTCATTATTGCTGCAATACTAAGCACTAAAGTTAGCTTTTTCATCTTCCTTTCCTCCGATCGATGATGGTTAATTCCCGCTTGGTAACTGCAACGAGAATTGGTTAATGGCAATATTTTTATCGCCAGAAATTTGATTAATTTGCATTACGCCCTGTGCATCCAAAAAACTGTCTGGAGCTAGTTCGGCTTGATAATGTGATAATTGATAATTAGAAGGACTTAGCTGGCCAGAGACTTGAGTTAATGCCGAATCACTTAAACCTTGACCCATAATCGTTTCAAGTGTTGAGTCCATGGCAATAGTGCCAATATTGGCTTGCATATTGAATTCGCCACTAACTTGATTGATGCTGGCTAAACCTTGGAATTGCGCAAAGGCTTGACTGTCGATAACCGAACTAAGTGATTTACCCTCACCAGAAGGTAAAACTGATTGAGGCAATTGATTATAATTAATGGTCTCAATTGCAGTGCGTTGACCTATTGCATGACTATTAGACTGAATATTGAAATTACCTGCAGCTTGATTAACACTTGCTCGACCAGCGCCTTGCATAACATGTGAACCTATAACAGAAGCATCATCAGCGTAAGTATGCGTAGCAAGCATTAACATACTCAATGTTATTACTCGCTTAAAAGATAATTGCAATCTAGTGCAATGTACCTGGCTAATGAATTCCATAATATATTCCTTCCATATTTGATACATAAGATTTAGCAATCCATGTGCCAACAAATAAAAGTAATATTTTTCAGTAACATACAAAAAACAAGCTGACCAAAAGTTCTTAAGTTTAAGACAGGAAATCGCTAGGCTATTGATATAACAATTAATTTATAAAAAAGGCGGGATCTTAAATTTGAGACAAAACAGCCAGCAGTACTAGCTTGTATGATTGCTGTCATTATTTAACCTGACGACAGAGCAAGAAATGAAAATCAATTTTCATATCAAGACATTTAAAGCTGTTTTACAGCTTCTTATTTTTTGCTAGCAGGGCGATGTGGTGCACTAATAACTCACCTACGTTAGCTTGAAAAAAATGACTCGATTTATGACATCAAGGTCTGTTTGAGCGACGTTGATTATTCCAAGCAAAATTACCTACATTAGCTGTAGATCATGCTTATCCATTAATCTGTAAAAAGTTGCACGAGAAATATCTAAATAACTTGCCGCTAATTCAACTTGCCCATCAGCAATTAATATCGCCTGTTGAAGCGCTTGTTTTTCAGCATTATCTTTTAGGGTCTTTAACGAAAGCGCAATATGACGTTTTTTCTCAATACTGGCTAACTCTAGATTTTGTGCACTAATTTGTTGTGCATCGCTGAGCACAACTGCACGCCTAACACGATTAATTAATTCTCGAACGTTACCAGGCCATGGGTAATTGAGCAGAGCATGGCAAGCTGACTGAGATAACGGTTTAATCGCAAGCCCATATTCATCAGAATAAATACGAATAAATCGATTAGCCAGTCCAATAATGTCATCTCGTCTATCTTTAAGCCTTGGGGTTTCTATAGTAATGCCGTTCAAGCGGTAATATAAATCTAACCTAAATTGCCCTTGGTCGATGGCATTTTCTAAATTAACATGTGTCGCCGCAATAATGCGTACATTCGCAGTTTGCGGCACGCCACCGCCAACGGAATCATACAAACCTTCTTGTAAAAAACGCAGCAAATTAACCTGAAGCTCAGCAGGCAAATCCCCTATTTCATCTAAAAATAATGTGCCGCCATCTGCTAGCGCAATTTTACCTTTTCGAGCACTAACAGCCCCAGTAAACGCGCCTTTTTCGTGACCAAACAATTCCGACTGTATTAACCCTGCAGCCATGGCACCGCAGTTAACTGTCACAAAAGGACCGTCTTTTCTCGAAGAGAATTGGTGCAATTTGGTTGCAACTAATTCTTTACCAGTTCCAGATTCCCCGCGAATTAATACAGGAATATCGGTTGGTGCGACACGCTCCACTTGTCGAAATAATTGCTGCATAACATCCGATTGCGTCACAGGTTTATCTGTATCATGCTCGGGTTGCTCCCCGAAAGGTGCTTGGTGCTGCTGTTTTAATTTAGATAGACCAATACCATGGCCTAGGCATTTTTCTAGTCTTTCAGGATCAATAGGGCTAGTACAGAAATCCCAAGCATATTGAGCAATAAAGGTGGTTATTTCGGAGATTTCAAGCTGTGATTTGTCAATCAGCACAATGATGTGAATACCTGGATCTAGATCTTTGACAAGGTAGTTGATTTTATTGACGATATTGTTTTTTCGAAGATCAATCAGACAAAGGGCACAATCAGGAGGAATTGTATTTTTATTATATGAATCAATATCAATATAGTGCAGTTGATAGTGTAATCGTGAAAGTACATCATTGAGCTCATTACACTGAAATCCTGCTATGAGTAACGGTTCCATGTTTATATCCTTTCAATACCATGGCACAAAAGTGGCAAGCACAATGCTAGCCTGTGCATATTATTTGAAGATATAGCCAGAAAAGCTGAATCACTATACAAAATAAAGCATTGTATTTATTAACTTATTAATTATTCGACCTACTATATAAAGTATGTCATTACTTATATTAGGTATTTCATTTACGGTATTAACATATTGAGTGTTTTTGTCACCTAAGTACGGTTTGCTTCCCAAATTAGCCGTCTCGATGATCTACTTTAAGTGCATTTAATCTTAGCTACATCTTACTGTAAGGACCTAGTATGGTCTAAAAATAGCAATAATATAGAAAGAATGGGCTCATAAAACAAACTCAACTGTAAAGTTTATCTACCAAACACCATACTAGGCCCTAATTAAGTACATTAGTCTTATCTCGATATTAATTCACCAAAGCAACTGTGTTATAACTATGGCAAAGACTGATTGTGATGCTATTTGATATTGATAACTCATAGTTGATATGTTCAATTACTGATACACGCGTTGTTTAACACAATGGACATTTAAGCCCCCAAAAGGAATCGTCATGATTATTCGCAGCCCTTTTTTATTATTAAGTTCATTAGCATTGTTTGCCTTATCAAATACCTCTTTTGCAGGGCAACTCCCCAAAAACATAGAAGAAATGCGCGTATCAAAAGCTGGGCAAACCATGCCGCAAGTGGTTAATCGCTACCAAGCAATTAACGAAACGCTCGAAATAAAATTGCAGCAAGCAACTGACGAATTATCTGTCACAGAAATGGCCGCACAGCAAGGTCATCGTTTATGGCAGCAAGCTGTTCGTGATGTACAATCAGGCCATGATGACGACCGCTCTTTGTACTGGAGTCGTTTAGGTATGCGCAATACCCTTAAGCAAGAGCGTGCAGGCTTTAACATCGCCGACTGGCAGCGTGAAATTCTCGTCAAAGCGGTTGAAAAATCATCTCGAGGTTTTAGCGATATTGAATTTGATCCCAATACTCACATTCACATTTTAGTGACGGGATTCGATCCTTTTTTTCTCGATCGTAACATAGGCCAAAGCAATCCATCTGGGCTAGCAGCATTAGCGTTAGACGGTTACCGTTTTAATGTAAACGGTAAAATAGCTCAAATAGAAACGGTAATGATCCCAGTCAGATTCAGCGATTTTGACAACGGCATTATTGAATCATTATTAACGCCGTTTTACCGAAACAATAGTTTAGACATGTTATTTACCATCAGTATGGGCAGAGAAAATTTTGACATTGAGCGCTTTCCTGGCCGTAACCGAAGCGCTGACGCACCAGATAATTTAAATGTATTAACAGGTGCAAGCCAGCGCAATCCTAAAGCGCCCTTATTTAATGGCGGAACATCAAGTGATGGTAAACTCAATGGCCCTGAATTTGTTGAATTTTCATTACCTGTTGAGTTAATGCAAGCTGTAAAAGGGCGCTGGATTGTAAACGACAACCATCAAGTTAGAACCCTTTCTCGTAAACAATTTAATGCAACTTCATTAGCAGAGTTACAAAATGAGATTTCAGTCGAAGGCTCTGGTGGTGGCTACTTATCTAATGAAATATCCTATCGCAGTATTTTAATGCGCGATCAATTTAACCTGACCCTTCCTATTGGTCACATTCATACTCCACGAGTAAAAGGGTATGACGCTCAAGTTGAATCAGATATTGTTGAACAAATTAAAGCCATGATTGCCGCTGCAGCGACAAGCTTGTAATGGCATAATCTCAATTGCTAACCTAGCGCTTGAGTAGCAAACGCTACTCAAGCCAAGAATGAAGCCATGCTAAAGAATCTATTTAATTTTACATCACCCAAACAAGCTGCGCTGGGCAGACCGAAAGCAATCGCTAAAGTGGCATTAACATCCTGCCAGGCTAAATCAGCTTTGCAACAGCAAATACTCGACAAAATCGAAAGTGATTATCAACATGCTGAGCATCATTTTAATCGCCAGTTTCCACGCCCTGTAGTGCAATTTAGTTTACGCGGAAAAAGTGCCGGCACCGCCCATTTACAAACCAACCGCTTACGCTTTAACCCAGTATTATTAGCCGAAAATCCAAACGTTTTTTTAACCGAAGTCGTGCCGCACGAAATAAGCCACTTACTGTGTTACCAGCTGTTTGGCCGAGTAAAACCCCATGGCAAAGAATGGCAAAGCATTATGGTATCTACTTTTAACGTGGTCCCCAAAACCACCCATCAACTTAATATTCAATCGGTAAGCGGGCAACAATTTGACTATTTTTGTGGCTGTGGCAACACCACACTTTCTATTAGACGCCATAATCGAGTGGTGCGTGGTCAAACTCAATATCGTTGTCGCCGCTGCCAACAAACCCTTCAATCAGCACAAAAAAATTAGCATCATTAACGCGTAACATTTTATCAATTGCGTCATCGCACCCTATGGCTTACCATCAGCGCAAAATGACGGATTAACTCCGCAATAAGGGCCTGTTTCTGTTTCTAATGTAATTAGAAAACACGACTGTCCTGTCGATTTTTAGTTAACTTTTAGGGTTTATTTTGCGCATATCTAATTATCACTCCTGGTTTTTTGGGGTGTCGCTTTTGTGCGGCATTTTTTTAACGACCGTTCAGGCAGCAGAGCATCCGGGCAGCTTTAGTCAAGCCAAAACCATAGCCAAAAAAATTTACCAGCAACAATTACCACTCAATACCTTTTATTGCGGCTGCGATATTGCAATCAGTGGCAAGCTTTGGCAAGCAGACCACCAAAGCTGTGGGTACAAAGTACGTAAACAGTTAATACGCGCCAACAGAATTGAGTGGGAGCATGTGGTTCCAGCATGGGAGTTTGGCCACCAGCTGCAATGCTGGCAAAACGGCGGACGTAAAAATTGCGGTAAAAACAACGACAAATTTAAAAAAATGGAAGCCGACTTACATAATCTCGTACCAGCCATTGGTGAGGTAAACGGCGACCGCAGTAATTATCGCTTTAGCGACTGGAATGGAAAAGCGGATCAATATGGTCAATGTGAAATGATTGTCGACTTTAAAGGCCGTAAAGTTCAACCCCCTAAGCAGGCTCGCGGGCAAATTGCCCGCACTTATCTTTACATGCAACAAACTTATGGTTTGCAAATCAGTAACAGCCAGCAAAAATTATTCTTAGCATGGGACAAACTGCAGCCCGTTTCCGCAACAGAATGCAAACGTGATAGCTTAATCGCTGCCAGCCAAGGTAATCATAATGATTTTGTATTCAAACAATGCCAAAATAACGGCTTAATACATTAATTCACTATCTAGCACGTATCTGAGCCATTAATTAAATAAGGTCTACACTGATGAGAGTACCCCGCATTTACCAGCCCATTGAAAACTTACAACAAGGGCAAACAGTGCAATTAGACGATGACGGTGTCGCGCATATTGGCCGAGTATTGCGTATGGGCAATGGCGACCATATCAGCTTATTTAATGGCAACGGCAATGATTATTTAGCTGAAATTATCGATGCTGGTAAGAAATCCATCACTGTCACGGTCTTAAACTGTGAAGCAAACATCAGCGAATCACCACTCGATTTACATTTAGGCCAGGTCATTTCTCGTGGCGATCGTATGGAGTTTACGGTACAAAAGTCAGTTGAGCTTGGTGTCACTACCATAACCCCATTATTTTCAGATCGCTGCGGTGTTAAATTAAGTGGTGATCGTTTAGATAAAAAGCTTCAGCAATGGCAAAAAATTGTGATTAGCGCATGTGAACAGTCAGGCCGCAGTGTCGTGCCCATAGTGCGCCCAGCGATGAGCCTGGCTCAGTGGTGTGAAGAACCCACAACCGCAATAAAATTGAATTTACACCCGCGCGCATCGCACGGTATAAATGGCTTAACATTAACTGCCGACAATAACAAAGTCAGGCTGTTAATCGGCCCTGAAGGCGGCTTGTCAGACGAAGAAATTGCCATGACAGAAACACAACACTTCACTGACATACTACTTGGCCCAAGAGTGCTACGTACCGAAACTGCATCGCTGACCGCCATAACCGCACTACAAGTTAAATTTGGCGATATTGGCTAATACAAACCAATATTATCTTCCCCATATTGTAAGGAAATCTCCATGATTAAGCTCGGCATTGTAATGGACCCAATCAGCGACATTAACATCAAAAAAGACTCAAGTTTTGCGATGCTATTAGCCGCACAGTCACGTGGTTATCAATTGTTTTATATGGAAATGCACGATTTGGCTATGGTTAATGGCAAAGCCATGGCAAACATGCGTCCATTAACAGTTAAACAAGATGCAAATGACTGGTTCACCTTAGGGGAAGCGAAAGACACACCATTAGCCGACCTTGATGTTGTGCTAATGCGAAAAGACCCACCATTTGATACCGAATTTATCTACGCCACTTATATGTTAGAGCGCGCCGAAGAAGAAGGCGTGCTAATTGTTAATAAGCCACAAAGCTTACGTGATGCCAACGAAAAGCTGTTCACGGCATGGTTTTCAGAGTTTACGCCTGAAACCATTGTCACCCGCGATGCCAAACGTATTCGTGCGTTTCATCAATTCAAGCAAGACATCATCCTTAAGCCCTTAGACGGCATGGGTGGCACTTCTATTTTCCGTGTGAAAAAAGACGATCCAAACGTAGGCGTGATTATTGAAACCTTAACCAGCTATGGGCAGCAATATGCTATGGCGCAAGCCTTTATCCCTGAAATCACTCAAGGCGATAAACGTATTTTAGTGGTTGATGGCGAACCCGTGCCGTTCGCGTTAGCTCGTATTCCGATGAAAGGCGAAACCCGAGGAAACTTGGCCGCCGGCGGAAGTGGTGTGGCTCAACCATTATCTGAAAGTGACTGGAAAATTGCTCGCGCAATAGGGCCAGAGCTTAAAAAACGTGGACTGATTTTTGTTGGCTTAGATGTTATCGGTGACAAACTCACTGAGATTAACGTAACCAGCCCAACCTGTATCAAAGAAATTGAAGCCGCCTTTGATGTCAACATTACTGGCATGTTAATGGATGCGATTGAAGCGCGTGTAAACCAGTAACCACATAGGATATCCCATGGACTTTATCGCTACGTTTAAGCACTCAGTAATCTGTTTAATGTTAATACCATGCCTTTGTGGGGCAAACGCCTTCGCAAATGATGTCATGATAAGCCCTGACGTTACTGGAGCCTCCAACACCAACGTGCCATCGGTTGGCCCATCAAGACCCAAAAACATCATCATTATGATAGGTGATGGTATGGGCCCAGCCTACACCACTGCTTATCGATATTATAAAGACAACCCAGAGACAGAAGAGATAGAGCAAACCGTTTTTGATCGCCTACTCGTAGGTATGTCCAGCACTTATCCTGCCTCTGTGAGCGGTTATGTGACCGATTCAGCAGCATCAGCAACGGCATTAGCAACAGGCTTTAAAAGCTATAATGGTGCAATTAGTGTCGACATTGAAAAACGTCCATTGCCCACACTGATGGAAAAGGCAAAATCATTAGGTTTAGCTACAGGTATTGCGGTAACCTCGCAAGTTAACCACGCAACGCCAGCTGCTTTTCTTGTTCACAATGAAAGCCGTAATAACTACATCGACATTGCCCAAGCCTATATCGATACTGACGCCGATGTCATTTTAGGTGGTGGCCAGCAATATTTTCCCGCATCGTTGCTGACACAATTTACCGAAAAAGGCTACCAGCACATCACAGAGTTTACGCAACTCGATAGTATCACCACCCCCAAAGTATTAGGTTTATTCGCTGACGTACAATTACCCTGGGCAATCAACGATAATCGAAGTCATAAGCTCAGTAAAATGACTCAAAAAGCCATCGACTTACTGTCACAAAATCAGCAGGGCTTTGTGCTATTAGTTGAGGGGAGCTTAATCGATTGGGCCGGTCACAGTAATGACATCGCCACAGCCATGGGTGAAATGGACGAGTTTGCAGCAGCCATTGAAGTTGTAGAACAATTTGTACGCCAAAGCAAAGACACGTTAGTGGTCATTACAGCCGACCATAACACCGGTGGCTTATCGGTTGGCGCAAATGACAAATATGAATGGAAACCCGAGGTGCTCAGTCGAGTTAAGGCCAGTCCAGACGAGATTGCAAACCAAGCTATAGCTAACGAGCAGTGGCAAACAGTTGTCACTGAGCTAATTGGTTTTACCCCAAGCGACACTGAATTAACCGCGTTAGACAATGCGCGTCTTCAAGGTAATGAAGCATTAACTATCGCATTACGAAAAATAATTGACGTTCACTCAAACACAGGCTGGACAAGCGGCGGGCATACAGCCGTTGACGTACAAGTGTTTTCAGCAGGTCCAGGAGCAAGACTTTTTGGTGGTCATCAAGACAATACAGACATTGCCAATAAAGTCTTTAGCTTATTGCCAGAATCTGCCGTAAAACAATAACCGCTCGACACAGCCTTTTGCAGACCAAAGGGCTGTTAACATTTTATCTTTATCATGAGTAACTCAAGTGCTAACAAATCCGTCTCAAGCATTAATTCGAAACAGCGAACTATTTCAGCAACATAAAGTATTAATACTCAATTATGAGGCTGATACCTTTGCTAGCCAATGCTTGGACTGGGCCAGCCATGTCAAAGCACTAGCATTCGACTTTAATCACCATCAAACACTGTCACCTTATGCCAATGACAAACTTGATTGTTATTTCGGCCATCAATTGCCTGATACACTCGCAGCAGAAAAATTTGATAGTGTGATTATCTATTTCCCTAAAGCTAAACCACTAATGGGCTACCTACTGCAATTAGCTGCTCAACACTTAGGCATAAATGGATTACTTGTTATAGTCGGAGAAAACAAAGGTGGTATTAAATCTATTACAAAGTTAACACCTAGCTATTACTCAACGCCCATTAAACAAGATAATGCACGCCACTGTTTGCTATACACATGTTACTTAACCCACATCGCACCAGCATTATTACTCAGTGATTGGGTAAGCCAATATGCATTAGAAACGCCACAGGGACAGCTACAAATTTGTAATCTGGTTGGTGTGTTTAGTGAAAAACGCCTTGATCAAGGCACCGAACTCCTGCTTTCGCATTTGCCTGAAAACCTTCAAGGGAGAGTACTTGACTTTGGCTGTGGTGCAGGTGTGATCAGCGCAGCACTATTAAAAGCAAATCCTACGTTAAACATGGAGTGCATAGACATAAATGCAATGGCACTAGCCTCGTGTCAACTCACTCTTGCTGCTAATAATATGCAAGCGAAAGTTTATCCATCTGATGGCTTTAAGCAAATCAGCGGGCAGTTCAATGGGATCATCTCAAATCCGCCCTTTCATGATGGGTTAACCAGCACCACAGACATAGCCACACAATTTGTTAAACACAGCGCAGACAGTTTAGCCACAGGGGGGATTTGGCAAATTGTTGCAAACAGACACTTACCCTACTCAGATACCATTGCCGCCCATTTTGGTAATGTGAATGTCACAGCGGAAAATAATAAATATAAGCTCTATTTTCATCAGCATTAATGCTGGGGTTTAGCTGGAAATGGACTTCAATATCAGCTAAATTGACTTAAAGGCAAAATGACTCACATTTTATTACCATTTTGACTGCTATTCTTATGCCTTGGTGTGGATAAAAAGAAAAATAATAAACAAAGGACGTTATGTTAGATCCCTCAGTAATCGCGCTAAGCGCAGACAAATCAAAAGCAGAACTTCGCCTAGTTCCAAATACTCACGGCCCTATAGCAACGGAAGACATTGACGGCTTACTCAAACAAGCCAATTTTGCCATGCTACACCCCATTGAATCAGCCATTAATAAAGCCGTTTCAGAAGTCAATGCACTGTGCGGACAAAAGCCTGGGGATCATGAGTTATTTTTTGCTATTGCCGAGCGCAAAGACGGTTCGGTAAGCATCACAGTCAGTGACGATAAAATGCAAGCCAGCATGAAGATCACCTCTGCATGGGGAGGCAAAGACATGGCGCTTGCCGATATCCTCAATACTCTTAAAAGCAAAAAAATTAAAATGGGCTTAAGCAAGCCTAAAATAATGGCATTAATGCAACGCCTATCGATTTTACCACCAGGAGAAAGCTGCGAAGGAGTCATCGCTTGCGGCAAGCCTGCCGTTAATGGTGAAAACGCCATCATCACTCGTAAAGTCGCCTTAGCCCGCGAGCGCTTACTGCAACCACAAGAGCGCGAAGATGGCTCTGTTGATATGCGAAATTTAGGCGCATTAATCACAGTGAAACCCAATGACGTTTTAATGGTTAAAACAATGGCAACCATTGGTACACCTGGTTTTAATGTTCACGGCGACGTTTTGCATCAAATCCCTGGTAAAGACAAGCCAATGGAGCCAGGAAAAGGCACCAGTTTACACCCCAAAGATCCCAATAAGCTTATTGCAACCTTGTCTGGCCAACCCGTTGAAAACCGCAAAGGCATGCAAGTCGACGATATACTGCAAATCAAAGATGTTGATGTTCGCTATGGTCATGTCAACTTTAAAGGCAGTATTCTCATTACCGGTGACGTACACGAAGGCATGGAAGTCAAAGCCACCGGAGATGTAACCGTAATGGGGTTTGTCGAGTCGGCAAGTATAGAAGCACAGGGTGATGTGATTGTTAGCAAAGGCGTTATTGGGCGCTTAATAAAAGATCAAGAACTCAGCACCCATATCAAAGCTAGCGGCCAAATTTGCGCCCAATTTGTACAATACTCACGTCTCGAGGCCCAAGGTAGTATTTTGGTAACCAAACAACTACTTCACAGCCATACCACCTCAGGTGACACCATTACAGTTAGTGATACCCAATCAAGACGAGGAGACTTAGTCGGAGGCATAGCCACTGCAGAAAAAGGCATTCGAGCCATTGCTTTTGGCGCAACAGCAAGTACCAAAACAGAGTTGTACTGCGCAATGCATCAAACTGAACTAAAACAACAACTAAAAGAGCTAGATAGCAGTATAAAAGAGATGGTGGTTGCAGGGTTAGAACTGGAAGCCCGATTGCGAAAATTGCCCCCAAAAACAGAATGGCAAAATGATGCCGGTATGATTGAACAAGTCAAAATGATGCTCGACCAAAAAAACAAAATGGCGGCTGAACGAGTTAAAGAAGAAATTGAATATACACAACAACAAAATGAAGTTGATGGTTATTTTGATAATTACTTCATCAAGGCTGAAAAGCACATTTTTACCAATGTTGAAATTCACATAGGTAACGCATTTAATCGCACCCAACGCGAACATGGTCCATGTGTTGTCAAAAATGTAAATCAAGAGTTGTCATTTGATTATAGCAGTCGATAACCAACACCCAGCACAGGCACACTATGCAACAAATACATTGGCCAGCCATTTTACAGTTTGATCAAGATGATGAGCTAATGTATTTGGCCAACCAGCAGGATTGGCTGAGTTTTATTTGCGCAAACCAATACAATGTTTGTTTTCAAGACAAACTTATCGACAGCAGTGGCTCAATATTTCTCATCAACAAGCCACTTAACAGCAAGGCTTGCGCCGAACAAAATGTGGCACAATTACCTAACCTTGTTAAGCAGGCTCAACCAATAAGCTTATTACAAATGTTGTCTATAGTGCGACATTACGGCCAATTTCAAGGGCATTGTTGCAGCGCTAAAATCATGTTTACTTCTATTGAGCAAGGTATCAACACTGTCGCTGAATTAGAACAGCTTTATTAGTCAATAAAACCGCCTCCCCCATTGAGCATCAAACAACGCTCTGGCAAAATGCCCGCATACTCACCGTCTATAAGCTCTGAGAATTCTTAATGGAATTACTTAATATTGAATGCCTTGGTAAACGTTTACGTCTAGAAGGTTCTATTGCAGGTTGGCAGCAATTGTACTGGGATAACCAATTGGTATCACAAAAATCGGCAAGTGCAAGCGATCAAGCCTTTCATATACACTCTTTTGAACTCACCCAACAATTTACGCCACCACAAACCGAAGGTGTACCTGAAGAGACGGTGGGGATGACCTCTCACACAAAAGCGATCCCCGTTCGTTTAGAAATAGATGTTAACTGGCAACCTTTTCAATTGGATTATTGTTTACTTGTCGATGAAGAGCAAATTACACAAGGCCATCGCACAGTTAGGGATATCGAAAATCAAACCCCTGAAATTCCTGTCGCCAAAGCACAAAAACTCAGTATTGTCGGTTTGGCCTCTTTAGGGTTTAAGCTACTCAAAAGCGCCAAAGTGATTAAAGTGTTATTTGCTGGCGCCAGTGTCGCAGCTTATTCATGGCTATTTTCGTTAGAGTTTGCCTTAGCACTTATCGGCTGTTTAGTGTTTCACGAATACGGCCATATTCGTGCCATGAAACATTTTGGCATGAAAACCAAAGGCATTTATCTTATCCCATTTGTAGGTGGATTGGCCTTGAGCGATGAGCGAATTAATACTCGCTGGCAAGATGTCTATATTTCAATTATGGGGCCGACTTTTGGGCTTATATTGTCCATTATTAGCCTAGGGCTTTACTGGATCACAGGTAATATCTTTTTTGCAGGATTGGCCAGCTTTAACGCCCTACTCAACCTATTTAATTTACTACCCATTTTACCGCTCGACGGTGGTCATATTTTAAAAAGCATCAGCTTTTCAATGAATAGCTTAGTTGGCCTTATTGCCTGTATTTTAGGGGCTGCTGCAGGTGTGTTTATTAGCTACAGTTTAGGCCTTGCACTGTTAGGTTTTTTACTGCTGATTGGTAGTGTAGAAATTGTCTTTGAATGGCGAGGCCGCCATCAAAGCCATCTACTGCCACTTGACCGCTACGGACAGATATTCTCAACCGTATGGTATCTACTCACAGTTGCAGGCCTAGTGGGGATTATTTGGTACTTTGCCAGCTCAGGGGACGACATGCTTGCCATTCCACTGCAAATTTTAGGCAGTTAGTCAGTAATATAAAAAACACCTGCAAAATGCAGGTGTTTTTATTATTGTCGTTTACAGCGTAAACACATTGGTCATCACTTTATAAAGCTCAGTACCTTGATGCACCGATGCCGAAGCAAAATGCAAAATAGGCACGCAATCTACTGGCAAACAGACCTTTTCAAGAGCCTGATCACTGCCATATAAGTCCATCCGTAAAATATTCACTAATGGTAGGCCTGCCTTAAGAGGTTGCCCAACTGCTGCGCAATATTCAATTAACCCAGCTTTTGGAGCATGGAACTTTTTATAATCTTTTAAGTAACAGCCAAAGCGAGCCATATCTGCTGGCTCAACTTTTTCGCGAATAACGCCACGATAGCTTAAATAGACCAAAATGCCTTTTGCATCGACTAATGCATCCGCTAAATCAATGCGCTCTTGGCTCGCAAGCTCTAGCGTAAAGGCTGACACAGGCACAGTAAACTCACGGCCATGCTTTGCCGCAACATCCGTTAGTCGCCACCAGGGACAAAACGCTGCTTCATCCATCGCCCCACCAAAACTATTAGGGATAACCAAGGTGTAAGGAATGGAGAAAAAACGAGCAGCATCAATATCATACTCAGGGCAATATAAATGCTTACAGGATTTAGGTCCGGTATGTAAATCCAGCACAATATCAGCCTGATGGGCCATTGATTGCAAGCTTACGGCTAGTCGGTGACCTGTTGTCACCCCAAATGCTTGATTAAGCCTTGCCTGACACGACTCGACCAACGTCGCTCGATATGCCTTAAACAACGCATCATTCGCTAAATGTTGATGTTCGGTATACCAAGTGGTTAAGTCAATATTGTGATCAAAATACTCTCGGTTCCAATTCACACCTGTAATAGGATCAAAACGCCCTAATGTAAACTCACCACTTTTTTGATTAATGCCTAGCGGATTAGCCAAAGGTGCAAGGCGAATATCACCCAATACCTCATAGCCCTCAAGCAAGGTCATCAGCTGATACATCACCGCGTTACCCTGCACTTCAGCACCGTGCACATTGGCTTGAATATACACGCTAGGTGCCGACATATCTGCACCTTTAAACTCATAAAGCGGTATGGTAAGAGCTTGCCCAGTGGCAAGCTCCCCAACACAAATACTCGATGGTATCGCCTTACTCATGGCTTACGACTCAAACAAATTTTGGTGTAATGCATTAACCACTTGCGCCGCTTCAGACTCAGACACCAACACACATAAATTGTGTGGGCTAGCACCCTGGCAAATCATTCGTACGTTGTGGTTTTCAAGCACTTGAAACACACGACTACAAATACCAGCGGTAGAGGCAATACGATTACCTATAATGGCAATAAGCGCTAAGTTATCTTCAACACGCACACGACAATGTTGAGACAGCTCTTGCAGTAATGACTCACTCAATAAGCCTTGACCACTTGAATCTGAACCGGTTTTATCCAAGGTCAACGATACGTTAACTTCTGATGTAGTGATTAAATCAACTGATATTTTATGGCGAGCAAGTGTTGCAAAGGTTTCAGCTAAAAAGCCTTGAGCGTGTAACATTTGTAAGCTGTGAAGGTTAAGCAATGTTTGATCTCGGCGTAATGCCACTGCACGATACACTGGCGTATCCTCAACCTGATGGCGGATCCAAGTCCCTCCCATTTCGGGCGCTTTACTTGAGCCCACAAACACCTGAATTTTTTGCCTAACAGCAGGCAAAATAGTTGCTGGATGTAACACTTTCGCGCCAAACGTTGCCATTTCTGCTGCTTCATTAAAACTAATCTCAGCAATTGGGCGTGCGTTGGGTGCCAATCTTGGATCTGTGGTATAAATACCTGCAACATCGGTCCAAATCTCAACCGCAGATGCATGTAACGCTTCGGCAAGTAACGCTGCAGAATAGTCACTACCACCACGGCCTAAGGTTGTTGTGCGACCATCTTGATCTGCACCAATAAAACCTTGAGTAACAATAATATATTTAGCTAACAGCGGCTTTAAAAAATCACCCGACAATGAAGCTATGGCTTCTATATGTGGCTCAGCTCGGCCGAAGTGACTGTCAGTACGAAGAACCTGGCGCACATCAAAATGATCTGACGCTGAGCCTTTTTCACGGATCACCGCAGAGAATAAAATCGACGAGCATTGCTCACCTGTAGACAATAATTCATCCATTATTGCCTTACTACGGTCAAGCTCTAACGATTCGCTTAACACCGACATGCGACTGAGAATTTTATCAATACTTGCCGCCACATCTTGTGGACGCCCTAACTCATCTAAAATGGCGTATTGAATTTTCGCAATTTGCTTTAACAGCGCTAAACGACGCTCGTCATTCACATTCGCTTGGGTTAACTCAACCAGTAAATTGGTCACGCCACTTGACGCACTAACCACAACTAAACGAGTTGCAGGGTTGGCTAAAACAATATCAGCACAACGGCTCATTGAGCCGTAGTCAGCAACCGACGTGCCCCCAAACTTGGCAACAACCAATTGTGCTTGTACGTCTTGAGAAATTAGACTCATACAGATGCCTCCGCAGTTTGCGAAAGACAATAAAATAAGATGTGATTTACTAACATGATATACGCTCCGAACACACTACGTTCGAAGAGCCTGGTGCTAAGATAACGCACCCTTAAAGAAGGGAAACAGCAATCATCACCAGAAGCTCTCCACCAAAAAAACAGGTGACAATCGTTAGGATTCAGCCTAAACGACCGATATCAATGTGTGCCACACAATTTGATACCTCGGCGCTAATCTCCATCATAAGTTGTCATTGGACTGGCATCCTCAAACTTACTACCTAGTTAACGCTCCTCTTCTGTGCCTCCCGAAGGAGGGACCTGAAAAATAGCAACAAATGCACTCACAAGTCAATCAACAATTGTAGTAAAAATACACAAATTTAATTTTATTCATCTTTGAGCAGTGCTAATCCCCCACAATGAATAACAGTGGAGGTGTTAATTTGGAATTATTTATTGTTCGAAATACTGAAGAATTACGGTTTAAAGATAACGGGAAGTAAAAAAACAATACAATCTATTAAAATTGTATCCAAAAAGGATCCAATAACCAAAACAGTGACAAGATTGGTTAGGCTCTAAATGAACACACTAAATGTGAGCACCAATGTCGGGTAACTCATTAACCAAACGTAAACGATGATTGAATACGCCCAATTCAACCTCAGGCATCTTCGAGTCATTACAAGCAACAAGGGATAAAAGCCCCTGTTCGACATAATAAATTGCGTGTTGGTTAAATGCTTTACCTAACTCAAGCGCTTGTTCTTTATCAATAAAAACAGCCCAGCTTTTTTCCATATGCGATAAATCAGGAGCAGCACCAATCAGCGCTCGGTATGGGCTATTAAATTGTTGGATTTTAGATTGGAGTTGGCGATCTAATAAGCGATTTTGACTGGGGGTGAGCAACAAACCGCTTGGATTATAAGCAGTAACAATAGCGAATGGGAAATCATCTGAGAGGCGTTGAGTAAACAAAAAATGAGTGGTTTGATACTCGTGCCACAGTGTATCTATAACATTTTCCATAATATTAATTCGTCAATTAAGCCAAAAACAGTGTAGCAGAGCCTTGTGAATTCTTAAAGGTTTGAGATATCAGTCACAAGTATAATATTTTAATTAAAAATAAAATCAAACAGTTAAGAAAAGACCAAACTTTTCATCTGTTTTTTATATTAATTATTTAACATTTAATTTGTTAACAAATACCTAAAACGAGTACAATAATCATTACTTACTATTAAAGCGCCGTGACTTCACCCATAACATCAAGCCATTAGATGCACCATGGGACAGCGTTTAAAACGAATTCATTGGTTATTAGTCACATTTTTGTGTGCTTAGTTTACACCTGAACGTTTTATGTTCTACATTTGATAACACAATCAAGATAAACCGTAATACGAGTAAATAAGTTTGCAACAAATGGAACTATCTTTGTAAATCGTATTCATAGTAGTAAGCCAATTAGGCAATTTTTTTACTCATGAGGCAGGAGTTCATTACAACGCCTGATGAGCTTAGATATACGCAAGACAACTCAGTAACCATAAACTAGCGTTACATTATACGAGTTCATAAGAGTGTTTTATTCAGGGCAGACATAGATAAACACCATAAAAAATACTGGAGTATCGGCGTTAATTAAGAACGCGATTACAACTTGACTAGCCTGTCGCTAGAGTCGAATTTTTATTAAATTAGGTATATATCATGCAAAACCCGCACATTCTGATTGTTGAAGACGAAGCAGTAACCCGTAATACATTGCGCAGTATTTTTGAAGCTGAAGGTTATGTAGTAACTGAAGCAAATGACGGCGCAGAAATGCATAAAGCCATGCAAGATAACAAAATTAACCTAGTGGTTATGGACATTAACTTACCTGGTAAAAACGGTTTGTTACTCGCTCGCGAATTACGTGAAATTAATAATATCGGTCTTATTTTCTTAACGGGTCGTGATAACGAAGTTGATAAAATTCTTGGCCTTGAAATCGGCGCAGACGACTATATCACTAAGCCATTCAATCCTCGTGAGTTAACCATCCGCGCACGTAACCTATTAACGCGTGTTAACAGTGCAGCTGCAGAAACCGAAGAAAAAGGTTCTGTTGAGCATTACCGTTTTAATGGCTGGAGTTTAGAGATTAACAGCCGTTCTTTGGTTAATCCAAAAGGTGAGTCTTATAAGCTACCACGCAGTGAATTCCGTGCGATGCTTCATTTTGTTGAAAACCCAGGTAAGATTTTAACCCGTGCAGATTTATTATTAAAAATGACTGGCCGTGAGTTAAAGCCGCATGACCGTACTGTTGACGTCACAATTCGTCGAATCCGTAAGCATTTTGAAAGCTTAGCTGATACGCCAGAAATCATCGCCACTATCCACGGTGAAGGCTATCGTTTTTGTGGTGACTTAGAAGACTAATCTTGTAATTACCCAATAAAAAAACCAGGTAGTTAACCTGGTTTTTTTATGCCCGCTTTTCACGATTAGTTTATGATTATTTCAATTGCTGGTCTAAAAATGCCGCCAACGATTTATATAAATGATTACGCACTTTCTCACCGCGCATGGAATGCTTAGACCCAGGATAATCCATCATCTGGAATAATTTCCCCTCATCTTGCAATGCTTTATAAACGCGTGTGCTGTTTTCAAACAACACGTTATCATCTGCCATGCCATGGTACATCAGCAAACCTGACTGATAATTTTTTACGTAAGGTAAAATACTGCTGGCATCGTAACCTTGTTTATTGGTTTCAGGATTACCCATATAACGCTCGGTATAATGAGTGTCATATAAACGCCAGTCGGTAACCGGTGCCCCCGAAATGGCTGCTTTAAAATAATCTGGCGCCTTAAATTGGCTCATTAATGCCATGTAGCCGCCGTAGCTATGACCATAAATCGCCACGTTTTCGCCATCAATAAAGGGCAAACTACGCAAATAATCTACGCCCACTTTTTGATCGTTTACCTCGGCATCTCCCATATTTTGATAAATCACATATTCAAACGCAGTGCCACGGTGGGCCGAGCCACGATTATCTAATTGAAATACTGCATAGCCTTGTTGCAACAAATACTGAGTAAAATAGTCTGCTTCGCTCCAGCTGTTAACCACTAACTGGGCGTGCGGACCGCCATAAACACGCACCACCACTGGGTACTTTTTATTGGCATCAAACGGCACAGGTTTAAATAAACGGTACATTAATGGCTGACCATCTTCTGCTTTTAATTGACCAAATTCAGGCATTTGCCATAAACCAGCCACATCATAAAGAGGATGTGTCTCATTGATTTCGTTTTGCTCAACCCAGGCTAATAATTTACCAGAGTCATTGTGTAAACTGATCTGTGGCGGTTGTTGCAGGCTATTAAAATAGTCTAAATATACCGGGCTTTTGTCAGCAAAAACCGCGTCATGCATACCAGCGCTTTGACTAATACGTTCAATTGACTCTACGCCTATATTCATATTAACGCGGTACAAATGGCGCTCTACCACACTGTCTTTACGGCCACTAAAATACACCCAACCGCTGGCTTCATCGACAAACTCAAGCGCATCAACTGCCCAATCTCCTTGGGTTAATTGTTTAAGCTGTTTACCCTGTAGGTCAAACAAATACAGATGGTTAAACCCATCACGCTCTGAACCCCAAATAAATGCTGACTGCTGCTTTAAAAAATGCAGGTCATTATTAAGGTTTACCCACGCTTTACTGCGCTCTTCAATCACTGTGTTAGCTTGCTCTGGTTGACTAAGTGCAGCAATGCGCAAGTCTACTGCTTGTTGGTTTCGGCTTTGCCATTGAAAAGACACATGTTTGCTGCCTGGTAGCCAATCAACACGCGGTAAATACATGTCTTTTTGTTTACCTAAATCAATCCAATTAATGCTTTTATCTTGCAAACTCACCACACCAAGGGCAATTTCAACGTTCGCTTTACCTGCATAAGGATAGCGTTGTTCGGTAAGCTTAATACCGTCGGCGTAAATCTCATTACGGGTGACTAACTCAACACCTGATTCATCAATACGAGTAAAAGCAATTGCTGACTCATCCGGCGCCCACCAATAACCGGTCATGCGATCCATTTCTTCCTGGGCAACAAACTCCGCCATGGCATTCTTAATAGGGCCTTTCCCATCTGTAGTTAATGCGATCACTTTTTGGGTATCGAGTGCTAACACATAAAGATTTTGATCGCGCACAAACGACACATAGCGGCCTTTAGGCGACAAACGCGCATCGGTGGCAAAGCCTTCGCCAGTGTTAAGCTCTGTGACTTTATTGCTAGCCACATCATATAAATACAATTGCCCTGCAGCAGGAATTAAAATACTTTGGCTGTTTTCAGACCAAAAGTATTCCATGATCCCTTCGCCATAAATTCGCTGGCGTTCACGGCGAGCTTTTTCTTCATCAGACAGCTCACCACTGGCTAGCAGATCTGCATTTATCAAGATGCTGCGCTCACCCGTGGCGATATTCATTTGCCACAAATCATAAAAATGTTGGTTTTCGGCACGGCTTGATAGGTAAGTGACGCGCTTTCCATCTGGAGACAAGGCCAGACCGCGTGGGCTTGAACCTGCTAATGCAGGAGATGCATGAATACGTTCTATCGTC
Organism: Shewanella inventionis; assembly: GCF_014641855.1. Lineage (GTDB taxonomy): Bacteria > Pseudomonadota > Gammaproteobacteria > Enterobacterales > Shewanellaceae > Shewanella > Shewanella inventionis. The sequence continues at coordinate 110,612 of NZ_BMII01000009.1, forward strand.
AGTGGCGTTTTATTGCCGTTTATTGCACTTAACGGCGCGGTAGTTAATGAAGTCATGGTATTGCCTTGTGCGGCTTGAGAAATCTGGCTAGTAAAGAGAAACGGTACGGCAGTCATTGCCACTAAAGCATGCTGCTTCCATGTTGTTGTCATTATTATTAATCCTATGGGCAAACAATCAGTCAACATTTTGCCTGAATTTACGACAAAACCAAAACCTTGGATAACAATCGCTGAAATTAGCATCATTGTGGGGTATGATTTGCAGATAACTGATAAAAATGAACAACATCGACCTTAACTTCGCAAAACTTCATAGGAAAAATCATGCAGACCTTGGCCCAAACCCTTAGCGCTCAAGCAGTCAATGCGTCATTAACGCAATTACTAGTCACCTTAGCAGAAACCTCAATCGCCATTAGCGGTGCTGTTCGTCACGGCGCGTTGGCAGGAGTATTAGGCGCAACAGAGCAAGAAAACGTTCAAGGTGAAACCCAGAAAAAACTGGATGTGATCACAAACGACATGCTTAAAGATGCTTTAAAGGCTGATAGTACAGTGCGCGGCATCGCTTCTGAAGAAGAAGATTACGTTGTAGAGGCCAATGCTCAAGGTGAGTACTTAGTCAGTTTTGATCCTTTAGATGGCTCATCTAATATCGATATTAATTCACTCGTTGGCACGATTTTCTCGGTATTACCGGCACCTGCTGGTGAGTTTAACGAGCAAAGCTTTTTACAAGCTGGGCGCAAGCAAGTTGCAGCAGGTTACGTGCTTTATGGCCCATCAACTATGATGGCGCTAACCACTGGCAAAGGTACACAGTTTTATACCTTGGATCCAGACAGCCAAACTTTTCTATTGACCAACGACAATGTGCAAATCACGCCAGATACGGCTGAGTTTGCAATTAACATGTCTAACCAGCGCTTTTGGGAAGCGCCAATGCAAACCTACATTGCCGACTTGCTACTGGGTAAAATTGGCCCTCGCGAGCAGTCTTTTAACATGCGTTGGATTGCCGCTATGGTGGGTGATGTACATCGCGTATTGTGCCGCGGCGGTATTTTTACCTACCCAACAGACAATAAAAACCCGGCCAAACCATTCAAATTACGCCTAATGTACGAAGCCAACCCAATGGCGTTACTTGTGGAGCAAGCTGGCGGTAAAGCCTCAACAGGTTACGAAACCATTTTGGATATTCAACCGACTGAAATCCACCAACGTGTTGCCGTTATTTTAGGTAGCGCGAATGAAGTCGATACATGTTTAAGTTATCACGGTATTGATTACAGTGAAGAACCATCGATTGACTAAACTGTTTGTAACAAAAAGCCGCTCAATAAACCATTGAGCGGCTTTTATATGGTGCAAAAAAGTCACTTATTCTTTTGCTGCCACTAAGCTCTCTTCTGTCACTTGGTGCTTTTTCTCGGTCTGGTCAACAATAGTCAGTACCGCGGTGTCACCTACTACGTTACAAGATGTCAGTACCATATCAATAATACGGTCAAGTGCTGCAACAATCACAAACGCTTCTACCGGCAAGCCCATTTGATAAATCAATACCCCAATCATTACCATGCCACCACCAGGTACACCACCAGCACCAACAGAGAGCAAAAACACGCTGAATAAGAGTGACGGAATTTGATCATTGCTAATCGGCATACCAAACGCATTGGCCACAAAGAAAATAGCGATGGTGATGTAAATCGACACGCCACCCATGTTCATCGTAGCCCCTAGTGGCACGCCAAAACCGGCAACCGCCTGGCTTACGCCCAGTTTGTCGGTTAAGGTGCGCATGGTCACAGGGATAGTGGCATTAGAGCTAGCCGTTGAAAGCGAGAACAATATCTGTTCTTGAATTTTATCACGAAACGTTTTAGCCGAAACGGGGGTAAATAGACTGACAGCGATAGGATAAACAATAAAAATCCAAATCAATAATAAGGCTAAAATCAGCACTAAATATTCAACCACACTGACAAAGATTTCAGGTTCTAAGGTGGCGCCTAATTTAAACATTAGGGCGAATACACCGTATGGCGCAAGGCTCATGACCACTGAAATTAAGCGCATCATAATTTTATTGGCAGTTTGAAAGCCTTTCACTGCACCTTCAACCGATGAGCCCATTGATTTAATGACACCACCCATCAACAGTGCCATAAAAATCACTTGTAACATGTTGCCAGAGGTAAACGCAGAAAATGGATTATTAGGTACAATGCTCACAATAAGTGACATTAAATCTGGTAATTCGGTTGCAGTAATATCAACAGAATCACTGCTCGACATGTCAACGCCTTTACCAGGTTCAAAGATCATTGCCACAGCAAATGCGGCAACAATAGCAACCACAGTGTTGATAATATAAAAACCAAAGGTTTTGCCCCCTAAACGGCCAAAACTTTTTAAATCTTGTAACTCACACACGCCGCACACAATGCTCACAAACACTAAAGGCACGACTAACATCATGATCATATTCACGAACATGGTGCCTATACCGCTTGCAAAAGTAACTAGGGTTCCGCCGAAGAAGGCGTTGTCGGCCAGTGCAAACTGTACAATACTGCCTAGTAGCACACCCAAAAATAGACCGATAAAAATCCGGGCCGAAAGTGATTTTGTCATCTGTTATTTCCCATTCGAAATGGCAACTTATGTTGCTGCTTATTGTTATGCCAATCCTGGCGATTATTCTTTTCGATCGATGAAATACTGAGACATAGCGCAATATATTTCAATCGCCTTATCAACAAAAGTGATTACTTTATCAGCGCTTAGTAAACAAAAATCACAAAAGTATGTAATAACAAGGTATTACAAAAGCGATTATGGGCTATTTATTGAATTGCCACATGGCATTCACAAGGGCGCAAGCCACAGGGAAACCAGTGCATCGCAACAGATGAGGGTTACAACTTGATGCTAAGCAAACTCAATGATAATGATTTTGCCAACATATGCTGCTGTTTGATACTCACACTATGATGGCTAATCCAATTGACTAACGTTAACCATTGGGCCGTGTATGCTGCTGCATTTTCAGCCGTTGGCGATGAGACATTCTTTAAATAAGTAAGTTGTTTGTGTTGTTTATTAAAGTCTGCGACTAAATTGATTTGGCTAATCGCAAGCAGCTCATTCGGTGAAGAAAGTGCTTGTTGTGGCACTATCATGCTCCGGCACCCATTTAAGGTATTCGCAATCATTAGCCCAGCAGGATCTAGATCGGTAAAGGCAATCACATTTATGTTCATCGGCTCTATTAAACGTAAAAAGCGCTTTCTTCCTGCGGGTGAATAGTCATGACTGCCACGATACAACACCATGCAACTATCGATGATTGGTTGTAACTCGGGTGTAAATGAATAAGCAAATAGATTGTCAAAACTGTCGAGGTTTTCGACCACAATAAGGTGTGAGAGTTTAAGCTGTTGACATAGCGCGACAGCGGTATCGACTTTTAATCGCAATGCGCTGTGTTGTGCACTCAAAATATGGGGTATTGCATCCCCCATAATGTACCTAGCGAGCTGCGGAGCAAGCTTAATGAGCACATAATCGGCCTCTGGGTTGATATTAGCGTATTTTTCATTGGCGCTTTGCTGCGCCATTTGATCTCTAGGCACATCAAAATCAAGCGATAAAATGTCTAACCCTGAGCCAATCTGCGCCATTTTTCGCAGTAATGCGTAATCTTTACTGGTTAAATACAGGTATTTTTCAGCGCCATCCGGCTCACCGATTTGCCATATCTGATAGAGTTTTTTCCAACTTGCATTAAAAGCCACGCGCGGCAATTGTTGCTTTGCCGCGCGGGCCAATATCTGTAATTGACTCTGGCTTAAGCTAGCCATAACTCAACATCATGAATAATAAAATTACCGTTATACACAGGATCGGGTTTGCCTATTGGTTCTAACTCAAAGTAATTTTTATGCTCATCGGCCAAACCTTCATAGCCACCAATCACTTGGTATAACCAACTTTCGGCATCCCACTGTAATTGTTTTTCGGTTAAATAACTCAATGCTGATTGACGCAAACCAGAATCAATCACCTCACAGAAATATTCATCCACGGCAATTTTGAGTGGGTTTTCAGGAATATCAAAGTCTTCAATGTCGCCCATTTCAAAGGTAACGTTTTGCTCACGTGCAATGTGCGGTAATGCATCACGGCTAATGGCTTTCACTTGTGCCACTATACTCATTAGCTCCAGCTCATGATGTGGGTTACTCACATCAACACTGGCTGGCGCCAACAGGGCCTCAGCACAATTAAATAAACTCGGGATCTGTTTATGACCAACATGATTATCGACTTGATAGTCTGGGTGCATGTCGGTGTGCAGCAACCAGCCTTTGAGTAACCGTGTACGGCCTTGAATTTGCCTAAAGCGGCCTAATAACTCATATAACCTACCCTGCACAATACTCAGCTCTTGAGTACATTGGCTTAGGGTTTCTTGTAGGCTGGTCATTAATAAACGGCGCAGCTCGCGGATGTCACCGGCAATGTCACCCAGCTCACTAAACTGGAACATCTCGAGGCCATTGAGCAAGTCTGACACCTGGCTTTGCGCTAATTCGTTTTCGCGAATTTTGGCACTGATAGTCCCGACATAACCAAACTCGTTATTAATGCGGCCCCATAACACCCTAATCGAATATCGCAGGCTGTCGGTAAAGCTGTAAACGTGTTCGTTTAGGTCCGCTAAATAAGCTTCTGCTGCGCTGTGATCAATATTATGACGCGCCTCTTTATAGTGATCGGCCAGGGTTTTTATGGTGGCTAAAGACGAGCCAACGTTAGAGTCAATTTGGCGATTACGCTCATCGCTTAAGGCCTCTTCAAGCAACGCCCTGACTGAGCGCTTTAAACGCAGCTCTTGGTCTGGCTCTGGTCGCCACAAAATGCCGCTTTTTTTGAGTTTTTCAATCACGCCTGCATCATGGGCGGTGTCGTTTATCGACCCCGCTAAATAAGCATCCATGATCACATCGGCATGCCGCCCGAGTTGTTTGAGCAGCTTTACCCCGGCCTGGTGTAAGTTGCTGCTCATATTAACTCCCTTTGGGTCGCAGTTTCAGCTTGCGCCTCAAGGCTTAGGCCTTCGGTTTCGTCAATAAAACGGATCACTTCATATAGGTAATCAAGCTTGCCGGTGGCGATGTAAATTTGTTTTTCACTATTAGGTTTAGTCAAATAGCCCAGCTCAACTAAGCGCTTAAACACTAGCTTAATTTGGCCATCGACATTGCTGCTGCTGGAGCCAAATAAACGATACTGGCTAAGCTTTGTCAGTTGTTCTCTAAAGGCTGGAGTATCTTCGATTCGAGCTTGTAAATCAGTTAAGCGGATCGGTACACCTTCGCTTAATGGCGCATCTTGGCCGCTGGCCTCTTGCACTAACACTAACCATTCCACCAGCGGTATTAACGCAGAGCATATATCTTTAAACTGCGATGAAATCACTTTGCGCTCGGCATCGCCAAGCTGTAAATAGCCACAAAAGAACACTTCACCTTCACCTGCGCTGGCTAAAGTGCGGTTAATTTGATTTAAGTAAGTTTCTATTCGCTCGCGGGTGCTGTTGTTTTTTAGCGCGCGCCAGCCGTCTTCATTGGTCACTCGGCAAATAAACTCACCACGCAACAACTGTTCGATTAAGGCACTTGTTCCCACTAAGGTTGTTTCATTTGAGTCTGACATTAACTTTGCTCCTTAGCCGTTGTGGGATGAGTAGTTTCAGCATTTCGTTGTGACAGTCGCTCTGCAAGAGGGTTGGTTTTAGGTTTAACCACCTGCAGTTTTTTGGTTTGTTTGTTAATAATGTAGCGGTTAGCAAATAAGTTAAGCACTTCAGATTCTGGGTTCGGGAATGCTCCTAACACGCTAATATTGTTGTTTTCACAGGCATCAAAAATCTTCTTCACGTTGGTGTGATGTAAGGTGCCAAGTTCATCAATAGGCCAATGAATGGTCACATGAGCTTTACCACGCAATAAACGGGTAAATGCTAGTAAGAACTTACATAAAATCAGGTACGCCATACCGTGGCTAGAGGATTCATTTAGCTGGCGGTCGGTGCGGATAATCAAATCGCTGTTGCCCTCTTTTAGGCGCAATTCAATTTCTAATAGTTTGGCGATGCCACCGGTTAATGCCGCGCGGCCAATAATATCTAAGGCACGGCGCATTGAGTTAGTGTAATGCTCGTCTGGTAATTGGCTAAAGCCGTCTGCTTTCCATGCTTTAAAGGCTTTTACAAACACTTCAAGCTCAGGCCAAAACTCGAGTTCACTGATACGTGAGCGAATGCGTACAGCAGATTCAGATACGCCATCGAGGAACAACTCTTCACCCACTTCACGGGTAATGCGCGCACTTTGGCTGGCAATGCGGCGGTCGATGTCGGTTAATACGTCGTAAAACGCAGTTAAGTCGATACCAAAAATACGCCCTTGTTCGCGGATCGCCATTAGTGATTGCGGCACCATCACATTGAGTAATTGCTCAAGCTGTGGCACTAGCTTACGGTAGTCGAGTAGGCGAATGCCCTTATCGTTAACAAAGCTAGACTCGTCACGCGCGCGCTCCCAGAACTCAGCCAAACTTGAGCCCGATTTACTGGCAATAACAGAGTCGAAATGCTCAACATATTGTTTTACCGACCCCATTAAATAGTCACGTTTTAGTAACAAGTCTTCGCCTTGGCGCAGGCGCTCGCCAATGCTACCCATGGCTTCATCGCTATTGGGCGGTAATTTAAGCTCGGCCAATTTACGCATCACAGCACGCAATTTAGTGAGGTTTTCAGATGCTTCAACCTGGGCGGCATCACAAGCTTTGCGCTCAGTTTCGAGGTTGGTGCGCCTTTGTTTTATTTCGGCGGTTTTGGCTGTTAATTGCTGCTCAAGCTCAAGTGTGGCCCGTTTAACGTCTGCCAGTTGTGCTTGCAATTTAGGTTTACGCACTAACCAGGTATGTTGGTACCAATCGTCATAACGTAACACCTCGCTACGGCGTTGTTCTGCCTGACTTATTTTTGCCTCAAGTTCACGAATTTGCTTTTTAAGGGCTAAAATAGTGCCTTCGTCGACACCGCGAGATTTCAGCTCATTTTTGTACCAGGTTTCGCAAGCTTTTTGCTCTGTTTTAGCGTTAGTACGGCGCTGCTCAATATTGGCTTTAATTTGCCCAAGTTGATTGTCGATAGCGCCAACCACTTCTTGCCAGTAAGCATTTTTGTCCATGCGTGCTTCTAGCGCCTGGTCTTTTTGCTCAGCTAGCCACTCAAGATGTTGGTTGTGTAACTGCTTTAATTCGTTATCAAGCTGGACTAAGCGTTTACTTGATTCGGTTTTACGATCAGCAACGGCCTGGTTTATTTTTTGCTGTTCACTGCGTTTTTCATCTAATAAACGGCGTAAATCTTCACGGCTATTTTTGTAAGCGGTGCGGGCAAAGGTGAGTTCGCGGGTGATAGCATCTAATGCTGCATTCATCGCAACGAGCTGATCTTCTGCTTCTGCATGCATTTCTTGGGCGCTTTGTAATGCCTCCTCGGCTTTAGCAAAGCGAATACGCAAATCTTGCTCTGTTGCCGCGTATTCTGGCACATCGATGGCCTTAAGATCTAAATGAACACCAAATAAACTATCGCTACTGTCTTTGGTTAGGCTTGGATGTAAGTCGCTACGGTGCAACAACTCAGGCGCGATAACCTTACCAAATGATTGCTCCCAACCTTGGGCTTCTTTGCGCAAAAACTCCAACAGTGTATGCGACTGCGGGAATAGCATGTGATGCAATTCTTCTTTGGCGTTTTCGCGTTCATTAACACGAATACTGGCCAAACGAAGTGCTTCGTTGGCTTGATCGCGTTTAGCCCGCTGCTTACGCTCTTCGGTAGTTAACCGCTCCACTTTTGCATTGCAGGTTTCTTGCTCTTCGTCGGCGAGGCTGATGCGTTCATCAAAAATCGCCAAACGCATTTTTTCATCTTCGGTGTAACTCACACCATCCACCTGGTGCTTTAGCTCTACCGCCTGTAACTTAAGTTGATATTCTTGTTCACTAAATTTAGCTTTACCTGCATCGGTTTGTTCGCGCCATTGCTGCTCTAATTTAGCTAAATCGTCACTGGCTAGCTCACGCTGTTTATCACGAGCTTCACGTTGAGTGTCTTGTTCGGTATGTAGCGACTCAAGCTCACGGTGAAGTTGCTCGGCAATTTTACTGCGACGAGCGTTAAACGCGGCTTCAATATCTTGGTGTTTTTCAGTTTGCAGTTTGTGGCGTTCATTAAGGTTTTCAACGTCACTGCGCCAGTTTGGCAAATTGTCTAAATCCGCTTTAGCCTGCTCAATGTCGGCATCTAAAAACGCAGCGTGCTGATCTTCTATGGCATCTAACTCATATTCAAATTTGCCAACATCGCCTTTTGCCGCAGACAACTCCTGGTTAAGCTCATCACGAATGTCTTTCCACTCATCGTCAAGTAAACGCAGTTTTAGGTTTAATTCTTTACCTAATGTTTGGTTACGATCTTGGCGCTCGGCTTCTAACGTTTCATCATTGCGGTAGCCGCGCGATAAACTAGACAGGCGTAATTCGGCGCTCAGTAGTTGGTTAAACTCTTGCTCAAGCTTGTCGTATTCTGGACGAATTTGCTCAAAACCTTGCACTAGCTGGCTTTCGCGGATCCAGGTTTCTACTCGCTGAGGATTAAGGCGTGAGGTTGGCGGGTTTACTCCGTCTTCTTCTAAAATGGCGGCGATCATCGATTTGACCGTTTCCATTTTGCCTTCTTTTGAATGCACCGCTTTAGCCAGCTTTTCAATGTGGCGCAGGCTGTGTTCGCCATCACATAACGAGAACTGACGCGCATAAGTGCGTAGCTCGTTTCGATTACTGCCAGTATTAAGTAAACTGCGATCATTTTGAATAATGGCGCGAAACTCACGTGTATTAAGTAAGTTAGTGTGCGCTATGCCTTCGCGTTTTACTTCGCGGCCAAGCTCGGCCATTGAATGGCAAATAATGGTGTCACCATTACGGGATTTAATGTAATCCTCAAGCTCAAAACCACGAGCAATAAAGCGGTAATTGACCCCTTTACCGTCACCCGCTGACGCTAAAACAGCTTGATACAATAAGCCGTCATCTTTTTCATATTCATAAATAATGTAACTAGAATCGTGCGGTAAATACCAACGCTCAAAACTGTCACGAGTTGATGGCACCACACGGCTTGGGTATTCACCATAAAATACCGGCACTAGGCGCTGTAAGGTCGTTTTACCTGATGCATTGGTGCCACAAATGTTGGTATGGCCATTTAATAGTAGTTCGACCACACCTGGCAGGTGAGTATTAATTAATACGATTCTAATCAAGCTTGGCATGATAATCCTTTTCCAAACAGCTCACATTACAGTGAAAAATAAGCGAAATTGTGCTGAGCAACCGAGTCTGTTGATTAAAGTAAAACAAACACAGTCTTGAGGCAATTTTCAGCTAAAAAATTGCCTTGATAATACGCTATTTCAATAAAAAGTGACGCTTAACATTACGCAGATTAAGAGCGATTGCTGTGATAGTGCGCAATTAGCGCGTAAAAATAGGATAGAGAAATCACTTAGTGCGGGGAAAATATAACAAAATGCCGCTCATTGATATGAACGGCATTGATAATAGCAACAGCTATATTAGGTGATTAAGCTGCTTTTACATCTGTTTCTTCTGAGTGTCTGATTAAGTAATCAAACGCCCCAAGAGATGCGGTTGCACCGCTGCCCATGGCGATAATGATTTGCTTGTAAGGTGTGTGTGTCACATCACCTGCAGCAAACACGCCTGGAATTGATGTTTGACCGCGCTCATCAACGATAATCTCGCCGCGAGGTGTCATATCAACCACACCTTTTAACCATTCGGTGTTTGGCACTAAGCCAATTTGCACAAAGATACCGGCTAAGATAACTTCTTTACTTTCGCCGCTAGCACGGTCGGTATAAACCAAACTGCTAACACGAGTACCATCGCCTTTGACTTCGGTAGTTTGCGCTTGAGTAATAATTGTAATATTACCCATTGATTTAGCTTTACGTTGTAACACTTCATCTGCTCGTAACTTGCTGTCAAACTCAAGTACGGTCACATGTTCAACAATGTTTGCTAGGTCAATTGCGGCTTCAATACCTGAGTTACCACCACCAATAACGGCAACACGCTTGCCTTTAAATAATGGGCCGTCACAGTGTGGACAGTACGCAACACCTTTACCGCGATATTCTTTTTCGCCAGGCACGTTCATTTCTCTCCAACGCGCACCGGTTGCCAACAATACTGTTTTACTGCTTAAGGTTGCACCGCTTTCTAACGTCACATCAAATAGACCATTTTTTGTTAGGCTTAATGCGCGCTGGTTAGGCATGATATCGACATCGTAATCACGTACGTGAGCTTCTAAATTGGCGACCAATTTAGGGCCTTCTGTTTTAGACACAGAGATAAAGTTTTCAATACCGACGGTTTCTGCCACTTGGCCACCAAACTTATCGGCAACAATACCTGTGTTTAAGCCCTTACGAGCCGAGTAAATCGCTGCGGCTGCGCCCGCTGGGCCGCCACCAACCACTAGCACATCAAATGCTGACTTTTGATTTAATAGCTCAGCTTGTCTGCCAGCGGCATTTTTGTCTAACTTATTCAGTACTTCAACAACGCTTATGGCGCCAACAGAGAAGGCTTCGCCGTTCAAAAATACTGATGGTACTGACATGATATTGCGTTCGGTGACTTCTTCTTGGAAAAGTGCACCGTCAATCATCACGTTAGTAATATTGGGGTTAATTGCTGCCATCATATTCAGTGCCTGGATCACTTCAGGACAGGTTTGGCAACTTAATGACACATAGGTTTCAAAGTGAAACTCACCTGGTAATTGGCGGATTTGTTCAATCACTTGCGCATCCAATTTCAACGGGTGTCCGCCGCTGTGTAATAATGCAAGTACAAGTGAAGTAAATTCATGACCCATTGGTAAACCGGCAAACGTAATGTTGCTGCCATTTTGTGGGTTAATTACACTCATACTGGGTGTGCGCTTACCTTGCTGGTAAGTCACCGACACCAAGTCAGATGAATCAACAATATCTTGCGCTAAACTGGTTAACTCTTTTGCTTTGCTTGAGTCATCTGCAGACACGACAAGTTCAACTGGGCGCTTGAGGTTTTGCAGATAGGTTTTCAGTTGATTTTTTACATTCGCATCTAACATAACAACTCCTAAAAAATGAAGATTTAAATAATGTGGAAAGTGTTAGTCGGCGCCGGGGGAGCACCGACTAACTGGAGATGATATTACTAACCTAAGGGTGAACTTAGCTGGTTAGATTTTACCTACTAGGTCAATTGAAGGAGCTAGTGTTGCTTCACCTGGTTGCCATTTAGCTGGACATACTTCACCGTCATGGCTTGCAACGTATTGTGCTGCTTGAATTTTACGAACAAGTTCTGATGCGCTACGGCCAATACCTAGGTCGTGAATTTCAGCAACTTTGATTTCGCCTTCTGGGTTAATCACAAATGTACCACGAAGTGCTAAACCATCTTCTTCGATCATTACGCCAAAGTTGCGAGTGATAGTACCTGTTGGGTCACCAATCATTGGGTAAGTGATTTTACCGATAGTTTCTGAGCTTGCATGCCACGCTTTGTGAGTGAAGTGGGTGTCAGTTGACACTGAATATACTTCAACGCCCATTGACTGAAGTTTTTCATAGTTGTCAGCCATGTCACCTAATTCGGTAGGACATACGAAAGTAAAGTCAGCTGGGTAGAAAAACACTACCGACCACTTACCAAGTAAATCTTGCTCGGTCACTTCAACGAATGAACCGTTGTGAAATGCAGTTGCTTTAAATGGCTTGATAGTGCTGTTAATGATAGATTGTGTCATGTCATGCTCCATTGGATTAAGATTCACGTTAACCCGACAACCTTGTGGTGTCGGAGATGATGAACAAGCTGCTCGTCATCTGATGTGAATCATAATAGCGATGGAGTTGGATTAAGTATAACGGATAAAAGCTATCACCTTAATCGGTTTTTTATATTGAACTTATTGTTAATGAATAAAGCTGTACATGACGATTTCAATATCGCCGCGCTATTCCCACACACCAAAGCGGGTTAACACCCGACTAATATTAGTATCGAGTTTTTGCGAGAGGTGTTGTAAGGCCTGTTTATTGTTAGCCTGGCCAAAAGTATTGCTGCCATTTGTGGCATAAATCACCCAATTCCCCCCACCCGTTAAACAAGCATACACGTGAGTAAAATGACTATATAACGTGTCACGCAGATGACGATCACGGCTATGCTCTTTCCAGCAATTGAGCACCAAAAAACCATCAGCTTTTATTAACTGTTTACTTTGATTAATAAATAAATCCGTTAACTGCTGTTTATCGACCCCTTTATTACTGTAAATATCAGCAAAAATCACATCGACTTTTTTATGTTCAGCTTGCGCTAAAAAGAGGTTAGCGTCTTGATTGATTAAGGTTAGCTTTTTACTTAAGGGTAACTGAAAAAATTTTTTAGCTACCTCAATAACACGTTGACGTAATTCTACTGCGGTAATTTTAATGGCGGCATCCACATGGCGAAGCGAGTGAACCAAAGCGCCGCCCCCTAACCCTAAAATAATCACACTTTTAGGCTGAGTGAATAACAACACAGACAACATAGCCTGCACATAAGTGTGTTGAGGAACAAAGGGCTGGGATTTATCGAGTTTACTTTGCTCATCATTATCGCCAAACGATAACACACGATAATTGCCATCATCGAGTACACAAAAATCACCAAAACTATCACTGTCGACATGCAATACTTTATACTCGGACATACTTCACTCAATGGCAGGCTTGGCTTTATGTTTAGCCAGCAATAAAAACGTATTGTAACCCAGGTTAGTACCACAAGCCCGTTTATAGGCTTGATTTTTACTTGCAGGAAACCGAGATGTTTAATCAGTTGTTAATGTGTTTTGTTTATTTGGCTGTTTTTATCTTTGCTCAACGTCAAATGAGCCACTGGATCCGCCAGCAGGCAAAGAAAAAACAAGTTAATGAAGTGCGCAGTAGGATGGTGATCCGACTTATTTCATACTTTATGTTTTTTGTGACCTTATCGATCATGGCTGTTTCGCTGGGGCTGGGATACCAAGAAGTGTCCCTTTTTGTTTCGTCTGCTTTTGCCGTGTTGGGTGTAGCCTTGTTTGCACAATGGTCAATATTGAGCAACATAACCGCTGGCGTACTGATCTTTTTTGTGTTCCCTTATCGCATAGGTGACCGCATTCGTATTGTTGAAAAAGATGAGGATATGTCAGGGGTGATAGTCGAAATATCACTGTTTCATATTTTGATTAAACGCGGTTCAGGCGATGTGATGACCTACCCTAATAGCTTATTGCTGCAAAAAGCGGTGATTAAACTCCCTAATGATAAAGAAATCCCCCCAAAAACGACCACACGACGAGTGATCCCCAAACGTAAATAAACCAAAGACACTAAAAAGGCGCCTAAGCGCCTTTTGAATTTATGCCATTGCCGCCGTTGACATTAGTTCAGCAAGCGATGAAAAAACGCCACAGCCTGTAAATACATTTGTAACGCTAATGCGGCGTCATAACGCTCACCTTCGTCACGCATAAAGGCATGCTGGGCATTGACCTCTAACCAGGTAAAGTTAGCATTCACTTGCTCAAGTTGTTGGTAAATAAGTTTACGGCCTTCTTTACTCACGTGTGGGTCTTGCTTACCAAACACCATCACCAACTCACCTTTTATATCACCTGAACGGGTCAGAGAGTCATTACCCGCCTGGCAGGGTAAAGTATTAGAATGAATGTCGGTTGGATATAAACAAAACGCACCACTGATGTCTGGATTTAATGCGGCGCGATAAGCCAAATGGCCCCCTATACACACTCCCATTGCGCCCACTTTATCTGAGCAAAAGGGCTGCGAACGGGCAAAGTCGACTAACGCTTGAGTATCTGTGTCATGCTGCTCTAGTGGTTTGGCCCATTTGTCTGCATTGCCTTTGTCTTTACCAGCATCATCGTAAGCCAGCACGGTTCCAATGGGGTTTAACTCATGAAACACCTCTGGCACCAACACCACAAAACCATGACCGGCAAGAATAGCCGCTGAGCGAGCTATGGGTGCCGTTTGCTGAAATATTTCTGAGTAAAAAATAATCGTCGCAAATTGGCCTTTGATATCAGGGCGATACAAGGTTGTGCGCATTACGCCCGTGGGGGTTACTATGTCGTGCACTTCTGTTTTAGTTATCATAGTGTTTTATTGTCACTCTTAAAAAAGCCATTGGCTAATTAAAACAATTCGTTACCACAAACCTGACCAGACATTAACTTACTCACGTTAGTGAGTGTGGTTGTGGCAATAGCATTAAGTGCCTCGTCAGTTAAAAATGCCTGATGACCAGTAAAAATCACATTATGGCATGCTGATAAACGGCGAAACACATCATCTTGAATAATTTCACTCGATTTATCTTCAAAGAAAAGTCCTTTCTCATTTTCGTATACATCAAGCCCGAGTGAGCCAATATGGCCTTCTTTTAAGGCTTCCATTGCATCAAATGCGTTAAGTAAACCACCACGACTGGTATTAATGACCATCACTCCTGGTTTCATTTTATTAAATGAGGTTTGATTGAGTAAGTGATGGTTATCTTTAGTTAATGGGCAATGCAAACTAATGATGTCACATTGCGGATATAAGGTATCTAAATCAACATACTCAACCCCAAGATCGAGCACGGCTTGATTTGGGTATGGGTCAAATGCAATCACTTTACAGCCAAAGCCCAGTAAAATTTTAATCGTGGCAACGCCAATTTTACCCGTGCCGATTATCCCAACCGTTTTGCCAAACATGTTAAAACCCACTAAGCCAGACAAGGCAAAGTTTGCATCACGAGTGCGCTGGTAGGCTTTATGGATTTTACGATTTAAGGTTAGCATTAATGCGACTGAGTGCTCTGCAACTGACTCAGGTGAGTAAGCAGGTACATTAACCACTTGCATGCCCAAACGCTCTGCAGCAATAAGGTCAACATTGTTGAACCCTGCACAGCGCATGGCAATAATTTTAGTTCCGCCTTTAGCAAGCTCAACTAATACTTCTTCGCATAATGAATCATTAACGAATGCGCAAACCACTTCATAACCTTCTGCTAGTTTGACGTTTTGCATACATAAGCGGTAGTCAAAGTATTCTATATCAACATTAAATTGTTGATTAGTACGATTGAAATGCACAATGTCGTATGGCTTAGCACTAAAAAATCCAATTCTCATAAGTATCCAATATTATCAGTCGTGGATAGTTGGTTTAAATCCAACAAATTAATGTAATTGTATGTGAATTGATGGTTCTTGTCGTCAGTATCACATAGTACAAACACCAATTTGTGATCCATCTGACGTTGCATTTTTCACTCAACTGAAGGTGTCGTGCTAAGTAAAAGCAGGATACGAGCAAAGGGTAAAATTGGTTGGTGCATCACTGTTTATATTAGCCTTACTTGATAATATGGATCTATTTTTAACCAAGACTATAACCAATGAAAAACAAACAAAATATGCCCGTGTCAGAAGGACGATTTTGGATAGAGCGGATCAGCAAAACCTCGCTAAGAGCAATCCATATTGTGGGTGTAGTCGGTAGTGGCGGCGGGATTATGTTTGATCTTGATTTATCACTGTGGTTTAACTACTGGCTTGCCGCAATTTGTTCTGGTGTGTTGTTGATGAGTTGGGAAATCATTCGTGACTGGCGTTGGCTTATCCAATTAAAAGGCATATTAACGCTATTAAAGATCATCTTATTAGGATTATTTATTCAAATTAGTCAGTGTAAATCTGAATTAGTCATCTTTATTATTTTATTATCTGTTATTGTATCTCATGGGCCTGCTGGGTTACGCCATTACTCAATTGTGCACCGTAAAGTGATTCAAAGTCGTAAAGAAATTAAAGGTTAACCAAAAGGACATGGGATGTTCCCTTACCCAGAACAATATCGTATTGCACTTCCACCAATGACAACGGCTGTAATGGTGATTTGGGCTATTTTAAGCCATGCCATTTTTGCTGATGCCAGTCCATTTGCATTATACCCGCTCTTTTTATTATTCCCTTTCGCCATTGGTGCGCATTTATACCTCATTTTATTGTCAAAAGGCATGCAGCGTCTCGACCAATGTTTTTATGCCTTAGTGCATATTCCATTAGCATTTGTGGTGTGGACATTTACGATAATGCACGTGAATGGACATGCATTTTCTTAAATCAACCTGAAACATTTTTATCGATAAGCAACACTTGCACATCGTGATGGCTAACGGTATCGTTGCCGCCCATTGCAACAAGCATCTGTAGCATTTGACTTCATGTTTAAACTACACATTACGCCTTGACGAGACCCAAAAATGGCAGACTTTATTTACAACCCACCCACCACGCCTTGGCTAAACATACTTCATGAAGATAAAGACATTATTGTTATCGATAAGCCGTCTGGGCTATTGTCGGTACCGGGAAGAGAAGCGATTTATCACGACAGCGTATATTCCCGTGTTTTAGCCGCGCACCCTAACGCTCAAATTGTTCATCGGTTGGATATGGCCACATCAGGTATTATTGTGATTGCACTTCGCCGCAGTGCAGAGCGCGAGTTAAAACGGCAATTTCGCGATCGCCAAACCAGTAAAACCTATTATGCGCGAGTCGCTGGGCATATGAGTAAACAAATCACCCAGGTTGATTTGCCTCTTATTTGTGATTGGCCAAACCGACCTAAACAAAAAGTCGACCATAACGTCGGTAAACCGTCGACAACCTTGGTTGATGTGATTAGCTATGGGGCCAAATCAACTCTGGTAAAACTAACCCCAATCACAGGAAGGTCGCATCAGTTGCGAGTGCACATGATGGCGCTTGGCCACCCAATATTAGGTGATGGTTTTTATGCTGATCCACTGGCAAAAAGTTTATCGCCAAGATTATTATTACATGCTGCGGCGCTGAGTATTACTCACCCTTACACTGAACAAAAAATGCATTTCACTTCACCTGCAGAATTTATCGAGCCGACAGCAATCCAATAACTTGGATCGGTAAAGTAAACATTATTAATTTCATTTATAATTTTACTGGCTATTATGCAATGAAAGTCGTAAATTTATGCCCAATTATTGATCTGATAGGCTCAGCATTGTGGATAGCTCATTTCAACGCGACGATTTAGACAACCAAATTCTTACGGCACTCATGCAAGACGCTCGCACACCATTTGCTGAGCTTGCAAAACGCTTTAATGTGAGCGCAGGTACAATACACGTGCGCGTTGAAAAAATGAAACAGGCAGGCATTATTACGGGGGCACAAATCACTGTTAATCCAAAAGCTTTGGGTTATGATGTATGTTGCTTCATTGGTATTAATTTAAAAAGTGCGGGTGATTACCCAGCAGCAATCGCAAAGTTAAATGCCTTAGAAGAAGTGGTAGAAGCCTATTATACCACCGGAAATTACTCTGTTTTTGTAAAGGTAATGTGCCAATCTATCGATGGTTTACAGCATGTATTGATAAATCGTATTCAATCGATTGATGAAATCCAATCAACTGAAACACTTATAAGCTTACAAAACCCTATTGTACGGGCGGTTAAGCCTTAACATATCATCACTTCTCCTTGGATATCCCCAGTCACGCCAACCGTTAACATTTAATTGCCTTTTTATTAATTAATGGTGTGACTTTTGTTAATTAATTGTGATACAAATGCATTAATGCATCATAGAATGCAGCATAACATTGATTAAACTATAAACATCATCACTTAATAATCATCGTGTTAGAGCGATCCACCTCAAATTAAGTGGTGTCTAATAACAAGGAAGAAGTTGTGAAGACAAAACTAGCCATCGCCATATCTGCAGCGCTTGTATCTAGCGCTACACTATCTGCAGTGCCATTCAAAGCCTTAAGCACAGAATTAGCAGAAGCCCCTAACAATAAATCATTTTCCCAAGAACAACAGGAAAAGAAATTTAACGCCATTGAAAATGTTGCTACCAAAAGCGGTATGAGAAACCAGTTTGACAAACAACTCGGTAAAACCACTTTCCAATGGGCTGGCAATAACCAAGTCAAGCCCAATCTAAGTGCCATAAAACCTGATCAACAAACTGCCTATGCTGCTGATTTTTATCTTTCCAAATTAACGGGTTTATCATCTGCTAAAAGCAATATTGCTCAAGCAGTTTTAGCTCAAACTCATGATATGGGCCGTGGTCCGATTATCGCTAAATATAAACAAGCTATTGCTGGTGTAGAAGTATTTAATCGTGAATATAATATTATGATGGATCGAGAGTTAAATCTCGTTGCTTCCTCTGGTTATTTCACTTCAACAAACAGCGCTAAATCCATATCTTCTAGTTTCAAGAATGTAGACACAGCATTTGGTGACGCTTCAAATTCGGTTCGAGCTGCATTTAAAGCTATGGGGGGTAATAGTCAGACAATCACTCTTGCAGCTAAGCCTTCTAATGGGCAGTTTGAAACATATAATGTTACTAATACTGATAATGATAAAGTGTTGGTGGGTGAACCTCGCGCTAAAAAAGTCTTTTTTGAACATAAAAACAAGATTGTGGCAGCTCACTATGTTGAAATTGAAACAGGTTCATTAGATACCCGCGATTCAGAATATTACAGTTATGTTATTTCCGCCGAAAATGGCGAAATTCTGTTTAAGCAGAACTTAACTAGCCATGCGGCAGATTTCGATTACCGTATTTACGCTGATGCTGACGGCAAACCTTGGGATAGTCCACACGGTAATGTTATGCCAGCACCAGAAGGCAGCGATGTTGACGCTTATCTAACCGCACCTTACTTAGAGGCACCATTAGTAGGTTTAAGCTATGGACCAATCAGTACTATGGACCCTTGGTTAACTGATGATGCAACTACAACTTCAGGTAACAATGTGAATGCCTATGTTGATGCTGTAGCACCTCAAGGCTTCACTAATGGAGATTACCAGGCCGAAACCACCAGCGCTAACGCATTTGATTATGTATACAATGTTAACGAGCCTGAGTATTCAATAAACAACCGCAAAGCCGCTATTGTCAACTTGTTCTACATGAACAACTACTTACACAATGATTATTATGATCATGGTTTTGATGAAGCTGCAGGTAATGCCCAAGCAGTAAACTATGATCGTGGTGGTGTTGAAGGCGATCCGTTAAATGTAGAAGTTCAAGACAACTCTGGATTTAATAACGCTAACATGTCAACTCCTGCTGATGGTGCCTCTCCGCGCATGCAAATGTATTTATGGGAAACCACTCAAGCTGAAAATGGCGTTGATTATGGTTTAACTATCACTTCACATGCGGCAATCGGTTTACTAGACGTTGTGCAATTTGCAAGTTTTGGTGCTGATGTTTATGAGATTTCAGGCGATTTAGTTCGTATTGAAGATGGTACTGATCCAATCAGAGATGGCTGTGAAACGGCTGTGAATGGCACTGATATTACAGGTAAAATTGCCGTTATCGATCGCGGCGCATGTAACTTCACTCAAAAAGTAAAAAATGCGCAAGATGCTGGCGCATTGGCGGTGATTATTGCCAACAACACTGATGATGGCACCCCTGCACCAATGGGCGGAGCTGACGATACCGTCACAATTCCAAGCATGGGTATTAACTTTAGTGATGGCGCTGCTATTTATGCGCTTTTAGACGCAAATGAAACTGTGTCTATTGAAATGTTTAAAAATGACCTAACGCGTAACTTTAAAGACAGTTCTTGGGATAACGCCATTGTTGCCCATGAATGGGGCCACTACATCAGTAACCGTTTAGTCGGTAATGGTTCAGGTTTAAGCAGTAATCAAGCACGCTCTATGGGTGAAGGTTTTGGTGACTTCCACGCACTATTATTTGGCTCAGATGCTGCAGATAACTTAGTAACAGGTAACGAAGATTATGCTGGTGGTTACGGTGATACCACTTATGTAGCCAGCTTTGTAACAGGTATACGTGAGTTCCCATATTCAACCAATATGGACATTAACCCATCGACCTTTGCTTATGTAGAGAGAAATCCACAAGTGCATGGTTCAGGTTCTGTCTATGCCGCAATGTTGTGGGATTCATTTATCGGTTTAGTTAACGATGAACGTCATACTTTCGACGAAGCTAAGAGCTTGATGAAAGACTACTTAGTTGCCGGTTATAAAATGATGCCTATGGCACCAACCTTTACTGAAGGTCGTGATGCACTGCTTGCTGCTGCTTATGCAAATGATGTTGAAGACTATAAGGTTATTCTTGCCGCATTCGCTCGCCGCGGAATGGGCTTAGGCGCCCAATCACCGAGTCGTTTCTCAACTGACCATGCTGGTGTTATAGAGTCATTTGAAACAGAACTTTCTGCGTATTCAGTAACAGCGCATGATTTGAATGCAAACTACGAAGGCTTAATGTCAGGTTTCTGCTCGAAAGATAATATTATCGATAAAGGCGAAACTGGCACAGTAAGCTTTACTGTTCAAAACAATGGTAGTGAAGCATTAAGCGGTTTAACTGGACAAGTTGTTGTTGAAAGCAACCACGATGTGACATTCGCTAACGATGGCGCTGTGAGCTTTGATAATTTAGCTCTATTTAGTAGTGCTACAAGCGCACCTATTGAATTTACCTTAAATGATGCAGGTACTGGTGATGAACTAGTCCTTAAATTTGTACCTGATGAAATGGATGGAATTGAAGGCAATGAGTACATGCTTTCAACTACTGTTAACGTCGACTTTGAAGAGCGTGAATTAGTCGGTACGACTCAATATGAAGACCTAAACACCCTTTCTAGACTCAAAGACTTTACTGAGAATGTCATGGCTGGCGGCGATATGGCCAACGGCACCTTTGGCTTAGATCAGTGGGATGAGTCTGATGGACTTATTTCTGCAACGGGCAATAGCTTCATATCAGATGTATCTTATGAAACTCGCGCAACAACAGTTGGTTTTGCAGGCGATTATACCATCAGCTTTTGGCATTTATATAACCTAGAAACAGGTTTTGATGGTGCAGTCGTTGAAGTCAGCATCAATGGTGGTGAATGGGTTGATGTAATCGAAGCTGGTGGCACATTTGAAGGCGATGGCTATACAGATACAGGCCTAGACGATACTGAAGCAGCAATTGCTGAACGAGCCACATTCTCTGGCGTAAACTATGGTATGGAAACGATAAACTTCGGTGAAACCTTAAATGGTAACCAAGTACAATTTAGATTCCGCGTTGCCACTGACTCAGCAGTGGTACCAGATCCTGTATTTGGATTCCCGGCTGGTTGGTATATTGACGACATTACTTTCACTAACACTCAAACAAGCATTTTCTCTAATGTAGTAGCTGGAAACACTTACGCATGTGAAAATCGTTTGCCACATGTATCTATTGTATCTAGTGCATCTGAAGTCAAAGAAGGCGAAGCTGTAAGCCTTACCGCTACTGCTATTGATGCAAATGCTACTGACACATTGACCTACATGTGGGTACAAACAGCAGGGACTACTGCAACATTAACAGGTGCTGATTCAGCTGAGTTAAACTTTACTGCACCATTAATTACTTCAGGCTCTGAAACACTAGAGTTTACATTAACCGTTAATGATGGGTCAGAAGATGTTATGACGTCTGTTGCCATAACCGTAAGTGATATCCCTGCACCAGTTGTAGTTGAACCACCTAAGAAATCATCGGGCGGTGCTTTAGGGTGGTTAGGTTTATTGCTACTACCTATTACAGCACTTCGTCGCCGTAAGTAATCACTTAGCAAGCAAAATTAAATGCCACAGCTGATGCTGTGGCATTTTTATTATTAATTTATAGAATTTTCTAATAAATTAGTTGATTACTTGCCGGTGTGTAATCAATTTCTAACTCTACTACACTAAATGCTGAAGAGTCAGAAAATGATTTGTACCAATAATACAAATCTAGCTCGCCTGATTGACTCAATAATCTATATGTATCAACAGCAATTTGATACACCTTAAAATCGTTAGTCAACTCCAACTCACTAGGCAAGTCATTAGTAACAACCACAATTGAGCCTTTCACTTTGCCATAACGATTAATATCCATATTATAAACAGTTTGATTAGCCTTTAAGACTTTACTTTGAGTTGTGAATTTCTGCTGATTCAATTGAATCGTATATTTGGACTGGACATTTTTAGACATTCTTTTTATCGTTTGACTATGATCTTTTACGCCTTTGGCCTTAACTATTAATGCATCTTCAGATGATGCTGCCACAACTTGAGATTCATTTGGGATAGTTTGTATTTCAGACTGTCTTGATTGCTCAAGACTACACCCGCTAAGTGTCATAAATGTAATTAAAAAAATGCTGGATTTCATACAATTCCTTTTATGTTAATCATGATGATACAACTTATATAACTCTAACATACACAAGGAATAAATTAATGAAACTAATTAACGATGTACATTAAGCCGATCTATACTGAACCGTAGCTATTGTTTAAATGACATGCAGGTTAACAATAATGCCATCTCTTAAACTAAAAATCGTCAGGTGGAACAAATAGCTCTTGGTGATACGCAACACTTATCATAAATTGCAAACCAAAAAGCCCCGTTCGATTAAGAACAGAGCTTTAACGTTCTGCTACCAGTGGCCGGACTCGAACCGGCACGCTTTTAAGGGCGTGGCATCTTTTGTAATAAGCGGATCCCGTCACGGGTTCAACATCCGTTCATCGCTTAGCTCTTAGCTCTTAACTTTTAACTAATAGTTTTTTAGCTTATAAAACAAAAAATCAGCACATAGGCTGATTTAAAGTTTTGGTACCAGTGGCCGGACTCGAACCGGCACGCTTTTAAGGGCGCGGCATCTTTTGTAATAAGCGAATCCCGTCTCGGGTTCAACATCCCTTCATCGCTTAGCTCTTAGCTCTTAAAACGAAAAAACCGACTTGAGAGTCGGTTTTAAAGTTTTGGTACCAGCGGCCGGACTCGAACCGGCATGCTTTTAAGGGCGCGGCATCTTTTGTAATAAGCGAATCCCGTCTCGGGTTCAACATCCCTTTATCGCTTAGCTTTTAGCTTTAACTAATAGTTTTTTAGCTTATAAAACAAAAAATCAGCACATAGGCTGATTTAAAGTTTTGGTACCAGTGGCCGGACTCGAACCGGCACGCTTTTAAGGGCGTGGCATCTTTTGTAATAAGCGGATCCCGTCTCGGGTTCAACATCCCTTCATCGCTTAGCTCTTAGCTCTTAAAACGAAAAAACCGACTTGAGAGTCGGTTTTAAAGTTTTGGTACCAGCGGCCGGACTCGAACCGGCATGCTTTTAAGGGCGCGGCATCTTTTGTAATAAGCGAATCCCGTCTCGGGTTCAACATCCCTTCAGCTCTTAGCTCTTAGCTCTTAAAACAAAAAAACCGACTTGAGAGTCGGTTTTTTTGTTTTGGTACCAGTGGCCGGACTCGAACCGGCACGCTTTTAAGGGCGCGGGATTTTGAATCCCGTGTGTCTACCAATTTCACCACACTGGCACAACATTACTCAATTGTATTTGTCTCAATTAAGTGTGGGCGATTATACCTTTGCTTTAAATAATGGCAAGGGGTTTACCCATTATTTTCTATAAAAATCACCTGATTGCTCAAAACTCACCCGTGCCCCTAATCGATACACACTAGGTATAATGTGAGCCATCTATCAAAAACACATTATCGATAACCCTTAAGTTCTGATAATTGATCGAGATCATTATCTTAAGTCGCTTTTGCCATTAGCATGAACATGACTTCACAATTTAAGAGGATAAGGAACATGGCATTTTGGTTAGATTTAATGTTTGGTAACCCTATAGGCTTACTCTCAATGATTGTCATTTTCAGTACATTTGGGATTATTTCTTATCTACTGTGGATGTTTGTTGTGAAGTCTGCCCCGGTTAAGTAACTCGCTTAATCGGCTAGGTTATTTTACTGCTTATTATTTAATTCTTCCTTGCGAAAGATACAATTAGGGGGCTTTTTAGCCCCCATTTTTTTGTACTTTTAGGATATGCTGCAACGTTATGCTGCGTGCTTTCTGCTCTGAACAAGTCCATTAATAAAATGAGGTCTAGTTTTTATAAGATAGCTCATCTCTTCAGCACTGGGCTCTCCAGCTGGCAAACGTAGCACATCGCGGTTCAGATAAATTCGCGCCTGCATTGAAATTTTGTAGTCTGCCGTTGGTCCCTGTATTGCATAGTGACGCTCGTTTCCCAACATTTCTAAAATATTAGTATCGACTAGGTTTTTTACAGCAAGCTCATTTTGTGGCAGTGTCAAAATAGTTTGACCTTGCAAAAAAAACTCGCGCAATAACGCCCTTTCAGCGGGATCAAGCAACTTTACTTTTGCTTCAATGGTTTCTACGGTTCGTTTTTTTCGTAACTGAATGATTGCTTCATCGACCACAAAAGCAAATAACTGACTGAGAAAATAAGCAACACCAATAATTAACCCTAGGCCAATAAACTGACCATAATCATTGACAAGATGAGCCAACGCCAGACTAGCTAACACATCCTTCGGGGCAAATAGCAAAGCCGCACAGGTTACAACGCCCCATGCCATTACACTCACGATAACACGTTTGCCGTTCAGTAAATTCATCGTACCTATATTCATTTTCATCATAGCCTACTCGCAGTGTCAGATTTTTGAACCTAATCAACTTAAAGCAAAAATAATGCCAATAAAACATAAAGCAAAAATAATGCCAATAAAACATAAAGGTTATCTTTGAAGATTTACAAATTAAAACAAAGACTAAATTGAAATAGAGTGGAAAAAGTTAACAATGCCCATGCAATCATCGACGTTTTCCCTACTGTTAATGAAGACGATGAGCTTAGCTGATAACGCTAAACCTATGTCAAATAACCAAGTGCGTTACTTCATAAAAGCGATTACAAAAGTAGTTCTTACAAGGTTATTTAGCCGCTAACTTAGTTAATACGCGGCTCACAGCAACAAACGCAAAAGTACCAGTTACCATGGTAATGGCGCCAAAGCCAGATGCACAATCCATACGCATACTGCCTTCGGCCGTGGCCTTTGTATTACACACACTGCCATCGGCTTGCGGGTAAACCAAATGCTGGCTTGAAAACACCGCATCCACAGCAAAGCGACGTTGAACATTTTTACTAAAATTGTATTCTTTACGCAGTATATTGCGCACTTTAGCCAGTAAAGGATCTTGGACGGTTTTAGCCAAGTCGGTCACCTGAATTAACGTCGGATCAGTTTGCCCCCCCGCACCACCGATCGTCACCAGCGGAATTTTATTGCGTTTACACCAAGCGATTAAACCTGCTTTTTGCTTAACAGCATCAATACAGTCAACCACATAATCAATCGTGCCCCCTTGCGATACAGGGACAAAATATTGACTTAAGTTATCTAAGGTTACAAAGTCTTCGACTTCATTGACAATGCATTCAGGGTTAATTTCAAGGATCCGTTTAGCCATCACCTCGACTTTTGACTGGCCAATGGTAGAGGTGAGCGCATGAATTTGACGGTTAGTGTTTGTCACACAAATATCATCTAAATCGATTAGGGTAATTTGGCCTATACCACTACGTGCTAATGCTTCTGCAACCCAGGTGCCTACCCCGCCAATCCCGACAACCACAACATGTGCTTGTGAGAAAGTCGTCAGCGCGGCTTGGCCATATAAACGCCCCACACCAGCAAAACGATGAGTATAAGATTCAGACAACATTGATTACGCCTCAATTAACCGCTTATTTTCGAGGGCGATTCTAGCCGATTTAGCTTCAAAGCTAAACGTTTGTTGAATAAAAACGACCTGCTGACGTCTATGCTCTATTTTATGATGTTAATTATGTTTACCGAATCCTGATGTGTTCAAATATTGTGCGTCATAGACTAAGGTCTAGTGATCCAACGCCTTAATATGTTCAACAATTAAATTAACATGCGCTAAACTAAGCCATTATCGCCTTTTGTTGTTGTGCGCTAGCCTATCTCAAAAGAAATAGGAACATCCCAAAAGAGGTATATACGCACAAATATGTGGCATTAATTGATAAATTTCCGCCGTTGTCACAGATTTCTGCACAAATTATCAAGTAGGACCAGTTTATTTGATCTAGCCCACACTATGGTGGTGCTAAAATCTGCAAAACTCTGCACCAGATTGTTACAGAATAGTATCTGCAACGACTTCACTAACTACAACCATGAAAAATGGAATATAGAACATAACGTTCTAGGGAGCATGAAAGATGAAAAAGACCTTAATCTCTGCATCAGTAGCCTCAGTACTTACACTAGTTTCTTTTGCTACACTTGCTGAAGGCCCAAGTTTCTATGGTCGTTTAGATTTATCAGTAACCAGCTCTGATGAAGGCTCAACGACGCAAAATGGTAAGGAAGGAACTGTATTAGAAAACAACTTTTCTAACCTAGGTGTAAAAGGTAGTGAGAAAATCAGCGACGGTGTTGAGCTTCTTTACCAAATGGAATTCCAGGTAGAAAACACGACTCAAGGTGATGATGCATTCAAAGCACGTAACACTTTCCTTGGTCTAAAAAGCAATGCAGGTACG
The DNA here is from genome assembly GCF_014641855.1 of Shewanella inventionis. Taxonomy (GTDB): domain Bacteria; phylum Pseudomonadota; class Gammaproteobacteria; order Enterobacterales; family Shewanellaceae; genus Shewanella; species Shewanella inventionis. Next base: position 137,441 of record NZ_BMII01000009.1, read on the forward strand.
GTGCTTGTAGGTCGTAACGATACTGTATTTAAACAATCTGAAGGTGGTATCGACTTATTCGGTAACTTCAACGCCGATATCGACCGTTTAATTGGTGGTCAAGATCGTAAAGCAGATGGTATTTGGTACCACTCTCCAACGATTGGCGGTTTATTAACATTAAATGCAACGTATTTAATGGATGATAACTACGAAGGTTCTGATGAAGACCAATATGCATTAAGCGCCACATTAGGTGACAAAGGCCTTAAAGCTCACAACTACTACCTAGCAGCAGCATATAACACTATTGGTGGTATTGACGCTTACCGTGGTGTTGCTCAAGTTAAATTAGGTGACTTCAAAGTCGGTGGCTTGTATCAAAACACCGAAAGCCAAACAACTGATAAAGAAGGTGATTCTTTCTTTGTAAACGTATCTTATGACTTAAACGGCGTAAACTTAAAAGCTGAATACGGTCAAGATGACGCAGGTTTTGGTAAGTACTATTCAAACATTTCAAGTGACACAGGTACTGATATTAACGTAACCAATATTACAGTGGGTGCTGACTATCGCATTTCAAAATCAACATTAGTTTATGGCCACTATGCAATGTATGAAGGTGACCACACTGTAAATGGTGCAAAAATTGATTTAGAAGATGATAACGTATTCACTGTTGGTGCACGTTACGACTTCTAATCGTTTAATGCCAGTCAATACTGGCACTTAACATGATCAAAAATGCCAGTCTACACAGACTGGCATTTTATACCAATTCCACTAATTATCTGGTCATTCAGCGGGAATTCTGTGCCTTCTAGGCAAGTAATAGGATTGTAGGCATAGTTGCTCTACGTCAAAATACTATTAAGCAGCATAGAAGGCACAGAAAC
>NZ_BMII01000010.1 GCF_014641855.1 Shewanella inventionis
ACTGGGTTTTGGATGCTTCAATGGGTGAAGACCATTGCCAGATTTATCAAAATCATGCAGCAGAGAATTGGTCATTATTACGCAAACTATCGTTAAATATGCTCCGCTCAGAATCATCTAAGGGAAGCATCCCGATGAAACAAAAACGAGCATGGATGAAACCTGAGTATTTAGAAGAAGTGTTAAGGGCAGGATTTACCAGTTTGCTTGAAATTTAATCACTCATGCGGTCGCCCTGTGTTAAGTACCCATTGATGCATTAATCGCATAAAAATAAATAACATTGAGCCGCGCCAAATAGGGCGTATTAACAATATTAACGCGTAAAATTACAAATGCCCGACTTTCACTAAAATCAGCGTGTCTTGTTCAACATACGGGTTATGCTGACTTAAATGCGGGCTGCGGATCCAGGTACCTGCAGGATAGCGGCCAAACTCATCAATAAACTCACCGCTGATGACGTAAATTTCTTCACCACCAAAATGACGATGCGGTTGAAAATGAGTTCCAGCAGGCCACATTACTAGTGCGGTCGACTCTGTACCATGCTGATGCAATGGCATTACCTTTAATTGACCATGCCCAGGCAGCCATTTGGCGCTATGAGTATCAATGTTCACTTGTTGCGAGTCAGTAGGTTGAAACTGATGCAACTTAACCAATAATGTACAACCGCCTACACTAAATGGCGCATGGACAACCCCCTCTGGATTACGTAAATACGTACCGACACCGTAATCGCCCGTTTCATCCGAAAACACCCCATCGAGCACTAAAATCTCTTCACCTAATGGGTGAGGATGAGAGTTAAACTTAGCGCCAGCCTCATATTTAACAATACTGGTCGCATGGCCTCGCTCGGCCTCTTCACGCGCAAGGCGTTTACGAAACACACCTGGTGCGGGGCTTTTTTGCCACTCAAGCTCATGAGTGTTTATCACCACTCGCTGACTAAAATCCATGTTTAACATGTTAACCTCCCACTCTTTCAATCGTTGCAGTGTAAGGCTTTCACTATCAATAAAAAAGTAGGTACTTTTCTGTAGTTTGCCGGCCTAATCATTGATATTGGCCATATCAGCAAGTTGACGGGATTGTTAATAAAAAAAAGCCCAGTCAGTAAAATGACTGGGCTTTTTTGCTAATCGTCGTTAAATTCTGTTTTGTTGCGCGGCTTGACGCTGTTTTTTGTACGCTTTTGCCGACTCAGGGATTGGCGTTGTTCGTCCTGTTTCTAGCCAATTTTTTAATCGGCTCGCATCTGCCATATGGGTGTACTTACCAAATGAGTCCAACACCACAAACGCCACTTTACGTTTATTCATTTCAGTTAGCATAACTAAACAGTGCCCAGCTTTGTTAGTAAAGCCTGTTTTGGTTAAGGCAATATTCCAATTGTTTTTAAACACCAGCTTATTGGTATTTTGAAAATCTAACGCATAGCGAGGCGACTCAAAAATCACATGCTTTTTTGGGGTAGAACTAAGCTTGCCTAACATGGGGTAAGTTTGGCTTTCTTTTAATAATATAATCAGGTCATTGGCACTTGATACGTTATCAGGAGATAAACCTGTTGGCTCGACATAATGGGTTTGTTTCATTCCAAGTGCTGCCGCTTTGTCATTCATTGCGCGCACAAATGCTTTAAATCCACCAGGATAATGATGAGCAAGCGAAGTCGCAGCACGGTTTTCAGACGACATTAACGTCAATAACAGCATTGTCTCTCGAGTCACTACACTGCCTAAACGCACTCGCGAATACACATTGCGCATTACAGGTGAGTCGGTGATCTTAACCGATATTTTTTCATTTAAGGGTAATTTGGCATCTAACGTCACCATTGCTGCCATTAATTTTGTAACCGAAGCAATTGGGACCGGTTGATGAGGATTACTGGCATATAACACTTCGTTGGTGGCTAAATCAACTAACATAGCGCTACTTGAGGCTAATTCTTGTTGTGGGCTACCTTGTACTGCTGTGGCTGCAAAAGATGCAGAACTGCTTAACGTAGTTGAACACAATAAAGCACAGGCTAAAAAGAAACGGAGCTTCATGACTCTCACTTGAAAAAAACAAACCTTATAATGCATTGAGTATACGATAAAGGCTTAGCTCAACAATAGATAAATAGTCATTATGAATGGGTTTTTAGTAATTTTTTTGCAAGTTATTAACACAGATCAAAGCAAAAGCATTAGCTATGGCTAATATTTATTCGTTTCAGCAACCACAGCTTGTTCGACAACGTTAATTGATACATGACTTAATTCCATTATCGCCACACATAACGCTTTTTGTTTACTTCATGTTAAGATTAAATCACGCGATAAAAAAGAGAGTGTAAATGGATATTAACTTACGTTTTTTAAATAAATTGAGCCAATGGTTCAATACACTTCGCGCCCCAAAAGCAAGCCTTAAAACTGAGTCAGATGACGCACAAAATGGGCTGATTTCACTGTTAACTATCGCCAATCAATATCAAGGGCAAGCAACCCCAAAAAACCTTGATAGCACAGTGTCATCCATGCCTGTGTTCACAGAGCAAGGCTTCATTGGCCGCAGTTCCCAAATAGCACAACTCACTGACGTGATTAATTTATGGCGTAATCATCACGGTGAAATAAGTGCCATTGTAGCGCCCTCAGGCGCAGGGTTGTCTACATTATTAGGTCAATTACCTAGCCTAGTGCAATCTAACAGTGTTGAGCCCGAAAACCCAGAATCAACAGCGAAACCCTTGCCTAAAAATGGGCTAATCATGAGCTTTTATCTTGCTCCACTAACGGCAAGCGACGCAATTGCAAATGTGTGTTATTGCTTTGGTATAAAGCCCCCCACAACACTAACAGACACCAGTATTACCGATATTATTTTCGCCATCAACCAGCTACCTGCACAGTTAATTGTTATCGATGATTTACACAAGCTGATGCTGAGGATGATGGGCAATGCGCAAGCATTAGTGACCTTTGCCACCATAGTAATGGAAACACGCAAACATCACTGTTGGATTTTGGGTTGTGAAAAATTTGCCTGGCAACGACTCAGTGCGCAATATCAAATAACCCAATTTATTAAGCACGTTATCACTGTCGACTATTTCAGCGCCAAAGAACTGGCCAGCATACAAACAAAACAGTTGGTCAACCTAGGGTTAATTAGCAAAGACGATACACAAGTCGCTCCCCCTGCAGAGCATCGTCTTGCTAAAACATCATCTAAAAACTCTCACACAGCACATGAAACAGATGAAGCCATGAATCCGTTTGATGATCAACTAAAGCAGTTGCACACCATCAGTCAGGGACATCCGACGCTCGCAATATTATTATTGCAATATTCGTTTCAACAACAAACCAATACTGAGTCGAGTAACGGCGACAGCAGTACACACTGTATTTGTAAAATCAATTCATCGGCATTGCAGTTGTGTCAAGACAATGACTTGTTTTCATTGGCTGAGATATACGTTCATGGCGGATTGCGGGTCGCACAACACGCGCATATTTTTGCCCAAACAATTGAACAAAGCAGTTTACAACTGGCTTACCTGGCACGTCAGGGCTTAATTATTGCTCAATATTCACAACAAGACTTTGCCCAGCACTTTTATTTTATTACACCTGCATTATCAAAAATTATCGCCAGTCACCTAGTCAATAACAATAAACTGTTTAATTAAACGAGGCCAACATGGACGACTCACGCGAAGCTCTACAAGCATTTCTAGCCATCATATCGTTTGACCGAATTGCCAGCATTATCTTGTTGTGTCTGTTTGCCTGGTTATTGTTAGTTGCTATCGAGTTTTTATTAAACCAATTAAGCAAAGCACTGCCTAAATACCGCTTAATTTGGAATAGAGCTTACCCATTTGTGCGTTTATTTGTGTGGTTGTCGGTAATTATTTACTCCATTGTTGGCATCATAAACCCTCACGAAAACCTTATTCTCGCCGTGGTTGGCTCTATTAGTATTGTGGTGGGATTAGCTACTCAAGAACCCGCTAAAAATATGATTGCGGGCTTTATTATTATGATTAATCCGCCTTATCGGGTGGGCGATATGGTAACTCTAGCAGGCCATTACGGCGAAGTAATAAAACTAGAATGGAGCGTCACATGGCTACGTACATTTGACGACAACACCATTATGGTTCCTAACGCTGAAGCGTTAAAAACAGCCGTGTCTAATGCAAATAGCGGTGCCCTAGATGAAATGGTCGTGGTTAAATTTACCCTGCCTATCCTTGTTGATCACAAAAAAGCCATTGCACTTGCAAGGGAGGCAACCCAATGCTCTCCTTATACTTTTTTAAATAAGCCCATCATAGTTAATTTAGGCAATGACTTCTCGTTTGGCCAATACCAACAAACCATTACCGTTAAGGCTTATGTAATGGATGTAAGGTTAGAAAAAAAATTCATCAGCGACATTAACATAAGGGTATTAAGCGCATACAAAAATGCACATTTTTATGATGCATAGCAAATGCCTAAACACTAATGTGCGCTATAATCGCGCCAATTCAATTAAGATTTCTGACTATCAAGCAACAGGAACCACATAATGACACAAGATGAAATGAAAAAAGCAGCAGGCTGGGCAGCGTTGCAATATGTCAAACCAGACACCATCGTCGGTGTTGGCACAGGCTCAACCGTAAATCACTTCATTGATGCGCTTGCCACGATGAAAGACGACATCGAAGGCGCAGTATCAAGCTCAGAAGCATCAACCAAAAAACTCAAAGAACTCGGCATTGAAGTGTTCGACCTAAACAGTGTTGACTCTATTGACGTATACGTAGACGGCGCAGATGAAATTAACGACCGCATGGACATGATTAAAGGCGGTGGAGCGGCATTAACTCGCGAAAAAATTGTTGCAGCCGTGGCTAAACAATTTATTTGTATTGTTGATAACACCAAACAGGTGCCTATTTTAGGCAACTTCCCTTTACCTGTTGAGGTTATCCCTATGGCTCGCTCTTATGTGGCACGCGAGTTAGTTAAGCTAGGTGGCGACCCAGTCTACCGCCAAGGCGTTATTACCGATAACGGTAACGTGATTTTAGATGTTTACAACATGCAAATTTTAGATCCAAAAGTGATGGAAACTAAAATTAACGCCATTGTTGGTGTAGTAACAAACGGCTTATTTGCAAACCGCGGCGCAGACGTATTACTCGTTGGCACACCAGATGGTGTAAATACCGTTACCTTGTAATTACCCCGCATACTTTCAAATAGCCTCTGCTATTACTTAAGAATGGTGAAAAATGGTGAAAAATGGCCTCGCAAATTTGCTAGGCCATTTTTTTAACTGCTATAAGCCTTAAATCACCATCTCTTCAAGGTTGTTCACGGTGTCAAAAAATTCTGGCATTCGCTATATATCCACACTGAAGAAAAAACTTTACCTCCATATAAACCTTTTACCGACTTGCACCTGTCAAATAACTACACAATCATAATCGACAGTTTGGAACATTAAGGATGCCGGTATCAATCAGCACAATTCACAGCCAATAAATCACCTTGCGCAGCTAGACGACAATCAACTTGTCGCCATTGCAACTACCGGGTGTCAGCAGGCCTTTGAACAACTGTATCGCCGGCACCACCAGCGAGTGTACGCCATTTGTTTTCGGCTCAGTGGCCAATCCAGTTTGGCTGACGATATGACCCAGGCATGTTTTATTCGCTTATGGAAAAAGTTGGCGCAATTTAACGGCGATAGCCAATTTACCACCTGGCTGCATCGATTATGTGTTCGCCAGGCGATTAATGATCTCAAGGCACAACAATCGTTATGGCGACGCTTTTTACCTGCAGAAGATGTCGCCCATCTAGACGTGCCCATCGTCGAGTTAACCGATCATCATTTGCTCGACAAATGTATCGCCAGATTACCGCAACGAACCCGCATTGTGTTTGTGTTATGTGCCATTGAAGGTTATCAACACAACGAAATAGCAGCACTATTGAACATTGCCGTCGGCACCAGTAAGGCGCAATATCACAATGCCAAACATTTACTACAGGAGATGCTTGCATGAGCGCTAAAAAGCATGACCTAGACCATTTAATTGGCACGTTACCACCTGAGATTGCGCCAACCACTGACTTATGGAATGGCATACAGCCACACTTAACGCCGCCACAAACGCATCATAACAGTGTCGTTCGCCCCTTATGGGCCATAGCTGCAACACTGGTAGTGTGTTCAATATTATGGTTAACGCAATGGCGCGACCATACAGAGCCAACTCAGGTGCAAACGGCAAATGTCAGCATGGCGACAACAGGCACCGCTGCATCAGTTGAAGTCGATAATCACTTAATAGACTTGATAAACCAAATTGCCCAAACTCATCAAAGTCAGTTAGATGGCTTTATAAGCAATCAATATACCGTGAGCTGGCAGTTATCAGCAGACCAAAATGAACATATTCAAACTGACATTGCCAAGGCGCTTGCAGAGCTAGAAAGTGCCTCAGTTCAAGTGCAAGCAGCCTTAATCCAACAGCCGACTAACCAACAACTTTGGCAATTATGGCGCTGGATAATGCAGCGTCAAATCACCTTATTACAACAAGGGCAAAAATTGCCTTTTACCCACACACGCCCATCACAAGGAAATACCCTATGAGCAGCATTAAATACGCATTGTTAGCGCCACTAATGGCCATAAGCGCTTTAACGATTGCAGCAGAGCCGGTCGACCAACAGCAAGATGTTTCAGCTAACCCCAACGTCAGTATCAAAGTACAACGTGGCAATGTGGCGTTTGTGAGTTGGGACAAAAACAGCATCCAAGTTAAAGGCGAACTTGATGAACTAAGCGAAGGCTTTATATTTGATGTAAAAGACAATTCAGTCGTGATTGAAGACAAGCTGCCGCGCAGTTATCAAGGCAATAATAAACCAGGCTCACAATTAACCATCTATTTGCCCGCACAGCTAAATTTAGACGCACAAGGCGTATCTGCCGACTTTACCCTGTCTAAACTCAGCGGCCAAATCGCCATCGCATTAGTCAGCGGTAATATCGAGGCCAAACAACTGAGTGGCAGCAACAAGTTGACCACGGTATCGGGCAACATTAATAGCGAACAATTAAGCGGAAAAATCAATCTAGAAACCGTATCAGGGGATATAAACGACAACAAAAGCCAGGGAGAGGCAGAATTTAGACTAGTCAGTGGCGAATTAGAGACTCACAGCGACTTTACACAAGTGAGCATTGATCAGGTTTCTGGCGATATCGAGGCGACGCTAAAGCAATTAAACCAGATTAATCTGGTCACCATCAGTGGCGATGCAAATCTCAACCTCGGCGCACAGCTCAGTAAAGGCAGTCTCGAAACCATTAGCGGCAACGTTACAATGGCTTTTAACGCAGCTCCCAATATTCATTTTATGATAGACGGCGGCCCAGGCGGCAAAATTGACAATCAATTAACAGACGACAAACCATTAAAACAAAAATACTCTTCAAGCCAAAGTTTACAATTTAAAAGCTTATCAGGAGACGGCCAGGTCAATATCAACACCATCAGCGGCCGCATTAGCGTGAAGTAATACCATTACATCCGTTGACTAATGCCATACAGTAAAATGCCCAGTGACATCGCTATCGCTGGGCATCGCTCTCGCAGGGCATAGTACATGACACTAATATCGCTGAGCAACGCTGTTACAGATTAAGATTAACCTTAACGAGAGTTCGCTTAACCAGGCTAGCATTACTTTACTGAACTCACTTCATCATCGGTTAAATAACGCCATTCTCCGGGCGCTAAATCAGCATCTAATTCAATACTGCCTACCGCTTCACGGTGCAGGTTAACCACTTTATTGCCAACGGCAGCAAACATGCGTTTTACTTGGTGATACTTACCCTCACTAATGGTTAAACGCACCTGAGTCGGCGTAATAATATCAAGCAATGCAGGCTTAGTGAGTCCTTCTTCATTACGCAGTTCAATGCCGTTCGCAAACACCGAAACTAAACTGTTATCGATAGGATCGGCAAGCTCCACTAAATACCGTTTACCACAGTCTTTCTTGGGCGAAGTAATTTTATGCGACCATTGGCCGTCACTGGTAATAAGCACCAACCCCGTGGTATCGGCATCAAGTCGCCCCGCAATATGTAATGTGTCGACTTTTTCAATGTCCATCAAACTTAATACCGATGGGTATTGCTCATCAATGGTTGAGCAAATGGTATCCACGGGTTTATTCATCATCACATAACGCTCACCCACAATGCTAATAGACTGCCCCTCTAAGCGCACATCCATATGTGGTGACACCTTAAAACCAGAATCTTTAACCACCTCGCCATCACAGGTTACATCACCACGATGCAGGGCTCTTTTGGCCAATGAACGGGTTAACTCGGTACTTTCACAGATAAATTTGTCTAAACGCACAATACACACTCACTTTTTGATAATGGCGCTATTATGCGGCCTATTAAGGTTAAATAGAAATCAATCCACGCTTTTTTTGCCCTATACGTAATTTTTAGTTACACATCCCCTTACCATATCAGGCAAAAACGACCAAAAGTGCCTTGTTTTATAGGCAAGTATGGCCGTAACATAGTCTTCACAAAAAATCGTCAGCGATATAGGTGACAAAATCACCACAAAAAATGGTAAGCACAAATCCCCATTTTAAAGCTAACGACATAATAAAAATACAATATGCTCACACGCCTGAACCCGAGGCGCCTAAATTTAAAGCAAAGGAAACACAATGAAAAAATTAGTAATTGGAGGTTTATGTGCCTCGTTAATTGCAGGCCTAAGTGCTTGTAGTGATGACAAAGCCGTAGTCGCCCCAGCAGCAGACGTGGCCAAAACAGCTGCAGCCGTTGCCGTTGAAAAAGCACTTACCTCAGGCATTACTTTTGACAACATCGACAAGTCAGTTCGCCCTCAAGACGACTTTTACATGTATGTAAACGGCGCATGGATGAAGAATGCTGAAATCCCAGGCGATCGCACTAACATTGGTGCATTTTATGACTTACGTGAACACGCTCGTGATGATGTTAAAGCTATTATCGAAGATTTAAGTGCAACCCCTGATTTAGCAGACGGCACTGATGAGCAAAAAGTGGCTGACTTATATCGCTCATTTATGGACGTTGAAACCTTAAATAAACTAGGTATTGCACCAATCCAGGCAGAGTTAGACAAAATTGCTGCATTAAAAGACAAAAACGAATTAACCGCATTTTTTGGTGAAAACCAAGCCAACGGCGGCGGCACTCCATTAGCATTCTATGTTGAAGTCGATGCCAAAAATTCTAGCCGTTATGCCACTCACATCTGGCAATATGGTTTAAGCCTGCCTGAAAAAGACTACTATTTTAACCAAGAAGAGCGCTTTGTTAGCATCCGTAAAGCCTACGTTGAACACATTGAAAAAATGTACAACCTAGCAGGTTTACCTAACGCTAAGGCTAATGCAGAAGCCATTCTTGCACTCGAAACCCAAATTGCTGAAAAACATTGGGACGTAGTTGAAACCCGCGACAGCACCAAAACCTATAACCTATACCAGGTTAAAGACTTGCCTACATTGGCACCAGAGATTAACTGGGATGGCTATTTAGCAGCTGTGGGTGGTGATAAGCAAACAGATATCATTATTAACCAACCAAGCTATGTTCAAGGGTTAAGCGAAGTGATCAAGAACAACAGTCTTGATAGCTGGAAAAACTACCTAACCTGGATGACCTTAACTCACAATGCGAGCAACATGTCTGAAGCATTAGACAATGAAAACTTTTCCTTTTTCTCTAAAACCTTAAATGGTCAAGCAGAACAAGAGCCGCGTTGGAAGCGTGGTGTGAGCACAGTAAGTGACACCCTAGGCGAAGTAGTAGGTAAAGTGTACGTCAAGCGTCACTTTGCTCCAGAAGCAAAAGTTCGCATGGAGCAGTTAGTTGAAAATCTTCGTAGCGCTTATGGTTCAAGCATTGACTCACTAGACTGGATGAGCGCTGACACCAAAGTAGCTGCAAAAGACAAATTAGCTAAGTTTAACCCAAAAATTGGTTACCCAAACAAATGGGATGACTACAGCAAACTCAGCATTAAAGCAGATGATTTAGTGGGTAACGCTAAACGTGCAGCTATATTTGAGCACAACAAAAACCTCGCTAAATTGGGTCAACCAATTGATAAAGACGAGTGGCACATGACGCCACAAACCGTAAACGCTTACTACAACCCAACCATGAACGAAATCGTGTTCCCTGCTGCGATTTTACAACCGCCATTCTTTAACCTAGAAGCGGATGACGCAGTAAACTACGGTGGTATTGGTGCGGTGATCGGTCACGAAATGGGCCACGGTTTTGACGACCAAGGTGCTAAGTTTGACGGCGAAGGCAACTTACGCGACTGGTGGACTGAGTCTGATTTAAAAGCATTTGAATCAAAAGGCAAAGCCCTAATTGAACAATACAACGGCTACCAAGTATTTGACGATCTACACGTTAACGGAAGCCTAACATTAGGTGAAAACATTGGTGACTTATCAGGCGTAACCATCGCTTATAAAGCTTACAAAATGTCACTTAACGGTAAAGAAGCACCAGTAATTGATGGCTTAACTGGCGACCAACGTTTCTTTATGGGCTTTACTCAAATTTGGCGAGTAAAAATGAAAGAAGAAGCCATGCGTAACCGCGTAGCGACTGATCCGCACTCACCAGGCCACTTCCGTGCACTTGGCGCATTGTCAAATATGCCTGAGTTCTATACCACTTACGACGTGAAAGAAGGCGACAAGATGTACATCGCTCCAGAAAACCGCGTTAAAATCTGGTAATCAACCATGTAAAAGCTGACCTAGGTCACACTTACACACAACAAGGGCATCGTTTGATGCCCTTTTTTTATAACAAAATAAATTAAACCACTGATATATATGTACATACACCCATAATCGCTAACCATATCCTCGGTATAATTAAACCTTGTTCATTTAGCCCCTATTCAGCCAAAAAACGGTAAAGTGGTTCCACAGACATTACGCTGGAGCTATTCAATGAATAAGTTATTTCGTACTTTTTTTATCTTCTTAATTTTACTGTCTACCCGCGGCGCAATTGCTCAACCCAATGAGATTAAATATAACAAGCTCGCCGAGCCCTCAGACTTCAGCCAAAAATCACACAATGACATTGAGCAATTAATTAACCTAAGCGAGCAAACCACCGGGCTTGCACAACAAGACACTCAAAACTTAGACAGCTTAATGGCACGGGCTCCAGCAGCCCAGCAAGAACTAATCGAACTGCTCACGCATATCAACCAAACCAGCTATACCTCTGCGATTATTCCTGCAACCAAAAGTTATGCTCGCGCAGCCCAAAAAGTGCAATTAAAGTTTAACGGCGATGCCAGCCTATTAACCGATATCGCACGTGCAAGTGTGATCGCCAATGATGTCAATAGCTTACTAACCAGTTACCAACAATTGCGCAAATCGACCGATGTCGTGCAGTTAAAAAACCGTTTTGCTGAGCCAAAAACCTCAGGGTATCGCGACTTAAACGTGCTGGTAAAACTCCCAAAAAGCCAAATGGTGGTTGAGGTACAGTTTCATTTAAATGATATCGCCGAGATTAAAAGTGGCCCAGAGCACCAGGTATATGAGCAAATTCAAGCCATTGAACTACAGGCCAAAACAGAGCAAAGAGCATTAAACGACATTGAGCATGCCAGTATTGCTAAATTGCGCCAAGATTCACATAAGCAATATCATAAAGCCTGGTTGTACTATAAACGCCAAAGCGCTGCTCCATCGACTCAAGCAGCTTAACCACCCCCATGGCTTACCGTTTCCACCCTTTAGCGCTCATTGAGCGCTTTTTTTTATCCGAAAAAACTCAGTGTCTTCCACATCTGCTATACTCGCGCAAAAGAGCTTCCTGCCGGACATAGACATGAACGAAATTATTGATCAATTGCAAGAATTAAGCGAAACCGTACCCGTTCCGCTTGAGCTGCCCACATTTGAACAAATTGTTGAAGTTGAAGAACAAATTCTTATTGGCCTACCCAATGATTTAAAAGAATACCTGCTATACGCCAGTGACGTAATTTACGGCACCCTAGAGCCCGTCACCGTTGCCGATCCATACTCACACACCTACCTACCAGAGGTCACCAGTTATGCCTGGTCAATTGGTATGCCGCGCGACCAAATCGCCATTTGTCAGGTTGGCGAAAGTTTTTATTGCATCAATGAAGAAGGTGAAGTGCAGTTTTGGGAAGATGGCGACTTTAGCGAAGAAGGCTGGGAGTCACTGTGGGATTGGATAGAAGATGTTTGGCTAGAACAATAACCAAACGGCCACCACGCCAAAAACATACACAATATAATGAATACGAGAATAAACATGTCTAAAAATACTGGCCTGAACGCCATTGAAATGCAATATTTACGCTTATCTTTGGGCCTAACCACTGAGCAAGTTGCTAGCATCACAAGTACCACTCACCAAGACGTATTAGCATGGGAAGCCGGTGAAACAGACACGCCAGTACCTGTGCAAAAAAAGCTACTCGACATAGATGACATCATCGAAATGCAAGTACTCAACACCACAGACGGCATTGAAGAGCTGTTCAAAAAAGAGCCTAAACGCCGTTTAGCCTTTGTGGTATACCCAACTCAAGCGGTTTACACCCAGTATAATCCTGAGTTTTTAAGCACACTGCCATTAACAGAGCTCTATAGCACAGCTGCATGGCGCATTAAAAAAGAGTGTAAATTAGTACTTGAGGTTGACGTAAGTTTAGTGGCACTTGATGCCGAAGCCTATAAAGCTTACCGCGCAGACAACGGCATGAGCGAGAGTCGTGAAAGCCGTGCAAAATGGGCTGCAACTCAATTAGTGTAACGTTTAGCTACGCCATAAAATAAAAAAGGAAACCATAGGTTTTCCTTTTTTATTGGCCGCTAAATATTGGATGTAATCCGCTTAATGTAATCCAAAGGTCTCACGTAAAATACCTGCTATTTCAATAGCATCTGCAGGTTCTCCCCAAGCATTACCATTAACCGAATTATTGCCTGCACTACCATCTACATTGACATCAAAAAACACAGGGATACAGCTAGGTTGTATATCAATACTGCCTAAATGTGCGCCCCAATCTTCTATATCCAATAGGATTATTGCAATCTGTTGCATCACACTTTGCGCACCTTGTTGATGCAATACAACAAACATATCTTGGCAAGGTTCACACCAAGGTGCTGATAAACAAATCAATGGTATTCTGCCTAACGCTAAAGCATTGTTAGCTTGTTCTGCCACGCTATTTTTCAACGATGTTTTACTTACCTCAAGAGGAATAATCATCACGCCAGATTGAGCAGTATCTTGTTTTAAAATTGGGTAATCTGTCGGAAATTCACTAATTAATCCCTTCTCAGTCGCCATCGCTTTGGCTTCATCAAGCGACTTTTTCACCGCTGCGGCATAATCATCGGCTATGTGCCGAATAGCTTGTCCATTCAACGATAGTCGCTTAAATAACCCGAGCGTATTGTCGACATCTTCATCAGCTACGACAAAACCGAAATAGGTATCGCCATTTTCAATCAAAATAAATGATCGCCCAAATTGGCTCAGCCATAAATCAAATCCAGACAAGGCATGCAAACAGGCAGAGTCGGCCAGCAAATCATTTTTACCGCGCTCATCATCAATGAACTCGCCTAAATCTAACGTTTTTGCAATAGCCTTGGCTTGCCATAACACTTCATTATGATCGCGCACATCTACTTGTAACCATACCCACTGCTTTTGGCCATTTAACTGCGCATCTAATGATGACAACACATCATGAAAAGCATCCTCAACGCCATGCTCAACTAACTTAGGCTGAATTTTGGCCCAAAGCTGCTGACGTAACATTAACGGTAGTGGTGCAACAATCAGTTCGAATAAACACTTGCTGTCATCAATAAGCTGAGAGTTACCCCTGCCGATAACTTGATCGCGATAACGCTGCCAAGCAGTAAACGAGGTAGATAAGTAATCGTATAGCATGACTTTATTTTCAAGTACGCAACGCGGTGAATGATAATCACTAGGAAGGTGTTCAACGTCTGCTTGAGACAGCACAAAGATAATTGGGTGTTCATCTTCATTATTTGATGTTTTAACATCACCTTGTACATCAATCAGCACTAATTGCCATTGTTGTTGTAGCTCAAATAAGTAATCGGTTAACCCTTTAGTCAGCTGAAAAACAGTAACATCAATACTCGACACGTTTTCGTCGGCCGCGATGCTAAATAAAGCACGGCCGCCGTCTTCATGCTGATAGTCAAAACGCCTTGCTTCAACGATATTAATATTTTCATGCGCCGACAGCGTACTGGCTAACTCGTCACCATTGCGATAATCAACTTGATGATGTTTAAAGGCAAATAGATACAAACTAAAACGCATTGCACGACTCCTCCATGATTAAGCTCAAGACCATGTTCTACAAGTTTGACTATGGAAAATAATGTGTCACTTGAACTCACAATCATACTCGCCTGAAAGTTAAGTGCTGCACAAGTAATACCACTGCAAATGATGGTGTTATTTTTAATTCAACAGATTAAAACCAATAAAAAAGCCACATTACACGGCATGTGTTATGTGGCTTTTATCAGTAAAGTGGTTTTACATTTAGAAGTTCATCGAGACTTTAGTATAAATGAAACGTCCTAGTGGGTTATGTACACCCATTGCATAACCGTAAAGGTCAGCATCACCATCGCCGATAGCAAATGATGGGTCTTCATCAAACACGTTGTTAACACCCACGGTCAACTTAACCATGTCACTAAAGCGATACGAACCAGACATATCCACTAACAATTGCGAGTCAACGGTACGAGTTTGGTTGTAGTCTTCAAACTCACCAATGTAACTTAGGTTTAGGTTGGCGGCAAAGTCATCCATCATCCAGTTAGTTGTTGCTAACCAACGGTGCTCTGGGTACTCATACTCGCCAGTGTAATCAATCGTTGTGCCATCGACTTCTTTTTCGAAGCTGATTAAATAGCTGTACTCTAAACCAAACTTAACATCACCATAGCTATTTAACTCAAGGCCATAATGAGTTGATAAATCAAGGCCTTGAACCTCTTGCGAACCAATGTTAACAAAGCCTGAGTTGATTACATCAATCGTACCAAAGGTTTCACCTGCTTGTGGAGCATTACGCACACAAACAGTACTGTTTTGGTCACCACAGTGCTCATCATAAATATCTTGGTTTTGCAGTGAGTCAATTTTGTTATCTTGAACAATATTGAATAAATCAAACCCAATATCAAATTGCTGACTTGGTGCCCAAATCATACCCACGTTCCAAGTTTCAGACTCTTCAGCCTCAAGATCGGGGTTTCCAGCAAAGATAAAGTTGTAATCTAATAACTCACAATCAACGTTGTCAGCGGCACAGCGATAGCTATCAACTAAAAAATCACTCTTTTCAGATGGGCCTAAACCGATTTGCGCAAGTGAAGGAGCACGGAATCCAGTTGACCAAGAACCACGAGCGGTTAACTCGTCACTAATACCCCATTGGAAAGCAATTTTAGGGTTAGTCGTTGAGCCAAAGTCACTGTAACTGTCGTAACGGCCAGCAAGTTGTAACTCAAAGTTATCAGCAACAGGGATAGATAACTCAACATAAGCTGCATGTTGATCGCGTGAACCAAACGCCGAAATGGCCTCAGTACCAAAAATCAAACCACGTTGGAACTGCTCATCCGGAATATCGCTAACGCTTTCTTCACGGTATTCAGCACCAGCGGCCATCATAATATCGCGATCGCCAATAGAAAATGCATGACCAGAAATGCTGGCATCATAAGAGGTAATGTTCGACTCACCTTGTCTAACTAGGCTGGTTGTAATACGGTCAATCACATCTTGTGAGTTAATGGTGCCGCCAAATGGGTTGTAGTTACCAGCATCAATCTCAGCTTGTAGGTAATCTGTTCTTATCCAGCCTTGTGAACGGTCACCTGTTTGGGTTGATTCGCTGCGGCCACGTTGAGCTGACACTTCCCAGTCCCAATCGTTTACC
Organism: Shewanella inventionis; assembly: GCF_014641855.1. Lineage (GTDB taxonomy): Bacteria > Pseudomonadota > Gammaproteobacteria > Enterobacterales > Shewanellaceae > Shewanella > Shewanella inventionis. Next base: position 16,154 of record NZ_BMII01000010.1, read on the forward strand.
ACACCGCGAAGACCAGCAACAATACGCATAGTATCTGACTCGATATCCCAACGACGTGCGCCAGCATCTACCGTACGATAACGGCCAATATCAATATCTTGTCCAAATGGGTTATCTGGGTGGGTACCTGGAACGGTTAAACCGGCATCTTCATCTAACGGCGTTGGTGCACCGCCCGCTTCAGAGGTATTGTGCTGTACCGACAACTCTAAAAATGCCGTTAAATCTTCACCCAACATATAATCAAATTGACCAATAGCTCCAACACGCTCAGCCGTTGGGATGGTTAAATTGTATGGGCCGTAATCAAACAAACAACTACCACTTGCCGTTGCGCTGTCGGCTGGGCAATCAGGGTCAATGGTTTTTACGCCATTTACATAAAAATACCCAGGGAATCCGCGTGATGAACGGTAATCTTCACCACCATAAGGTGATTGATTAGCGGTACCAAAACGGCCCATGTCTTCGGCAGACAAAGTACCGTTAGTAAAATAATCTAAAATAACTGATGCACTACCTTTATCAGCTTTTACGCCCCATACAAGGCTTGCTGTGGTTTCGTCATAACCTGTGCCGCTGTCATCGCCGTAGCCTAGGTTAACTTCAAGACCTTCAATGTCTTTTTTCAATACAATGTTAACCACACCGGCAATAGCGTCAGAACCATAAATAGCTGACGCACCATCTTTTAAAATATCGATACGCTCAATGGCAGACACTGGAATGTTGTTAATATCAACAAACGAGTTTGAAATACCTTCAGCAAAGGCACTTGCACCAACTCGGCGACCATTAATTAATACCAATGTCGCATCAGGCCCTAAGCCACGTAAACTGATAGACGCGCCACCGTTTGCGGTAGAGTCTTGGCTGTTACCACGAGTAGAAAATGCGCCAGAGCCGTTAGCAGGCATGCGCTCAAGTAATTGCTGTAGGTTGTCAAAGCCCATGTTAGCAATGTCTTCTTTGTTTAACGATTGTACTGGCGAAGGGCCTTCAATATCAGTCCGTTTGATACGAGATCCCGTCACTTCGATACGTTCAACTTTTGCCTGAGCTTCATCAGCAGCTTGTGCAACAAGTGAAATAGGGGCTAAAGAAAGTGAAACAGCGATAGCGCAAGCGCTGCGTAATAGGTTAGGTTTTTTCATGATCATCCTTAACGTTAATTTATTGTTTTATATCCATGACTACTGCAAACTGCGGTATCTAAATTACCGCATACGACTTTGTTGGATTTTTTTATTTGCATATTCATGTTAAGTTATATTTTAACAATGTCAACACATTGTCAAAACAAGGCTGTAATGTAAATGTAACCAAATACTTAATCAAGAATATTTAAGTAAAAAAAGTGAATTTTAATTCTTACCTCAAGAAGGCTTTATGGCAGACGAACAGCAAGTTAGTGCACACTTTCATGCAAACCTAGGCCTATACTGGCTGGTGTCTGGTGCAGTGTTTTTTACCGTCAGTATTGTTGGCATTCCCTTGTTATTATTGTGGTTTCCTTTGGGTTTATGGGCGGTCAGACGGTATATTGCCAACATGAGCGCCGAATTAACCGAACAAAAACTCATTGTGCGCAAAGGTTTATTAACCCGAACTGAAAACACCATACCCTTGGATAAAATCACCGACATGGCGCTGATTCAAGGCCCTTTAATGCGCTTATTTGGCATACACAAGTTAACCGTTGAAACCGCAGGGCAATCTGGCCATGGTGCATTAATTAATCTGGTAGGTGTGGTTGATGTGCAGGCATTTAGAGAGCGGGTGTTATATCAAAAATCATTATTAAATCAGCGCAAAGAAAACGTTTCGCAGCCACCCGCTTTAGATGCTTTATTAGTGGAAAATCTACAACAAATAAACGCCACTCTATTGCGAATTGAACAAGCATTAACACCTAAAAACCGACAATAGGCATTTGCTATTAATCATGAATCACAACAAAAATTCCCTTTCATTTTTTGCACAAATGCAGAGTCTTTTGCAAGCAACCGGCCCTGGTATTTTAATGGCAGCAGCCGCCATTGGGGCATCACATCTAGTCGCATCGACACGTGCAGGGGCTGAGTTTGGCTGGCAATTAGCCTGGCTAATATTGTTGGTCAACATTCTAAAATATCCCTTTTTTGCCGCAGGCGCTCGCTATACCGCCGCAACAGGGGAAAGCTTACTCCAGGGTTACCAAAAACAAGGCCGAGGGTATTTAATGCTGTTTACTGGGTTAAACATCATAGCCGCTATCGCCAGCACAGCAGGGGTATGCATGCTCACGGCCGCCATGCTAACTCAGTTTATTCCGCTCTCAATTGATGTATTAGCCCTAATCGTATTGCTAAGTTCGCTGGCGTTACTGATATTTGGCCATTACAAACTGCTCGATAAACTCACAAAAGTGATTATGCTTGCCCTCACGCTCACCACACTCATCGCCGTTGCATTAGCATTTAATCACCAAACCGGCTTTGCTACGCCATCGGTCAGTGAGTCTCCCTGGCAATGGGCTTATGTCGGTTTTTTAGTGGCAATGATGGGCTGGATGCCAGCCCCAATTGAAGTCAGTGCTTGGAACTCCTTATGGCTAGTTGAAAAACGCAAAAGCCAAACCGTAACAGCAAAACAGGCAATTTTCGACTTCAACCTAGGGTATGTCACCACCGCAATATTGGCGATTGTGTTTTTAGCCCTGGGCGCATTAGTGATGCACGGCAGTGGCGAGCGCTTCTCAGATTCTGGGGCGGTATTTGCCTCACAACTCATCACCCTCTATAGCCAGGTGATGGGCAACGAAACCCGCTACTTGATTGGAATTGTGGCGTTTTTATGTATTTTTAGCACCACAGTCACTGTTATCGATGGCTACAGCCGCACCCTGGATATGGGGTGGAAATTGCTATCTAATAGCCAATCGCCACGCAACTACTTAACCCCAGTCATGCTAGCGGTGAGTGCTTTAGGCTTGTTACTGATTTTATTTTTTAAAGGCGCGTTACTGCCACTGCTTGAGTTTGTGATGATCCTAGCCTTTATGACCACAGTGATTTTTGCCTGGTTAAACTTCCGCTTAATGGTGAGTGATAACCTCCCAAAACAACATCGCTATGGCTCAGCAATGGTGGCACTATCCTGGCTTGGCCTAGTGTATTTAGTCGGTTTTGCCTTACTGTTTATTTATTGGTATTTAACAAAGTGATGTTTTTAAAATGATGGTTATAAACCGCGTCAAACAAAGGTTAAAGCAAGCTGCGGTATTACTCAGCCTAAACCTGTTACCTTTATCTGCTTTGGGGTTAACCCTAACTAATGCCGATGTGCAAACAATAGTCGATCAGGGCTCAAGACCCTTTACAGGCAATATATTAATCCGCGACAGCCAGCAAACTTATGTCGACTTGGCCAAAGGAGATGGCATTCGCGCTGACAGCCGCTTTCTCATTGGCTCCATCTCTAAAACCATTACTGCCACGCTAATTATGCGCGCGGTTGATCAACAAAAATTATCATTAAGCGATAACATTAGCGATCACCTTAATATCACCACCAAACAACCGATCACTGTCGCGCAATTACTTAATCACACCTCAGGCATACTCCCGCCAACATCTGCGGAGCAACATGCACAATTGCAATTTACACCAGGCAGCCAGTTTAGTTACTCAAATTACGGCTACAAACTGCTTGGCGATATACTGAGCCAGCGCTATCAAATGCCCTACTCTGACCTGGTAAACCAATTTGCTAAGCAATATCAGCTCGATATAAGCGCTGACGTAGGTGAAATCACTGAACTATATGCAAAGCAGCCACGACTCGTGCCCGGATTGATGGAGCAGCAACAGCAACAAGTGCTGTTAGATGAGCTCACCATAGATAATGGCTTAATTGCTTTTGGCGCCATGCAGGCCACTAGCCAAGGGATTGCTGCATTTATTTCAGGCTTACCCCAGTTTTTATCTTCTGCCAGCATAAAAGCAATGACATCACCTAGTGCCAAAAGGCCACATCGATGGGGCGAACTTGGTTACGGGTATGGTTTACAAATTAGCCAGAATGCAGGCCTGGTTGAATACAGCCATACAGGTTACCTGCCCGGCTACATTAGCCTGATGCTCTACTACCCACAAACGCAATTAAGCGTAGTGATTTTAGAAAACACCTCATGGGACCTAAACAACATGGAGCGCGTATTTGGTTTGCATGACAAAATCCGCTTTGCCATAAGAAATCAATTAAAAACTGACGAATAATCTGACGCTTCGCGCATAACTCGTTATAATAGTCATTCGTCACTTGACCTAAACCAAACATGCGCAGCCGCGCCAGAGAACCTTATGATTAACAATGATATTCTTCGCCGTATTCGTTTTGTGTTTGACTACTCAAACGCCAAAATGATTAACATTTTCAGCCAAGCTAATACCGAAATCACCTCAGATCAAATTATTGCCTTACTGAAAAAAGAGGACGAAGAAGGTTATCAAGCGTGTAATGACAAATTAATGTGTCAGTTTTTAGATGGATTGATTATCAATAATCGTGGTCTAAAACCCGGTACTGAAGTGCCAGCACCATTAAAGCAATTAACCAATAACTTAATATTTAAAAAATTACGCGTTGCCCTAGAAATGCGTGAAGAAGACATCATAGCCACCTTAGCCCTAGCCGATTTTGCCATGTCAAAATCTGAGCTTGGCGCACTATTTCGTAACCCTGACCACAAAAACTATAAAACCTGCGGCGATCAAGTGTTACGTAATTTTGTAAAAGGGTTATCGATTAAACATCGTGGTAAGTAATATACAGTAACCTTATTATATTAATGCGTAGCTTAGGCTGCGCATTTTTGTTTCTGATATTTGTCACTCATATTTGTCCCTAGGGATATGCATTCAAACAACACACTTGAGTCAACTGAATAAAAGTACAAGATAAAAAAGGTGATTTTAGTCACTTAACAGACCACAAAAAATACCAGACGTGATAATCTATAATGATAAATATTTTAATAACGATCAAATACGATCTCACACATTAAGGTTCCCCATGGACGATAATAAACGCCCCCTATATCTTCCTTTCGCTGGCCCTGCGATCCTTGAATCACCACTGCTTAACAAAGGCACTGCATTTAGTGAAGAAGAACGCATTTACTTTAACCTCGAAGGCCTATTGCCTTGGGTGATTGAAACCATCGACGAGCAAGCATCACGCGCTTACGATCAATTCAAAAGTTTCAACAACGACCTTGATAAGCATATTTATTTACGCAACATCCAGGACACCAACGAAACCTTATTTTACCGTTTACTGCGTAATCACATCAGCGAAATGATGCCGATTATCTACACCCCAACAGTAGGCTTAGCCTGTGAGCGTTTCTCTAAAAACTATCGCCGTAACCGTGGGTTATTTATTTCTTACCCAAACAAAGACCGCATTGACGACATTTTAAATAACTCTACTCGTCATAAAGTGAAGGTGATTGTTGTTACCGACGGCGAGCGTATTTTAGGCCTTGGCGATCAGGGTATTGGCGGCATGGGGATCCCCATTGGTAAATTATCGCTTTATACCAGCTGTGGTGGTATCAGCCCTGCATACTGTTTAGCTGTTACCCTAGACGTGGGCACAGATAACCCGCACTTACTCGAAGACCCAATGTACATGGGCTGGCGCCACCAGCGTATTGGTGGCGACGAATACGCAGAATTTGTTGAAGAATTTATGCAAGCGGTGAATCGTCGCTGGCCAGATGCGTTAATCCAATTTGAAGATTTTGCACAAAAAAATGCCATGCCATTGCTTGAGCGTTACAAAGATCAATATTGCAGCTTTAATGACGATATTCAGGGCACTGCAGCCGTTACCGTTGGGTCATTGCTAGCCGCTTGTAAAGCCGCTAACAGCAAATTAAGCCAGCAGCGAGTCACCTTTTTAGGTGCCGGTAGTGCCGGTTGTGGTATAGCCGAAGCCATTGTGGCGCAAATGGTTGCAGAGGGCATTAGCGACGAACAAGCTCGCTCGCAAGTCTTTATGGTAGACCGTTGGGGCTTACTACTGGACAACATGCCTAACCTATTGCCATTTCAGCAAAAGTTAGCTCAGCAAAGCAAACGTGTAAACACTTGGGACAACTACAGCGATAACATTTCATTACTCGATGTTGTCAACAATGCCAAACCAACCGTATTAATTGGCGTGTCTGGTGCACCTGGGCTGTTTACCGAAGAAATCATTCGCGCCATGCACAGCCACTGTGAACGCCCGATTGTGTTTCCATTATCAAACCCAACAAGCCGTGTTGAAGCAACACCAAAAGACATTTTGCACTGGACATCTGGCCAAGCATTAGTGGCAACAGGTAGCCCATTTGAGCCCGTTGTGGTTAATGGTCAAACCTATGAAATTGCCCAATGTAATAACAGCTTTATTTTCCCGGGTATTGGTTTAGGCGTACTCTCATGTGGCGCCAAACGCGTGTCAGATGAAATGCTTATGGCGTCTAGCCAAGCATTATCAGAATGCTCGCCATTGGGTAAAAGTGGTACAGGCTCGTTACTGCCAAAACTTGAAGATATTCAAGAAGTCAGCAAATACATTGCCTTTGCAGTAGCCCGAACCGCAATTGACCAAGGGTTAGCACTGCCATGTACCGATGAGCTGCTAAAACAATCGATAGAGGCCAACTTCTGGGAACCAGAATATCGCCGCTATAGACGCACCTCGTTTTAATTAATATTAAGCGCCTTAAAACAAAAAATCCCAGCTAGGCTGGGATTTTTTATGTTTGCTTACAATGGTTGAGTAAACATTAAGCCGACATTACCTACTTAAAACTGTTAAACATTGAGCGATCTGTACGGGCTTTTTTAAGCTTGCGAATGCACTCTTTAAGCGACTGCTCAGCTAAACGGCCAAATACGCCATCGTATTCATTGTTTTGCATTTCTTCTTCAGAATCGGCACTGTCTGCAATTTCTTGCGCAACGCGGCTAAGTTGCATCCACGCATTGGCAATATAAAAACCATGAAACTCAGCTTTAGTCATTAACTTTTGTGCACTACCTGGTAAAGCATCCCAAGCTTGAGCAAACACATTGGCATTGTCTGCTACCAACTCATTAAATAAGCCTTCGTAAGCCTCTAATAGTGTTTCAGGTAATTTGTCCATGGGTAACACTTTATTAGCCACATTATATGAAATTTGCTTTGCTACTTTTTCATATTCTTGATCAACTTTGCTCATGATACTCTCTCTACTTTAGCAATAATTTACATGATGTTTGGCCAACGCTCAGGCGCTTGTCTGCCAACTCTGCAAGGCTAAGTGAATAAAGCCAAGTGTATATACCCAAACAACCTGAACACGCAGAACCTCGTATCATCAAGTTGATTGGGTATACAAACCAACATCACAAAGGCGTCTTTATACCCGGGTGTTAAACCGAATGCAAACATGCTTTAGCGTCACAATGACTGCCCAGCTAAGGTGTAACAAAAAATCAACATCCATGGTTGCATTGCATTGTTTGTATACAAGACATTTGTTTAAAAAAACGCTAATCTAAACAATAATAATTAAAATGAGACTCAGTCGCTTTGTTTAAATCAATATTCTCAACAATCATTTATTGCCTAATAGTGCTGTTGTTAATAACAATAACTGGCAAAGCAAATGCCACCCCTAGCGACAACCCGCGGGCGGATGAAATTTATCGATTGTTTGACAGTGGTGAATTTTTACCCGAAGAAAGAGTAAACAAGCTACTAGCAGAGTATAAAAGTACATTAGCTGCCAACGATTCAATTAGGCAACAATTACACATTAGATTAACTTGCTGGAACTTACCCGCAGAGACCCCAGAGCAACTCAACGCAGCGGTAGATTATGCCAATGAGTACCTCAAGATTTACAGCCAACCTAGCCCATCACTCATTCAGGTAGACTTACAATATTGCAAAGCGTGGTACTTGCATTACCTTAACAAAAACAATGTGCTTTTTGACGATTTAAACACCGCTATCGAAAATGCCTATTTACTAGAAGACCCACGCCTAATTGCCGATGGCCGCAGTATCCGAGGCACCATTTTATCTTATAAAGGGCACTTTTCTGCCGCACTAGAAGATCTCATCAAAGCACAAAATCTGTATGACACGCTCAATACCCCTTATTGGGCCAACGTCAATTTGGGCGAGCTGGCTAACACTTACCGACGCTTTGGCGATGCCAAAACAGCGCTAAAATACCAATTAAAAATTGAACAGTACTACCGTAAAAATAAGCAACTCTTTGCCGCTACACAAATTAATACCGACATTGCTTATTCACTTGAAGAGCTAGGCCAATATCAGCAAGCCATTGACAGATTTAAACAAAGTCATGCATTTTGGCTTAACGAAAAAGAACCCGCAGCCGCGGCAAACATGTCTGTAAACATTGGCGGTAACTTAATTAAATTACGCCGCTTTACACAGGCACAAAAACAACTCGAACAAGCCGAAAAGTTCATCACATCAAACAATAATGGCAGTTACGGCTACTTAAATTTATATCTGGCTGAAGTTCATCATCAACTTGGTCAGCACAAAATCGCGTTAACATACACCCAAAAAGCACAAAGCGCATTTAGAGAAAGCGAAAACACTCGGGGCCTTAATCAAGCCTTAATGCTAACAAGCACAATCTATGAAGCGTTAGCGCAATGGTCCGACGCATACTACTCGTTATCTGCCTATGTTGACTCACACCTAGCACTCGACAAACAATCCATTTCAGATCGCAACGCAGAAATGCAAACTCGATTTGACACAAACAAAATACAATCAGAAAACGAATGGTTAGTACAACGAGACAAAGACAAAGAGCAGCAACTACAAATACTGCAACGCAATGAACAAATGCAAATTATTATTATTGTTCTCGTGGCCATTATTTTAGCCATTGTATCGGTATTTGCATACAGACAAGTTATGCGAAAACAACAATTTAAAGCTTTAGCATTAACCGACGAACTAACCAACCTATCAAACCGTCGCGACACCTACACACAAGGCCAGCGCTTTTTAAAAACGGCCAAACAGTCTGGTAAACCCTTTTCTATCATTTCATTTGATGCAGACCACTTTAAAAAAGTGAATGACAATTTAGGCCACGAAATCGGCGACAAAGTACTAATCAAATTAGCCTCAATTTGCTCAAGTATGATGCGCGAAACCGATGTGGTAGGCCGAGTAGGCGGCGAAGAGTTTTTAATTTTGCTTCCTAATATCGACAAGCAACAGGCAATCGACATCGCGACTCGTTTAATTGACACCATCGCCAATTATGATTGGTGCCAAATTTCGCCTAACTTAGTGCAAACCGTCAGTGCCGGAGTGGCAAGCTACAGTAACGAAACAGAATTATCCCCCTTATTACTCAAAGCCGATAAAGCACTCTATTCAGCTAAGGCTGCCGGCAGAAACTGTGTCAAAGCCGAGTAAAATGCGTATAATTTGCGGTGAGTTTACTAAATGACAACACCATGACAGCCACAACCCCAGCACCAAACACCGCCGCTACGACTATAACAACTGAGCCATGCCCATTAACACAGGCCCAGCTTGATGCGCTTAGCAGACAAATAAAACACTGGGGAAAAGCACTTGGCTTTGCTCATATCGGCGTGGCCGATATTGATTTAAGCCAACACGAAGCTGATTTACAAAACTGGTTAAACAAAGGCTACCACGGCGAAATGAATTACATGGCCAGCCATGGGATGATGCGAGCTAGACCTCACGAACTCCACCCCGGCACCTTAAGAGTCATTTGTGCCCGAATGGATTACCTGCCACCAGATGCAGGTTTTGCCAGTAACTTAACCGACCCCAACCTAGCCTACATCTCGCGATATGCTGGCGGCCGTGATTACCATAAAATGATCCGCCAACGGCTCAAAAAGCTTGGCGATCAAATCACCGAACACTGTAAAACCTTAGGGTTTAATGACACAGACTTTAGGCCATTTGTCGACTCAGCCCCCGTACTAGAGCGGCCATTAGCCGACAAAGCAGGCATAGGCTGGACAGGTAAACACTCGCTGATTTTACATCCAGATGCAGGCAGCTGGTTTTTTTTAGGTGAGTTACTCGTAAACTTGCCACTGCCTTTAGACATCCCAATCAAAGAAGGCTGCAACACCTGTGTAGCCTGCATAAAATCGTGCCCAACCAATGCCATAGTCGAGCCTTACGTGGTCGACGCGCGCCGCTGTATATCGTATTTAACCATCGAACTACAAGGCGCCATTCCTGAAGAATTTAGGCCGTTAATAGGCAACCGCATATACGGCTGCGACGACTGCCAACTCGTTTGCCCAGTTAACAGCCAGGCACCAGTAACAGCCGAAACCGACTTTCATACCCGCCCAGCACTGTTCCAGCCAGAACTCATCACGTTATTTAACTGGTCAGAAGCGCTTTTTTTGCGCCAAACTGAAGGCAGCGCCATTAGGCGAATAGGCCACAAACGCTGGCTACGCAATATCGCCATAGCATTAGGCAATGCCCCAGCAAACCCAAATATCATCAACGCACTCGAGCAACGTAAACACAGCGACGAAGTCGACGACATGGTACTCGAACATATCGACTGGGCCATAACCCAACAAAAGCAAAAAGCGCCACAAGAAGCACTTTCACGCAAAACCCAACGGGTTATAAGAGCAATACAAAAAGGCCTACCAAGAGATGCATAATGGCGATAAATCGTAAGACTAAACATAACTAGTCATCACAATTCATATCACTCGTGTTACTTATCTAAAGTAAACCCCACTTTTATGGTGACTTGCCAATGTGCAACCAACCCTTCTTCTAGATGACCGCGAGTTTCTACAACTTCAAACCAGCGTAAATGCTTTAGGGTTTTATTGGCTGACGCTATGGCATTTTTAACGGCGTCATCTGAGCTAATGGGTGATGACCCTACAAGTTCGATAATTTTGTATGTGTGGCTCATGCTCGGCTCCTGTTATTTATCTGTTAGCACCTATTCTCAGTATAGTATTAATACCATTGCGCGTTAGTAATTGATCTCTCAGCGATTTATTTTTTGCCTATTAAACGTAACCTCATGTTTAACCTAGTAAAGCCTTTGCCTGACGATAATTCAATAACTGTCAATCTTTAAGATTCACCCACCCCTTTCATTAACTAAAATTAATAGTTAAATATGTAAAAAAACTCATACAGGCGTCTGGACGTCTAGAAGTTTATTGTGGTACTCTGCTGCTATGCAACAGAATTGATTTCATCAGCTAGTTGAGCAAGATTCATGTGGAGAGAAAATGATAGAGCTTAGACACCTTCGCACCTTGATGGCGTTAAAAGAGAGTGGCAGTTTGGCTGGTGCGGCTAAAAAGCGGTTTGTAACCCAGTCGGCGCTTTCTCATCAAATTAAAGAGTTAGAGACTCGTATTAACTCGGCTATTTTTGTGCGTAAAAGTAAACCGTTAACTTTCACTCACGAAGGTGCGCGACTACTGAATTTAGCAGAAGAAATCTTACCTAAGGTGATAGCCACTGAGTCAGATCTTAAACGGGGTCTTGAAGGGGAAAGCCAACAGCTTAAATTGGGCATTGAGTGCCATAGCTGTTTTCGTTGGTTAATGCCGGTGATTGAGCAGTTTAAGCAACATGCTCCTGCGGCGCAGATTGATATTTCAAGCCGTCATTTGTTTGATTCGCTTAATGCATTAGAAACGGGCGGATTAGACATAGTGTTGACCTCAGATCCTGTGCCTGGTCACAGTGTGGCATATCAACATTTGTTTGATTTTGAAGTTAAATTAGTCACAGCAAGTGAGAGCCCATTAGCTAAAAAGGCTTATGTCACCCCAACTGATTTAGCAAAACAAACGTTAATTAGTTACCCTGTACCCTTAGCTCGATTAGACATCTACAAGCACTTTTTAGAACCCGCAGGTGTTGAGCCTGGTGAGCAAAAACAGTGTGAGTTAACCTCAATGTTACTGCAACGAGTGGCCTGTAATGATGGCGTTGCAACACTACCGACTTGGTCAATTCGTGAAAGTCAGGGGTTAAGTTTAACGGCAGTAAAATTAGGTGCAGAAGGACTAAAGCGCCCGTTATTTGGCGCTTATCGCCGCGATGCCACCAATGCTAATTTGATCCAAAAGTGGCTTGAGCTTGTTGCAAGCGAAGGCTTAGCGTTACAGCGGATTAATCAATAAATTGCGTTTAGATAACACACGTCGAAGCACAAGTCCTGCTGAGTCAGGATTTTGTGTTTGACGTAAGTTATGCGCAACCATGAACTCTACTCGTAAATCATCGTCTAGCCCTAGCGATTCAAACGCCTCTAAAGACAGTTTTTGTTGCTGCTGTTCAATTAACGATTTAAGCACTTTTAACGACACAGGTCTGGGCAACTCAGCGTTTAAATAGGCAAATGCTGTTAATGCAATAACCTGCCCAAACACACTAAAAAGCGCTAAGGTTTGCACTTCATCTGCGTCAACGTTTGTGCCTGCGCCTGCGTCGTTATCTTGGCGTAGTAATTCTATACAATCTTGGGCAATTGCTTCATTTAACGCCCAGTAACCTTGCACTAGCTTTTTGTAGGGTTCGGCTAGCTCATCTAGGCGCTCTTTTAAGTAAAACGAAAAAGCGTAACGGTAAATGTTCACCTGCCCTAGGCGGATTAAGGCATCTTTAACACTGCGGCTTTTGGTAGACACCACACCGGCTGCTTGAGCCGTATTGCTGCGCTGCAACAGGTGCGCTGCAAGGGCTGGGTCGGCTGAAACTGTATCAATTACAATACGAATATCGGCTTCGTTAATTAGCGCCTTTTTTAATGGGATCAAAATACCACGACGACCAATGACTTGTTCTTCATTGCCAATAATAGCTTGAACTTGAGTCAGTACTTGTTGTTCAAGGTTTGTCATATGCATCAGTTACCTTAGGTGAATGATTCATTAATTTAACGATATATCAAAATGAAAGCCAGTAATAGTTACTGGCTTTAATGTGCATACCGTTGGCTTTACCTTTTAAAAGCGGTAACCGGCAGTGATCCTAAATGAGCGACCCGTACCTGAGTAATAACCGTTGCCATATAAAGAGTAATAGCCTGTTCCAACATAGTCTTCATCGGCGACATTGTCTACACGCACGCTCGCGGTCCATGCATCACGATGATAAGTTAATGCTAGATTAGTCAGTACATAGCTGTCGAGTTTATCACCGGCATTACTATTATCACCTTCCATATAACGCTCACCTGTGTATACGGCTTCTACAAAGGTTTGCCAATTATCGGCAAAGTCGTAGCTAATAAACGCTTTGCCTGAGTGCTCAGCCACCCATGACAATGCTTTACCATCGTTTTCGCCTTGGGTAAATTCAGCGTCGATATAGTCATACGATGCCCCCATTAACCAATCTTTAGATAACTGCACTTCGTAACTGGTATTGACACCAAAACGGCGAGACTCGTCGGCGTTAATGTTAGCACCACCACCATATGGGCCGTCGGTGAGGCTAGCGTCATAAACGATTTCGTCTTCTAATTCGAGTTGATATGCATTTATTTTTAACATTTGGGTGGCTGTGGTGTAATCCCAGCCGGCCTCGTATGAGCGACCTGTTTGTGGGTCTAATCCTTGCACATCTAATGGCGTGTATGCTTGCTCATCGACTTTAGCAAAACGGAAGTTATCACTAGCGCGAACATAAAAACGATGCTCAGCACTTGGGCGATAATTAAGCCCAAGTTCAAGTGCGTGAGCGTCGTTGTCGAGCTCTATGCCATTGCTGTACAGCAGTTGATCCGTTAAATCATCGCTGACCTCAGAATAACGGCCACCAACAACATAAAATAAGCTCGATGTTAACGGCACACTGGCCTGTACATAGGCGCTTTGCATGGTTTGTTGGTTATTGCGTTGTAGATACAGGGTGTCAAAATCGGCTTCGCCGCGGCTCACATCAATCCCTGTTACTAGGGCAAGTTCGCCATTAGGTAGTTGATAGTGTGCGGTTGCTTTTGGTGAAAAACTCAATAAATCACGCTCAATGCGCCCTGCACTGCCATACAAAAAACTGTTTGTTGCGCTATCTGAGTAAGTTAAATCAGCACCAAGCGCCCATACATTGGTGAGCTGGTATTGGTAGCCACTGCGCAGCGCTGTGGTGATTTCATGCGCGTATTCGCCCGCAGAAAACGAGGCCACCTGGCGAGGGTTATCTTGATATTGTGCAAGGGTTAATGCACCTGGTGTTTGGCGATCATTATCATAATGGTTTACCTCAATGAAAAAGTCTTCAACGTCTGTTTGGTACTGAATACGGCCTAAAATTGAGCCGGTTTCATTTTCATTGTTGTCACGATAATTATCGCTTTTGTTATAGCTACCCGCTAAAAAGTAGCGCCAAGCCTCATTTATTGAACCAGAAACATCGCCTTTGGCTTCATAGGTATCAAAACTGCCGCCACTGACTTGCAAGCCGCCTGCGGTTTCGGTTGGCGCTTTGGTGATAATGTTAATCACTCCGCCTACGGCTTGATCGCCATATAATACCCCTGCACTACCAGATAAAATTTCAACGCGTTCAATTAAGTTAAGCGGAATAGACTCAACGCTTGGTGCTGAAATATCGATATTATTGAGTCGACGACCATCAACCAAAATTAAGGTGTTGTTGACCGCTTGTGAGGCCGAAAAACCGCGCATTGAAAAAACTGCACCAGAATTGTTATCAGAAACTTGTATCCCTGACTGGCCACGGAGTAAATCGGTTAAATTATTGGCGCCGCTCATTTCAATGTCGGCTGCATCAATAACGTTTACATTGGCAGCAATATTAAGCGGATTGGTTTGATTACGACCGATAACCACTATGGTTTCATCCATGGTTACGCCAGACGCGGAAGATTTTACTGATGTAGGTGCGGCATTAGCATTAACGCTAGTGGCACAAAAAATTGCACTTAATAATAGTGCGATTGTAGTTGGTTTAGTACCCATTTACCTTTAACTCCTAAAAGGAAAAATGGGGCAGTAGCGCCGCAATATTGAGCACCACTTTAGGGGGAACACTCTGTTTGAGCACCCTAAAACGGCATAACATCACATCTCGAGATCTGCCCACCGAAATCTTCGAAATCACCTTTATGGCCGGTCTCCGGACTGAGGTTGCGGTACTTAACTGTACACTCGAGCGAAGATGGATTTTCATCAAGGCTCTCACCAATCACCGTTGCGGGGGCAGTACCAGACTTTCACTGGTTTCCCGATTCTCCAATTGAGCTAATAACACTCACCTTGGCACCGTAAAGATTGACTAAACGTTTAAATATAAAATAAAAATGGCTTCATGTAGCACAGCCGTAAACACCGGCAGGATTATAACGGAATAGTCGTTTAGCTGATAGGTTAAAAGCAGGAAAACAACGCGCGTATTATTCACGTTAACAGCGTTAATGCTCTGCCATAAAATCGCGATAATTGCTTTGGGTAATAGGCACTGTTTCTTTGGTGAACACCGCGGTACGAATCGACTTATGCACCAGGTATATGTTTTCATTATCGCTGATGACCGTAAAGTAGCCCATTTCACCACGCGGGCTGGTAATGTAAGAGGCCGATACCACTGCTGAAGCATTATGGATATTGGGCATACTGGTGCAGCCTAACAATCCGTGCACGGCTTCATAACCTTCTACTTTCATGCTACCTAATGGTTGGTAAATCACTTCGCCCTGGCAATGTTCTTTGTAGGTGTCGGCCATTGAATCTAAAAATTCTGCGGGTTCAATGTCTTCTGCAAGCCCATTAAATCCTTGCATGCACATTAGGTTAGACCAATCATTTAGGGTTTCGTTGATGGGGATAAATTCGGCCATGGTCATGTCGCCGCGTTTTTCGTCAAACGCCAACTTCCATGAAAGAGGAGGTAAAAAGCCGAAAGTTTTAGATACTGTGGTGAGGCGTTTTACATCGCTAGACATAACAAGCACGCCAGATGAGTCACTTTGAGGTTCCAAGGTAACCCATGCTGGTGAAGATGCGTACGCGGTGTGAGGCAATAGACTAGCTATTCCTGAGCACCCCGCGTAGCAGATAAATGCTGCGATTTTGTTCATCCCAATAACATCCTTGCAAGGAATTAGTGTGTTTAAAAATCATTCTAATTAAGTATATCCTATCCTGAACATACCGTAATTAAAACATATCCATAACATTTAGCTATTTCTAGCCGAGCATATCTATAGCATTTACCTATTAAAGCAGCATTTAGTTGAAGTCGTCTTCTTCGTCAACGATTTCGTCTTCATCTACAGCAGATTCTGCAGCGATAGCAGCCGCTAAGCTTTTTGCCTTAAGGTGTTTTTCAGTTTTACGCTTGTTACGGTCAGCCTGCTTTGACAAAAAACCTTGTAAAGCCTGTTCGCCCCATGCAATGGCTTCTGCTTCTGTGGCAAAACCATCTTGGCTTTTAGACACTATGGTTTTTGTCGCTGTCATACGACGAGTGATTTCGGTTTTCCACGTGTTTTCAACTTGTGTTACACGTAAACCATACTTTTTGCTATCGCTCATAATCTTTTCAATCCTACTTTGGGTATCACGGGACAAAACCCATGAAATTTCAGCCGCGCAGTGTACTCGATACTCACGAGTTTGGGCAGCTATTTTGGTTATTTTTAACGCTTTTTTGTGATGGCGTTATTGCTGCTTCACTAACTGGTTAGAACCGACAATCATCATTTCACATTTGTAGCAGTCAAACACCAGTTTTAACTTATCTTTACCTACATCTAAAAACATTGGCTCTGCTTTAATGCCTTCAACTTCTTTAGGGCATAAATTAAAGCTGTAACGCAAACAGTGTTTAGTGACCATTAATGGCGCGTCATGCAGTACGGTGTTTTTTTCGTAGGTGTCTTCGATTTGAATAACACCATGTTGCTCGTAAAACGATTTGGCTTTTTCGTTGGCCACGTTAGATAAAAAGCTCAATGCTTTTTGTGGAAAACGGGCCGTTTTATCATGCACCCAGCGCTCAGGACGTTGATAAGCGGCAACCCTTGCGGCCATTAATGCGCTTACTGCATCGCGGCGAAGTTCGTTTACCATTGAGGCCGGTAAAAACCACATTTGCTCGGTTTGTAAGTTAATTTTATTGAGTACAAAGTCACTGCTACCTAATTTGCCTAATTGCTTTTTAAGGTTGTCAGCGGTTTTAGCTTGATCGTTTGCAGGCGCTTTATCGCAGGCGAGCGTTACGGTTGCGCTAATATTATGCACATCGGTAATGGTTAATCCTACGCCATCATCGGTATCAAAAAACTGCATATCAACGGCAATTTTACGGCTTGCTGAGTCTTTGTTTAGTGTGGCTTCAAATTTATGGTCGAAGTTACGAAACATCATTACACCGACTTTTAAATCTTTTGGCACCTCAGTTAAAAACAGAGTATTGCCGTCGGCACGATTAACACGCAAACCAGACAACTTGTCGTCTGACAAACGCTGAGTTTCGTAATGTTCAACGAAGTAACATAAGCCATCACCGTTGTTAAACTGAATGTCTTTGCCGCTCTCTTTGGTGTCAATTTTGATAAAGTCTTTACCGACCTGGCTAATACGACCGATTTTTTCGCCAATAAATTTAGGCGAGCTAAAATGCTCAATGGCTTCGGTGCGCTCGTTAACAAAGTAATCAGTTTTACCGCGGTTAAAGCTTTTATCTGGGTCGGGCGTAAAGTTAAACTCGCAGCGACCATGAGATATAGATTCTAAATCATTGCGTTTGGCAATAATGGCATCTAATTGCTGACGATAATGCGCTGTGACGTTTTTAAGATAGGTAATGTCTTTTAAGCGCCCTTCAATTTTAAACGAGCTAATACCAGCATTGATTAAGGCTTCTAGGTTATCGGTTTGGTTGTTGTCTTTAAGTGACAATAAATGCTGGTTTTCAGCTAATACATCACCGTCACGCGTGGTTAAATTACACGGTAATCGACACATTTGTGAGCATTCGCCACGGTTAGCACTGCGGTTTGAGTACGCGTGGCTTAAATTACATAATCCACTGTAGCTTACACATAAAGCACCATGAATAAAGAACTCTAGCTTCATTTTAGTGCTGGCGGCAATATCACGAATTTGCGGAATGTTCAGCTCGCGAGCCAACACCACCTGCGAAAACCCAACCTGCTCTAAAAAGACGGTTTTTTCAGGGCTGCGGTTATCGGTTTGCGTACTGGCATGCAAAGCAATTGGCGGTAAATCTAGCTGTAAAACGCCCATGTCTTGAATGATCAAGGCATCAACGCCGGCTTCGTAGAGTTCCCATATGAGTTTTTGCGCTTTTTCTATCTCGTTGTCCATTAAAATGGTGTTTAATGCCACAAACACCTGGGCATGGTAACGATGTGCAAACTCAGCCAGGCGAGCAATATCTTCAACACTGTTACCAGCATTGTGACGTGCGCCAAACGCTGGGCCACCAATATAAACTGCGTCAGCACCATGACGGATAGCTTCAATGCCGTAATCAGCATTTTTGGCTGGGGCTAGCAGTTCAAGTTGGCGCTTTACAGGTGCCTCTGGGGTAAACAATTCTACAGAAACCATAATGTTAACTAAATTTCGCTCAATTCTGATAAAAAAGTGCGCCAACATACTGATATTGTCTCATTGACATTAGTATGTTGACGCACTCGCATTGTTTTGTATTTTAGCAAACTTTAAACAAAGTTCTAAGTAAAATCGTGTTTATATAAGCCGCAGGCTTGAGATAACTATGGGGCTTATAAAAACAGGTCTTGAATGTTTTTAAAGTCAGATTTGCCTTCGGCGATTTCTTTAGGATCCAACCCCGATACCTCATGCGGAAACACTAACCAGTCTTCAGATGAATGAATAAAATAGTCAGGTTTTAAATCCACTTTGGTGTTTTTAGGTTTGTAATAGGGACAAGCTATGCGAATGTCGTTGGGTACGTTTAAGCGCATGAACTTTTTAAGCTTACCAATCAGTGCATCAATACTGCGGCCCGAGTCAAACACGTCATCAACAATGAGCAAGCCATCGCTGGCATTAGCATTTTCAATAATATAATGCAGGCCGTGCACTTTAATGTTTTTATCTTGCTTGTCGGTACCGATGCCGTAATAAGATGAGGTGCGCACCGCAATGTGGTCAGTTTCGACTTTTTTAAAGTCGTAATACTCTTGCACAGCAATACCAATTGGAGCTCCGCCGCGCCAAATACCAACTATAAACTGAGGTCTAAAACCACTGTCATACACTTGCGCAGCCAGTCTAAATGAATCTTCTAAAAGTTGTTGTGCGCTAATATAGTGTTTATCGGTCATTACTGAAGCCCCCTGTTAATTTGTTGTCGGGAATTTTATACCAAATAAAAATATCTTGCCTGTAAGAATCAGAATTAATTGATCAAAGTCTTAAATGGCTGATTTAACGCAACAGTTTACAGCCTAAATATGACCAACCTCCCCTGCTATAGTTGGTAAAATCTGCTTGTCATTCACGGGGGCTATGGCATAGTGTTTTTTAACCATTCGTTAACGATATCGCCAGTTTAGGATGAATTAACCGTTATGTTGCTCGACAAAAACTTACAAAATCATTCACAAACGACCTTGTCTGATGCGGCATCCGCTCGCGAACTCAATGCGCCAAAAAGCGACAATCCATTGATTTGGCCTGTATTAACCTTATTAAAATCCTCTAATCAAAGCTGGAAAGTGCACCATTTAGCCAGTGAGTTGCAAATTAAAGGCTTAATGCATGACCTTGATCCATTACCAGAAAAGGATCTGTTTAAGCGTAACTTTTTATTAATGAATGCACTCTACGAATTACAAGATATGTTAATGCCAAGGCAATGGTTGCAAGTAAAAGCCATGGATATACAAATTTTTAGAATTATTCCAGCTAACGCTGATATCGAACATGTTAGAGACGGCGCCTTGCGTGATTACTACCTTGATTGGAGTAATTACGATGCCAGTGTCAATGTGGTGCGCGAGATGTTGGAGTCGTTCTGGTCAAGCTATCAGCAATACATTGGTGTTAATGTTAAATTAATGAACAAGGGCCATGCGTTAAAAGTGTTTGAGCTTGATGAAACGGCCACCGACAGAGAGATCCGTAAACAGTGGCGTAAACTCGCCCTTAAATGGCACCCAGATAGAGACGAAGGTGATGTGGAGCGATTTCGTCAGGTATGCGAAGCCTGGCAAACGCTGCGAGAATAACCGTTATCACTGAAGTTTTTTTCGTAAATCACAACTCGATCACACTAATTTTCCCGTTGCGGCCGAGCATTTATGACATCATTAGTTAACGCGTTTTCAAGTCAATTATCTCCGTTTTGAGGTTTTCATGTTTAAATATTTAGTTTTAGCCGCCACCTTAGCGATGACTCCAATCACCAGTTTTGCTGCGCAGTTTGTTGAAGGTAAACACTACACTCAAATATCAAATATCATGGTACCAACTGAGCCAAAAGTGACCGAGTTTTTCTCTTTTTATTGCCATAACTGCTTCAATATGGAAAGCCAGTACCTACCAGAAATCAAAAAAGGCTTAGACAAAAAAATCGCCTTTGACACTAAGCACGTCGACTTTATGAACAGTGATTTGGGTACTGAAGTGATGCGTTCTTTAGCGGTAATTCACGAACTCGATAACAAAGAAGCACTAAAAATTGCCATGTTTGGTGCTATTCAAGGTAAAGACAATAATGCTGGCCATGATCATAGCGCTGCAGGCCATGAACATAAGTCGCTGATTAACAGCCGTGATGACATTAAAAAGGTATTTGCCGACTTTGGCGTTGATGCTAAACAATATGATGATATTGCCGACAGCGACGCAACCGATAACAAACTCAGTTTATGGCGTCAGCAGCAGGTCATGTACGCAGTGCAAAGTGTGCCTGCTTTTATTGTTAACGATAAATACGCAATTAACTTAAATGAAATGCGCTCTCTTGATGACATTATTGGCTTGATTAACTACCTAGCATTAAAGCAATAATTAGCTTCAATAAATCAATAAAAATGGCTATCTGATGATAGCCATTTTTTTATCTACTTTGCGCTAAGTTTTAGTATTAATTCTTGAGCTTTATACCTAAATCATGGCTGATTCGTGTAAATAGCGTAGCTTAATCTTGGCAGAGTAATGCTCAAGCCTGTCCCGCTATCATTTATCTCAGGCTGTTGCTGACCCCAACTGTGAAGTAACCGATAAGACAATGCCGTACTGGGTAATTCTATACTCTGTGCTTGCTCGCCACTATTTAACACTATCAAGATTTCAGCACCGGTTGCTTTATCAACGCGCGCAAAGGCAAACATGGGTGAATCGGTTTGATAAAAACGGTCTTGATACTCACCACGGCGCAGTAAAATATGCTGCTTTCGTAACGCACTCAATTGTGCAATGGCCTGATATAGCGGGTGTTGAGTGTCAAAGTTATCGTTTGCGGTTGTGGCCTTTGTGCCTAATAAGATATTGTCATTATAGCTAGCCACTTGCGAGGCAAACATGTCTTCTCGAGCGTGTATATCATTGCCGTCACCAGTGAAGCCCTGCTCATCACCATAATAAATCACTGGTATGCCACGAGATAAAAACATAAATGCATGCGATAAAATACTGCGTTGCAGTTTGTCTTCAGCTGGCATATCTGGGTTAGCTTGGTTAATAAAATACCCCGTACGCCCCATGTCGTGATTGCCTAAAAAGGTCATTAACAAATCAGCCTGGCTGTCGTGATCTTGATAAAGACTGTCTTGGGCAAATAATTGCTGGGCTAATTCTGGGCTTTTTTTACGGTAGAAAATATCTGCCGCAGCTTGCTGAAATGCAAAATCGAGTACTGACGGCAGCTTGCCCTCAGTAGTGTACAAGCTTAATACTTTTGGGTCTGGTGCATAGACTTCGCCAAAAACATGAAACTGTGGGATGCCCTGTGCTTTAGCAAAATTAACAATTTCTGGGCTAAAGGTTTGCCAAAATGATAAATCGACATGTTTAACCGTGTCGATCCTAAAACCATCTGGCTTAAATTCTTTAATCAAGTTTTGGTAAATCTCAATCATGCCACTTAGCACTTCTGGGTCGGCAGTGTTTAGGTCATCGAGTCCATTAAAATCGCCATTTAATGAACTCTCGCCTTTAAAGGTACTGTCGCCCTGATTATGATAAAAATGTGGATCATTTAACCACTTTGGCACCTTAACCTCGGCCTCACCTGCTGGAATAAATGGCGTGTAATTGTCACCTTTTGCGAGTTGATCTAACGATTTATATTCACATTGTGTATTGGGGGTAATAAATTCGCCCGACGCTTGGTGACACTCTTGATATTTGATCACATCAGCGGTGTGGTTAGTAATAATGTCGAAAAATACTTTAATACCACGTTGATGCGCTGCGTTAATAAGCTGCTTTAAATCGGCATTACTACCAAAATGTGGGTCGATTTCAGTAAAGTCGACAATCCAGTAGCCGTGATGGGCAATGCCGTCTGTTTGAATGGCTTTATTGCGCAATAACGGCGTCATCCAAATGGCTGTAATGCCGAGGTTTTGTAAGTAATCGAGTTTTTGCTCAATGCCAGTTATGTCGCCACCATGAAAGCCGCGAGGATGAGTTAAGTCCAATCCACCCGCCGATATTTTGTGGCTTAACGAGCCATTATCATTTTTGCTGTTGCCGTTATAAAAGCGATCGGGCAACACAAAATAAAAAATATCGTCGCGTACATCTCGATGTAAATAATCTTGGTAAATGTCTGGCGCTGTTTGCCCTTTGAGCTCTGCGTTACCCGATTTTACGTCGGCAAGTTGCGGAGCATGTTCGGTGTCAATGTGCGACGGCTGACAAGCGGATAGCAGTAGTACTGCTGTAACAAGTGTGGCTATTTTTGTATCCATACGGCCTCTTATAGTTATTATTTGTGCTGATTAACGGGTAACACCCTATCGATACAGCAATAATTAAGGTAACTCTTGTCCCTTAGCGCTGACATACAATGCGTACCAGTGCTCACGACTTAGCGATACGTTTGCAACTTGCGCACAAGCCTTAATGCGCTCAAGGTTAGTGGTACCAATAACGGGTTGAATTTGACTTGGATGTAACATCAACCAACTGAGTAAAATGGCTTCTGGGCTGACACTATAGTCAGCGGCTAACCTTGCCACAAGTTGGCTGGTTTGCTTTACCGCTGCAGAGGGAGTTGAGCTTGCATTGCCCGTGTAAATCCCCTGGCATAAACTGCCCCAGGCCTGAAGCTGAATATGATGTTGATTGCAATATTCGATAGTACCTGCGGTGAAATTAATGTCTTTACCATCTTGATTACCAGCATAAACGGTTTCGTCTACCCAGGCATGTTTTTGCAAGCTCATTTCAATTTGGTTGACCACTAAGGGCTCATCTAGCACTCGTTGTAAGGCATTCATTTGATGTTGCTGCATATTAGACACACCAAGAAAACGCACTTTGCCCGCAGCTTTAAGCTGATGAAATGTCTCTGCAATTTCGGTTACTTGCATTAATGGATCTGGTCGATGAAGCAGTAAAACGTCGATATAGTCTGTGTGTAATTCAGTTAGGCTTTTTTCAACACTGTGGTTGATCCAGGCTGAGGATAAATCGTAACGTTTAGGCCCCTTGTTGTCTTCAAACCTGATACCACATTTAGTTTGCAAATACAGTTTATCGCGTAGCGCAGTATGCTGCTTTAACACTTGACCAAATACGGTTTCGGCTTTGCCAAAGGTATAGATGTCGGCATGGTCAAAATAATTAATCTGGTTATCTAATGCGGTATCAATAACCTGGTGAGCTTGTTTAATATCGTCAGCGCAAATAGCGTTATTGTTCCAACCGCCACCTAGGCCCATGCAGCCATACACGAGTGAACTGACGTTAGGTAATACATTTTGTAAGGGTAAACGAGACATGTTAGTGCTCTTATTTTTGCATTGGTGACTGATAGTTTATGAGATGTAGAATAAAAATGAAGAGCAAAAAACAAAATCATTGTTTGATATAGCTACCAATTAAAGATTACAGTTCTTTATAAATTACTATCTTGAGTGAGTACGCATGAGTAGAGAACACAAAAAATTTGAGCGATTATTTTTGTTCAGTGAGGTGGCTAAACAACTTAGCTTTACCGAAGCGGCAGCGACATTAGGGATCTCAAGAGGCTACCTTTCAGAGCAAATAAGGCAACTCGAAAAAGAGATGGGGCGGGCATTGCTCATCCGCACTACTCGCAGTGTTAGGCTAACGGCTCAAGGTGAAATGATTTTAGCCAGCATGAGCCAGGTAAAAGCAGACTTACTGATGCTTGGTAAACAAATTCGCCACGATAATGAGGATATTGTCGGGCGGATCCGCATCACCGCGCCGAGCCAATTTACCCAACGATATTTATTAGACATTTGCCACGAGTTTACTGTGCGCCATCCACAAGTGCATTTCAGTATTGATTGCAGCTATACCTTATTTGATCTGGCCAAAAACGATTTTGATCTGGCTTTTAGAGCCACTCAAAATCCACCACAAAATATGGTCGCTAAAAAGTTATTTGATTATCAGCAAGTGTGCTGTGCGGCGCCTGAGTATCTTAAAAAAGCGGGCATTCCTAATAAAATTGATGATTTACACCAGCACCAGTGCTTAACGTCGGCAGAACAAAGTCAGTGGTGCTTTAGCAATAAAAACATCGCCATTAATAGCTTTATGAGTGTCAACGATAATCATATGCTAAAAACCCAAGCCTTACTGGGTAGAGGAATTATCTTAGGTCCTCATTATCTTGTTGATAAAGAGTTACAACAAGGCACATTGCAGGCAATTTTGACCCATGAAACCATGAGCCAATCGGCCACTTATATTGTGCATCCGCAAATAATTAATCAGTCAGCCAGATTGAGCAGCTTTATTAAATTTACCCTTGAGTGGTTTGGAACAGCGTAAATTAGTCAAAAAACGCTCTAATGTGCAGCAGTGCTAATAAGCAATGCACAACAATAAAACCAATAAAAGCATGAACAAAAACAATATGGTAATGACGCCAGGCTAATGCATTTGCAGGCTCTGCTACAAACCATGCAACGCCGGTCATTGCCACCAGCAGTAATATTATAACGCCAAGCCCTTCTATCACGCTGATTAGCCCTTTACCGCCAGAATGAGGTAATTGGCCGCGTAGCAACCCACGCACATCAGCCAGTAGTGGTTTAATATCACGCGTTAACCAGGGGAAAAACAATCGCCATTGCCCGCCGTTACATACTTTGATCAAAAATAGCACGGCCAATATGGCGGTCAACAGGCCGCCATAAACATGAAATAAATCCCAAAAACCCGCGCGTTCGGTTAACTGTCTGCCAATGAGTATCCAGGGGCTGGTAAAAATCAACAATAAAGACATCAATAACACTAATGCATGTAATATAGCCTCAACACCTTGCCAAACGCGCTTTATGGTCATAACTTGGCCTCAATCATTTGTTGGGCAAATTGATCCACTTTACTCCAATCAGTAAATTCTACTTTAGTGTTGGGATCGGTCGGGCCTTTGGTTATCCACATAATAAAGCGAATGATATTACGGTCCATGGCACCATAACCTTGATAATCTAAATTACCACCAAACACTTGTAGTAGTTTAGGTTGCCACACACTCTGACTTAAAAACTGCTGCATATAGGTGTTTGTTTCTGGGGTATTTTTAAGCGGTTTACGCGCCACTAAACTCACCGAAAAGAAGCCACTGGGTTTGCTTTCTAGCTCTGCGCGGTGATCGGCAATAAATTGATATAACGCAGGACGATGCTTACCGTGGCGAATGCTGGCACCAATAAAGACTTTATCGAACTCGGCTAGATCGGGCACCTCTGATAACGCTGCTATGGTGACTTGTTGCTGCTGTGCTTCTAGCTTGGCTTTAAGGTATTGGCAAATTTTTTGAGTGTAACCATGGACACTAGAGTGGATCAGTAAAATATGACTCATGCTGACCTCAAATCGAATCATTTAAAAGTAATACAATATCTTAGCCCACTGAATTAAAAATTTACATGAAACTGATCACGGCATGAGTATCGTTATATAAGCTAATTTCAAAATCTCTTAACAAAATAGATATCGCCATGTCGTGTGATACCAATTCCACTAATTATCTGGTCATTCAGCGGGAATTCTGTGCCTTCTAGGCAAGTAATAGGATTGTAGGCATAGTTGCTCTCGGCAACTGCTCCTGCGTTGCTCTACCTCCTGCATCCATGCAGTCGTACGTCAAAATACTATTAAGCAGCATAGAAGGCACAGAAACCCGCCTTGTAGGAGACGCTCAGACAGTCCATTTCTTTGTTGCATTGCCTTAGAAGGGAATAACCATTATTTCAACAATGCGCCTCAAACTGAACAGTCTGAGCGACTCTGATTGGTCACATAATTAATGGAAATGGTATGAATAGGTATAAGGCACCGAATTGATATATGATTATTTATCTGCAAAGCTTTCATCTGTTTTAGTATTTCATTTAAACAATCAACTTACTGCTAAGAGTCTGACAATATATGGCTGATATCGATGTAATGGAAATGCCCGATGACAATGCACAGGTGTCTGCGCGAAAAAAAGCGCTATTACTTGGCCGCGTGATTGGTTTAGCCAGTGAAGATGACTATCGCCCGTCAACGGCTTCAATTGCGGAACGTGCCGAACACCGACAACGTAAACAACTTAGTCAACATCAAGCAAACCTTGAGAGTATTTTTGCACTAGCGCTCAATTACACGCCGTCTGATGTGACCGGTATTGAACTCGATCCAGACTGGCGCTATCAGTATTTCCAAATGGCAGAGCAAATTCATAATCGAAAAATGCAAGATTTGTGGGCGAGAATTTTAGCCAGTGAAATCGTTAACCCAGGCAACTTTAGCCTGCGTACTTTAGCCGTATTAAAGCAGCTGACTTTACGTGAAGCGCAAATATTTGAAAAAGCTCTCGGGATGTCGGTCAAAATCAATACCGAACCCAGATTTAAGCTATTAAGTGGATATAGAGTTAATGGCGGGCTGACACAGTATTTTCGCAAACACAATCAAACCAATTTTGGCTTGTCGCAATTTGGTTTGCCTTATTCAAATATTTTAACACTGGTCGATGCGGGGATTTTACATAAAAGCGAATTTGAAACAGGGCTGTTAACCCGTAATGAAGATATACAACTCAATTTGTGTCATGCCAACATTAACCTAAAACCCAAAGGGCAGCACTTATTGTTTACTTATTATCGATTTACCACGGTAGGAGATGAGTTGTGTCAGCTAATACACGCCAAAAATGATCTCGACTTTATTAATGCAATTAAAACACTGTTAGCCAGAGACTTTTCTATTAACGGTTAACGTCTTCGTAAAGGTGCGAGTATTTAGCTTTGTGTTGATTAAATAAAAATTGCCTTAGTATTTGCCGTGATTCGCCTTCAGCGCTAATTTTAGCCGCCATGATGCCGTTTTCAGTTCTCACTGGCTCAAACTCTAACTCCACATGGTTGCCATTAGGCAAAATAAGCTGTGTGTGCCTTTGTGATTGAGTATCAAGCTCTTTAGGCACCTTGATAGTGATGCCAGAGCTAGAAAGAGACAATACCTCAACAAACTTTGAGGTTTCATTGTCCATCACCTTTACATTTTTTAAGTCATCGATTCGCCAACTGCGTTCAACGCCA
The DNA here is from genome assembly GCF_014641855.1 of Shewanella inventionis. GTDB lineage: Bacteria > Pseudomonadota > Gammaproteobacteria > Enterobacterales > Shewanellaceae > Shewanella > Shewanella inventionis. The sequence goes on from NZ_BMII01000010.1 coordinate 43,989, forward strand.
CGCATATCAACCACTTCTGGCGTGCCAAGCTCAGGTGTAAACTGGCCAAATTCATCTTGTTTTAACTGCAACGGAAACCACAATCGGTAATAGCTGATTTCAGCCAATAAAGTGAGTTTGGCATTACCCAGTATATGCGACAGTATTTGAGGGATTTCAGTGGCAACGCTTAGCGAGTGTTTAGTGAGTACATTATCCGCAGAATTGTCAGACTGCTCTGGCGAAAATACATCGCTAAAGTAAGCTAATTCTTCATCAGATAACGTTGCCATGGATAGTCCTAAACAAAAGTATTGATTGATGGTGCATTCTAGCACCTTAGTATTAAACAGAACAAATTTTAGACAGCACATTTACCTGCTTTTACCGTGTAAATGAATTGTTTATTTTTTAAACACAAAGGTGAACCATGTTCACCTTTATGTTGATCAAAAAAGCGACACAAACCGTCGGTTAATTTTCAGCTTCGATTTGTAATGCTTTTTTAAAGGCATTATGAGTTAATAATTGTTGGTAGTATTTGGCAATATTTGGGTACTTTTCAAACTCACCGTTTTGGCCAACAAGCTCAGTGATAAATGACATCATAATATCTGCCCCAGACAGGCTGTCGCCCACAAGATAACGCTTACCATCTAGCCTGTGATTAACATAACTGAGCACTTTTGCCGTTTCTGCATCAGCATACCCCCCAATAAAGCGGGTATCTGCACCTTCCATTTTGACAAAAATTTTCAACAATAACGGTAGTGCGGCCGAGCTTTCGGCAAAATGCATCCATTGTAAATAATCAACATAATCTGCACTGCCTTTGGCTGGCATTAACTTGTCCGCGCCATGGGTTTGGATAAGGTATTGTGTAATCGCGCCCGACTCGGCAATGGTAAAACCGTCCGCCTCAAGCACAGGTGATTTACCTAACGGGTGGATTTTTTTGAGCGAGTCTGGCGCTAAAAAGGTTTTAGCATCTCGTTGGTAAGCAACTAACTCATACTCCACACCGAGCTCTTCTAATAACCAAATAATGCGTTTTGAACGTGATTTATTTAAATGATGTAATTTAATCATGTGTCATCCATTCCTATTATAACAACCAGTTTAATGGGCCCAACGACCTATCATTGAGCACCATTTTTATCCATTCTCTGAGCAGCAAACGTGTATTGTTGTCACTGCTAAACGTGCATTAGAGCTTGATTGACCAAATAATTGATGTTGAGATTAGTTAAGTAGCGCCAACATTTTTTCAGCGACGAGCTCTGAAGATGCAGGGTTTTGACCGGTAATAAGTTTACCGTCGACAACCACATATGGGTGCCAATCATCACCTTTTGAATAAACTGCGCCATTGTGTTGCAGCATATCTTCAACTAAAAAAGGCACGACATGGGTTAACTGTACAGCGTCTTCTTCGCTGTTGGTAAACCCGGTGACATTTTTACCTGCAACCAAAGGTGAACCATCTGCTTTTTTAGGGTACTTAAGCACGCCGGGGGCATGACAGACAAGCCCAAGTAACTTATCAGCCTGGTAACATTGCTCAATCAGTGCAATTGAATCTTTGTCGTTGGTTAAGTCCCATAAAGGCCCATGGCCACCTGGGTAAAACACGGCATCATAATCAGCAACATTGATTGCCGCGAGCTTGTGAGTGTTGGCCAATAATGCTTGCGCTTTTGTATCGCCAGCAAATCGGCGGGTTGCATCAGTTTGAAAATCGGCTTCATCACTTTTAGGGTCAAGCGGCGGTAAGCCACCTTTTGGTGATGCTAAAACCACTTCAATGCCTTTATCTGCAAATGTATAATAAGGGGCTGCAAGCTCCTCTAACCAAAAACCTGTTTTATGGCCTGTGTCACCAAGTTTATCGTGCGAAGTTAATACCATTAATACTTTCATTTTGTGTCCTTTATTTTGGTCAATATTTGGCTTGCGGTTAATTGTCACGGTTAATGATGTAGTTGCTTGTGATTAGAGCAAAAAATAGAATCGAAAGTGACTTAGCTGTGCGTATGCTTTTAACTCTACTCAATAACAATCAAAAACCCATGTCGACTTGTACATAAAAACAGCATGGTCTTTAGTGGTATATACAAGTACACTACTCGAGTCCTTATTAATTCTTAAGCCGTGTTGTACGAAAATATGACTTAGGTTGATCAGATTACATTAATAACCATTTTGAATCGCTGAGCGTCAAATTATGAATGAGCATCCACCTATTCGTCTTAATAATCAGTTTTGCTTTGCCGTTTACTCTACTTCGCTAGCAATTATTCAACTCTATAAGCCTTTGCTTGAATCTATTGGGTTAACCTACACCCAATACTTGGTCATGCTGATTTTGTGGGAGCAAGACGGCATAAGTTTAAAAAGTGTCGCCACACAACTTGGCCAAAAATCTGGGGCTCTCACGCCGGTAATTAAACGTTTAGAATCCGACGGCCTACTCAAGCGGATCCGAATGACTAATGACGAACGTAAACTGTGTTTACAATTGACTGATTTAGGTCGAGACAAACAGCCACAGGCGCAAGCGATTCATAACAATATTGTGGAACAATGCGGAGTGAGTGTAGAGGAAATGGATCAACTTAAGTTGTTGCTCGATAAATTTAAGGCAAAATTGGTTGATCACATTGATTTTTAATCGTCAACGTTGGCAGCACAATTCTGACTCACATCATAACAACAATACATTGCACGCACGTTAAATTAGCAAATATTTAAGTCGGCATTTTGCTTTTTATGCTTTACGTCTAGGCAACATTAACGCTATTTCGGCCGACATGCTTGGACAAATAGAGCGCCTTGTCTGCACGAGCAAACATATCGTTAAAGGAGTTATCATTGTTCTGTAAAGATGAAACCCCAATACTAATAGTGATACTAGGCAAGTCATCATCTTCCGCTTTATGGGTTTGCTGAGCAACCCTAAGTCGCTCTGCAAGCTTAAATGCGGACTCGATATCGGTATCGGGTAATAAAATAGCAAATTCTTCACCGCCGATCCGCGCTAAGATGTCGGTTTCTCGGATATGTTTGTCACAAATCGAAGCGACTCGTTTTATCACTTCATCGCCCACCAAATGGCCAAAGGTATCGTTTACGTTTTTAAACAAGTCGATATCGATAATCATCATGGATAAAGGGCTAGAGATACGCTTTGCTTTAGTAAATTCATGTTCACTAAACACACTGTATGAGCGTCGGTTGTATAAATCAGTGAGTGGATCGCTATTCGCAAGCTGCTCAAGTTCAGAGCGTAAATTAAACTCATCGGTAATTTCTGTCGAAATACCAATTAATCCAATCAACTTACCTTTCTCATCAAATAATGGCTGCTTTACCTCATGAAATACTTTATGTAGGCCATTATTATCAACAAAAATATCATCAGACATTTTTTGTTGCTGTGATAAGACTTTGCGATCATTGCGTTGCAAAATTTCAGCAACAACAGGAGAAAAATAATAATTATCTGTCGTCCCCTTTAACTGCTCTAGGGTTACGCCAAAATAATCTAAAGTGAGTTGGTTACCATATACATAACGGCCTTTAACATCTTTTACATAGATGTATGCGCCAACTTGATCGAGGATTTTTTCGTAGGAATTTAATTGTTGCTTTTTTGCCCGATCTTTTCGATTTTCACTTAAATGAACGGCCAACAGCAAGGCAACTAAACCTAGCAACACCGCCAATAACAAAACAATATTATCAATCGACATAAGCATTCCTTAGCAAAAATTCACATCCGTGTGTGCTCACTATTTTGCTACAACATAAAAAAGGCGTTGATTATGGCTTGATAGTAAACAGTACTCTATACGCACAACGGCCAAGTATGTGAAAATTGCCATTAAAAATCAAACTAATAATCAACCAAATGCACAAAAATTGTGTGATTTATATTAATCAGGCAGCAAGCTATTTTGCTGCCATCAAAAAATACCATTAACCTTTATAGATAACTCCGGCTTTCATCACAAAAGGCACACTCAATAATGTGTCTATTTGCTCAAGAGGATTCGTTGTTAATCCTATAATATCGGCTTGTTTACCCACCTCTAATGACCCTAAAGAATCAGACATATCAATCAATTTTGCCGCGTTAATGGTGGCACTTTTCAAAATGTCGCTGTTGCTCATTCCAGCTTTGCTCATTAACACCGCTTCTTTGGCGTTATCACCATGATGCGATACCCCGCTGTCGGTACCATAAGCAATATTGACTCCTGCTTTATAGGCAGCGGTAAAGTTTTTCAGCATATCGCCGCCGACTCTTATGGCTTTGACTTTAATTGCTGGTGACATAAAATCAGCACCGGCGGCATTGGCCATCGCAACCACAGTGTCGCCTGCTAATAATGTTGGCACTAAATACGCGCCACTTTGCTTCATTAACTTAATGCTTTCTTTGTCGGCATAACTGCCATGTTCAATACTGTCGACTCCAGCACGCAACGCGGCATTAATTCCTTGCGCTGCATGAGCATGGCTTGCCACCTTACGACCTAGCGCATGGGCGGTTTGAATCACCTCACGCAGTTCATCGTCATCCATTTGCTGACCAGTCCCCGTATTAGTGTCAGATAATACTCCACCAGTAGAGGTGATTTTTATCACGTCAGCGCCAAATTTAATTGCCCTGCGAGTCGCTCGGCGGCAATCATAAGGCCCATCACAAATGGTTTTAGAGGTGTATTTATCCAGTAAATCAGGGCTCATGCCATCAACATCACCATGTCCCCCGGTTACCGACACACCGCCTGATGCAATAATACGCGGTCCATCTATCCAGCCTTTATTGATACCGTCACGTAAAGCATAAATTTGCTCAGGTTTGGCGCCTAAATCCCGTACCGTGGTAAAGCCTGCAAGCAAGGTTTTTTTAGCAAAATAAACACTTTGCATAGCGACATCCGCATCTGACATCCGTAATGCCTGGCTGTCATTTTTAGGCCCAAGTTCGCCTTGTAAATGCACATGCATATCCATAAGACCTGCCATCACAAAACGATTTTTTAAATCGACAATTTCAACGGTGTCTTGCGAGGTAGATATCGGCCCTGCGGTATAACCGCTCTGAATTGCACTAATGACGCCATCGGTTATCACTAGAGTTTGCTCTACTAACGGGGCTTTTCCTGCAACGGTTAATAAGGTACCCGCATGGATAACTTTAATGTCTGCAGCATTAGCGGATACAGACAGTGCGATACAACTCAAGGCGAGCGCAGTAATGTAATGATTTTTCATTTTTATAATTATCCGAATGTTAAAGTTCTACACTGGCAAAAAGGCTGATATGTTACAAGTATTGATATGTTACAACTAATAACAAACTCCCCTTAAATGGCACAAATTGATCGCGGAGTTGATAATAAAGAGAAACGACATAATGAAAATTGCCATCTTTGGTGCGGGGTCGACAGGCTGTTATTTAGCAGGACAACTTTGTTTATCTGGTTTTGATGTCAGCCTCATTTGTAGACCAGCGATGAAGCAAACCATCCTCGCAAATAATGGTATTACCATAAGCGACTATCAAGGTTTATTAAAAACCGTTATGCCTCAGGCCATGATCACAGATATAGAGCAAGCGCCAACAGCATATGCTGCGTTTGATGTCATTTTTGTTACCTTAAAATGCCATCAAATCAGCAGTATCGCCAACACCTTAATTGCCATCACCCACAGCAACAGCAGCATTATTTTTATGCAAAATGGTCTAGGCAGTTTCGAAACCATCAAAGATGCTCTGAGCCATTGCCATTTACTGCAAGGCATTACGCCCTTTAACGTTTTACAACAAGCAAGCGGCCGATTTCATAAAGGCACTGAAGGCGTGTTCACCTTTCAACAAAATAACCACACTCAAACGATACAAGCAGCTATGCAAGCACAAGGGTTTGGTTGCGATTTTTACCAAGACATAACACCTGTAATTTACGGTAAACTCTTGTTAAATCTCAATAACGCATTAAATGCGATTGCCGATCTCCCCATTAAACAACAACTCAGTCAGCGAGCGTGTCGCTGTCAACTTGCTGGAGCAATGAAAGAATGGTTAGCCGTGTGCAAAGCCGCTGATATAAAGTTACACCAATTCACCAAAGTAAAACCCCAATGGCTGCCAGTGATTTTATCCTTACCCGATATGCTATTTAACTTGCTAGCCAAACAGATGCTCGATATTGACCCGCAAGCACGCTCATCAATGTGGGAAGACATTCAAGCTAAACGTAAAACAGAAATTGAATATATTAATGGGGCAGTCGTTCGATTAGGTGAGCAATACGGTATTAAAACCCCAGTGAATAGCGCTATCGTGACGAGCATCCATCAGCTAGAACAATCAATTTGACCCTAGTTTTACATGTGAACATGGTGACCAATATCGCATGTAACAACGTTTGAGGTTTGCATCGACACCTAAAATTAATGTTCATTGATGCACTACATTGATGCGCTATTGTGATGAGTAAGCTGTTGTTTTTGCATATAACCGGCATACGCAATAAGCAGCCCTGCCCCAAAGTACATGGTTAAACTGTACACGCCAGCAACCACAGCATAGCTAGGCATTTGCAATAAGCTGATGCAAATGAGCATCGCCATAGTCGAGTTTTGCAAACCAATCTCAATAGCTAGGGTTAAACCATCTTTATGGCTCAGCGACAACCATTTAGCACTCAACACACCAATTAACATGGCGCCAAAGTTTAGCAATAAGCAGGCAATAAACACTTCGTTAAAGGCTTCAACAATAATGGCATGTTCCTGGATCACCACCCCGGCGATCATCAAAAGCAAAAACACTAATGCAAAACGCCTAAAGTACACTTCAACCTTAATGGCCCACTCTCGGTAATAACTGCGCACAAGCATACCAAACAGAATGGGCAGTAACGTTATCACTAACAAGCCCAAAGAAATGCTGGTTAACGACACATCAATGGGAGCGCCATTGGCAAAGTAGCCAACAGCAAATTGAATCACAAAAGGGGCGGTAAACACACAAACGATACTGCTGATGGCGGTCAGACTCACCGACAAGGCTAAATTGGCTTTGGCTAAATGGCTCACCACATTAGAGGTAGTGCCTCCCGGGCATGCGGCTAAAATCATCAAACCTATCGCCATCGGTGTCGAGAGCTCCATAGCTAAACAAATCCCCAGCGCGAGTAAAGGCAGTGCAATAATTTGCCCCACAAACCCAGTAACAATTGGTGCAGGTGTCTGCCAAAGGCGTAAAAAATCAAATCGAGTTAAACTCAAGCCCATACCAAACATGATAAAGGCGAGCGCAAGTGGCAGCAAAATTTCGGTAATTATAGAGCCTGTCATAGATGCATCCTTGCTCGCCAAGCCAAACGGCTTAGCGAGTGTGGTTAAGCTATCAGCTATAGAGACTAATCTAAAAAGCTGTTGTCTTGTGCCAGTACCACTTGATACATAGGTTGGAAATTGCCCCAGGTCACGAGATCAGATCCATTCATTTGGCGGGTTTTGGTGGCAATATCATGGCCAATAAGTTTAAGTTCTCCAGCCGCTTGTGCCAGTAACTGACTGTGACAGCAACTGTCTAGCATGACAAAATTTGCCGTCGCGGCATCAACAGACTTACCGACAGTTAATAAACCATGATTTTGTAAAATAACCGCAGCATGGCCTTGTAGTGCCTCGGCAATCATATCGCCTTCAGACAAGTCAGCCACCACACCGGTAAAGGTGTCAAATACGCTGTGGTTTTCATAAAACATACAGGCATCTTGCGAAATCGGCTTAAGCAGCTCGCCTAATGCTGAAAATGCACGGCCATAAGTGGTATGGGCATGAGCCACAGCATTCACATCAGGTCGAGCATGGTGAATACGAGAATGAATCGCAAATGCGGCATTATTAATCGGGTGCTTGCCCTCCATAATGTTGCCTTTATGGTCAACGCGCACTAAATCAGATGCTTTAATTTTAGAAAAATGCACTGCTAATGGGTTAACCCAAAAGGTGTCTGGGTCAATACAATCTCGTAGGGTAATGTGGCCTGCTAAGCCTTCGTCAAACCGGTAATGGGCAAATACCCTAAAGGCTGCGGCTAAACGCTGCTTTTCGTATTGCTGTTGCTGTTGAGGAGTATCGAATTTAGGCGGTAATGGCATAGGGTATTTGTCGGTACCAATAGTCATTTTTTTAATTTGTAATGCTTCTTGTGATGTAGTCATGTTGAGTCTGCTTTTATTAGTTTAGTTTGACTTTAATTTAACCAAGCCTAAAATTAATTCAAATGATACTAAATCATAGATAACTATAAATATGCTGCATAGTACAATTGATCTAAACTTATTTCTCATCATGACTACTGTTTACCAACAAGGCAGTATCACCAGCGCTGCTAGCAAGCTGCATCTAACACAACCCGCAGTAAGTCATGCCATCGCTAGGTTGCGTGCCAAGTTTAACGACCCACTGTTTGTGCGTCATGGGCGTAAAATGATACCCACGCCCCTATGCCAAAAAATCATTCCCGATGTGCTACAAGCCATGGATTTACTCAATCACACCCTATCAACCCCAGCCAATTTCGATATCCAGCAGCACAAACGTGAAATTAAATTGGGGTTAAGAGACATATTAGAGTCGATGTTTTTTCCGGTTTTGGTGCCCGATTTACTCAACAACACACCAAACCTCACCTTAAACAGCCGCCAAATAAAACGCACTGAGCTTGAACCGTCATTGGCCCAACAAAGCTTAGACATAGTGATTGATGTGCTTATGCCCACTCATAAAGACATCAGGAGTAGCTTGATTTGCCACGAATCATTCTCGCTAGTTTGCCGTAAAAACCACCCAATATTGCAGCAACTTACCCTAGATAATTACGCCACAGCATCACATGCGTTAGTCAGCTTAAAAGACTTTACCATCGACACCGTCGACATGGCGCTCGCCACTCAGGGCATTACCCGCAACATTGCCTTGCGCTGCGAACACTACTTTGCCGCCATTAATGTGGTGAGCCAGTCAGACATGATCATGACCATGCCAAATAGTTACGCCATGTTGTTGCAACAATCTATGCCTATTGTGGTATCACCCTTACCCTTTGAGGTACCCGATTTGGCGGTGCACATGTACTGGCACAAACAAGCCGATGACGACCCGGTGAATCAATGGATAAGACAAAAGCTCTTAACGATTTCAGCGCAATTGTTTGACTAAAAAAATAAAACCCTTTTTAGGTTTTGCCACGTTTACACAGATTAACAACACGCTTTTAATCAACATAAGCGTACACACCTGAGCTAGTAATAAGAAACCGCGGAGTTATTAATGAATAAACTATTACTCACCAGCCTCATTTCAAGCACATTTTTTGCCTTAACCGCCACCAGCAGTGTAGCGACAATACAAGCAGCTGAGCTTAATTTTGCCCACATTGAAACGGTAGGCACCAGTACCATTGAAGCCGCAGCAGATATGGCGATTATTAATGTTCAAGTATCTATAGAGGCAGCCAGCGCTAAAAAAGCCAAACAAAAAGCCGACGAGGCCGTCAGCCAATTTATGCAGCGTTTGCTTGACGCCGGTGTCGACAAAAAACACATCCAAAGCGCTAATTTACAACTTAACCCTCAGTATGAATATGTACAAAATAAACCGCGAAAATTGACTGGCTATAGCGCAAATCGTCAAATCACTGTGACGATCATTGAGCTCAGTAACTTAAATGAATTACTGGACAGCGCGCTAGTTGAAGGCATTAATCAAGTCAATAATATTGAGCTTAAATCAAGCAAAGAAGCCGAGATGATGGCCCAGGCTCGCCAGGCTGCCATTAAAGACGCTAAGCAAAAAGCAGAGTCATTAGCCAAGGGATTTGGTGAGCAAGTGGCCGGGGTATGGCAAGTAAGGTATTTTCCAAGTCAATCTCATCAACCAGAAATGTACCGCGCTAGCATGAAAATGAATGCCGATGTTGCGCAAACTTATCAACAAGGTCAAGTGAGTGTTAGTGACAGTGTCGAAGCGATATTTAGGCTTAAGTAACACAGTAATACACACAGACAGGGCCTAGCTGGGCGAGCCAGTCAGTTCTGTCTGTGAGAGTTTAAACAACATAAACCCGCCATTTTACTGTCCATAATCATAAACAATGGTGAAAAATTGTGACTTAGCAGGTCTTACCATCGCTATTTTCATATTCATAACGCAATGTTAAATATGAAATAAATTCAAACATGCTTTTTAATTACTACAAAAATGATCTAAATCACGTCTGAACAACCCCTAGCCAATTAAACTGAATTTATCAACAGTGGGTGCAGAAGCAACACCAAGGTTATCAAACGCAACCTGCAGAGCAGCATATCCACGCTAAAAATCTCCGCTTTTTGCAGCTATAACTGAGTATCGTCCAGCTTGTACGCCCCATTTAATGCAGACTTAAAAAGGCTTTGTAATGATTGACATCACCATAGACGGCGTAACCCTATCACTGCCTAAAGCAGATAGCTTGCTCAAAGCCGCCACAGATGCCGGTATTAACATCCCTAGCTTGTGTGACTTTTCCCACAATCAAGCCAAGCAGCACTGTAACTTATGCCAAGTACAAATCAAAAACCATGATGGTAGTTTACGCTGTGCTCGTGCATGTGAAACCGCTCTAGAAACAGGCTTGGATGTGATTACCCAGTCGAGCTATTTAAGTAAAGTGCGCCAGCAAGCACTTAACGACATCTTAAGCGACCACTTTGCCGACTGTGAAGCACCATGCCAAACAGCCTGCCCTGCGGGTGTAGATGTGCAATCTTACCTTTACCACATTGGCAAGGGCGACCATCACGAAGCCGTTAAAGTCATCAAACAAACCTTGCCATTACCCTTATCGATTGGCCGTGTTTGCCCAGCATTTTGTGAAGCACAGTGTCGCCGAGGGCTAGTTGATGAACCTGTCGCCATTAGGCAGCTCAAGCGTCATGCTGCTGATTTAGACTTAAATGATCTTGAGTCTTACGTACCACCCAAAGCACCCGCGACCAACAAGCGCGTTGCCATTATTGGTAGCGGCCCAGCAGGCTTAACCGCTGGGTATTACCTGTCAAATAACGGCCACGATGTCACCATTATGGAGTCTGCCCCAAAAGCAGGTGGCTGGCTGCGTTATGGTATTCCCGAGTACCGTTTGCCCAAAGCGATTTTAGATAAAGAAATTGAACTACTGACTCGCAATGGCCTTAAGATTAAAACGGGTTGTGCATTGGGCCGCGATACTAACTTAACTGAGTTAGTAGCTAATTATGATGCCGTTTGTCTGGCCATTGGCGCGCAAAAAGCGGTGCCAATGAACTACCCAGGTAGCGACTTACAAGGCTGCTATTTAGGTGTCGATTACTTACGCGATTATTGCACCGACAAAACATTAATCACAGGTAAAAAAGTGGCCGTCATTGGTGGCGGAAATACCGCTATCGATTGTGCCCGCACCGCACTTAGAGATGGCGCCGATGTCACCTTAATCTATCGTCGTAGCCGCGAAGAAATGCCCGCCGAACCTTACGAAATCCACGAGGCTGAAGTTGAAGGGGTTAAGTTTCATTTTCTGACAAATCCAATCGAAAACCACAGCGACAACCAGGGCCGTGTCTGTGCCGTCACGTTTGCAAAAATGGCATTGGGCGAACCAGATGCCTCAGGCAGACGTTCGCCTAAAGCTACTGGCGAAACCTTTAAAGAAGCCTTCGACACCGTGATCCCTGCGGTATCTCAACAAGTCGATTTAGACTTTTTAGAACAACCCGAAAATCAAATAGACACTGGCCACATCGCTCTGAGCCGTTGGCACACTTTCTTGGGGTGTGAGCAAACCATGTCTGCTGGGGTTGAAAAACTGTTTGTTATTGGTGATTCTCGCACCGGCCCAGGTACCGCTGTAGCCGCGGTTGCAGACGGCCGCAAAGCCGCTGAAGCCATTGAAGGTTTACTTAAAGAAGGCCTAACCTGCCATTTAGAGCCACAACAATTTAACTCACGCAAAGCAAAAAAAACCGCATCGTTAGCGGCAAATACTTACCCTGAATTATACCCAGACACCTCGAAACGCCCGCGTTTGAAAATGCCCGAGCTAAACCAGCTCACACGCACGGTTAACTTTGCAGAAGTTGAACTCGGTTTTAAACCAGACAAAGCAATGCAAGAAGCAATGCGTTGCCTAGAATGTGCCTGCCAAGCCAACACCGACTGTAAATTACGCGACTATGCCACCGAATATAAAGTCGATAGTAATAGTATTGAACAGCCCCGAGCCCGTAAATTTAAAGTCGATAATAGCGCCCCGTTTATCACCTTTGATGCCAATCGCTGCATCAGTTGTGGTGCCTGCGTTGAAGCTTGCCATCAGCAAAGTGGCCATAATGTGATTAGCTTTGCGCCCAATAGTTACCAAGCACTACCCGATGCAGCAGGCACAACAGACAGTCGCCGAAATGCACCACGCGTCGGCTTTAGCGCATCAATGAACGACAGCGATTGTGTGCAGTGTGGTAACTGTGTACAAGTGTGCCCAACGGGTGCATTAGTCGATGCCAGAGATAAAACTCAAGGTACACACCGAGCGCTAACCAAAACCTCAACAGTATGTACTTATTGTGGTGTAGGATGCCGGGTTGAGCTTCATGTTGATCAAGCCAAAAACCGCGTAATGCGCGTCACTGGCGACAACAACTCACTGGTTAATGAAGGGATGTTATGCGTAAAAGGCCGCTCTGGTTTTGACTTTTTAAACAGCCCTAAGCGTCTTACCACGCCGTTAATCCGTAAAAATGGTCAGTTACAACCGGCAAGCTGGAGCGAAGCCATTAACTACATTGCCGAGCAACTTAAGCCGATTAAAGAGGCCGCTGGGCCAAGTAAATTTGCCGCGTTATCTTCAGCAAAATGCACCAACGAAGAAAACTATTTAATGCAAAAGTTTACTCGTAGCATTATGGGCACTAACAGCATAGATCACTGCGCAAGATTGTGTCATTCATCATCAGTTGCAGGCTTGTTCGACACCATTGGTGGTGGGGCAATGACCAATGATATTCCAAGCATAAAAGAGTCTGATGTTATTTTTATTATCGGCTCAGATACCACCAGCGCTCACCCTATTATTGCCTCTCACATTAAACGTGCTGTCAACCAACATGGTGCGCGCTTAATTGTCGCAGACCCTAAAAAAACCACCATAGCAGACAGCGCCACCCTCTATGTCTCCCATAAACCCGGCACAGACGTTATGCTGCTCAATGCCATCATGCAGCAAATTATTCTTAATAATTGGCAAGACCAAGATTACATTGATAATCGGGTTGAATATTACGAATTGCTTAAGCAAGAAGTGCTCAAACCTGCTTACAATCTAAAAAATGCGGCATTACTTACCGGTGTCAGTGCTGAAGACATTGCCAAGATGGCAAAAATGATTGGTACCGCAACCAAAACAGCCATGTACTATGCAATGGGGATCACCCAACATACCACCGGCTATGACAACGTAGTCTCGACCTCTAATTTACAATTACTCTGTGGCAACATAGGCGTGGTCGGCGGCGGATTAAACCCACTGCGTGGCCAAAGTAACGTGCAAGGCGCTTGCGATATGGGCGCGTTACCCGATTTTTATCCGGGTTATCAAAAAATTAATAACCCCGCCAATAACGCCAAATTTGCCCATGCATGGGGTAACAACTCATTGCCTTCGACACCCGGTTATGCCGCTACAGAAATCATGCATGCCATCGTCAAAAATAAAATCGATGCCTTGTATATATTGGGCGAAAACCCAGTACTGAGCGACCCAGATCAGGCCCATGTGATTGCCGCACTCGAAAAAATTAACTTTATGGTCGTGCAAGATATTTTCTTAACCGAAACCGCCCAAATGGCGCATGTAGTATTGCCTGCCAGCGCCTTTGCAGAAAAACAAGGTCACGTCACCAACACCGAACGCCGCGTGCAACAACTTCGGGTAGCATTAACCCCACCGGGTGATGCAATGCTCGACTGGCAAGTCATCCAAATGATCGCCAATAAACTCGATGCCAATTGGCAATATCAAAGCGCCAAGGATATTTGGCACGAAATCAACCAGGTTACCCCGCAATATCAAGGCTTAACTTGGCAACGTCTCGAGCATAAAGTGGATGGTTTGCAATGGCCATGTTTTGATGAGAACCATCCCGGCACACCGGTTTTACATAGCGAAACCTTTTTACGCGGTAAAGGCCGCATGATCCCTGTCAGTTATCAATTCCCGGCTGAAATGCCCGATAGTGATTACCCACTAATCTTGTCTACAGGGCGTTTATTGGAGCAGTTCCATACCGGCACCATGACCCGGAAAACCCCAGAACTTGATATTAAAGGGGCGCCAAGAGTGATGATTTCGGTATATGACGCCGAGCAACTCGGGGTGAAAAATGGTGATATGTTAACCCTCAGCACGCGCCGAGGCGCCATTGAAATCGCAGCTTTTGTTACTAAACGAGCGCAAGTCGGGGTATTATTTTTACCCTTCCACTTTGCCGAATCTGCCGCAAATAAACTGACAATTAATGCATTAGACCCTATTGCAAAAATCCCTGAGTTTAAGGTGTGTTCAGTTAAAGCAGAAAAGTCACAACACACAATGACAATGGCATAGTTTTAATTATGAACGAAAAATGCCTCGTCCTAATTAGGACGAGGCATTTTGGTTTTGTATCACGTTACAGTTAACCATTATTTACACTAAAAACGATTAGCGATTAGCGATTAGCGATTAGCGATTATCCATTAACCACTGTTGGCGCGATCTCGATATCTTTTTTAAGCACAAGCACAACCAGGTAAACCAAACCTAAAATAGGCACTATCGATAACCCTGCACCAATCACACCGGCTAAAACCGGCGTTTGCGTTTTACGACGACCTAAGTAATAACAAATACAGCCCATAATTAACGCAAAAACAATAATCAATTGGCCGACCAAAGTTGCATTAACATCCATTTACCCTCTCCTCATTAACCAGATACAACAAGCTAGCGCTCGGTATTTAACCACATTTAACATTAATATTACATCCATATATTACCCACAGTAATGTGGAGTATTATTATTCGTTAAACAAGCGATGTTATTTGCAACCTTAACCCACTCAGCTTCCGCACTAAACTTGCCATTTTGCTGAATTATCGGTAGTTTTAACCGCATTGAAAGACGTAAAAATAACAACAAAGGATTACGAATGGGAAACATACTTTGGGTGGCCTCTTACCCTAAATCGGGTAACACTTGGGTACGCGCGTTTTTAGAGAACTACATTCAAAATCAAGATCAGCCTATCGACATTAATACGATGCACACCATTTCGACAGCCGAATCAGCAGCGCATCGTTATCAAGCTTATTTACCAAAAGATAAAGCCGCAACCACAGAGCTTACCTTAGAAGAAGTCAGTGTTTTACGCCCTCAAGTGCAAGCCGACATCGCCCATCAGGCACAAGGCACCACATTTGTAAAAACCCACAACTATTTAGGCGAGTACAACGGCCAACCATTGCATAACTCTTCTGTTACCTCTGGGGCGATTTATGTTGTGCGTAATCCACTTGATGTGGTGATTTCGATGGCTAATTACTTTGATTACACCATAGATGAAGCCATTGCCTACATGGCAGAAGAAATGACAGGTACCCCAAACGAGGCAGCGCATGTTCCACAAATTATTACCTCGTGGTCGATGCATGTATCGAGCTGGACAAGCGACGATACCTCAAAGCTCATTTTACGTTACGAAGACATGCTAGATGATCCTAAAAAAGCCTTTCGTAAAGTTGAGTCATTTTTAGGCTTAAAGAAAGATCCTGCAAGGCTTAAAAATGCCATTAAGCATTCATCATTTGCCCAATTAAAAGCCCAAGAAGCCAAACGTGGATTTGTTGAAAAGCATGAAAATGCCAATGCCTTCTTTAGAAAAGGCGGTAAGCATCAATGGCAATCACAGCTCACACCAGAGCAAGTCAAACGCATTGTTGATACCCATTACGAACAAATGAAGCGCTTTAAGTATTTACCTGCTGGGATGTAACTTAAAACAGCTAATATAAAAAAACGTCCTATTGCCGCTGCAATGGGACGTTTTTATTAGCGATGTTCATCAGTTAGCGTTGCTTACGATAAGCCATCACTAACAACACCACACCAGTTAATAAAAATGGCAAACTTAGCCATTGGCCAGCACTTAACATCGACTCATGGTAAGCAGCCTGGCTGACTTTAACGCTTTCTATTGCAATACGCGCACTAAATACCGACACTAAAAACACCCCAAAAATGGCACCGTGTTTTTGCTTCATATTGGTGTATTTGTAAATGGCGTAAAGACCAATAAAAATCACTAAGTATGCGAGTGATTCATACAGCTGCGCCGGGTGGCGCGGCAACATATCAACCCGTTTAAAAATAATGCCCCAAGGCTGAGTGGTCGGCTCGCCTAAAATTTCAGAGTTAGCAAAGTTAGCCATACGCACAAAAAAGCCAAATATTGCTGTTGCTATGGCTAGACGATCAAGCAAAAACAAAAACGGCAACTTCACTTGGCGTTGATAATAATACAAGGCCAATATGGCACCTAAACCGCCACCATGGCTGGCTAGACCGCCCTCCCAAATAGCCAGAATTTTAAGTGGATTAGCAAAGTAGTAAGCAGGATCATAAAAAACACAGTGGGCTAAACGTGCACCAACAATAATACCCACAACGCAATACACTAATAAATTATCAAGTGACTCAAGATCTAAGCCTTCTTTTTTATAAAAGTGCTTCATCACTTGAAAACCCGTCGCAATGGCTAACGCAAACAGTGCACCGTACCAATGTACAGTTAATCCCATAAACGAGACCAAAACAGGATTAAGATCCCAAACCAAGTGTTCCAAATTTCCTACTCCAAATGAATGCTATGCGTTAACACATTATGCTAAAACAACTTAACCACAGATGATACGTAACTGTAGAGAAAGTTTCATCAATCTGAGTGAGGTAAATTAACAATGAGGCAGTAAATAAGGTAACATTTCATGTTACCGATGCTAAACATCCAGATTGTTAGAGTTAACCCAATTAATGACCAATAAAACCGAATTCCATATTGATATCCTTGAGCAAACTACGGATGCCATTGAGCTTTTGGCGCAAGCAAGTGGTTTAGGTAAGCAAGTATTAAAAGATGCCATGCAAAAAGGCGCTATTTGGCACAGCCATGGTAAACAAACCAACCGTATTCGGCGGGCAAAAAAACCACTGCAAGCGGGCGATAAACTGCATCTTTATTACAATCAACACATACTCGATGAACAAGTCACACCTGCAGAGCTGTTATTTGATGAAACTGACTACAGTGTATGGTACAAGCCTTACGGCATGCGCTGCCAGGGGTCAAAGTGGAGCGACCACACCACCATTAATCGTTTTGCCGAGCTAAACATGCAGCCCCAGCGCAATGCATTTATAATTCATCGTCTTGACCGTGCTGCCACAGGGCTATTAATTCTCGGACACAGTAAAAAAGCCACTGCCGCTATCGCTAAATTATTTGAAACGCGCGCATTAGAAAAACACTACGAAGTAATTGTTCACGGCAAGTTTTCCAGTGAAACAGTACAAATTGACACCCCTGTCGATAACAAGCCAGCGCTGTCTCATGCAACATTAATAACCTATCATTCAGGGCTCAATCAATCTAAAGTGCAGGTCAAAATCGACACGGGGCGAAAGCATCAAATTCGCATTCATATGGCCAGCTTAGGCCATCCGGTGGTGGGTGACCGATTACACGGCGAGGCTGATAACACTTCGCCCGACCTTAAATTAACCTCGTGTTATTTTACATTTCAATGCCCGTTAACGGCTAAGCAGAAAGTCTTTGAACTGCCTGAAAAGTATCGCCCCCAATTTGCAGAATAATCTGCAATACAGCCAAAGCATTACACCACAAAACCAGGACGCTATTTATGCGATTACTCATTAGTTTAATAATCTTGTTAATTTGCACAAACACATCTGCCGCCACATTACTGTTACCTGACAATGCCAATACGGTATTGGTAAATGGTGTTGCGACTGAGCAGCAACAAGTTGCCTTAGACATCAACACTCCACAGGGGCTGCAACAAATCGCTTTTCGCTATCATGCCCGCTTTAGAGATCAAGGTAGTCAACATAGCTTTAGCTCAGACGTAATTATTTTGCGTTTTGCCGCGAGTGACCAAGATTATCAATTATCACTACCCAGCATCCGCTCACAAAGCAATGCGACACAATTTAATCAACAACCACAGATAACCTTAACCAATCAAGCAGGCCAAGTAATTGAGTTTACGCAAGATAAATTGATGAAATCTGGCCTTCAAATAGGCCGTGATTTTGAAACTGAAATAGCTAAGTATAATGCCTCTGGCGCCATCGCAGCCTGGAATGCAGCCTCTGTTGCACTCAAGCCGACAGCGACAACAAACACAAACGCATCGGCAATAGCAGAATCTACAGCACAAGAACTGCATAAAACAGATGCCGTAGTAGATCAACAAGAAGTGAATAATATGCTTGATTACTGGTACCAAAAAGCAAGCCCACAAACTCAAGCTGAGTTTAAGGCCAGAATAAATCAGTAATGTGCTTTTTATTGGAGGTGTAAAGGGATATATCGCTTTCTATCTAGGTGCAAATATCGGCAAATGTCGCATTGAGTAGGCGTTGTAAATCATCGGGTTTAAGTGAAATATCTAAACCCCTTTTGCCGGCGCTGACATAAATGTGCTCAAATTGCAGTGCAGAAGCATCAATCACCGTGGCTAAGCGTCTTTTTTGCCCTAATGGGCTTACACCTCCAAGTACATAACCGCTGGAACGCTCAACCGCTATTGCCTCAGCCATATGGGCTTTTTTAGCCCCCGCGGCTTTGGCCATTAACTTCATGCTCAACATCGAAGACACTGGCACAACTGCCACAGCTAACTTTTGATTATCAAGGCTCACCACCAAGGTTTTAAAGACTTGCTCGACTGGCAACGCTAATTTTTGTGCAGCCTCTAAGCCATAGGACTCACTACTGGCATCATGTTGATACTCGTGCACCTTAAAATCAATCTTATGCTTTTTGGCTATATCAATGGCTGGGGTCATAACCACTCACTTATGCAGAAACTAGTTTTCTGGGCTGATAAAAATGTAAATAACGCATACAAACATAACTGACAACCACAGTTGCAACAACTAATTCAAACTCAGCTAACCCTCGCACCTGGGCAATATATTCTGCGCCAACATCCATGCTTTGCATCCAAGCTGCCACTTTAAATAATGCCGTAGCCCCTATCACCATCGGGAAGGTAAATGCAGCATAACCAGGGCTAAACGGTAAACGCATCAGTTTAAAAAATGACAAATAAATAATACTGGTCATCAACACACCAATACCAAATAACAAACCAATA
This sequence comes from Shewanella inventionis, assembly GCF_014641855.1. GTDB lineage: Bacteria > Pseudomonadota > Gammaproteobacteria > Enterobacterales > Shewanellaceae > Shewanella > Shewanella inventionis. The sequence continues at coordinate 63,514 of NZ_BMII01000010.1, forward strand.
ATCACCGGCGACGGCTGCGAGCTAATGGTTAAATAGCATGCTAACGATAAACTTGCTGGCGCGGCTAAAACGGCTAGTGTCGGCTTAGCCGCATCGGGGATTTGCTCAGTAAAAATAAGTCGATAAATCATCATAGGTAACATCACTGCATAGCTCAGCATACCAAAAATCAACGCGCTATCGGCTATCCACAATAAATGCGCATTACCTGAAAAAGATACATCGGCAACCACAATACCAATCGGCGGAATAAACCAACTGGGTATCATTTGGCATAATGAAAACTGCTTACTGCGATGATAAATAAACCCGACTAAAAAAATGATGTGCAGTATGACCGCAAAGCACCACAATAAATCGCCGGCCATGGCTGAGGCATAACCCAGCGAATTAGACACCACCATCAATGCCATGGCAAAAGTCGGCACCACACTGCCCACCACCGGATGGGCAACATCCTGGCGCAGTAGATCATGATGTAATACAAATTTACTGGCTAAGATCAGCAATAACACACTGGCAATCGCGGCGCTAATCCATTGGCCATAGTGTTGTAAATCAACAGCGTTCTCCCAGCTCCAGCCTAAACTGGCAATACCTAACGCTAGCCCCGCCACAGGTGTAGGCACACCCACTATTTTTCGTTTTACTCTGTTTACCATAACAACCTCAACGGCACTGTCCGCGACATACCGTTATATTACGCTTGCACTTTGTTTACATATATCCAATTATATAAAACATATGTTCAGTAAAACTAAACATTCAGCCCACTATTATTTACCCAAACCAATATTATGAATATCTCACTCAAACAACTTAACGTGTTTAGCAGCATTACACAGCACAACACTTTAACGGCCGCAGCCGAGGCTTTGTATTTATCTAAGGCGGCAGTGAGTATGGCGCTCGCTGAATTAGAAAAGCAGTTGGGCCATCCGCTGTTTGACCGGGTCAATAACCGCTTAATTCTCAACCAAGAAGGTCACAAGCTATTACCACTTGCTGATGAGCTGCTTAGTAGAGCAAATAACATCAGCCAATTGTTTGATGCAGACCACGCTTTTTCAGGTCAGTTGAAAATCGGTGCCAGTGATACCGTCGGTAATCATGTGGTTCCGGGGTTGCTAAGCCAATTTAGGCAACAATCACAGCATTTTTCGCAAAGCGTGGTGATTTCTAACTCACGATTAATTTGTCAAAAGCTGCTCGATTACGAGTTAGACATTGGCCTTATTGAAGGTAAAAGCCATCACCCAGAATTAGTTGCCCATCAGTTTAGTCACGATCAAATGTGCATTATTGCTGCACCTCATATAGCTATAAGTCAGCAAACGCAATGTGTATTCAGCGATTTAGAACAATCACAATGGGTATTACGCGAGGCGGGCTCAGGCTCAAGGGAGTTTTTTTTACGCACTATTGCACCGCACATTGAGGCTTGGCATGAGGTGTTTGAGCTCAATACCACTGAAGCGCTTATTAACAGTGTCGCGGCTGGATTAGGGTTGGGGTGCTTATCGACGTTAGCCGCGCAGTACGCCATTAATGATGGCCGAGTCACTCAACTGCAATTACCTCACAATAATAATACGCTCAATATGCAACGCCCCTTTTGGCTAGTAGTGCACAAAGACAAATACCACAGCCCGTTGTTAACAAGCTTTATTGCCTTTTGCCATCAATGGGGTAATACATAATGCGGTTGTTTCTAGGGTTCTAGCTCTATGATTTATGGCCAAAGTTGAATTTGTACATTTGAAACTAATACCAATTCCACTAAAGCTTGTGATCCCACTATTGCTTGAGCCATGGCTATAACGGTGAATTGACAAAATATCCTTGGTATCCATCAACTTATTATCAATTGCTTCCAGCTAATTTGGCTAAATAGATTATACTTAGTGTGATTGTAATTGTAGCCGGTAAGGAGACAGAGCATTGAAACAACTCAATAGGTGTTGTCTTACAACTCGAGCACAGCAGAATTGTTGCGCTGTGTTGCAACCAACCAAATGTAAGCCGTGTTCATGACAAATGACCAGCTAATGATTCTGCTGATTTTGTTCGCCACTGTAGGCCTGTTCCTATGGGGACGTTGGCGCCATGACATGGTGGCGATCTGCTCTCTGGCTGCGTGTGTACTCACTGGGCTTGTGCCATCAAGTGATGCTTTTGTTGGTTTTAGTCACCCAGCCGTAGTCACTGTGGCTTGTGTTCTTGTGCTCAGTCGAGGGCTTCAAACCTCAGGGGCAGTTGACGCACTATCACGAGCCGTATTACCTGCCCGCGCAGGCGTGCTACTTAGCATGTCAACGCTTTGTGCACTTGGTGCGGTGCTTTCCGGTTTTATGAACAACGTTGGCGCAATGGCGTTGCTGATGCCTGTTGCGGTGCAACTCGCTGGTCGTCTAAATCTGACGCCAGGACAACTTTTAATGCCGCTGGCATTTAGCACGATTCTTGGCGGCATGACCACAATGATAGGCACACCGCCTAACCTGATAGTCTCTAGTTTTCGCGATCAAACAGGCACAGGCAGCTTCGCCATGTTCGACTTTCTGCCGGTCGGGCTTGCCGTTGCAGCAGCCGGTGTCAGCTTCATCACTCTGATAGGCTGGCGACTGGTGCCAGCACGTAAGCAGTCTGGGGTAAAAGGCTTTGAATCAGAGGCTTACATAACCGAAGCCCGTGTACTCGAAAACAGCAACGTTGCAGGCATAAGCCTGCGCGATATTGATAAAATGATCGACGAAATAGATGCCCAGATCATCGGTATGGTTCACAATGATGTCCGTATGATGGCACCTAGTGCTTGGCGTAAGGTTCGTGCTGGCGACATTCTCGTTATCGAGGCTGAAGCCAAATCACTGGCAGTTACACTCTCTACACTTGGTCTAGAGCTTGAGGAAGCTATCGAGCAAGAAAAGGCCGACCAGAACAAGGCTAATGACGCAGTAGAAAACCAAGAAAATGCGCCAAATAATGACGTTGATGAACCGCTCGACAAGAGTAAAGAACAAGATCAAACTAAAACCTCAGACCATAACGTACTGATGGAGCTTGCTGTATTACCTGGGTCTCCTTTACTTGGACGTTCGGCCACCGATATTATGCTGCGCACGCGCTACGGCATGAACCTGTTAGCAGTATCACGCTATGGTAAGCCTTCATTGTCACGATTACGTTCACGGCCTTTTCGTTCAGGCGACTTGCTATTAATGCAGGGTTCCCCTGAGGCAATAGCTGAATTTGCCAGTGATAACAACTGTGTCCCCCTAGCCAAACGGGAACTGCGCATACCAAGCAAACGTAAAGCTTGGGAAGCAGGGATCATCATGACTTTGGCCGTAGGTGCTGCAGCCTTTGGTTTACTTCCGGCAGCAATATCATTTGCTCTTGGCGTACTCGCCTCTATGGTATTGCGAACCGTACCACCACGCTCAGTTTACAATGCTATCGACTGGCCAGTGATTGTACTTCTCGGCGCGCTGATCCCCGTTGCTGGCGCAATGGAGTCCAGCGGTACAGCAGACCTAATGGCACGGTTTTTACTCAACAATATGGCACAAGGAAATGCTGTACTTGGGTTAACGCTTATTCTGGTTGTCAGCATGTTCCTCTCCGACTTGATGAACAATACAGCAACCGCAGCCGTGATGTGTCCCATAGCTATTGCCACCGCAGCCGCGCTTGGGGTCAGCACCGACCCCTTCCTGATGGCTGTAGCTATCGGTGCCTCTTGTGCTTTTCTCACCCCCATAGGCCACCAAAACAATACTTTGATTTTGGGGCCTGGAGGCTTTGGTTTTGGTGATTACTGGAAGCTAGGCATCCCGCTAGAGTTACTTGTGATCGCTATCAGCCTTCCCACGCTGCTTTGGGTGTGGCCGCTGTAAGTGTTAACACACCTAACTGATTTGCGCCCCGCGTTTTTCAACTTCGCAAGAAAAATGAGTGGAATAGTTATTTTGTATAACGATTAAATAAAAATACAGCGTTTCTCGAACTGCTATTTACCTCATAAAGAGCCACTCTAGGGTCTTCGGGTTAATTAAAAGAGTAGACTTGGGATAAGGGCGCGGCTTATCCTTTTTGTATGTTTACTTTTCAAAAAAGCCTAATTCAGCACTACCATTAACTTCAATTTTATTTTTAATGACTTCACCGGTATCTTTTAATTCAATCCAAACAGCGGAGTAGCTCTCACCAAGAATACCTTTAACAATATACTCTTTATTAGGTTCAGGTTTAAAAACAATATTCCCTTTTACTTCATAAACTTTATCAGCAAATGCCTGCATTGGTGCAGCATGTTCAGTTCTACCTATAATATTAAAAGTTGCTTCTTGAGATGGCACATCAGTTTTAAGTAATTCTGTGGTTAAATTAAAACCCTGACCATATGTAGCATTCCTAGTCGCACTTAACGTGTTATATATCTCTTTACCATTAACCTTACTTAGATAAAACAGATCTGATTTGCCATTGGAATGCCTTTTTTCAGAGCTATCAATTTTTGAAATTTCTCCTTGATAGTTTTCTGGCACTGGTGAATAAGTAGAAGCACAACCTGTAAGTACTAACGCGAAGCATGTAAACAATATTTTCATTTAATTTCCCTATTTGGTTAACACTTAAAGCTTGAGTAAACATAACGAACCTAAAGAATTACTCGTTTTAAAACTTATCTTGATTAACGAACAAACAATATCTGAGTTTGCATTTTGATTCAATTGTTTAGTGGTACTTAGATTGTTATTTAAGATGCAGTTTTGCTAGGGTTTTTAGTACGCTTTTTTGAAGTAAAAAGGTATACCCCTTTTTAATCAGGGGCTGATAATTGTTTGCTAAAATGTGTAGCGGAGCGGAACCGAACAAACTGTTAGCAGTCCCATGCTTGATGAGCTTGTTAAATGTTTTTGCTCGAATACTGTGCAACGATGCCAATCCATGTTTTCTCCATTTCAGGTAGTAGTTTCTGGAAGGCTGCTTTTTCGGTGGTGACACACATATCATCCACAGCGTCTGAGGTACTCCAGACACTGGAGTTTTTGCTCTCCTTCGCAGTAGCCTCCGATAGGCCATAGAGGTACTCGGTGCGGACATCAAAGAAAGCAGAAGAAACTGTTGTGGTAACAGTAACCTCCTTGTTCTTGAGGAAGCCTAGTGAAATGACATTGAGTGGTGCAAACTTTTGCTCCCCCGCGTGTAACGATGTATCAAAGGTATAAATTAGCAGTATGTCTGCTTTCAGTCGGGCCGATGCCTCACGAAGAGATTTGATTGAATCGAGGTTTTCGGGGAGCAGAATTCTATTTAGTGGAGCAATTCCCTCTACTTTAGGTAGATGGGATAGCCTATTGAAATCTTCTTCTGTTTCAACCTCGCGCGTGGTGACTACGCTGTAGCGGCCTGTACCAAAGCTATTTACTTTGTAAGATTCGTAGCCAGGTGCTTGGATGCGAGCTACAGAAATATTTGCGGGGAAGTTGGCTGCTGGCTCTTTGGCCATTAACTCTTTGATGTCAGTGTCACCAAGTTCACTTAGTTGAACGCTGCCACCAGGCGTAGTGTAGGAGGCGCAGCCGCTCAATATCACCAATAATCCAATTAGTACTGCTCCATATAATCTCATGTTTTCTCCGATCTTGATGTTTAGTGGAATTTAACGCCTAGCTCACCGCGCGAGCGATAGCGAATCCGGTGCAGTTACTTGTTAAATTTCGATTCATGATGCTTGTAATATGTTGAACTGCCTGCCCAATTTTCCACGGTATTGCCCTCGATTTTCCTAATGAGCATATCCAATGCTGGGGTTGTAGAACGCTTTTCATTTTTCTTGACGACCCCGCCTGAGACAAAAACATAACCTTTTTCAAACATATCATCACAACCTGCCTTACACATTAAGGCAGCGATATTATCGAAGTCGAGTTTCTCTGACTTAGAACACTCCGATCTTTTCTTAATGTGTGCAGCGACTAAGAACTCTAATGGGTACTCGTTTTCACAAAGTACGCACTTAGCTATTGTCCGACCGCGCGAAATGTGAGAGCGAAGAAATGCTTGCTCCTTTCTTGATTTTGAAATCGAATCAACATCTAACTCCACTTCCTCGCTCAATTTTGGAAGTACACTTTTTGTCGTGACTGGCGGTGAGCTGGAATCAGTAAATTTGATGTTATCGGCTGTAATTAATGATGCTGCCTGCTTGATATCAGGACTGGACATTCTTGCCCCTAGGCCAGATCGTACTAATGCTTCAAGCTCTTCCTCTGTATCCACATGAACATAATCAACTTCAAATCGCGATGGGCTAGCGACATATCTTCCGTCATTATGTTTGTGCGGATATATAGGCTCACCTTTGTATTCGCCTCTGGACTTGTAAGCTATCAGTTTACTCACAGACTCTCCCTTGAAATTCAACGCCCAAATAAGGGGCTGATTAATAGTTGGCTAAAATGTGAAGCGGAGCGAAACCGAGCCAACTGTTAGCAGTCCCGCTTAATTTTCTTGTTGAACGAAGCCGCTCTGCGGCAGAAAAGATAAAAGCCCATCTTTCTCACCATCATAAATACTTACTAGACCCTGCCTACCTTGGCATTACCTAGGAGTATCACCATGGAAACTCATGAACAACAACGCTTTGATTTTCTTTATCAACAACATCTTACCAATTTAACCCTGCAAGGCAAGCGACCTGCTACCATCGATGCGTACAGTCGCGCCGTTAGGCGCATTAGTGCTTATTTTGACTGTTGCCCTGATAACCTTTCAACCGATGATTTGAAGCGTTATTTTGCTGATTTAATTGCCTCTCACTCCTGGAGTACCGTAAAACTCGACCGTAATGGATTACAGTTTTTCTACCGGTATGTCCTTAATCAATCTTGGGAGTGGCTCAACATTGTTAAGCCGCCGCAGGTCAAACGCCTACCGGATATTCTAACCCCTGCCGAAGTCTCAATCGTCATTAGCCTCACCCATAAGCTGCGATATCAAGTGTGCTTTTTAACCTTATACAGTATGGGGCTGCGCCTCGGTGAAGCAATTTCATTGCAGGTTGGCGATATCGATTCAGCGTTGATGCAGGTGCATATTCGTGACGCCAAAGGCGGCAAGGATAGGCTAGTACCTTTACCGCAACGCACATTGTTAGCGCTGCGGTATTACTGGCAAACCCATCGCCATCCTCGGCATGTATTTCCCGGTAAAGACGGTAAACCAGACTCGCTGATGGACCGCGGTGGTATTCAAAAGGCCATGAAAAAGGTGATTTCTGAGTGCAACATTCACAAATCTATCAGTCCACATAATTTACGTCACAGCTATGCGACTCATTTGCTAGAGCAAGGATTAGATTTACGCTCAGTACAACACCTGCTCGGTCACAACAGCCTAAACACCACAGCAAGGTATACACGTCTCACTCAAATTACCCGTAAGAACACGGCCTTGTCGGTTAACCAGCTCACTAATAATTTGGTGTTGAAGTGGGAGTGTGACATATGAAGTTTATCGATATTTTACGTGACCATCTTGATGTGTTTAATCAAGCTTATGACGGCCAAATAACAACATCAATGCGTCAAGCGATTAATGCCATGCTGAGTTGCCGCACTCATACCCAACGCGCCAGCCTCTGGACTTGTCAGGGGTGTACTCATACAGCTGATTTTCCGCTGTCATGTGGTCATCGCAGTTGTCCCCAGTGTCAGTACAACACCACGGCAGATTGGTTAGCGAAGCAGCAGACCAAACTGTTACCTGTCGATTACTTTATGGTGACATTTACGTTGCCATATGAACTGCATGTGGCGGCTAAATATCAACCGGAATCACTCTATCCAGCCATGTTTTCAGTGGCTGCCAGTGTGCTCAAAGACTTTGCGCTTAATTCACCAAAGCTTAGCGGTGATATTGGTTTTACCGGCGTATTGCATACTCACAGCCGGCGGCGTGATTTACATCCGCATATTCACTTTATTATTCCAGCGGGCAGTTTCAACAAAACCCAACAACACTGGAAAAAGAATAAGGGCAAATACCTGTTCAACGCTTTCAATTTAGCTAAAGTGTGGCGCGCACGTTTACTGGAACAGTTGGTAAAACTGAATCTCAAACTGCCAACCTCACTGCCGAAAAAATGGGTGGTTGACTGCCAGCATGTGGGCAAAGGGTTGCCTGCACTGCAATATCTATCACGCTATCTTTATCGTGGTGTACTGCCTGACAAAAACATCAAAAGGCTCGTCGATGACAATGTGAGTTTCGAGTATGAAGACAGCCAAACAAAGTCAACAAAAGTCCGCACTTTACCCACCATAGAATTTCTCTGGTTAATACTGCAACACGTATTACCGAAGGGATTAAGACGAGTGCGCGACTATGGATTACTCAGAGGCAATGCCAAAAAACTCAGGCTACAAATACAACTGATGCTGGCGGTTGCTGGGGCTGTATTTCCAATCATTCCAGAGATAAAGCGCAGATTAGCGACGCGCCGTTGCCCCTGTTGTCAGCAACCAATGCGCTTTATGGGCATAGTGAAACGACCGACAAACTTAATACCCTGACCCTAATGTTGAAAATGATAATAAGGATAATGGCTTAACTGAATACCGTGGAGGGTTAATTTAAGATACTGAAATATAGCGAGTTAACTAATTAGCAAAGAGGCTAAGGGAACTTGCTGCCTACTGAAAAGTAGCGAGCTAACAATCACATCAAACAGCGCGTTTTCTCGAACTGTTAATTACATAATAAAGAGTCACATCTCACGTGTTCGGGCTTGTTCAACACTTGGGATAAGGACGCGGCTTCGCGCGGCCTATCCTTATTAGTTATGCTTTACGTTTAAGTGAAACAGGTAAAACAAAGAACACTGTAATGATTATTATCAAATCTGCAATGCTAGCAACCACATCAAACGCCTCTTTGAATACTTCTATATCTCCGGCCTTAGTTTGTTCATAAGCATTAAATATGTGTACTAGATCTTCTCTGCTTTCGGACTTACTCAAAAAAGACTCTGTTACGGCTTTAGTACCTGCATCACTATGAGAAATAATTTCGTTAGTTGACATGAACTCACCATTTACGTCTATAAATGGTATAGATAAAAAAAATCTTATGATTAATGCCAATATAATTATTATGACGGGATGAATTATTGCTTTAATGCTCGCCACGGACTCTCCTGTAAAACATAACGCCGCCATAAAACGCGCGACGATAGGAGCGTCGTAGGCCGCGTTTTTTGCGGCCGATTTTTCATGGCCTTGTTAGCTGTATACAACGAACACGTCCTGTAGTTTAGTTTTATTTGTTGCTGAAATCTCGCACCAGTAGATTCCGAAAGGTATACCAAAGTAATATGGCTTTAACTTCAGTTTGAATAAGCCTGGGGTATACGGCTTGAAAGACATTCTCAACTTTAATATGCCTTTCTTTATGAGAAGCTCATTTTCTTCATTCTTTAATACCTCTATCTTCGATAATGGTGCATTGAGATAGAAGTTTGTGCTCATACCAAATATTGGCGTGATTGTGTAGTAAGTCTCACCGTTTTTCTCGTAGAGCTTCGAATTCAATGTCCCTAAAGGTATTTCCTGCATACTCTTCCCAGCAGCTAACGCTTATTGAAGGGCAAATGAAAATTAAAGTCGCCCTTTAAGTTATTGATTAATAACATCCTACATTTACTATCTTATTGTTGTAAAGCAGTTTTCTTTGACGTCACTTACAAATAAAAGCGGGCTTGCGCGTTAAAAGTGGGCTCTATATTCGCTAGAAAATTATAATTTATTAATTTCAATGCATTAAGAAAACCTCTATTTATTTTTAGTACAACTTTAGCTTGATTATTAGCCGATTTAGCTTGGAAAGTTACTAAACACCATTACAACACCTGTAAAGCTTGCCCCCCCTTATTATCCTTTAGGTAAACCAAGAATTTTCGTAAATAGGTTTCAATGAAACAGCCTAAATTCATCTTTGAACTTGAGGACGTTGAAGACTTTTTACAAAAGAATACGTGAGCTGGCCAACGCATGCACCTCACTAAACGATTCTTTAAAACTTGCTGATAAGACAAACATTAACAGCTTCATCATGGTGGCTTGCGAGCCGACCGTCCGACCCTCGGCCGCTCTTTGGCATCTGACCCATATGGATATGGGAAATGTCACCCTGATGTAGGGAACATCATTGACCATGCCATCGCGGCATTTGTGAGTCCTTCACATCAGAGTGTCGGTCGAGCTACATGGATGTACTAGTGCGTGTCGGTAAGTGAATGCCATGTTGAAGCCAAATAAAACCTTGCAGTTATATGCTTTGCAATAGGCGAGGCGCCACGACGTTAGTGGCCGCAGGCCATAAGTACAAAAGTACAAGCAAACACCTGGATCCCGGCTTAAAAGCACTGCCGGGACGACGAGAAAATAGCTAACAAGCTTCTATCCAAAATACGTTAGATCTTTCAATTTCAAACAAGGTTGAATCGAAGATCACTATACGGCGGATGTAATCGCGGCTATGACCTTCGAAAACATGGATGTTTTCGCAGAGCGCCCATGGATGGGTTTACCGCGTGTCATAGAAGTGATTTCATTTGAGTATCGTTGCCTAACCCCTCAATTTAGCCTGATTTGAGTTTTTATAAATTTCCATCCAAAAATGCGTTAGATAGCATCTAAAGTAGCGGCTTACTTTCATTGGACACGCTTACTCTGGTGGGCGAAGCGCCACTATGCTAGTGGCCGCAGGCCATAAGTACAAAAGTAAAAGCAAACACCTGGATCCCGGCTCAAAAGCATTGCCGGGACGACGATTAAATTAACCTGCGTTAGTTGGTCATTTACGACCCTTATCTGGTGTGGGCGAAGCGCCACGACGCTAGTGGCCGCAGGCCATAAAAAAGAGTCCCGGCTCAAAGTAATGCCGGGACAAAGTGAGGGGGTATATTTAACCTTTTGCCATAAACTAGTTAAAACGGGGCAAAACTATCTAGTGCAGCCGTTGGTGTTGTCCAACGTTCGCTTGCATCTATATCTGTGCGCTTAGCGTCTTGTGGTGGTATTTGGCCTCGATCGCCATATAGCCACAACACAAAGTTAGTGCGCTCGCCACTTGTTATTGGCTGAGCTGCATGAACCACATTGCCACGGTGGATCATCGCAGTACCTGGTTTAAAGGTTAAGCTATGTTTTTGCCCTGAAGCCAAATCAAAAAAGTCGACCGCAGAACCGGTAAAGGCTTCGTCTGGCAAATTTAAGTTAATGTTTAATGTGACCGCCGATGCATCCGTATGAGGACGAATAGAGCTGTCAGTATTTGGCTGATAATGAATCGAAAAACCAAATGTTTGCGTGTCGTACCCCATGATTTCAGGAAATAGCATCCGCGCGATTGGGCGCATATAGGTATTTAACATTTCACGATAAAATGCTTGGAAATTTGGTGCGGCAAGGTAGCCTTCTGAGCGGCTGTCGAGCATAGCACCACGGCGATTAAGCACAATGCCATAAGGTGGACGCAATGGAATTTGTGCATCCCATACGCGCTCTAAATATTCACGCAAATCCGCTAGGCGCTCAGGGTCGAAAAACTGCAACTCAAATACGCCAGGTGCCACTTCTTGCAGCAGCTCTTTAACTGCCACGTCTTTACTTGGGTCTTGCCATGCTTGAGTGACCGCATCACGTAAACGTTTATCAAGTAATGAACTGTCGAGTGTAAGTAAGTTATCTTGCTCGGTTTGTTGCCACTCGTTCCAGGCATCACTGAACAATGCTTTATGGGTATGCCAAAACTGATGTACTGATGGATCGCGGCGTAACATGGCTTCTCTTGACGGTAATGCAATGGCACGCGCTTGCTGTAATTGATTAAATGACATAATGAGTAACACTCCTATTCTGTGGCTCGGTGATCACTATCACCTTGCGAGGAGCTCAATTTATTACATCTATTTACATGAATAAATAACACGTTCAAGCAAACAGAATTAAGATTTTATTTATAATAGCGTTAATATAGGCCTTGGTTTTAACTGTTTTTCTAGCTCGAACTCCATTACTCGTGAGCTTTCAAGGTGTTAACCTCCAGAGAAAATGCGTCAAATGCACGGTGAACAGGCTCAAATAACCCAATAATATTTTCGAACTCAGAATTAGCCAGGATTGTGTCTGTAAGTAATTAACCACATCACACTAAATTTGGGGTATCTATACCCAATCAGGATAAATAAGTTATCAAAGATTGCGTAGAAAATCGCTTAGAATAAGGCAGAATTGCAGCGTGCGTGTTCTACCTTCAACATTTCTAACGACGTTAAAAGCGGTTTTAACCAGCAAGAATGATCACATTTTTGTGCTGATTATTAATTAGTCTAAATGCGCTTGCTAGCCGGCAGGAGTCAATAGACTCATCCACTCATCCGTATTCGCTAAAATGAATGTTTTTATCTGGTTATCTGTAAACGTTAACTCAATCGCATCAGTAGAGAGAGGTAAAATCCCAGCACCTTTGGCCATAGATTTTTTAACCTTGATGATGTGAGAGAGTTCAAATGTGTATGGGCCAAGGCCAAGCTGTTTATTGTATGGTTCGAAATTGATATGTGATGTGGTCAGAGTGAGTTTACCATCTGACTTAGCAACCCCAGCTTGTAGTGTTGCTGTAACAGACTTAATTACATTTTCCATGTCATCCTCCTCAAAGCGCTAAAGCTTGATGTGTTTGCGCTTCTCACAAAGCTTCTGGTTTAACGTAAACCCACATTAAATTCTGACACACCTCACCGAAAACATATACTCTTTTGAGCTGGTCGCACGGCGGATTTCAGTTTTATGCGCATTCCACCACGAGTATGCAAGTGTGCGAATAATAGCTTGGTTATCGGTTGCACTGGTTGCGGTCCAAAACTCGGTGTACGCCCCCTGAGTAATGTAAAACCCGTTCCATTTTACGCCTGCAGGTCTTGCAAAAAACTGCTGCTTATTAACTAGTGATGGTTCGAATTTAGTCAATAGCCCATCAGCTTGAACCTCTTTTAACTGTAAACCAATATGTTGCTCACCGCCGCGCCAACCGTTTTTGTGCACCTCTGCTTCAGGCATGCCTAAGGTGCGCTCTTGGACTTTCCAATCTTCATCGGTGGCAACTCGCCAGCCCGCAGGGCAAAGGTTTCGTTCATCTGACACATCATGCCAGTTGTACAAGCGGCCATATGTTAATAGGTTTGCCGCATCATCATTTGGCACTGCGCCCGAGCGCACCGCTGAGCCATCTTGAAACTGAGTACTGCGAAGGTTTTCAGCAAGCCAAACTTGATCGCCAATACTCACAGTGAGGTACACATTACCTTCTCTGTCTTGAACTGTATTGTCGAGTTTATGTAACTCGCTGTTGATACCGCTGGCCGATGCCGCTGTTGATGCCATGACCATGCTTACTCCTATCGATAAGATGAGTTGTTTCATAATGAGTCCCCTGCATTACCTTTAAGCAAACAACTTTAACGCTCAAATCAGTATCAAACTAGGCGATATACTGTCTAAAACATGCCTATTTATATCAATGTGCGATTTTAGCTTCTAACTCGAGTAAGGGGGTTGAATGACTCCATTGCTTAGGCGACTTGCCATACATACGCTTAAATTCTCGACTAAATTGCGACGAGCTGACATAACCTACCTTCATCGCAGCTTCACTGACATTCATACCGGTGGCGATTCTCATGGCGGCATTGTTAAGGCGCATCGATTTCATAAATTGAATAGGCGACATTCTGGTGGCTTGTTTAAATTTACGATGAAAAACCGCCCGGCTCATACCCACTAACGAAGCTAAATTATCTATGGTGACATTTTTATCCAGGTTAACAGATAAATAATCAATAGAGCGCGCAATCTCATTACCCACACCAAACGCCCGTCTGGCTGAAATCCCTGCGTCCCCTTTTAATACGGCGTAGTACAGCTCTCGCAATCGGCTTTCGCCTAGTATTGAGGCATCTGAGGTGCCATCAAGTTGCAATAGTCTCAGTAGCGCATCCGCAAAGGCGTCATCCCAGTTTGCAAGAGAAAGCCCTTGTGGCTGTGTGCTGCTTTTAGGTTGCTTAATGGTACCAATGGTATTTTCCATTTCGATAGCAAGCTCTGTCATTACTTTAGTATTCAGTGAGATGTAAACACCCAGTAGTGGCTCATCGACTGAGGCTTCTGGCGTGCCTGACTCTACGGGCAAAGAAACGGTGCAACACATGTACTGGCTGTTGTCGTAGATATACCTTTCGCCTTCAAGAATCGCCTCTTTTTTGCCATTCAAAATGACGATGATGGTGGGATCATAAACCGCTGGCGAGCATGGAATGGCCTGAGTGACCCTGAACAAACTCACCCCCTTTATACTGGTTTCAATCATACCCTCACCAGTAATGCGTTTTTCGACTAACTGCTTTATTTTTTGTCTCATCACTTTTACCTAAAAACAAAATTGATACAAATAGGCATATTTTAGACACTAATACGCCTATTTTAAGCCAAAATTGAGAGATATAGTACATTCAAGATAACGATACTACCGCAAAAAGCAACATGCAAATGAATTAACGGTGATATCGCAAGGCATCACAACACTGGTAACGATTATGACAAATATGCTAACAAAACAATTTGGTAAAAAAGGTTGGACCCCAGAGCGTATTGGCTCACTTAAGGGGAAAACCTATGTGATCACTGGCGCTAACAGCGGCGCAGGCTTTGAGGCATCTCGCATTTTGCTGAGTAAAGGTGCCAAGGTTGTGATGATGAACCGAAACCCTGATAAGTCAGCAACGGCCATTGAGGCGCTAAAATTGTCTCTAGGCCAGCACATTGATGTAAGCTTTATTCAGGTCGATTTAGGTGAGCTAGGCTCGGTGCGCACTGCGGCAAACGAGTTACTTAACTTAACGCCGTCAATCGATGCGCTGATCTGTAATGGCGCCATTGCACAGGTCGCAAAACAACAAATAACCGTTGATGGTTTTGAAAGCCAACTCGGGGTCAATCACTTTGGTCACTTTTTGCTTTGCGGGCTGTTGTTTGATCGTATCAATGAGTCAAAGGGTCGCATTGTGATGGTGGGTAGCAACGCTTACAAGATGGGCCTTAAGCGCATTAAATTTGAAGACCTCAATTTTGACAACAAATACACCGCTTGGGACTCATACGCACAAAGCAAACTGGCACAAATGATGTTTGGTTACGAACTGCAGCGTCGTATAAAAGCGGCAGGCAAAAACGTAGAGGTACAAGTGTGTCACCCTGGCGCTTCTCGCACAAACTTGCTAAAAGATACTGCCAGTACTTTTAACAAGATTTTATGGGCGGTGATGTCTCGGGTTATAGCACAATCTGCAGAAAAAGGCGCATGGCCAGAGGTGATGTGTGCAACAGAGCAAGGGCTGCAATCGGCTGCGCTTTATGGCCCAACTAAACGCGCCAATACTGTTGGGCCGGTGGATCAAAATAAACTCGATAGCATCGCACTTAATCAAGACATGGCAGCCAAACTGTGGACGCTATCGTTAGACAAAACATCACTAAACTGGTTGCTTTAATCTAAAAACGATCGCATAAAGCGCTTGGAGAAAATGATTTGCACATGTCTTTCAATATGTTTAACACCATAGTGCTAGCCGTTGTCACTGTGTTTTTAATGGCTTGCGCATCACCTAATGTCTATAACGATCTTAATGCCACTTCACCAAAAATACATACACAGCATAAGCTGGGCATTGCTTTTGGTGGTGGCGGTGTGCGCGGCTTTATGCATTTAGGGGTGATAAAAGCGTTAGAGGAAGAAGGAATAAAACCCGATGTAGTCAGTGGCACATCTGCAGGCTCCATCGCCGCCATTTTATACGCATCAGGAATGAGCAATGATGCGATGCAAGCGGCCATTGAAGACATAGAAATATCTGATATTGCTGATTTTGTGTTGTCGTCAAAGGGGCTAGTTAACGGCAAAAGACTATCCGATTGGGTTAACGCACAAGTCGACTATGACAATCTTGCCGATATGCCGATGCCCGTTGCGGTTACCGCAACCAACATGACCACACACAAAACGGTGATCATTCGCTCTGGCGATCCAGGCCATGCAGCACAAACTTCATCAACGATCCCGGGAGTGTTTATTCCGGTTGAGCACAAGGGGGATATTTTGATCGACGGTGGGGTTTTCAGTGTTGTGCCGGTTTATGCTGCAAAAGCATTAGGTGCAAAAAAAGTGATAGCCATAGACATTTATTGTCACAACCAAACTCAAGGCCAAAGTGAAACATCGGCAACTCAGTTAACCCTCGCCGTATTTAGAATGCAAAGCTGTAGACTGTCGAAGCAAGAAATAAAGAGCGCAGACATCATAATAGCCCCAACTTATGAACCTAATGGCAGTGCAGCATTTGATGATAAAGCCGCTGCGATTCATGCTGGTTACACGGCAACTAAGGCAGTGATACCGCAGATAAAAGCATTACTCTTAAATTAAGCGATAACCGTCACAGCTCATTGAGTTGTTAAGTCATTAGTAAAAGATGCGATAAACCTGAACTCTAGATAATAAAAACGGGATGGCTTTATCAAAGCCCATCCCGTTTTTGTATCAATGCTAAGAGTTTAATTTAGCACTTAACTTTAATGCTTATTGACCAATCTCTGGTGTGCGAGGTGGAATAATGCGCTTGTTGTCATCATAAGCTCGGCCTGCAAATGTTAACCCAACAGGCATGCCAATATCAGCTGAAGCGGGATTGACGTGCGCATCTGCGGTGCCAACATCTGCAACGGCAGGGAACAACACGGCATCGAGTTTGAGCTCGTCCATCCAGTCTTCTAGATCCAACTTGCGGGTTTTTCTAAACAGCGTAAACCATCGGGTACACTGTCGATTTGGTTATAAGGTTTAAGTCCTCTTTTGGCCATGTTGACGTATTCATCCATGCCAGCAGCTAAATCACCTATGGTGCTCTGGACGTAAACCTGGAACGATCCATAAAAAGCTGCAAAACCTTAGGGAGAATGGAAAGCGATTAATCCTACCGAAAAAAGAAAGCGAAAACCATTTCCAAGACAACTGCTGTATAAAGCACCACGCTCCCCCCCCATAAAAAGAGCCGCTCACTGTTAAGCGAGCGGCATTACTTTGTCGAAGGAGGCTTACGCTAACCATTAAATCAATCTAATGATTCGTTAGTTTTTGCTTATGCGGGTTAATAGCCCAAGTCCAAAGACACCCAATAGCAACTCAAGTAACCCTACGCTACCACCGCTGCTACTACCAGATGTGGTAGTCGCTGTAGAAGTCAGTACCCCAACCGTGACTGGGTCGACAATAGTTCCATTAGCTTCGCCATCTTCATCAAGCTCTCCCCCATCTGTAATACTCACTTGTATCAAGTTATCACCAATGAGCTGCCAGTCTGCTTCATCAACTTCAACCGTACTGCCATCTGCTTTTACTTTAAGCAGCACAATATCTGTCGGTAATGCACTGCCAAAATTAATGGTTACGGCAATCGTACTCCCCTCAACAAGGCCTGTGACGTTGTAGCTAAATTGCGGCATAGGATAAGTATAATCGGTCCCTGTTGCTGTTGTTGAAGACACCACAAGGCCGGTGACACTACCCTGGTCAACCGTAATAGGCTGGCTATAGTTGTAAATGTAGGTGCCATCATCAAGTAACGTCATAGGAGCGCCTGCATCTTCAAGGTCAGCTTCAGCACGATACCTCACCACGGTATCTTGATAACCAGCTTCATCTGTTGAAGTTTCCATCCATACCGCATACAAATTATCACCGTTAGGCTTCATTCTAAGTTGTGATTCAAAGTCTGGTTCGCCTTCTGGATCTAATGGCACGGTAATATTGGCAGATAACAATTTAAGTGGTTCGTAAGTGCGGCCGCCATCTCTGGTTTTGGTGACAAACACATCAAGCTCAGTACCCGTACCAATATGCGCTAAGGTATTTTTGATAGAACCCCAAGCAACAATAAAGGCATTAGGATCTTGGCAATTATCCCCATCAGGATCATTAACAACATCGCATGCAGAGGTACTATTAGGCGCCCCCACAATACGTGGTTCTTTAATGTCTACTTCTAATTCAGGTAGATAGTTAGTCAAGTTTTGGGTACC
Organism: Shewanella inventionis; assembly: GCF_014641855.1. Taxonomy (GTDB): domain Bacteria; phylum Pseudomonadota; class Gammaproteobacteria; order Enterobacterales; family Shewanellaceae; genus Shewanella; species Shewanella inventionis. Next base: position 81,714 of record NZ_BMII01000010.1, read on the forward strand.
TGTCCAGGTATGGCCTCCGTCATAGCTACGACGTGTAAAGAAGTTGTAGTTATCTTCGGTTGTGTACTTGGCCAGTGCCCAGTCTGATGTGTAACTGTAACCAAATAGAATGATATCACCGTTGATCGCACCACGATGTGCTCGGGCGTCTTCAAGATTATTATTCTCAGTTGTGATGGTTAAGGCTTCAATGGTCTTAGTTGAGTCATCTGTGGTGACTTCTGCAAATGCATTAGTACTTAAGTTAATGGCACCTGGGTTGCTAATACGATCTGACAGTGTGATAGGGGGAATGTGGTCTCTATCAGCATCAGTTAAAAAGTAATTACAACCACCCGCTTCTTCATAGGTGACATCTAAAACCGCATCACCGTCGGCAACCTCAACAACATTACCTATACCGTCTACATAACCACCAACACCATCAGGATAAACAACAGTTCCAGTCGATGTCAGTACATAACGGGTAAAGGTTGTAAAGCTGGTATCGACAGCAGGGGTAAAATCAAACGGGGTTAAACCTGTGTTAGTGGCATCCTCTCCCACTACGCCAATGCGGCCCATGATGTCAGAAGGGCCACCCTGGTCATACGCCCCTTCTTTCCAGAAAACCATCAACTTGGTACCACTTTGATTAATGGTTTCATCCATGCCTGCAACTTGATTGTAAAAGAAGCGTACGCGTCGAGCATTTTCTGTAGGATTACTCAGCACACATCCTATACGTGCAGGGTCTTCCCAATCAGGAGACTGATAAACATCACTGACGACGCCTTCAGTATCTGAATAGGATACTTGTACATCTTCACCATTGTAAACGGTGTCATCATCGGTAAAGTTGCCTTTAGCACCAGGTTGATTCTGGTTTTGAGAATTCCCCGTTGAACTGCCACCTTTTTGCAAACCTGAGCTAAAAGCGACATTAATATAACTTGCGGGTGGTTGGTCAAACGTAAAGCGGTGATAACGTATAACCTTACCAAAATCAACACCTTCACCGCCACCTTTGGTTTCTTCATAGGCAATAATCGTCACAGGTTTTTCACCAGGTACTTGCACCAAACCTAAATTGGCACGTGATGCACCTTCTTTACCGGTTTCGACAAGTAATGGCTGAGTATCTAAACAATCTGATGAGGCCGCACAGATTGGGTCAAGGTAGCCCGTTAGCTCTGTAACAACGTCATCCCCTTCACGCTTTTTGAATGTTTTAAAGTTGTTGGTCACACGAGACACATTGGCCGCAAATGAAATATCAGCAAGCGCGGGCGCTTTCATGTCCTCAATATAGGTGTACCAAATATCGGTACATTTATTGACATTTGCCCCACTGGCACCATCACCGGGACCATCGGCATCTCCTGTTTTTAAGCCTTCAGGATCTTCTTGCCAGGAAACATTCCACGCCACTTTAGCCCCGTCACTGTAAGTGGTTGCATGCGGTGTATTTTGCTTAGCATCACGTTCACCAAAGCTCAATTGTTCCCGTTTCCATGTCCCACCAGTAGGATTACTGTCAGCATCAACAGCACTAGGGTTTTTAGTATAGGCAATGTATGTACAACTAAAAGGAAGCTGCCTTCCCTCACGATCAATATAAGTAGAAGCACCCTGATGATAATTATAATCAGGTATATCATCGTTAATACTTGCATCATCCGTACCTATTGCTGGGCAGTATTTATCATCCCATGTCACAGCGACATAACCACTCGCGGCAAAGATACTCGGTTTACCAGAGTCACCGTAAAAGTCAGCGAGAGAAACCCCACCATTACCATCAGTTACCCAATAGCTTTGCTTTGATATTTTGCGTGCCGTATCAGAAATGTTGACCGCTTGTCCCCAGGTCGCACCGTCATCTTTTGATACACGTATAAAAATATCCTGCGCAGGGTGCTCTTTTTGCGCTTTAACGTCATAAACAGTCTGATTTTGACTATTTCCATAAGCATAGGTACTGACTAAATCACCGTTGGGCAAACGGATTATTTTACCTTTAGACGCTAAATCTTCTGTGAGTACCCCACCGTCATCATGAGGAGATATAGCCGTGACATCACTTGCTAAGGCAATTGAACACGTTGCTGTTGAAAAGTAAGCGGCGGCCATACAATAGAGTAGTTTTTTAAATTTCATAATAAAATTTCCTTATTGTCATTATTCAATGAAAAATCTTATTGTTAATTTCCTATCATCAAATCCCAAATGAATTGGATAATTTATATACAGCAATGACCGCGCCATAATGATAGCCGCACAAAAAATTTTCGATAAACACTGATAAATATCAAGTTTATGTGTTTGATTGATATACATAGTTTTTGTTTTTGTTAACATAATTGTCATAAGTGACAATTTTGTTGACAAAAATGGAGTCAGTTATGCAGATTAGCCAAAACCAAGGCAATGAAGATTTTGCCATTATGCTAAATGCTTATGATTGCCCAGCAATATTGGTCACACCGCAATACCAAATATTGGCAACGAATAAACACTATCTTGAAAGTTACGGGGCAATCGATCAAAGCCAAGCAGCTTATTGTTTCAAGGTGTCACATTCTAATGATGTCCCTTGTGAGCAAGCAGGACAGGCCTGTCCTTTATTTGCCGCGTGTGCTTCTGGCAAAAAAGAACGTGCACTGCATATTCACCACTCTCCCCGCGGTAAAGAGCATATCGACATTGAAATTCTGCCTATTTTAGACCACAAAGGTGAGGTCAAATATTGTGTTGAATTGTTAAAATCAGTCACCCAGACCAACCCTAAAATTGGCAATAATGAAATGGTGGGTGCCAGCCCTGCATTTAATCAATTGGTTGAAAACATTACTCGCGTGGCACCGACAGATGCATCGGTGCTATTAGTGGGAGAAACCGGAAGCGGTAAAGAAATCGCGGCTGCAGCTGTGCATCTCGCCAGTAATAGAAAAGAGCATCCTATGGTGATACTAGAATGCTCAGGGCTGACTGAACCATTATTTGAAAGTGAGTTATTTGGCCACATAAAAGGTGCTTTTACTGGCGCACTGTACAATAAACAAGGCCTAGTTGAAGTGGCACACGGCGGAACATTGTTTTTAGATGAAATTGGCGACGTGCCTTATGAATTACAAATCAAATTATTACGACTTATTGAAACCGGCACATATCGCCCCGTAGGTAGTAGAGAAACCAAGCGGTCAGACTTCAGACTCATTTGCGCAACAAACCAAGATATTATTAGCATGGTAGAACGGGGCGAATTTAGGCGAGACTTATACTATCGTATCAACGTATTTCCGATTCATATCCCCTCTTTAAAGGAGCGAAAACAAGATATTCCACTGTTAACAAAAACTCTTCTTCAACGAATTGATCAAAGCGGTCAATATAGCGTGACAGATTGCGCCATCGACTTGCTCAAAAAGCATAACTTTATGGGCAATATTAGGGAGCTACGTAATATTTTGTCACGGGCATTAGTGTTATCAAACACGCCAAGAATTGATCGGCATGTGATTAAAACCTGCCTTGAGATAGATCGTGAAATTAGTGGGGATTCAGGTTCGGCAACAGACTTGAAAAACAATGAGCTTAACTACCTAAGGCGACTTATTGACAGTGTCGATGGCGATAAAGATAAAGCCGCTGCACTGGCCGGTATTAGCACTCGCTCATTATACCGGAAGTTACAATAAACTCATGCAAAAAGCACAAAACAGGCCTCTTAGGCCTGTTTTGATTAAGCATCCACTTAGTAAGCAACACTTATACGTTGGTTAATATGCTTGGCATTTTCGGCTTCATCAACCATGGCTTTAGCAAAGTCCACAACGGAAACGCGGCTTTGACCCGCGGCATCGGTAAAGAATTCATCACCGCCTAAACGATATGGAGCTTCAGACTCACCCGGGAAAATCATTGCTGCTGGGCTAACAAAGGTCCAGCTTATCGCAGACTTGGTTGCACGAAATGCAGCTAATGCTTCACCTTGCGCAATGGCTTCAGCCTTGTATTCCTCAGGAAACTCAGGTGTTGATACCAACGTCACCCCTGGTGCCACTTCTAGGCTACCTGCTCCACCAACCCACAATAAACGTGGCGAGCCTGCTTGCGGTAAATATTGCAATAACTGCGCTGCAGTTTGAGCTACAACGTCATGATTTTGTGCTGCACGGCCACTGACCGAGGCGATGACCACATCAACATCAGCAAAAGCAGTTGCAACGTTTTGTGCTGTCATTTGAGTAATATCAAGGGTTCGCACGTTAATATCTTGGATCACTTTGCTGGCGTCACGAACAACGGCAACCACGTCATGACCACGACCAATCGCTTCCCGGGTAATTGTGCCACCAATCCAACCTGTTGCGCCTAATACTGCTAGTTTCATGTTTTGTCTCACTCTATTAATTAACGATGGAGCCAGTTTATAAGCAATCATTAACGAGATAAATAACACCTATTGCGCATGATTGTTTCAAATAGAGACACAAACAAAACTATATTTGCCCACCTAAAAGCAATCTAAACCCCGAGTTAACACGTATCTCATTACTCATTCAGCATGAGATTTTTGCCACCATGGCCGACACGACCAAACAAGCTATTAATATCGTCTGGTTTAAACGCGACTTGCGTTTGTCTGATCATCAGCCGCTTGTCGATGCGTTTAATCATGATTTACCCTGTTTGCTGATTTATACCTTTGAGCCATTTATGTTAGCCGACGCCCATTACAACGAACGCCATTGGCGTTTTGTGTGGCAGTCATTGCAGGATATGAATCAACAGCTAAATCGATTTAAAGGCCAGATCTACATCTTTGACCTGCCGATCATCGACCTGCTGCAAGCGTTGCATCAACAGTTTGAAATAAAAAATATTTATAGTCATCAAGAGATAGGTTTGCACAACAGTTTTGAGCGCGATAAAGCTGTAGCACACTGGTGTAATCAACAACATATTCATTGGCAACAATCACCCACTGGCGCCGTGGTTCGGGGGCGTAAACATCGCATTGCCTGGGATCAACATTGGCAACAAGTCATGAACAGCCCTATTGCGATCCCTCAATGGCAGCAATGCCAGATACAAACACTCAATCACTATCAAGCTCCCACGCTTGATGATGCCATCATAACCGCCAATGACCAGTTTCAATCTGGAGGACCTAAGGCGGCCAGAGCAATACTGAGCAGTTTTTTGACTCACAGAGGTAAAAACTACCAGCGCAGCATTTCTAGCCCGAGCTTAAGCCGTACTCATTGCTCACGCTTATCGCCGTATTTAGCTTGGGGAAACATCAGTTTAAAGCAGGTATATCAAGCCACATTAACACGCTACAACGAGGCTAAAAATACAAACAAGGCGTGGAGAAAACCCTTACTCGCCATGATGTCGCGCCTGCACTGGCATTGTCATTTTATGCAAAAATTTGAAAGCCAATGCAGTATGGAATTTACCCCAGTAAATCCTGGATATCTTGATTATCCCTATCGCACAGATAGCCAAGTACAACAGGATCTTCAGCGCTGGGCAGAAGGTCAAACCGGCATTCCGATTATTGATGCCTGCATGCGTTGTTTACGCCAAACTGGCTACATTAACTTTAGAATGCGCGCCATGTTGATTAGTTTTGTGACCCACCATCTTAATATTGCTTGGCAACATGCAAGCTTACCTTTGGCTAATTATTTTCTCGATTTTGAGCCAGGTATTCACTACCCACAACTGCAAATGCAGGCTTCTGTCACAGGCATTAACACCATCAGGCTGTATAACCCCATTAAACAATCACAGGATCAGGACCCTAACGGTGAGTTTATTCGTCAGTGGTGCCCCGAGCTTAACAATTTACCCAATGACTATATCCACCAGCCATGGTTACAGCCGCCCATGGAGGCGATTTTTAACGACATAGTTTTAGGCCGTGACTACCCCGAACCTATGATTGATTTAACTGTGGCATCACAAGTTGCCCGCGATCGCTTATGGTCATATCGTGAACAACCACAAGTTAAACAATATATTGCGGCAGTGTTAAATCGCCATGTGCGCCCCAAAGCCAAACGCACGAGCCATCGCCATGACACATAAAAAACCTCATCTGCCACACAAAGTCTGTGTTGTGTGCCAACGACCTTTTGCCTGGCGTAAAAAATGGGCTAAAGACTGGGAAAACGTTAAATATTGTTCTGAACGCTGTCGCCGGCACCAATAATTAAAGGTAATGACTATGACAACGCTTTTTAAAAATGCTTCACCAACATTGCTGCCGCAAACCACCACATTAAGACTCATTTTGGGCGACCAACTTAATGCATCTCACAGTTGGTTTAAGCAAGTTAGCCCAAATACAGTGTATTTGATTGCCGAACTAGGCCAGGAAGCCACCTACACCACTCACCATGTGCAAAAAGTTTGTGCCTTTTTTAGCGCCATGGCCGAATTCGCCAACGCCCTAGCTAATTGCGGCCACCAAGTGATTTACCTTACGCTAGATGAGACACAACACTACTCAGACTTGCCTGCATTGCTTGAGCACATCATTACCAGCAAACAGCTCACGGCATTTGAGTACCAACAGCCAGATGAATATCGCCTAGCACAACAGTTAGCTGAGTTGGCCTGGCCAAATGTGACCAAAAACAAGTATGACAGCGAGCATTTTTTATTGCCGTTTGACGATATCAAGGCGCAATTTGCAGCTAACAAACACGTTAAAATGGAATTTTTTTATCGGCGTATGCGCAAACGCTTTAATGTGCTGATGAAAGACGATGAGCCTTTAGGCGGACAATGGAATTTTGACTCGCAAAACCGCGAGCATTTTAAACAACAAGACCTCGCCGACATTCCCTCGCCATTATTATTTGCTAACGATGTCAGCGCTATTTTAGCCCGGCTAAAACGGCACAATATCAATACGATTGGTAAAGCACAAAGCCAATTATTGTGGCCGGTTAATCGCCGTCAATCTCGGCAGTTACTTGATTATTTTTGCCAGCACTTACTCATTCGTTTTGGGCGTTTTCAAGATGCGATGACCGAAAACAGCCGTGCCGATTGGAGCCTATATCATTCACGCCTTTCATTTGCCATTAATGCAAAAATGATTTCTCCCAGTGAAGTAATTAATAAAGTGATTCAATACTGGCAAGCCAATCAACAAGAAATATCACTCACCCAAGTTGAAGGGTTTGTGAGGCAAATACTGGGCTGGCGTGAATATGTACGCGGTATTTATTGGGGCAACATGCCCAAATATGCCACTAAAAATGCCTTACAAGCCCAAAGGCCATTGCCAAATTATTTTTGGACCGCCAACACCAAAATGAATTGCATGCACCAAGCCATCAAGCAGTCACTCGACTATGCCTACGCTCACCACATTCAACGGTTAATGGTCACGGGTTGTTTTAGTTTGCTTGCGGGGCTACACCCAGATGAGGTAGACCAATGGTATTTAGGCATTTACATTGACGCCATTGAATGGGTCGAAATGCCCAACACCCGCGGTATGACTCAATTTGCCGACGGCGGTATTGTCGCCACGAAACCTTACGCCGCCAGTGGCAACTACCTGAATAAAATGAGCGACTATTGCAAAAGCTGTCATTACAATGTCAAACTCAAAACAGAAGACAACGCTTGCCCATTCAACAGTTTATATTGGCACTTTATTCAGCGTCATCAGCAACACTTTAACCGTAATCCACGCATGACGATGGTGTATAAAAACTGGCAAAAAATGGATGAACACACCCAACAAGCCATTATTAATAAAGCCAATAACCTGTTGGAAAACATAGAAAGCTTATAGCCATTGGCTGTCGAGATAGGACGATGTGATGGACAAAATATCTGCAATACGCAGCTTTGTTGAAGTAGCAAGCTGCGGCAGTTTTACCCAAGCGGCGGAGCAACTGGGTTTAAGCCGATTACAGGTTTCTCGGCACATAAAAGAAGTTGAACAATGGCTGGCGTTACGCTTACTGCACCGCACTACACGCCGAGTGAGTCTTACCTTGCAAGGTGAAGAGGCGCTTAATTACTGCCAACGTATTTTAAGCGAAGTCACCGCCATGGAAGCGCGCGCCCACAGCCACAATACTGAACTGGTTGGTACAATTAGAATCGCCACCCCTATCGGCCTTGGACAGCAAAAACTGTACGATGTAGTAGAGGCTTTTTGCCGTCTTCATCCTCAGGTCAATATTCAATTATTACTGTCAGATAATGTCTCGCAGTTAGTCAACGACAGGGTCGATATCGCTCTGCGTTACACCCACCAACCAGATGAAAGCTTAATTGCTAGACGTTTAATGCACATCGACAACGTCATCTGCGCCTCGCCAGACTACTTGGCGCAACATGCCGCCATTTTGGCGCCTAATGATTTGCTACAACACAATTGCTTACGACACTCGAGCCAACAACGTTGGGAGGTTATTGCCGACTCACACTCGCATTTATTGGATATCTCAGGCAATTTACAGGCTAACGATATGGGAGTATTAATCAATGCTGCTCTGCGTGGAAATGGCATAGTGTGCTTGCCTACCGATTTGGCAAACCATTATCTAAGCCGCGCTGAACTAATCGAAGTTCTGCCCAATACCACGGCGCCGGGTAAAACCTTATGGGCGGTATACCTGTCACGCAGTTACCAACAAACCGTTGTTAGAGCCTTTATCGACTTTACCGCCAATGCCTGGCAGCAAGATATAAAAAAATGGCAAGGCTCATCCCGTTAAACAAGCGTATCAATTAACAGCTGTTGTAATTGCTGTGGTTTATCGAGGCTTGCATCATGACCACAGTCTTCCAGTTTGTGTAACTGAGTGCGATAAAACAGTGCTAATTGCTCACTGCATTTAGGATGAGCGAGTTTGTCTTGATTACTCACCACCACCACAACCCGTACCCCAGTTAATTTAGGACACTGAAAACGCGCCGAGGCATAGAGTTGGCGCAAGCCATTACCAAAAGAGGTGTGACATTGCTGGCGCAGTTTGCTCCAGGCTGTAATCACTTGAGGATGTATTGCTAACTGTTGACTGGTAAACCTTAACACTGTGGCTTCTAACCAGTGATACGGTTTTGGGGGTTGACTGCCCGATACACGGTTTTGCATCGCATTGGTCAATACCTTTACTAACGCGCCCAATAATCCCCCCACTTGAAAACGCTGATACCAGGGCGATAAGTTTGCCGCGCTACTGTTAATCAGTACAACCTGCTTAATTCGCTCAGGACATTGAGCCGCCAAGGTTAAAGCCAACATGCCGCCCATCGACAACCCCACCAGTAGCAATGGCGAATGTTCTAAAGACTTATGTTGGGCGATTAAGGCGGCGTCTATTTGTTGCCAAACTGCCGCGCAGTAATCTTGCAACGCCATCGGGCTCTTTTGTCCGGCCAAAGTGCCATTACCGGGTAAATCCACGCATATCACATTAAACAAAGGGGGGGCTGTTCGCTGGCTCAATCGCTCATCAAATCCATACCAATGGCGACTGTCACGCATAAGCCCTCTTAATAACACGATGGTAGTCATGATTTAGCCTTTTTTAGACCAAAAACGATTAGCTTGTTGCGTCAAGTGTATCAACTGTGCGGGCGTTGTCTGCTCAATAATTTGAGCGTAAGCGGCATCAATCAAAAACTGCATTAATACAACATGGCGGCGTAAAATACGCTGATGGCGATGGGATTGTTGTGGATTAAAATAACCTGGAAAGTTAAACAGTTGACGCGGATTTTTACGCACCCATGCCCAAGAGCCCATTTCTAAAGTGAGCGGAATTAACGGTTTTTCACTCGAGTTAGTGGCCACTAAATAGTCCCAAATATCTCCATGAGTGCGATAAAATTGGCTTTGCGGCGCTAAACGATAATGCCCATGATGAGGATAGCCTGACTCAAACAACTGCATTAATCGATATATGTAGCCCATACCCTCAAATGGTTGGCGTGTATGCGCATGGGGAAACCACACATGGTCTAACAAGCCAAAACCAGAATGGGCATCAAGTGCAATCACGCTGCTACTTTGGTGCTGTAGTTGTTTGACGTAATTAACAAGTGCTTCGGTTTCAAGTTCCATCCCTGCTTTGCCTCGATACCAGGGCAGTTTGGAGGATATGCGTTGCCCACCGACTAAAAATGTCACGTCCTCGTCAGAGTCAATCGGCGCATTACGCATTAAATCAACATTATTACCGTTGCCACGGCTGCCACGTAAAAAACCCACCGGATTCGCCACAGGCACAAACGCTAAGCGCACATGTTGCAACAATTGCTGTAAATGCGTGTCCCAAGGGAGTCGATTTAATAAGCTGGTTAAAAATGCCAACACCACTTGAGCACCAATACGCTCTACACCGTGAACGCCACCCACAAATAACACCGTAGGACAGTTTTGTTGTTGCTGGCCAAGCTCAATGGCTGTTACCGATAACTTTTCACCTCGATAATATAAATCGGCTAAAGATTGATGTCTAAACAGGTGCTGATGCTGGGCAATTAACCGCTTTAACGTATCGATTTCGAAACAATGCTCAAATGAAAATTTACCCATTCATCCTAATTCACAGGCCAAATAATCGTCTTAAGTTAACTCGTAATTAAGACAACTTGATGACATAAGCACCTAACCTATTTTTGCTAAACAACTGAGTTACATCATTTACAAAAATAGAACAAAACAATATAGATCAAAGAATTACAAAACAGCAGGTCTTTATCGATCGAGCTCACAACACTCATAACACTCACTATTTATCATGTACCGAGTTCCATTCATTTACAGGAATGTATCCATGAGCACAATAGAATCGATAACCTTAATGCTGGCATTAGTTTATAGCACCAGCTTGCTTTATTGGAGCGGCAAAAAATGGGGCGCACTGATCAGCGGAACATTATTAGTTGGCGCCACCCTTGCGAGTTTTTTTTGGCCTTTACTATTAATTTTATTACTTTGTGTTTTGCTCGTAACCCTTATAGGGCAGTACCAACCAGCATTTGCCACTGCCGAAGGTAGACCCAATACCATTAGAGAGTTCAGCCAACACTTTTTTGCCCTTTCAATGTTGTTAGTGGGTGTACAGTACGCCATTAATGCCGGGCTTTTGTACGCAGGTGAAACGCCCTGGTTAATGCGACCCGATGTGGGCGACGCCTTTTTACCTATTGCAGGCGGCATTGAGTTAAAAGCCATTTTAACCTTAGGATTATGGGACCAAAACCATCCAGCTGCCGTGGTGATGCTCTGTGTGGTATTGCTTACTGGCGTGCTGTGTAAGCGTGCATTTTGCGGTTGGGCATGCCCATTAGGATTAGCAGGAGAGTATCTTTATAAACTCAGAAAACGCGTTATTAAGGCAGAGCTATTACCACCAGCATGGTTAGATTGGCCATTAAGAATGCTTAAATACCTGTTATTGGCCGCGCTATTGGCTTTAGTTATTTCAATGCCTTCAAACAGTATTCCACATTATTTATCAGGTAATTATCACAAAGTCGCCGACCTCAAAATGGCTGCATTTTTCCTTATGCCATCAATGGTGGCATTAATCTGCTTTGGGATGATTTTTATGTTAGCCGCCTGGCGCCGTCAGGGATTTTGTCGTTATATTTGCCCATATGGTGCACTACTTGGTTTAATGAGCTTTTTAAGCCCGTTTAAAATTCGCCGAGACAGCCAACATTGTTTAATTGAAACAAAAGGCATGAAATGCGACAAATGCACTCGAGCCTGCCCTGCTAATATTTCGGTGCATACTCAAAAAGATATTCGCTCAGATGAATGCCAGGCCTGTATGCGCTGCGTATCAGCCTGCCCTAAAAAAGAGGCGTTACAACTTAGTACTCGCAACGGTATCAAGCTGTCTACTAGAGGGGTATTAATTATCTTACTGACGGTGATGTTTATGTTGCCGTTGTTTGCTTACGTGGGTGGATACTGGCACAGCCAAACACCAGACAACATCAAAATGGAGCTTATTCAAAAACTCGACCGTATCGGGCATTAGCATCCAAGGCGTTTTCAACAACGCTCACTAAAAAAACAATAAAAAGGGCTGCAAATTGCAGCCCTTTTATATCAATCATTTAAACAATTATGCAGCGGGTGCCGCTTTACGTTTGTTATGTGCAATCAACAAACCAATAAAGGCGACCACACCAACAGCAACACCAACAGGCTGGCTTAACTCTTGTGGTAAGCCAAAACCAATACCGGCAGTCATAATGTACGACACGGTTACACAGGTACCAATAATGGCAGGAATACTCACAATCCAATGAATGGTGCCACGGTCAAACAAGTACTTAGTTGCTAACCACAACACGCTGGTAGACAACAACATGTTTGAGAACGCGAAGTAGCGCCAGATAAGCGTAAAGTCAATTTTTGTCATAAAGTACGCAATGATCAATACAGGTACTGCCACTAATAAGCGGTTAGTCATGCTTTGTGGGATCTTAAACGCATCAATAATGGTAAGACGAAGCGATCTAAACGCAGTATCGCCCGAGGTAATTGGGAATACAGCAACCGCAATAATCGCCATAATACCACCTGCAACACCTAGGTAAGTGGTGGCCACTTGGTTAACCACCATGCCAGGGCCGCCTAGCGCAAGAATTTCCTTAAGCTCAACATAACCACCAGGGAACGCAGCAATACCCGCTGTTGCCCATACACATGCCACAATACCTTCAGAAACCATTGCACCATAATAAACAGGGCGCACGTATTTTTCGTTGGTTAAACAACGCGCCATAATCGGTGCTTGAGTTGAGTGGAAACCACTAATTGCACCACAGGTAATAGTCACAAATAATAATGGCCATACTGGTAATCCATCTGGGTTAGGCTCTAACAAGTCATTGTTGTAATGGCTATGGTCAAAGTAAGCAAAAACGTCGCCAAACTCAGGTAACTGAGGTGCATTAATCAACAATGCCACTGCTATAGACGTGGTCATTACAATCATTAGCAAACCAAAAAATGGATATAGCTTGGTGATAATCTTGTCAATTGGCAATAATGTTGCAAAGAAGTAGTAGGCGAGAATCACTAACACCCAAAAGGTGTTGCTAGCAAAAATAGTGTCTTTAAAGTAGTCAAGGTTACTTAACAACCCCGCAGGACTCATGATAAATACTACGCCAACAAAAAACAGTAGCATTGCAGTAAATACCAACATGGCGGCTTTAAAGTAGATGTTAAAATAGTGGCCGGCGATTTCAGGTAAGCTTTTACCGTCTTCTTTGATACTCATTACCCCAGAGAAGTAATCGTGTACCGCACCACCTAAAATGTTACCCAACACAATCCACACTAACGCAATCGGGCCGTATAACGCACCTAAAATAGGGCCAAAAATAGGGCCAACACCAGCCACGTTTAAAAATTGAATTAAAAACGCTTTTGCAGGGTGAACAGGCACATAATCAACACCGTCGTTAAACCGTGTCTGTGGAGTGGGTAAGTTAGGGTCAATACCGGCTTGTTTCTCAACAAACGGACTATAGAGTTTGTATGCGAGCAATAACAGCGCAATACAAATGAGGAAGATCAGCATGGTTTTATCATCCCATTAATTATAAATATAAGAATATAGGGCGAGTTTGTTGCACTTGTTTATATAGGTCAAGCAAGACCGTATTATACCAAAGTAGGGGTTGCCAAGCTCAACAGCTTATGAAGCCTAGCAATTTGGATACATTTATGTGACTTAATCAGAGGCTTAGTCAACTCATCATTAAAAAACGACCCATCATTTATGAGTCGTTTTTAGTCAGTTTTATCACTCGTTATTTCGTTGGAAACTCAGCTCAGTGGTCGATTCAAGCGATGCTTGAATGTCTGCCTCGGTAAACAACAATGGCCGAAGTTGTTTTTGAGTCGAGTAAAATTCACTTTGATCGTTAAAGCTTGGACTTAATGCATTACTTGATTGCGAGTAACTCAATATGCCCTTAGCAACCGGCCCATCATCGGTAAAGCTGACCGTCATCATCCAACTTGAACCATAGCGAATTTGATAACCTTGCGCAGTTAACCCCGACGAAGCCGCCTTACCTGATAATACATCCATAACAGCGGCATAACTATGCTGAGGAATTAATGTATCGTCGCCCGACAAGCTGGTCGAAAACACATTAAAGCCACCTTCAGCGTTATGGCTGCCCGGCCAAGGTAATTTAACCCCTGATGCGCTGCCATCTGGTAGCGACTTTTCAACAAACTGCACTTCCCCAAGGCTTGCATCAACACTAAACCCTGCGGCTTCTAGGTTAAGCGCTGCATGAGCTAAAGCAACGAGCGCGCTACCATCGCTGGCAAGTGTGTTGGGTGTAGAGGCAGCATTGGTGTAATCAAATGCCTGAGTCAACATGGTGTCTTGATTAAATTGATGCGCAAACTCACGAATTAATGCCCCGCCGACACTGTCGTTATCTTGTTTACCATTCCACGCAGTTAGCGCCGCGCAAGATGCACTAAGATCTTTAGACAAGCTTGCACTAACAACAACAGGCGTGTCACCTTGTTCAGCACATTGCGCTAATAAATCAGCAAGTACTAACTCAGGTAAATAAGCACGGTTAGACAACAATGCGGTCTCTAATTCAGCTAACGAAAACTTACCGTCATCACCAGCAGCATCATCCATTAAGGTTAACCCCATACGAGTTCGCAACGATAATTGACCGCGCTCAGGTCCGTATAACGGTGAGAAATTTTCTAATGGCTGGGCTAAGTTAGTTGACCAAAATGAATTATTGGAGTTTTGCACAAAGTCAGTTCGCTCAAGCTTGGGTGCACGCTCATATGGCATAGGTTCGCTAAAACTAAACGTTGAAGTGTTACCCGGCAATATTGTAAATCCCGCTTGGGCTTTAGCCGCAATGATCTCTGGGGTGGTTTTAAGGACACCGATAATAAAATCAGAAAAACCCGGCACCGTTGAATCATCAATATAAAACGCATTACCGTCTTTATCGGCATACATGGTGTTATTAAAAATCACGCCATCATAATCTTTAAAGGCTTGCTGAAACTCATCAAGATTGCTGGCACGGTTCATGGCTAACCAATGGTCAAGCGGATCTTTATTCGCCATGTTGGCATCTTGGATCATAAACGCCTGGCCGTCATCCCAGCCAAAGGGAGCTAACGCAGGTGGCGCTTCAACCATTGGGCCTTTAGCTGTGGTGTATATGTCTTTTTCAGCAACCAGCATTCCCGCCGCACCTGCATTGACGAACACCGAAACGGTTTCTTTAGTGATTGGCATGGCTTCGCCGTCGAACATGTATTGCAATCTGTCACCGGCCATCAGTTCAAGGTTGTACATCACAAAATGCTCAGCCGTTGAAAAGGTATGCGTCCAGGCAACATCTTTGTTAAAACCAATATTAACCAGGCCAGGCATGCCGACTAGCGATCCGCCCATCACATCAATTTGGCCAGGAATGGTTAAGTGCGACTGCCAAAAACGTAAATTACCAGTATGCGGAAAATGTGGATTTCCCAATACCATGCCTTTACCATTTTCGGTTTTATCTTTGCCTAGGCCCCAGCCATTGGAGCCTAAATCCCGTGGGTTGGTGTCAGGTGTAGTGATATTTGCCGCTCGAGCTATCAGTTTGCGGTTCATGTCGCTAACAAAGGCCGTTTGCACCGATGAACCCGCGGGGCCAACAATGCGCGGTAAGTATTCTTCGCCATCGCCAGGGTTTGCATAAAAGATTAAATCTAAAAAGTTAGCCGCGCCCGGTAGCAGCGCGACCGAAAATAAATAGTTAGCTACATCAACCCCAGTGATGGGTTTAACCCAAGGTTGGCCGGCGCAAAAAGGCTCAGCGGTTTGTTCACCGGCTTCAACGTCAGCTAAAAATTGATTGTAGCCGGCGCTGAAACCTTCCATTAACGCGCGCGAGTTATAACTAAACTGGCTGTATTGCGTTTCAGCAAGCTCTCTGATTTTTAATGCTTTGTAGGCAAAGTCAGAAATTAAGTTGCCGTTATCTTCGCTGGTGGGCAACCCCGTTGAAAAGTCGATTGAGGCATGCGGGCCAAAATACATTGAACGCTCAGAATTGGCTTTAACAAAACCATCGGCCATAACACAAAGATTATCTTGCGCTTGAGCGTAACCACTACCAAAGCCCAAGCTTTCTAAATTGTCTGCGGTAATATGCGGTACACCATATTGGGTGCGGCGGATCTGCGCCTTAAGCGCGCCATTTGGAGCAAAAGCTTGCAGCAGAGGTGTGACTTCGGGTTCTGGTGTAGGTTGAGTGGTTTTTGTGAAATCGGTATCGTCGCCGCAACCGACAATAAACATTGTCGACGCCATGCCCATCGCGAGCAGGAGTTTATTGAAATCCATTATTATTATCCTTGTTGTTACCCTGTATTTGGGGATCCTTTATGTCTCAATTCAGAACAATATTTGTAGTCACAACCCCAGTTGTCACCACTAAAAATATCAACATAAATACAACAAAGACATGAGTGATATTTAAGCAACCAATTAAACATCTGTATATATGCAGAAATAATTACATACAATTTATCTAATGCTTTAAGAGTAAACCACAACAAGGAGTAGAGCCTTGTTTGCTATAAAGTTAATGATTTAGTTATCAAAGTAGCGATAAAGTAGTTACCAAGCAGTCATAAAGTAGCTATAAAGTATTACACCAATGCAGCATTCTTCTTTATCTCAAACAGTTAACTGATACAATGCAATAAAAAAGCATTATAAATTTAAATAATCACGTTAACCGCTACAACAGCTGCTTCTAAAGCTAACCAGAGCTTAACAATAAGTGCATTAAGGGTAATACATTGAAGATGGTAAAAAGATTACTAATAGGGTCTCTGCTCGTGACACCTTGCGTTATCGCACAAGAGCCTCTTAGCAACCTTGACTTAGACCTAGATTCGTTAATGGCAATGGATGTACAAGTCACTTCGGCAATGAAACGAGCCCAATCCGCATTCGATACCGCATCTTCTATTTATGTGTTAACCAAAGAACAAATTACCCGTTCTGGTGCAACCTCGATCCCTGAGGCACTCAAAATGGTCCCAGGGCTTGCGGTTAGGCAACTTGACAACAACCAATGGGCAATTACCTCTCGCGGTGTCGCTTCACGGTTTTCAGCTAAATTATTAGTCATGATAGATGGCCAAAGCTTTTATACCCCTAAGTTTGCTGCCGTATACTGGGAAACCCTAAATGTGCCGCTATACGACATTGAAAGAATTGAAGTCATACGTGGTCAAGGTGGCTTATTGTGGGGCAGTAATGCCAACAATGGGGTCATCAACATTATTACCAAAAACAGCATAGATACTCGAGGCCTGCATGCAGACATTAGCAGTGGTAGCCAAATAAACCATGATGCTAATTTGCGCTATGGTGGAGATCTTGGCAATAAAGGCAGTTTTCGTGTTTATGGGCATGTAAGAGATGGTGATGAGTCAGACAAAGGCATCCATCTTGAACCAGCTGACTTTACTGAGCAACATTCTGCTGGGGCACGATTTGATTTTACCCCAAGTGATGAATGGTCAGGGTTAGTACAGGGTAATATTACTGAGTCGACTTTAGGACAAAACTTTCGTGGCGTAATTGACGAAACCAATCGCAATGTGTCTTTTTCTGGCCATTTAGATCGCACTGACTCACGTATTATGGCTCGTATAGAAAACCGCATATCAGACGATGCAAACCAAATGCTACAAACTTCCTGGTTAAAACAATCGGGCAGCCAAACCTTTCTTCAAGAAGATTTTTCATCATTTGATGTCGATTACCAAATGAACTTTTTGTATGGCGATCTTAAATTCGATTGGGGATTAAATTACCGCTATAACGATATTTTATTCGCTGAAAGTTCCTTTGTGCGCAGCGATGGTGGTTACAACACTTTAGAGCAATACGGCGCGTTAGTTCAGGCACAATATACCCTTATCGACAATGAGTTAGACGTTATTCTTGGCGCAAAAATTGAGCATAACGATTTAACCGGCTGGGAAAACCAACCCCTAGCAAGATTGGTCTGGAAATTACAGCCAAATCAGGTGTTATGGACATCAATATCTAAAAGTGTCCGTGTGCCCTCGTTAATTGAATTTAACGACGACTTTACGATTGACGGCCAACGTGTAGAAGAAGTGTCACCCATTACCACTGGCATTGACATGATAGACAAGTACTACATTAAGACATACCTAAACGGTAACAATAATGTTAAGTCTGAAGAGTCAGTATCATACGAGTTAGGCTATCGCTTATCTCAAGGCCACTGGGGTCTAGATGTATCGCTTTACCATACCGAAGTGAGCGACGTATTAGCGGTTGAAGTTGATGCAAACGCAGAGCAATTTTTACCGATTTTTGCCTTATTACAACAGGGCGAAATAGCGTTGGCGATGCAAAGCCTAACGACGACATCAATAAACTTTGATTTAGTGTCAAATGCCGAGGTAACCACTAATGGTGGTGATATTATTTTAACCTGGCAGCCCTCAGACATATTCAATGCAGAGCTGGGCTACAGCTACAATACCTTTGACGATAATTTGGCTGAAAACACATTCAGGGCAATTGGATACGATTCAACAAGCCGTCAATTATTTGCCAAATCAGACATCAAAATTTTTGAGCAACACCGTCTCTATGCGTTAATACGGGTTGAGAATAGTGATGCTTACAATGTCGATAATTACACTGCACTAGACTTAACTTGGCAATGGGCTTTCCATAAAAACTGGTCAGCCGCGGTTATAGGTAAAAACCTGTTTGCAGGTTCACACATTGAGTACAACAATACGAGAGAAACATACACCATACCCAATTACATCGATGAAAGCGTCACTTTTAAATTAACAGCGAAGTTTTAACTCACGTAATGCTAAAGATAAAACGAGTATTTATGGTGTTGATGCTACCGTTTTTGCTTATGTTAAGCCAAAACGCGCATGCTATTGACACCGAGTACGCACTCAAAGCGGGGTTTTTATATAATTTTGCGCGTTACAGCGAATGGACAAACTCGCCCACAACATTGAGCCGTTTTTCACTTTGTAGCCCCGACAGCAATTTCATCGACGTCGCCAGTACGGTATTAAAAAATAGAGCCGTCAATAACACTCCCATTACAACACTCACGGTATCTTTAACCGAAACCGACTTAAACCAGTGCCAAGTCCTGTTTATTACTTCAGGTACGCTAACGTTATGGAACAACGCATCATTAAACGAGCTAAAAAATGTGATGATTGTTGGAGAAACAGAAGACTTTATCGCTCAAGGTGGACAAATACGGTTCTTTTTATCCGGTGGTAAAGTTCGTTTTGAAGTCTCACCCGAAAAGCTTTTATCAGCCAACATTACCATGAGCTCAAAAGTGTTGCGTCTTGGTCGAGTGATGGAACAATAATTCGATGAAATCATTACTACGCATAGACACAATAAGTAAAAAAGTATTATTGATGCTAATGAGTGTGGCCATAGTATCGACCGTCTCTGTGGCGTTAGTTTTTAGTGCTTATGAGCTGAACTCAGCAAAACGCGAACAAATCGAAAGCCTTGAAAGCGTATCCAACATGCTGTCGCCCAATATCACTGCGGCATTATTATTTGACGACCAAGACACCATTGCCGAACTCATCAAACCGGTATTATCACGATCAGACATTGTTTTAGTCTCGGTAACGAACATTAACGGTGACGTTTTAGCCGAATCGACTGCGCCAAACATTGATAAAACCAGTTTGAATGAAACAAGTAACGTCACCAAAGTAAGCACCCTTTTAACATTAGACAACCAAAAATATGGTGAATTATCCATCACGGCCAATGACAGTTATATTAAGGATAGAATTCAATTTTACGGTAAATTTTTGCTGTTATTGTTGCTTTCCACCTTTGCGCTGAGTCTCTTTTTGTCACTAGTATTACGTCGAATATTTTTAAGCCCAATTTTATATCTTGCCGATACGGCTGATAAAATCACCAAATCAAACGACTATAGCCTACGGGCAAAACAGCACTCAAAAGATGAAATAGGCCAACTAGCAACTTGCTTTAACAGCATGCTAGACACCATAGAACAGCGAGATATTTTACTAGAAAGTCAGGTAGCATTACGTACTAAAGAGCTCGAAAACGCCAACACTCAATTGCATGAATATGCCTACCAAGACGGTTTAACCGACTTACCAAACAGACGCTACTTTTATAAAAAATTACAGTCACTAATTGATATTGATAATATGCAATTTGCATTAATTTTTATCGATTTAGATGGTTTTAAAGAAGTAAACGACACATTGGGTCACGATTACGGTGATCTACTTTTACATCAAGTGGCAAAGCGCTTACGAAGTTGTGTACGAAGTAACGATACCGTTGCCAGACTTGGCGGTGATGAGTTTACCTTGATCATTGAAGGTATCAACGATGTTGAACGTGCCAGTGATATTGCCCAAAAAGTAAAACAAAGCCTCATGCAATGCATTAGCATCAATGGCTCTCAAGTGTATGTGACTGGGAGTATAGGGCTAACCTTTTACCCAACCGATGGCCGTAGCGTAGAAGACTTAGTCAAACATGCCGATCAAGCCATGTACTTATCAAAAAGCAAAGGCCGCAATCGCTATGAGTTTTTCTCTTACGTGATAGAAGAGCAAGCCATTGAAAAACGTCGAAAACTAGAAGAGATCCGCGTTGCACTTAAAACAGATCAGTTTGTACTATATTACCAACCCATTTTTGACATAGACGGCATCAATGTTGGCAAAGCAGAAGCCCTCATCCGTTGGCAACATCCACAGCTCGGGCTTGTGGGCCCAAATGAATTTATTCCACTGGCAGAACAAAATGGATTAATTGAAGACATAGGGAATTGGGTAAGAGAGCAGGCGATAAAAGATGCTGCCCACTGGTTTAGATTAACCGGCAAAGTGACTCAGGTAAGTGTAAATACATCACCTTTGCAAATCGATCACGCCGGTAAATGGGTCGATGAGTGGCTGGCAACGTGTAACAAGTTCGGCCTACCTAGAGATACCATGATCATTGAAGTCACTGAAAATACCTTAATGGATCCTGACTCTCCTATTCAGCAGCAAATGCATCGATTAAATCAATATGGTATCGACATCGCCATTGACGATTTTGGTGTTGGCTATTCGTCTTTAGCCTATCTTCAAAGGCTAGATATCGATATCCTCAAAATTGATCGCTCGTTTATTCAGCACATGGAAACCAATGAAAGTAGCATTGCCTTAGTCAGAGCGATTATTACCATGGCCAGTCACTTAAACGTAAAAGTGGTTGCCGAAGGTGTTGAAACCAAAGGACAACACCAAATATTACAGCAATTATCGTGTGATTATTTACAAGGGTATTTGTTCGCTAAGCCTATGCCTGCTAAAGACTTTATACAAACTTACATAAAGCCTTTAGAGGCACAACATAATCCATTAGTTATCGATTAACATCAACAACCACGCGGCCTCGCACTTTACCGCTCATCAAATCATTCGCCACAGTTTGCGCTTCAGCCAAGCTCACTTCTTGAACAATATCATCAAATACTGATGGTTCAATAATATCGGCCAAACGTTGCCATGCTTCTACTCTATCGGCAATCGGACGCATTACGCTGTCTACACCGGCAAGGGTAATACCGCGTAAAATAAATGGCGCTACACTCGCAGGTAAATCCATGCCTTGAGCCAAACCACAAGCAGCAACAGTACCGCCATATTTAGTACTGGCACATACGTTAGCTAACGTGTGACTGCCAACCGAATCGACCGCACCAGCCCAACGCTCTTTAGCTAAAGGACGACCCGGTTCTGATAGCGTTGCTCTATCAATAATCTCGCTGGCACCAAGCTTTTTAAGGTAATCGCTTTCATCGACGCGACCTGTAGACGCAACAACGGTATAACCAAGTTTAGCTAAAATAGCGATAGCAAAACTGCCAACCCCACCATTAGCGCCGGTCACTAAAATGTCGCCTTTATCTGGCGTGACACCATTTTTTTCAAGGGCGATAACACACAACATGGCAGTATAACCTGCGGTGCCAATCGCCATTGCTTCACGAGGAGTAAAGGCACTCGGCAGGGCAATTAACCAATCACTTTTTAAACGTGCTTTTGTCGCAAGTCCACCGCAGTGCACCTCGCCCACGCCAAACCCATTTAGTAACACAGTATCGCCAACGCTAAATTTATCGCTGTCGCTTTGCTCAACAATACCAACCAAATCAATACCTGGCACCATAGGAAAACTACGAACTACAGGTGCTTTACCTGTTATTGCAAGCGCATCTTTATAGTTTAAGGTGCTATATAACACCTTAACAGTGACATCACCTTCAGGCAGTGCAGACTCATCAACAGACTTGACTGTAGTGCGGTAACCTTGATCATCTTTTTCTATTAACATGGCATTAAACATGACTTACTCCTAATTTAGACCGATCGTCTATTAATGGTTAACATTTTTAATCAGATTAAAACTCATTGATCTCGTAGCAGAGTCATAACGCTATCATTCTGTATTTAGCTATTTAGGTAGTGCTGCAATAAACAAATCGCAAAAATTATCCAGGGGGGATCCATTTTCCACTAACTTTGCCCGGCTTACTGCGCCTTCCCAGGCAACCCAAAAGTTTTCTGCTAACAATTGGCAGTCTGCATCGGCCGCAATTTGCCCTTGTGCAGCGGCATCAGCAAGGCAATGTGCTAAGCAATCTTGCCAACGTTCAAATATGGCTATCAACTGCGGTCTGAAGCTTTCAGGTAACATACCAACCTCCTGACCTAAATTACCCACTAAACAACCACGTTTAAAATGGTGACGAGTCATACCCGCTTTAGCGTCTGCCACAAAATGACGGATCCGAGTTAAAGGGGCTGTAGTCTCATCCTGTAAATGAGTGGTTAATTTAGCCAAAAAGTAATCGGCATAATGTTGTAACACAACCTGCCCAAAGGCTTCTTTACTAGCAAAATAATGATAAAAGGACCCCTTAGGTACGCCAACCTTTTTTAAAATAGGCTCAATACCTGACGCGGCAAATCCATGCTCTGTTAATTGTTCAAGGCCACTGCGGATTAATGCAGCGCGGGTATCTGGATTTTCTCGAGATACTTTTGGGGGCCTACCTCTTCGAGGTTTTGTATTGGGTAAATTCATTAAACATATATTAGACCGAGCGTCTAATAAATAGCAATATTGAAAATGAAAAATCATGCAATGGTGCAATAAAGCGAACCGTTTCGTGAGTAATCTGCATTTCAATCCTTACAAACTAACACACAGATCACAGTACCCCATAACATGCTGTCAACCTCCGCACAATGGTTTGATGTGTAATCAATTTGCTAAAAGGAAACAATAACGATTAAGCCAAGGTGCACCGTACATAGCAGTAACAAAAGTGCTAACGTCATACTTAACCGCAAATCAATTAAGACCATAATGAAGCCAGCAACTTAAGCAATTTTGTTGTAAAACCCCCATTTAACAGCCAAAAATCTATAGATGTAAAAAATTCATTTATAAAATTTAATCAGGCGCTTGCCCCTACAGGCTATGGGATCTGAGCTAACTCGCCCCCCCTAACTTAACCCCAAACCTGAGGTTCAGGGCGTTTTAGATTGGAATCTAACAGGCAAACAGTGTTATTATAGTTAGACCACTAACTAAATTAGTGGTTTTTTTATTGCTATTTTTTAACGATTTATTGCAAACACACCTAAATTTACACGCTCAGGAGGGCACAATGTCAGCAGACATTCAGACGGAAGAAAATCTCATTACGCAAATTTGGCACAAAACAGTCTTAAAACTGAAAGATGCGACCGAATTACTGTGCTTATTTGCCATATTAAGTACCTATCTCTTTGTCATGTTGAAACCTAATGGGATTCAAAATAACAAAGCGTTAGAGGGCCAGTAGTTCATGCATTATTTAACCTATGTTTCATTAGCAATTTATTTTCTGGTCATGCTTGGCATTGGATTGTTTGCCTATAAACAGTCTACCAGTGATGTATCTGGATATATTCTTGGCGGCCGTAAGGTTAGCCCACAGGTTACAGCTCTTTCAGCTGGCGCCTCAGACATGAGTGGCTGGATGCTAATGGGCTTACCTGGTGCGATGTTTTTAGTGGGGTTTGAAACCATCTATATTGCACTTGGTTTATTAATTGGTGCACTGGTGAACTACCTTATTGTGGCACCTAAACTAAGGGTATACACCGAAGTCGCAAACAACGCACTCACAATACCTGAGTTTTTTGCTAAACGTTTTCATGCACCTAATAGCAACGTTCGTATTATCGCCGCGGTGATTATTGTCATTTTCTTTACTTTATATACCTCAGCTGGTTTAGTGGCTGGCGGTAAATTATTTGTTTCAGCATTTGACTTAAATTATGAGCTTGGGCTAGCCGTGACGTTGGGCGTGGTTGTTTCATACACTTTACTCGGCGGCTTTTTGGCCGTGAGCCTGACAGACTTTGTTCAGGGCTGCATTATGTTTGTCGCGTTAGTTTTGGTGCCTGTAGTGGCTTACCAAGAATTTACCACAGCAGACAAAATGATGAACTTTGCCTATGAATCAATTCCGCATTTTTCTGAAGGCATGCAAAACGTCACCCTTTTAGGATTAATTTCGAGTTTATCTTGGGGTTTAGGTTACTTTGGTCAGCCACACATTATTGTTCGTTTTATGGCGATCCGCTCTGTTTCAGACATCAAAATAGCACGTCGTATTGGCATGAGCTGGATGACAGTAACCATCGTTGGCGCACTGGCAACAGGCCTTGTCGGCATTGCTTACGCTAATAAGTTCGACATGAAATTAAGCGATCCTGAAACCATTTTTATCGTATTTTCAGAATTACTGTTCCACCCGATGATCAGCGGCTTTTTATTAGCAGCAATTTTAGCAGCAATCATGAGCACCATTTCATCACAGCTATTGGTGTCTTCAAGCTCGCTAACCGAAGATATTTATCGCGTGATCTCAAAGAAAGAAGCCACTGAACAAGAAATGGTGAAAATGGGCCGTTTCGGGGTTGCTGGCGTTGCAGTTGTGGCCAGTTTATTAGCGCTTGATCGCTCAAACAGCATTTTATCATTAGTGAGTAATGCTTGGGCAGGATTTGGCGCAGCGTTTGGTCCCTTAATCTTATTTAGTCTATACAAACACAACCTCACCCACAAAGCGGCCATGGCTGGTATTGTCTCAGGTGCTGCTACAGTTCTATTTTGGATATATGCCCCTGTCCTTGCCGATGGCAAAGTATTATCGAGCATGATGTACGAAATGATCCCAGGCTTTATTGTCAGCAGTGTGGTGATTTGGGTCACGAGTGCTATTGATACTGAACCTTGCGAAAAAACAGTTGATACCTTCCACGAAGCCGGCCGCGTACTAGCTGAGCAGAAATAATCGAGAGAATATAATGTCAACGTCACATTGGAAACGCATTGTCGTTAAAGTAGGCAGTGCACTTATTGCGCCTCATCAACAGGGGTGCAGCAGTCATTATCTATTGGGTATTGCACAATTTATTGCAAATTGCCGCGCTCAAGGTTGTCAGGTGGTACTCGTGTCATCGGGTTCGGTTGCAGCCGGGAAACACCGCTTTGCTGATGTAGAAGAGCTCAGTGTACCGCTGAAAAAGGCAATGGCTGCTGCAGGACAAGCTGACATGATGGCCACTTGGGACAAACTATTTGATTTCCCATCGGCACAGCTACTAGTTACCCACGGCGATCTTCGGGATCGTGAACGTTATGTGAGTATTAAAGAAACCATTTTTACATTATTAGACCATGGTTTACTGCCAATCATTAATGAAAATGATGCCGTTACAACTGACAAATTACGTGTCGGCGATAACGACAATTTATCTGCGATGGTTGCTGCGGCCTCTGATGCTGATGCACTTATTATTTGTTCTGATGTAAAAGGGTTATACACCAAAAACCCTAACTTGCATGACGATGCCAAGTTGATCAAACAGGTAACCGATATCAACCCAGACATATTTGCAATGGCTGGCGGTGCAACCAGCAGCGTGGGTACTGGCGGCATGCGCACAAAAATACAAGCAGCAGAAAAAGCCATCTCACACGGAATTGAAACCATGATTGTTGATGGTTTTGATGCAGATACGTTTAACCAACTGCTAAAAGGTCAAAACCCAGGAACCTTATTCACCCCGTATGACGAACCAATGCAAGAACACTTACATTGGATGACGCATACCTCTCAAGTACAAGGTGAGTTAATCGTTGAAAACGATTTCAACGCAGACCTTGAAGAACAAGATACGCAACTAACAAGTGACGATGTAGTCGCCGTTAAAGGTAACTTTTCCGTTGGAGATACTGTTTTAGTGCGCAAAGGCGATGGCACTAAATTGGCAAAAGCCAAATCAAATTACAGTAGTTGCTTACTTCATTTTATATCTGATCAAGATGACCGCGAGTTTGCAAATAATGCACAGCAAAAAACCGGGCCCTTGATTTCAGATAAAGACATCGCCATTTTGGAGCAAATATGAGTTTAATTAAGACGTTATCTCAAAACGCAGCCATTGCAGCGCAAACATTAGCAGTGGTAGATGAACAAGTGAAAAACACCATTTTGCTTGATATGGCAAAGGCGCTTCGCGCTCATAGTGATGAAATTATTAAAGCCAACTTACTTGATTTAGCCAATGCACAAAGCGCCAATATGGGCGCAGCAATGTTAGATCGCTTAACGTTAAACAATGAACGTATTGAATCGATGGCTGCAGGTATTGAAACCGTAGCATCACTGCCCGATCCAGTGGGTATTCAACGGGATTTAGGTGACAGACCCAATGGCTTAAGTATTCGTAAAATGCGCGTTCCACTTGGTGTGGTATGTATGATTTATGAAGCGCGCCCAAATGTCACTGCCGATGCCGGTGCCTTATGCTTTAAATCAGGTAATGCGGTCATTTTGCGTGGCGGTAAAGAAGCGCTGCACTCAAGTAAAATGATTGCCTCTATTTTGCAAAAAGTGCTCGAAGTATATCAGTTACCACCAGCGCTCATTACAGTGGTACCCGATCCTGATCGCGGCTTAATGATGGAGCTGATGCAGCAACGTGACTATATTGATGTCATTATTCCACGTGGCGGTGAAGGGTTAATTAACTTTGTCACCGACAACAGTAAGGTGCCAGTAATTCAACACTTTAAAGGTGTTTGTCATTTATACATAGACAAAGAAGCCGATCTTGATATTGCGCTATCACTGCTACTTAATGGCAAAACCCAACGAACAGGCGTATGCAATGCACTCGAAGGTTTGATTGTGCATAAAGACATTGCAGGAGCATTTTTACCAAAAGCGGCCAACGCACTAGCAGAGCATAACGTGAGAATAAATGCCTGCCAGCAAGCAAAAGCGTATTTTGACACCTGCAATGTGATGGGCGATGACGATTTTGGTCAAGAGTACCTAGACCTTGAAATCGCCATTAAGCAAGTGGATGACTTTGACGGTGCGATTAATCATATCCGTCGTTTTGGTAGCCATCACACTGAAGTGATTTGTACTCAAAATGAATTGACTGCAGCACGCTTTCAACGCACTGTTGATGCCTCTGTAGTGATGGTGAATGCATCATCTCGCTTCTCTGATGGTAGCGAGCTAGGTCTTGGCGCTGAAATTGGTATTGCCACCAGCAAATTACATGCTTACGGCCCAATGGGGCTTGAGTCGCTCACTACTGAAAAGTATCTGGTGAGTGGTGTTGGCCAGGTGCGCGCATAACCCTATTTAGCCAATGAACAAAAGCTGATTAATGCGAACCGGTGAAGGGGTGATAACCCTATAACAACTCTTTTTTAATCAGCTTTAATATAAAGGTCTCTCGTTCTATCGAGAGGCCTTTTTTGTTGCTATTTGCCATGGTGTCGAGGTTATGTTGAATCGCGGCATCAATATCCATCCAAACGGGCACCATGCCATTATTGATTTCATGGGCTTCAAATTGGGGCTCAGCGAGTTCGTCAGCAATATTGCATACATAGCAGTAAGACAGCATGTTTACCGACTCAAAGCCATCTCTGCGCCATGGGCGATACTCTTGATATAAGCCAAACGGAATGATATCGCCCACCACTTGCGCGCCGGTTTCTTCTTGTAACTCGCGAATTAAGCCCTGCTCTATATGCTCACCATCATCAACACCGCCACCAGGCAATGAATAGTCATGATAGCGTTGGGTATACAACATCAATATCTCATTACCACGCAGCACAATCGCTCGCGCCGCTAAACGCGTTAGCATGGTCGCTTGAATATTTTCGATAAACTCTTGAGGCGTATCAGGATGATAACTAGTAGTTAAATGGCGCATAGTATTTGAATTGAGACTTGGGGGGTTAAATCAAAAAACGCATCATACGTTGCTAGGCTCTGCGATTCAACAATCAGGCTTGTTGAACCCGAGATTGCTTCTCTTAAGTCTTAGTCGTCACAAGCCCAATGACAAAACTAATTGAAAGCAAGCGAATCCTGGGCGACCAAAAAAGCCCTATCGGTAAAACCGACTACCACACCATGGGCGCATGCTTTGACGTGCTTGCACTGAGCGAAGCGCAATAAGACTTCCCCCCGAAGCATAGCCGCCTAAGTAAATACAAATACTGTGGCGGCTATTTTAAGGTTTATTCGTGCTCAACCGCCTGATAATACTTGCCATTAATCCGCTCAATAATTTGCGTTGCGGTTAAGTCATGTACCACATTTATCACTGTTGATGCGGCATCAGTAATTGCCCCTATCACCACTAAAATCGGGATCACCTCCATAGGTAGCCCTAATGTCGTCACAATAAAAATCTCACCTAAAAACGCCCCACCTGGCACGCCACCAATCACAAAGGCCGACAACACCGAAATCAAAATGGTCAGCATAAATACGTCGGTAGTGAAATCGAGCCCTAATAACGAATAGATAAACACAATCTTTAACGCGGTAATTGCAGCGGCGCCACCTTTGTTTAAATTAACCAGTAACGGCAGGCTAATTTCAGCAATCTGCTCATTCAAGCCCATCTTTGCGGCACTGCGAATGGTCACAGGCAAAGTGGCTAAAGATGAACTGGTGCCCAAAGCGGTAACGGCAGGCTCAAGCATGTGCTGCCAAAATTGTTTAACTCCTTTTACCCCACCGCCAATCCAGGCATATAGCGTTGACCCCACGGTTAAATACAGCGCCATGGCAACAAAGAACAACCCCACAGCACGGGCAAAAGTGCCCATTAATTCTGTATCTTGGCTGGCCATGGTGGCAGCAAAATATGCCCCCAAGCCGATGGGGGCAACATACATTAAGATTGAAATGACTTTCATAATAACCGTATTCACGCTATCTAAAAGCCGACTGACTACCTGGCCATCTTCACCAGATTGACCAATGGCAACACCGCCAATCACCGACATGATGATTAACGCTAAAATATTCGACTTAGACAACAGCCCAACAAAATCATTGGTGGTTAATAAGCTCACAAAATCCATACTGCCTGATGCCGCATCGACCGTATTAGCCAAATCTAAGGTCACCCCCTGAGCCGGATCGTAAGCGAGCGCTAATAGCACGACGCCAACAGATGGCACAATCGCCATCACAATCGACACCGCCATAATCGACACTAATAAGGCACCTAACTTTTTTAAATCTGTCATATGAGCAATCGACGACATCACGCTCACTGCCACTAATGGCACGATGATCATAAACAGCAAATTTAAAAATATTTGCCCAATGGGTTTGAGTTTAATCGCCCACTCAGGAAACAAGCCTCCAAATAAGCCGCCAATTAACAGCGCACTTAATAAAATGATCGACGAGCGATAAGCACGCAAGCTACTGAACATATGATTTCCTAACATCAGATAATTAAGCCCTACTCATTTAAGTTAAGGCATTCAACAACACCGTTGCTTTAAAATATGGCACACAACCCATGAGATACCAATCGAAATAAATTCATTCACTTAGCCGCCCATAAAAACCAAATAAAAAAACCAATGCTTGTCAGAAACATTGGTTTAATAAAAGCATGAACGAGTTAAGAGCTGAGTCAATCTCGTTAAGTCGATCGACCTTTAGACCTTACATTCAAAATTGAAGCTTGCCTTGTTATCGAGCAAACCGCTGTTTATGCTTACTTCCAAGCAAATGGTTTAAATGCGTCATCTGTTGGAGTATGAGCAACATGGTTTGTGTAGTTACTGATCACTTTTTGTGACAGGCCTAAAATGATTTCTAACACTTGTTGCTGGCCGTAACCCGCGGCATAAAAGGCTTCAAGTTCAGCTGCCGAAATATTACCGCGGTTACGCACAATGCTTAATGTCGCATCGTGTAGCGCCTGTAATTTAGCATTAGGCAAGGCGGTTTTGTTACGTAATGCTTGAGTGATAGCTGGGTCAACATTCATTGAATTGGCAATCGCAGTATGCGCAGGAACACAATAAGTACATTCATGCTCAACGTTAATGGTTTGCCAAACTACAGTGAGTTCTTCTGCGTTAAATGACGACTCTGAAAAAGCCTGATGCAACTGTTGATAGGCCTTTAATGTGCTGGGTGATTGGGCTAATACGCCAAACAAATTAGGTACCATACCCATTTGTTTTTTAGCACCCTCAAGCATGGCTTTGCTTTCTTGCGGGGCGCTTTCTACGGTATGAATAGTAAATGAAGTCATCATGATCTCTCTTATCAAATATTAATTAAGCAACAACACTGTTGAATTGCGTTAACTATACAATAAATTGAACAATCGCTCAAATACATTCTGAACAATCGTTCACATTTAAATGTACAACAAAGAAAGAATAAAAATTAAGCGATATACTTCAGTTAATTAAAACAAAAAACATTCAAATAGGATAAGTAAGGCTTAAGATATCGAACCCTGTATTACTGAGTTAATCTCCATCTTTACACTTCTTTAATTGAACAATTAATTGAGATTAATTATCATTGCCGCCATTTCTATTTACTATCATCACAATATAAAAGCACAATAAAATCAGCTTTTTGTAATGTAATTTGAGCAAACAACATGAATATGGTTTCGGCACTAAAATGGATACATAACTGGGTCGGCTTTACTATTAGCATTACAATGTTAATTGTACTGACAACAGGGGTTTATTTAGGCAGCGTAGATTTATTAAAACGCACTGACAGTTTAGGGCAAACCTTTGTCCCGCTAACCCTAGAACAAAAAGCCGAAACGTTAGCAAGGGTGTTTGAGCGATACCCTGAAATGAGCACGGTACGTTTTCCCACAGAATACACCCCTTATATTCAAGCCACTGCGCGCGGTAAAGCCATCGCATTAGACAGCGAGTTAAACGAGCTTGCTAGCCGCGCTTCATTCGACCTACCTTTTTATGAAACCGCCTTTTGGTTGCATCGTAATTTTTTAATCGACAACGGCGGTAAATACATCAATGCTTGGGCCTCTTTGGCTGGCGGTATTGTCACATTAATTGGGATTTATTTATGGTGGCGAGTGCGTAATGGCTTTCGCTTAAAACAAACATTTCCTAAAAACACTCGCTCAAGCAGTTTGCTTAAAAGCCACATTCAATTAGGGCTGTTTGTCTCAATACCGTTATTTATATTATGTGTTAGCGGCTTTTTAATTACTTACAACAGTTTATGGACTGGGGCGCTAAATCAAAAGCCTGTTGCTCAGTCGTTTGCGGTTAGCCAGGGCAATGATTGGTTAAGTCAGCTCACTAACGCCCAACAGGTGTGGCCAAACTCAGAATTAGTTTCAGTAAGCAAGCCACGCACTAAGCCAGGGAAAAAACCAACCGCGGCCCCTCAAGGCGAAAACCAAAAACCAAAGGCACAAATGTTTACGATTCAATTTGATGAACATCCAGGCGTTTGGTTAAGAGAAGCCGACCGCATTAGCATCAACCATACTACGGGTGTTATCGAGTCGGCATTAAAACACAGCGACAGACCATTATCGGGCAGGGTTGCCAGCTTTGTACGCCCACTTCACGATGGTCTGAACATGCCAGCCAGTTATGTGGCATTAATTACGCTTGTGTCATTGATTGGCACCGGCATTTTATCATTCAGCCTAGTGACATTTTGTCGCCGCACTTTTGGTGGTAAAACGAAAAAAACGGCTTAACAGCAGTATCGCATCAAATATATAGCACCCAATGCAGTGTGAAACAGTCGCACTGTATTGAGTATCGCTACCGCACATCATCTTCGTCTAAATCCCGTATAAGGTCACCACAACGGCGCCGCCAAGGCCAACATTGTGTTGTAATGCCAGTCTTGCACCTTCTACCTGCCTGTTACCTGCTTGGCCACGTAAATGCCAGGTTAATTCGGTGCATTGAGCAAGCCCCGTTGCTCCAATGGGATGGCCTTTTGACATCAAACCGCCCGATGGCCCAATCACATACCGACCGCCATAGGTGTTGTCACCATCGGCAATAAATTGCGCTGCACCACCTTCTGGGCAAAGCCCAAGCGCCTCATAAGTAATCACCTCATTTGGGGTAAAACAATCATGCAACTCAATCACATCAATATCATTTGGGCTAATACCTGCATCATGGTAAACCTGCTGAGCCGCTTGTTGAGTCATGGCCTTACCAACTGCATAAATGGGGTCTTGCCACGATATTTCGGTGTCGGTTGCCATGGATTGTGCAAGTATTTTTACCTGAGAAGCAATACCATGTTGGCGAGCAAATTGTTCACTACATACTATGGTGGCAGCTGCGCCACAAGTTGGCGGACACGCCATTAAGCGCGTGAGGTAATTGTCGTATATTACTTTATCGTCGAGCACTTGCTGATAAATGAGTGGCGAAGAAAACATCGAATACGGGTTATTAATGGCATGTCTACGTGACTTTTCAGCCACCTTAGCAAAGATTTCTGCGCCGACATGGTATTTGTCCATATAATGGCGCCCTGCCGCGCCAAAAGCACGTAATGCAATCGGCCCCTGTGGTGCATTAAATTGTTGTAATACAGGATTAAGCCGCTCGAATGGGCTTTCTCTGTCTTGCCAGTGTGAACCTAACGCACCTGGCTGCATTTCTTCAAATCCAAATGCTAATGCACACTCAACCTGACCAGACAACACTGCTTGGCGAGCCAAAAACAACGCCGTTGAGCCACTCGAACAATTATTATTGACGTTAATAACAGGGATACCGCTTTGGCATACATCATAAAAAGCGTGCTGTGCGCAGGTACTGTCACCATAAATATAGGCACCATAAGCCTGGCCAATGGATTTAGCATCAAGCCCAGCATCGGTTAATGCAAGCCTTATTGCTTTAGCCGCCATAACACGGTAAGGCTCATGATGACCCGGCTTGCAAAAGGGGATCATACCTACCCCAGCGACTCTTACATTTGTCATACTTCCCCCTAAATACAGCGACTACGCCACCTAAATCATCACACTTAGCAATGCTAACCTCAGCTGTGACTAACCCAGTAAACAACATGTAAACCCTTACTAAAAACGTTAGTCTGTCGTTACCAAGGTAAATTTTCGTGTCACTCGTTAGCCTGTTGCCAATCAAATTAACCGGGTAAAAGGTTGTTTGATGCGCATTGACTATCATTATCTGAGATTACCTACTTATTACATTAACCTAAACCACAGGTTAATATCATGTTAAATCACTGCTAACCACCCCGCACCAAAATAAGGCGCTGGTGCACCGTGTTAGTACCATTTCGATATATTCCACTAAATTCAGGCCCATTTTCAGCACAATAACGCTTACTTATTGCACAACGATCGAGCATAAACAAAAACATTTCAGCAACATTTTCATACATTTGCACCATAAACGAACGAAACTTGATAATAATAGCGAAAAAACGGAATGGCTTTTGCTTTAGTAAGCACATGAATTCCCAAAGAGAATCCTTACATGGCGACTGAAATGAACAATATTAGCGATGCAATTGGTGTGATTGCACAAAGTGCGAACACTTTATTTATCTTACTTGGTGCAATCATGGTGTTAGCCATGCACGCTGGCTTTGCTTTTTTAGAAGTCGGAACCGTCAGGCACAAAAACCAAGTTAATGCTCTGGTAAAAATTCTTACGGACTTTGCCTTTTCAGCCATAGCTTACTTTGTCATTGGTTATCAAATCGCTTATGGCAGCCATTTTTTTGTGAGCGCAGAAACCTTAAGTGCTGACAACGGCTATCAATTAGTTAAGTTTTTCTTTTTGCTCACCTTTGCTGCAGCAATTCCTGCCATTGTTTCAGGCGGTATTGCCGAACGTGGCAGTTTTAGGCCCTTCTTATTTGCCTCAGCCATGATAGTGGCTTTTGTTTACCCCTTATTTGAAGGGATTATCTGGAATGGTAATTATGGCTTTCAAGCGTGGTTAGAGAGTCAGTTTGGCGCTCAATTTCATGATTTTGCAGGCTCAGTTGTGGTTCATGCTATGGGTGGCTGGCTAGCCTTGGTAGCAATCTATATATTAGGTGCTCGCCGCGGCCGTAAACCGGGTATCGCGTTTGCGCCCTCTAATATTCCTTTTTTAGCATTAGGCTCATGGATACTCGTTGTGGGTTGGTTTGGCTTTAATGTGATGTCAGCACAAACACTCGATGGCATTAGCGGTTTAGTCGCAGTAAACAGTTTAATGGCCATGGTGGGCGGCACGATCATCGCGCTGATAGTCGGTAAAAACGACCCTGGGTTTATCCATAACGGGCCACTTGCTGGGTTAGTGGCGGTGTGCGCCGGTTCTGATTTAATGCATCCTGTCGGTGCATTTATAGTCGGCGGTGTCGCTGGCGGCTTATTTGTGTGGGTATACACAAAATTACAACGTAGCAGTAAAATAGATGACGTTTTAGGTGTGTGGCCATTGCACGGTTTATGTGGTGTGTGGGGCGGTATTGCAGCAGGCATTTTTGGCCAGCAAGCATTGGGCGGCCTTGGCGGGGTAAGCTTAATGTCTCAATTAGTCGGTAGTGTTGCTGGTGTTGTTGTCGCATTAATGGGCGGTCTAATCGTTTACGGCATGGTAAATAAAATCTCAAGCTTACGTTTAAGCCAGGAACATGAATTTATTGGCGCTGACTTAGCCATTCATAAAATTGGCTCAACTAACTCAGACAAGTAACTCAGACAAGTAACTCAAATCAGCGAGTAAAAAAGGCAGAATCGTATTCTGCCTTTTTTACGCCTCACCTTAAGCAATTCGAACCCTCCACAATCACCGACATAAAGCCCTCTGCTAAAAGACAATAAATCAATAACATTAAGCCTTTGTCACAGCAGCTAAATACCCCAAAAAACCATCCGTTATTGAACCAGACGCCAGTACCTTTAACAGCAATAATAATATCTGGCTTAAAGCGCAAATTTTCATTGCAAAGGATTTGGTCAAACCCTAGTATACACAACAAAAATCATACAATTAATTTACATTCTAAGAATGTATTTTCACAACATTGTGCAAGGATGAAAAATGTTAACGAAAACCCGCTCCTCGCTCGCATTTGCGATTTTATTTTCTCTTTCGGCTTGTGGTGGTGGCGGAGACTCTTCTGACACATCCAGTGAAACACCCGATAATCCAGCAGGCACCAGCTCACAGTCTGATATTATTAAAAACGCCAATAACTATAATGCTATTGAGTTAGAGAACGCGGCATCGCAATTAGTCAGCGCGCGCTACACTGGCAGCAAATCATTGACGACATTAACCCTCGCAAATACCCAACATGTGTTTAAAAAAGTGGTTATTGGAGAAGGCGTTTTACTGCCTAACTTACATTTAGAAGAACTTGATTATAATGTAACCAACTCTGGAAAAGTGGATTTTACTGCCCAATGTTCGACCTCTGGCAGTATCAAATTTAAAGGCCAATTAAGCAGTCAATTTACAGGAAACCTTGCCGTAAGTTACAATAATTGTAGCGACGGCTATAGCAATAATGTCAACGGTAATATGGCCTTTTCGCTAAAAACTAACACAGACAGCCAATATAATTTTAGCTTTAACTTTGACAATTTATCTTGGAAAGAAGGTAGTCTCACAACATCGCTCACTGGCAGCTATGGAATTAATAGCCAAGAAACCCCCAATACAGATCAATTCAGCAACAGCATCAAAACCAATCTTCTTTATACTTACTCAGGCCAAACACAAGCACTTTTTCAGGTAACTCAAACTCAATCCTATCAAAACAACCAATTTAATTGGGTCATTTCAGGGGCTTATTTTCATAGCACCTTAGGTCAATTCAACATATCGACCAATGCTTTAGATGGAAATTTAGAACAAGGAAAGATCATCGTTAAGGGCACCAATTCGTCTACGCTAGCGTTTTTAAATGGCCCGGTAAAATATACCCAAGATACAGACAATAATGGCATTGATGATGTAGGTACTTACTTTGCATCTGTTAATGACTTAATCACCAATAATTTATCAAATAAACCGCTTGTTGATGTGGCTAAGATGTCATTACCGCCAGAAGTTTATGCGCCAAGCGGTAATAATTATCAGTTATATACAACAACACCACTGACTGTGTCACCAGGGCATTATTTCGATCCAGATAACAGTCTTGATCAACTCACTGTCAGTTACCGCTGGTATATTAATGGCCAGCTAGTCAGCGGGCAAACCAATTACATTCTGCCAGCTCACATTGCAGTTTATGGGGATGAAGTTAAAGTGGCAATGGTGGTTTCCGACGGTATTAATACAGTTGAGAGTGATTATTTTTTCTTTACCATTAACGACTCACCCGCACAATTTAATGCCGTTAACCTACCTAACCACATACAATCTGGCCAAACTGTGCAATTTAGTGCATTGCTCACTGACCCAGACAATATTGATCCGGCTAAAATTGGCTCGTTAATTTCAGGGCCTAGTGGCGCGACCATTGACAGCCAGGGACTTGTTACTTGGTCAGTCGGAAATGACTATCTTTTCCCCTTACAAAGTGTCGACTTTGTTTTTGCTCTTACCGATTCCAATGGCAATATCCTCGAATCTGCATCGGTTTCACTCGATGTAAACGCAGATAAACCTTTACCATTAACTCGCTCAGGAATTGAAGTCCCTCGTAACGAAAAATCAATGTGGGTGGGAGATTTTAATGGTGACGGTAGCAATGAACTGGTGTCGACTGATAATAATAACAGGGTGTTTATTTTAACCGAACAAAATGGCAATTACGTACAAACCTGGTTTTATCCATTTAAATTAGCCACTAAAGGCACCATACAACAAGTGTTGGTTTTTGATACCAACAAAGATAATCGTGATGATATTGTGCTGATTACAACACACGGTATTAGCGTGATTAACGATCTCAATGCGTTGTCATACGAACTATTCTCGACTGAGGATACGATTTTCAGCGCAGCAATCGATGATATTGATAGTGACGGCATTCCAGAAATCGCTTATTTGCATGCGCGAGGGGTGAATGCTTATGAGACGGAATCTCTACTCAGTGTTATCAGCATGTCTGCGCCATCTAATGTATTATTTTCGGTCAACATTGATGCTCAGAAAGTCATTTTTGCAAATGTTGATCTGCAACCTGGTCTTGAACTTATTACCAATAGCGGTTTGGTTTATGATACTCAAACTTGGCAAAACAAGTGGGCTAACAGTACACCATTCGGAGATCGAGTCCTGACTACCGGTGATTACAACGGCGATGGCGTTAATGAGATTGCCGGGGGGAATTACTGGTCAACGGTCAGTATTTACTCTGCTATCAATAAATCGCAATTAGCTACCGTTGAAGTATCTAATACTTGTTCAATCAATACCATGAATTTAGATAATGACGCCGCCGACGAATTAGTGGTGGGAGAATGTCAGTCTGGAGAAGTGCATGCTTATAAGTTAACAAGTAATGAGCTATCACAAATATGGTCTCAATATACTCCACACTCTAGCGTAAGCGCGTTAACTGTCGGCGACTCTGATAATGATGGTGAAGACGAACTTCATTGGGGCGTTGATACAATGACCACTGCCGAAGATCGTTTGCTTGTGGCTGATATTGGTATCAATACCATCGACATTAAACAAAACCCGTCTACCGTTCAATTAGATTCTTTTAGCAGTGCAGGTTGGTCAACTATCACTGATAATGATGAAAAAGCCGTATTCTTTGTACCGCAAACCGCAAACGGCTATCAAGG
Organism: Shewanella inventionis; assembly: GCF_014641855.1. Lineage (GTDB taxonomy): Bacteria > Pseudomonadota > Gammaproteobacteria > Enterobacterales > Shewanellaceae > Shewanella > Shewanella inventionis. The sequence goes on from NZ_BMII01000010.1 coordinate 120,034, forward strand.
CAGTCGAATCCTGACAATGGCAGCTGATGGATCTTACCAATTAAGTGAGCAAATATCCTCAAACTGGGATAGGAGCTTCCATGCCGTCACCACTGATTATAACTACGACGGCTTTGGCGATTTACTACTGCCAACAACAGAGTATTACGACGGAGGGATGGGTGTCATGCAGTTATTTGACTATAGCTTCCACTGGCAATCTACCACCAGCAGTCAATCTGATATTGGCGCGATTAAGGCATTTGATATTAACCAAGATGGTTTTGAAGATGCCATTTATGCCGACGGCAAGACACTCAAAATCGTTAATATTGACGACCAAAGCCTAATTGCCCAATACAGTTTTGAAAGCAATATTACCGACTTTGTCATCAATGAAAAAACCGTGATTGTGGCCCGAAATAATACCGTAAGCCTACTAACACTAAACACGAGTTCACTGTCAGAACAATCGTTTATAAATCAAAACTGCCAGTATTTGACGTTAATAAACCTAGATAGTGACACACAACAAGAACTGATGTGTATTAACACTGATCATTATGAAAATAACAGCAATATCTATACATACGAAATAGCCAACTTAACCCTTGTTGAAAAAGACACTAGAGCCATCAAGCGTTCAATTTTTGGCATTGCTATCGATGAAACCACCAGCAGTAACCAAGGCTATTTTGTCGCAGTTCAAGTCGGGCAAGCATACTTCAGCGAAGAAGACACAGATTATCATATTGAAAAACACGATGTTAACAGCAATGTTATTTGGAGAAGTCCAAGTTTAATTGGTGAACCATCTGAACAAGGGCTTAAAGCACGTTACTCTACTGCGAAGGGATTACAGCTGATGTTGTCGACAAACAAAGCAATGTATCTTATTCATTAATCCTAGGACAATGCAGCATCAAAACCATTAAAAAGGCAGAATTTCGATTCTGCCTTTTTTGTTTAAACGGTATTCGTCTTGATTAAACCTGGGGAGATCAATGCTTAGGCTTAACCCCATTTTTAACCATATCTTGCCCGCTTTCAAAAATTTCAGGGGTAACCCAGCGGCCAAGTAAAAGCTTATGGTTATCTCCAAATACCGCAACAAAATGACGGCCATCAGCGTTACTGGTGGCCATTCCCACGCCTGTAACGCCCTGCAAACCTAAACCGCCCTTTTCAACCAAAAGTAAAAAGCGTTCTAAGTCAGCTAAATTATCAATCACATCATTTTCAATATTCATTTCTGTTCCTAAAAACAATTTGCACAATCTTGCACAATATCAACTAAAAATGGCGGGTACTTTAGCGCATTAACTCGTAATAATCTTCACTTTATCGTTGGCAGTTTCACTATTAACACTACTTTCACTTTCGTGATTATCTCAATTAAAACTGTAAAGTGAGATCAATTAACTGTGCATCGTCATCGTATGAATCAAAATTAATCGACAACATCACAGTCCCTTTTGTCAGCATAATATTATCAAAATTATCTTCTGCGTTTGGGTATCGCTCCAACAATTGAGATTTGATAGCGGGCAAGTTGTAACTGGCAAGCACTGCGTTAAATTCACTCATCGTTTGTGCGCCAAACATCGACTCGGTAATTTTGATTGAATTGACAACCCCCTGGCTATCAAATCCCAATAACACATTGCTATTCACCAGTACTTTGGGGCCGTTATCTGTCAATTGGATTTGGTTGATGAGCTGTTGTGGTTGCAAGGTATAAGCTTGCTTAAATGCTAATGTCAGCAATGTTGTGATGTCGATATTATCAAAATTACCAAAGTTAACTTTATACTTATCGGTTGCTGTTAACGGTAAAACCGCAAAGCTGTTCAGGCGAGAAACCGCCTCTTGAGACACGTTTTCTTTGTAGTCTTCAAAGGTTAATAATAAGCGACTATTTTTACCTGCAATACTATAGCCATCCCCGTGCTTTTTAAGGGGTAAATGCGCCTTAACACGATTAAGCTCATCACCTTGATGCACTTGATCAGCAATCACCCAATTATCACTATCATAATTTTCACTTAAGGCAATTTGGTTTTGACCATGACCATTTAATAACCCTAAATCCTGAGTAATCATTAATACACGACCGTCTTTAACCACAAACCATAAGCTACGTCCGTAGCCATAAACAGTTGCGCCATTATCCAGTTGCAACTGAATACTGTGAGGGCCTAATGCTTGTTGTAAATCATCAACTGAACCACCAATGTGAACGCCATAGGCACTGTCGGTTGTAATAAGCGCATCAGGTGCTTGGTGTTTTTGCGCTTTTTTTAACAGATTGCCTTCTTCTGCCATCGTCAACTTAACAGTGGTTTGGGTATACGAAACCGCTTTACCTTCGCTGTTATACGGTGTGGGGTCGCTGCTAAGTTGCGTGTCGTCACACAAATTAACGTATTGTGCAGCGGTAATCACATGGATTTGTTTGGTATCGGATTTAACCCGGTTACTGTCATCTTGCAGATCAAGACTGCGGTCAATGCCGCCTACAGTTAATCGATCAATAATAACTGCATCCGCGCCAGCAGCTGCAGCTTTATGCTGTATTTCAACTAAGGCTTGCTTTACATATGCATCACGATGGGACAATACATCACCATGAGAGGATTCCAATAAGTCAGGGTCAATATCGTAAACCATTTTATCATTGGCAGTATCGATAGTTTGCGGACTACAAAGAGGGTAAAAATCTAAAATCGGCGGTAATTTGGCGGCAAAAGAAGCAGGGCTAAAAGCCACTAAACAAACAATATAATGTGAAAATTTCATAAACCTTCCCTGAGTTAAATCCGTGTTTTTTTATTGCAATAACACTTAAAAGTCACTCTACTTTTTATAAGTAACTTAAGACCCCTAGCCTTTATAAGTAACTTAAGTCAGTCTACCTTTTATAAGTAACTTAAGTCAGTCTACCTTTTATAAGTAACTTAAGTCAGTCTACCTTTTATAAGTAACTTAAGTCAGTCTACCTTTTATAAGTAACTTAAGTCAGTCTACCCTAATCTGAAATCTGAAATACGATGGCTGTAAACTCATCTGTGTTATTTGATCTTAGCGGATGAAGTAAAGCCAATAAATTAAACCCGCCTTATCCTTTCGTCATTTGTCACAATTTGCTCTATATATCCTTTTTCTCTGCACAATTTTTACACCTTTGAGCAGTAACATCTTTTTAACTATTTTATTTCAGTGATTCAACTGAGACCTCACTACGTAAAAGATAAAACTTAGGAGAATTTGATGGTTAGCAGTAATCATATCCCCCCTGCTAATAGACGATTTAACCAGTCTATTACTTTTCTACTTGCACTTATGCTCGGCAGTTTGCTGATGCTTACCGGCTGTGGCGGCAGTGACAGTGATACCGATACGACAGAAACGGTTTCTAGCACAGACACAACAGTAACTGATACCAGCACAGATACTGATACTGAAGTTGATGATGCTGATTTTGAAGCGACAGATTGGACTGACGAAACTCACAGCAACGATGTCGACCCTAACTTTGATGAAGTCTTCAGTGACACCGAAGTAAAGCGAATTGATATTGTTGTGACCGAAGACCGCTGGGAAAGCATGCTCGATAACCTTACAGACCTATACGGTACCTTTGGTAAAAGCAGCTCAAGCACCTTAGTCGATGATGACGATCCTATTTTTGTGCCTGCAGAAGTGTTTTATAACGGCACGCAATGGTACCGAGTCGGCATTCGTTTTAAAGGTAACTCATCACTGCAATCCAGTTGGCAGCAAGGTATTTTAAAATTGGCCTTAAAGCTCGACTTTGACGAGTTTGAAGATGATTACCCACAAATCAAAAACCAACGTTTTTACGGTTTCAAAAAGTTTAGTTTAAAAAATAACTACAACGACGAGTCAATGCTTCGCGAAAAAGCCGCGGCGGATGTATTTAAAGACGCAGGTCTTGCTGTGTCTCATACCGGTTTTTATACCCTGTACATCGACCATGGCGACGGTCCTGAATATTTTGGCGTATACACTCTCGTTGAAGAAGTAGATGACACGGTAATTGATACCCAATTCTCAAGCGACGAAGGTAACTTATATAAGCCTGAAGATGATGGCGCCATGTTTGTTGAGGGCTCTTTTAACCAGGACGACTTTGAGAAAAAAACCAACGAAGATGAAGAAGACTGGTCAGATATTGAAGCGTTATTTACCGCACTTCATGATGACACCTACACCAGTGACCCAGCAACCTGGCGCACCAACCTAGAAGCGGTATTTGATGTAGACGTATTTTTAAAATATTTAGCAGTTAATGGCATCATTCAAAACTGGGATACATACGGGAGAATGCCACATAACTACTACCTATATAACAACCCAGAAACCTCAAAACTAACCTGGATCCCATGGGACAATAACGAAGCATTTCAAGATGGCAAGCTCGGTGGCGCTTTGGCGTTAGACTTCTCAGATCTTAGCTCAAGTAGTTGGCCGCTGATAGCAAAAATCTACGCAGATGATGTGTATCGCGCTCGCTACAACGAATACTTACTCGAGGTCATTAGCGATGCATTTGAAACCAATAAAATGCAAGCAAAATACAACGACTATTCAGCACTGGTTGAAACCTATGCCACATCTGAAGTCTCTGGCTACACCTTCTTAGAAAGTGACAGCGATTTTTATAATGCTGTTGACGATCTAATCGAACATGCAGAAGAACGCGCCACAGCTGTTGATAATTATTTAAACACTCAATAAGCCCATTTATTACAGGCTATATGTAAAAAAGCGGACCAAACAGATTAACCTCTGATGGTCCGTTTTTATACTATGGTAATAAAACACATACACCTCAATAGCCTCTAGTTAATCCCCATAAAGCTTATTGGGGGTTAGCAAGGCTACAAAACATACCCAGCAATTGGCTTCCTATAAAAGTCAAAGTAGCAATCAATAACCATCACAGTAATAACCAAGACTGACTCTCACTTCATACATCAACCAAAGCCCGTTTCAACCTCAAGCAAATTCAGCCAAAACAAAGCTAGGTTAGCCATAAAAACACAATTCGCATCGTGCAAAAAATAACCAGCTACACTTACCGGTTACATCTATACTATTTTAAATAACTAAAATGTTATCTCTATCGGATTGTTTTTTTATACGTTAAAAGGAATTGCTAAGTTTTCATGATGATACTCAATGATAAAAAATTGGTTAACCTCATAAAATACACCCCAAGTATTGTCGTCGGATTTTTCGCTATTACAGTCAATGTCATTATCATTAAAGACAATCAAGACAAAGCCAATGCAAGTATCCAATCCCTTCGTGACGACATTATCGAAAATAATAAAAACACCATAAAACAGTCTACCGACAAGGCATACGACTATATTTTGTATAAAAAAAGAGGGGTTATCGATGAGCTAAAAACCTTGTCTCAACAACGCGTGAATGAAGCACACGCAATAGCAATGAATATCTATAACAACAACCAAAACAAACCCCAAATGACGGTCACAAAGTTAATCACAGATGCACTGCGACCCATTAGGTTTTATCAAGGACGAGGTTACTTTTTTATCTTTCAAATGGATGGAGTTAACATACTGCATGGACTCAAACCCTATCTTGAAGGCGACTCAGCCTGGGATGCTCAAGATCTTCGGGGAGCATACATCCTAAGAGAGCACATAGCCTTAATAAAACAACAAAATGGAGAAGCGTTCTACGATTGGTGGTACCAAAAACCGGGAGAACCTGTACAAAAAGAATATCAAAAAATTGGATTCGGCAAGCATTTCGCGCCCTATGACTGGTTTATCGGCACGGGAGAATATATTGCCGATATTGAAAACGATCTAAAAGAATCATTGCTAAAATCGGTTATTGATTTTGAACACACTGAAAACCAAAGTTTATTTATCATCGACACTCAAGGCAACATACTCGCCAATGGGAACAAACAACATAATCTGGCATTGTTAACCCAATCCAACGCTGCGTTAACGCAAAAAATCGCCTCAGAAGCTATCACACAAGGCAGCTTCATGGCATTAAACAAACAAACGGCTAACACAACCAATAACAGCAAAACAGAAATAGGCTATCTCAGAAAAATTGAAGGCTGGGACTGGGTCATTGGATCGTATTTTAATGCTAGCCATGTCAATAGATACATCGAAATAAAACAACAAGAAGCGCAAGCACTTAATCAAAAAAAACTATTCAACATCATATCATTAAGTGTGTTTTCAACTCTTTTTATGGTGGGTGTGTCGCTTATAGTCAGTAGCTTAATTACCCGTCGCTTTAATCGCTTTCAGCAACGTATTGAACAGAACATTAATGCACTGGAAAACTCAAAGAAAAAACTGCACTACAGTGCATTGCACGACGCATTAACAGGCTTGGCAAATCGCTCTTTATTGATGGAAAAAATAAATGAAGGCATTAAATCTGCAAAACTACACAATCAACTCCTTGCCGTTGTGTTTATTGATCTTGATGACTTTAAAAGAGTGAATGACTGCAATGGTCATAGCGCAGGCGACGAATTATTAAAATCTATTGCCCAAAGGTTTAAGCATGCGTTTGACTTAAACGACACAGTGTCACGCTTTGGAGGTGACGAGTTTGTATTTTGCTTCCCACAACTTAACCATATTAATGAAGCTTATTTAAAAATCGAAAAAATACAGCAATTATTTGAAGATAAATTTATCATCCATGGGCACGAAATAAAGACCCAATGTAGCATTGGCGCCAGCATGTACCCAGCTGATGACCATCATGCTGAAGGCCTTATTCATAAAGCAGATATAGTGCTCTATAAATCTAAAACTGAACTAAAAGGGAGTACGACTTTTTATCATCATCAGTTAAATGAAGAACTGCAATACAAATATTTACTCGAAAACAAGTTAAAAGATGCGCTCAGCAATCAGCAAATATTTGTGCTTTACCAGCCACAAATAGATGCCACAACTGAGAAAATAGTCGCAGTAGAAGCACTCGCAAGGTGGGGACATCCAACCCTGGGCACCATTTCGCCGACTGACTTTATCGGTATTGCTGAAGAAATAGGGCTCATTAAACCAATAGGCTTATTTGTATTTACTCAGGCCTGCAAAGACATACTAAGCATTTCTCCTAATGGGCCAAATGCAATTAAGGTGTCAATTAACATTTCGCCCAATCAGCTTATGTCAGCTGATTTTATCGAATCAATGACTCAGATTACCGATGAAATAGGCATACAACGTTGCAGAATCACCTTAGAAATAACCGAAAATGTCATGCTAAATGAATTAGGGAAAACATATAACGTTTTAACTGAACTGAAAAAACGCAATTTTTGTATCTCACTCGATGACTTTGGCACCGGATTTTCATCATTAAGTTATTTAAATATGTTGCCCTTCGATGAATTAAAAATAGACAGCTGTTTTATCAATAACATTACCGTGAATGAGCAAAGTAAAACCCTGGTTAAGTCTATTTTAGCCATAAGCGATGCATACAAAATGATCACTGTTGCAGAAGGTGTAGAAAGAAAAGAGCAACTCATTTTGCTGCAATCTCTTGGTTGTCATTTAATCCAAGGCTTCTACTTTGATAAACCTTTAACCTTAGCTCAGCTGCAAAAAAAATTGCCTAAAACTTAATCTTCATCTTAATCAGTTAAAACCACAGTGAATAACGCCACCTACCAAGCTTTTTCCTGCTAATTGGCTATCAACAAGGTCATTAAATAACCCGAAGGCCAATCTAAGTGCAATAAAAAAGCCCTAAAAATTAGGGCTTTAATTTGTGAATCAATTAACGCTACTTAGCCGCGTTAATTTTACGCGCCTGATGCAGCTTTTTATAACTTTCAATCAAGCGTAAGTGAGGCTCAATACCTTCAAGCTTAATGCTGGTTTTAGTCAGACCATAAAAACGTATCGTACCGTTAACCGAGCCCACTACGTTGTCCATCACCTCTTTACCAAACATGCGGGTAAAGTTACCGATAAAGTGCTCAAGTTCTAACTCTTCATCGAGGGTCACTTCAAGCACAGCATTGACAGCTTGATAAAACAAACGGCGTTGTACCGTATTGTCGTTAAACTGCAAAAACTCTTCAACCAATTCAAGCGCGTCTTCGTGCTCACCTAGTGCCAAATAAATCAAAATCTTTAACTCGATAATGGTTAACTGGCCCCAAACGGTGTTTTCATCAAACACAATACCAATCAAAGTTGGGATATCGGTTTGATTATCTAATTGGCTTTCTTCTAGACGGTTTACCAACTTAGACAGGGCTTTTGTGCTTAACGAATGCAGATTTAAAATATCTTCGCGGTAGCTAAGAGCCTTGTTGGTGTTATCCCAAATCAAATCGTCCACTGGGTACACTTCAGAGTAATCAGGTACTAAAATACGACATGCTGATGCACCTAAATCAGTAAACTCAGCAATGTACACTTCGCGGCCCATGTCTTCTAAAATACCAAACAGCGCGTTAGCTTCTTGCTCGTTAGTGCCACTAAAGTCCCATTCACAGAATTCATAATCAAATTTGCTGCTAAAGAAGCGCCAGGAAATAACCCCTGTTGAATCAATAAAGTGCTCTACAAAGTTTTCAGGCTCAGTTACCGCCATGCTATTAAAGGTTGGCTTGGGCACATCGTTTAAGCCTTCAAAACTGCGACCTTGTAACAGCTCAGTTAAGCTACGCTCTAATGCTACTTCAAAGCTTGGGTGTGCACCAAAAGAGGCAAATACACCACCAGTACGCGGGTTCATTAAGGTAACGCACATCACCGGGAACTGCCCGCCTAATGAAGCGTCTTTAACCACAACAGGGAAACCCTGCTCTTCTAGGCCTTTAATACCAGCCAAAATACTGGGGTACTTCTCTAACACTGCCATTGGCACGTCTGGCAGCACAATTTCTTGCTCAATAATTTGACGTTTTACTGCACGTTCAAAAATCTCAGACAAGCACTGAACATGAGCTTCTTGTAAGTTGTTACCCGCACTCATGCCATTACTTAAAAACAAGTTTTCAATCAAGTTAGACGGGAAGTAAACCGTTTCACCATCTGAGCGGCGCGTGTATGGAATCGCACAAATGCCGCGTGCTTTATTACCTGAGTTAGTGTCAATTAGGTGCGAACCGCATAACTCTTCATCTGGGTTATAAATATCCAGGCAATATTCATCAAGTAAGCCTGTTGGCAGCGCGTCGTCGCCTTCAAGCGCAAACCATTTCTCATTTGGGTAATGCACAAACTCACTGTTAGCGATCTCTTCACCAAAAAATTGATCGTTATAGAAAAAGTTATTGTTTAAACGCTCTATAAACTCGCCTAATGCCGAGCATAATGCGCTTTCTTTTGTGGCACCTTTGCCGTTGGTAAAACACATAGGCGATGCGGCGTCACGAATATGTAAAGACCATACGTTAGGCACAATATTACGCCACGATGAAATCTCAATCTTCATCCCAAGATCGGCTAATAACCCAGTCATGTTTTGAATGGTTTGTTCAAGCGGTAAGTCTTTACCTAAAATATAGGTATTGCTGTCACCATCGGGTTGCCCCATCAACATCGCATTGGCGTCTGAATCTAGGTTTTCAACGGTTTCGATTTTAAATTCTGGGCCAGTTTGCACCACTTTTTTAACGGTACAACGGTCAATAGAGCGTAAAATACCTTCACGGTCTTTATCCGAAATATCATCTGGCAACTCAACCTGAATTTGAAAAATTTGGTTATAGCGATCTTCAGGATCAACGATATTGTTTTGCGACAGTCTGATGTGCTCAGTTGAGATATCACGGGCTTTACAGTACACCTTGATAAAGTAAGCCGCACACAATGCAGACGAGGCTAAAAAATAATCAAAAGGACTTGGGGCAGAGCCATCACCTTTGTAACGAATAGGTTGGTCGGCCGTAACGGTAAAGTCGTCAAATTTGGCTTCGAGTCTCAAATTGTCGAGAAAATTTACTTTGATTTCCATTGAATATGTCCACAGTCGTGCACAGCCGAACGGCCAGCTTGTCTAAATTAGGGGGAATTATCGGTGTTTTTGCCGCAATAGTCTTGGGTTAATTGCCTAAAAGTGCGTAATTACTCCAATTGTAAACAATCAGCAATGATTCAGTGTTAATTACGACGTTAAAATCTAACAACACGGAAATAGAATGGAGTGACATGTAATAAATAAAAAAGGCTACTCCATAGTTAGTAGCCTGGTTTTAACTAAATAAACAGACACTTAAGATTCTTCAGGAAGTCCTACATGCATATGGCCAGCTTTATAATCAATGGTGAGAACAAAGTGTTTAAGAATATCGAACCCAACAAGTCCTTTAATATTTTTGCCTTTAATGCGCGACAAATCACTTCTATCTTGACCCGAGATGAACTCAGTTTGACCATCTGCAGGTACACTAGATTGAACGTTTTCGATAGTAAATGGACCGAACTTAACTTCAGGTAAGCGAAAGTTATCTATATTTGCTATGTTATTAACACCATAACCTGTACCAGATTGAGCACCATACAAGTTTAACCAATCAGAGTCAGTAGCCAGAGTTCGTTTTAAAAACAAACCACTATTATTACCAGTATCTAATATAAGCCAAGCGTTCTTTTCGCCATTAAGGTTTACTTTCACAATTGGTTGCCCAGTTCCTCGATCAATTTGCATTTCAATGTTTTTGAGCTTTGCTAGATCAACTGAATCACGTTCAAATAATCTTAAACGGTTATTTGGATAATCAATTTGGAAAATAAATTTTTCGAGCAAGCCTGCACCTAATAATAACTGCACCTCATGATGACCTAAACGTAAACCAACCAGTTCATCTAACTCTAGATCAGCACCAAATAAATTGGCTTTAACATTGTTATAAAGTTGGCGAGTTTCGGTGCCATAAACACCTTTAATATCGACTTTGCTTCCCTTAGAAAACTCAAGCTTATTTTTATTAATAAAGCTGATATTGATCGCATTAACTTGAGAGCCGCTGTCTAATATAGCCTTACCTTCTACACCATTAATCGTCACAGGAAGATTAATGTGACCATTAATCACTTCAAAATTAACCCAATTGGATACACCATAAGAATGAAAAGATAACAGAGATACAGCAATTAACGTGAGTGATTTTAACAGTGAAGAACGCATCGATTGTCCTTAATCTAGCCAACAAAATAAGCACAACAATTTATTAACAAAACTATTCAGTGTCAAACGTTTAATTCAATAAATAAGTATAAAAATTTAGAAATTAGGAATTTATGATACTTATATAGACAGTGTATAGAGGAGAATCATACACTGGACCTTAAGCATTAAGTCTGACATAAATCCCATCTAAGGTTATGTCTTCTTTAGATTTTCTTTGCTGTGACTTTGGAGCGTTTCTTGTTATATAGCAAATCGCCCAGTCTAGCTTTTCTGTTATTTCTGACCAGGCTCGATGACAGATACATTCAAAGATAGGCAGTAACCAAACGTCCACATTTTTTGCAGCTTTGAACAGTGAAACTGAGGGCATTATCTGAAGTGCGGTACTGCGC
>NZ_BMII01000011.1 GCF_014641855.1 Shewanella inventionis
CGATGATAGCAACAGGCAATGAAGCAGGCATCAATGTATTTGATTACTTTACGCGACTGCAACGAGATGCGGATGATGCAAAAAAGCATCCTGAAAAATACCTACCTTGGAATTATCTCGACCAATACCAATAATAAACCGCTCATAATCAAGCAATGCTTGGGCCAGTGGCCTAAGTATTGCCGTGCCTGAAATTTAAGAAACCAGATTTTTTGCTTTATTACTTATGTCACGCCATGCTGCCGTAAGCTCACGGTATAGATGGACAGTTGAATGCGCATCAGCAGCAAGCTCAGCAGGCCGTAGCTACTGACACAAGTACCTATCAATCTGGACTAAACAGTGAAGCTGGATCTCAGTGGCGATCACGCATTATGGCTGATGATAGCGGAGTTTCTGGTGCTGAAATGTTCTTCAACAGCGCCAGTGCTATTGGTGATTTCAGTGGCAAGCATACTGATGCAGCACTGCATACCTTGAATCACTTTGGCGAAGACTATGAGAGTTACAAAGAACAAGCGCTTGAAGATCCTGGCTCACGAGGTTTCTTGCACAACGCTACGGTGGCCAGCAAATCAACCTGGGATGGCTTAAAAGCCGCCGTTGATGCAGGAACCTCTTTGGAAAACCCATTGACGGCGTTTAATGATGCATACAGTGGATCGAGTTCGCAGTATGCTTCCGAAGTAAACTGGGGCACTAAGTCTGAAGCCATGTTGGCGGGGGCATTCGGTGCGGCAGTTAACAATCGATATGGTGAGTTCCTAGAGCAGTATGCTGATGATTTTAAAAAGGAAGCATACAGCGAAGGGCAGAGAATGGGATTGACCCCGATTCAAAGTCAAGTGTTCGCTCAAGCTTTCAATGAAGGTTTGGCGGGGCGCGTATTCAACTCTGAAGACTCATCGAGTTGGTCGCCTGAAATGCTTGGCCTAAGGGAGCAAATGCTAAATGAGTATCGTCAAAAGGATGAGAGTGGCGCTTACATCCCTGACAGTGTGTCTGAAGAAGATAAAGCATTTGTGGATAAGCAGATAGCGGTGATCTCAAATGCATCCCTTGCGGGAGATTATGCTCAGAACAACTTGATCGATATTAGGGCATATAACCAGGCATCAGGAAATAAATAAAACAAGGAGTAGAAGCTCAAGGCTAACGAAGTTTTATGGCTTAATTACGTAGATAGGGATATATTTCTCCGTACTTAGATACGGAGAAATATAACACATGTACACAATTGGAAAATTAGCCGAACAAGCTAGTATCAATGTTGAGACTGTTCGTTATTACGAACGACGTGGTCTTATAGAAAAACCTGAAAAACCGCATCTAGGCTACCGACTTTATCCTTTGGCAACATTAAACCGAATAAAATTCATTAAACGTTCCCAAGATCTTGGGTTCACTTTGGAAGAAATCTCCAATTTACTCAGCCTTAATGACACTCCCTGTATAGAAGTGCAAGAAATGACTTTACACAAGCTTGCAAGTGTGAAAGTCAAAATAGCAGGTCTTCGCCGCTTAGAAACCGTTCTCACAGAATTATTGAATGAGTGTAATTCTAATACTAACCAATCCCACTGTCCCATTATTGATTCCCTACTTCCTGAAGATTAATAATGATTCAAATTTTATCTTGACTCCGTAGTTGGGTACGGGGTTTAAACTTGTTTTACTAAAGTACGATAAGTAGAGTGAGTTATGTCAAAAAGTAATCCCAACTTTCCAATCATCGGCGGTGTTATTGCCGCTATTGGCGCTGGTCTTTGCTGCGCTGGTCCTTTCGTCTTGTTGCTGCTAGGCGTGAGTGGCTCCTGGATTGGTAATTTAACCTTGTTAGAACCTTATCGTCCCATTTTTATCCTGCTGGTTTTAGCCTTATTTGGCTTCGCAGGCTGGAAGGTCTATCGCCCCGTCGAGGACTGTGAGCCAGGCACCGCCTGTGTAGTTCCTCAAGTGCGAAAACGTCGGCAGGTGATCTTTTGGTTAACGGCACTGACTGCGTTGGTTTTAGTCACCAGTAATTATTGGATTGTCTGGTTCGCCTGATGACGATTTCTAACCTTTTATTTTGATTAAATCTTTATGGCTTGCTCTTGGAGAAAATTATGAAAACACTCGCCCTAATGTCCCTGTTCGTACTGACCAGCCTGAACGCTTTAGCTGCCCCGAAAACAGTTACTTTGGAAGTCCCAACCATGAACTGTGTGACCTGTCCCTTTACCGTGGAAAAAGCCTTACAAAAAGTCGATGGCGTCAGTAAAGCCGAAGTGACCTTTAAGACCAAACTGGCGGTGGTCACCTTCGACGACGAAAAAACCACGGTAAAAGCACTGACCGAAGCCACCACTAACGCGGGTTATCCGTCAACGCTCAAGGAGTAAAGCATAGAAATGCTAATACGGTTACTGACCCGGTTCGGCGATAAGATTAGCTCATTGGGCGCGCTGGTTTCTGCTATGGGATGCGCCATGTGTTTCCCGGCCATTGCCAGTCTGGGCGCTGCGGTAGGACTGGGTTTTCTCAGCCAATGGGAAGGTCTGCTTGTTAGCACGCTATTACCCCTGTTTGCCTGGATTGCCTTGGTACTCAACGGACTTGGCTGGTTCAGCTACCGGCAATGGCACCGTAGTGCGCTGGGTGTGGCCGGCCCCATTTTATTGCTGTTATCGCTCTATCCGTTTTTCCAGTACGGCTGGAGCAGCTATGTCACCTATTCAGCATTAGGCCTGATGGTTGCCGTATCGCTTTGGGATATTTTTTCACCGGCGAATAAACGCTGTGATGATGACAGCTGTGCTGTTTAACACGACGCAATGCCTGACTACTATTTGAGGAAAACGAATGATCTTACTATCGATAGAAGGGATGACCTGTCCAAGTTGCGTCGCCCACGTTAAAGAAGCACTCGATGCGATCGAAGGCGTTAATAAGGTTGAAATATCTTATGAAAACGCCAGAGCAACGATCACCACGAACGGTGGGGTCAGCGTAACCGTTCTCATTGGAGCAATAGAAGCTCTCGGTTATATCGCAAAAGAATCCACTGGCACTGCAAAAGAAATTACTTCACCGAACGACTGCTGTGACAACGAAAATGCAAGCAACACTGAAAGCAACCAAACTCAACACGTGGCGATTATCGGTACGGGTTCCGGCGCTTTTGCCTGCGCTATTAAAGCCGCTGAAGGTGGTGCCAAGGTCACTCTTATTGAGGGAGCCGATGTGATTGGCGGCTGTTGCGTGAATGTCGGCTGCGTACCCTCAAAAATTCTAATCCGCGCCGCTCAATTGGCTCAGCAGCAACGCAATAATCCCTTTACCGGACTGGAAAATCATGCGCCCCAATTGAGTCGAGCCTTGTTGACTCAGCAGCAGACCGCTCGGGTCGAAGAGCTGCGCGCGGCAAAGTACCAGAATATTCTGGAGACAAATCCTGCGCTTAGTTTACTTAAAGGTTGGGCGCAATTTAAAAATGCCAACACCCTGATAGTCAGAAAAAATGATGGAACCGAGCAGGCAGTTCACGCCGATAAAATCCTGATCGCTACCGGCTCCACGCCAACCATTCCTCCTATTGATGGTTTAACTGAAACACCTTATTGGACCTCTACCGAAGCGCTGTTTGCTCAGGAATTGCCGCAGCACCTGGTCGTGATTGGTTCGTCGGTTGTAGCGCTGGAAATTGCCCAGGCTTATCGCCGTTTAGGCAGTGAAGTCACCATATTAGCAAGACATACATTGCTTTATCGGGAAGATCCCTTGCTCGGTGAAAAACTCACCGGATGTTTTGAAAAAGAAGGCATTCGAGTATTAAACAGTACGCAAGCTACCAAGGTGACCCACGATGGAAGCCAATTTACATTGGAAACTAACGCGGGCGATCTACGCTGCGATCGTTTGCTGGTAAGCACCGGGCGACACGCCAATACTTGCCAACTCAATCTGGGCGCGGTGGGTGTTACGACCAACAAAAAGGGCGAAATCGTTGTTAACGAACGCATGGAAACCAATGTTCCCGGTATTTACGCCGCCGGAGACTGCTGCAACATGCCGCAATTCGTCTATGTCGCCGCGGCCGCCGGTAGCCGTTCCGGCATCAACATGACGGGCGGATACGCCAAACTGGATCTATCCACCATGCCAGCAGTGATTTTTACCGATCCCCAGGTGGCAACTGTTGGGCTCACGGAAGAGCAAGCCAACGCACAAGACATTGAAACCGACAGTCGTGTATTGGAGATGGAGAACGTGCCGCGCGCACTGGCGAATTTCGAGACCGATGGTTTTATCAAATTGGTGACGGAAAAAGCCACTGGCCGCCTGATCGGGGCGCAGATTCTGGCGCATGAAGGTGGAGAACTGATCCAGAGTGCGGCGCTGGCGATCCGCAACCGTATGACGGTGACGGAATTAGCCGACCAGCTTTTCCCTTACCTGACTATGGTGGAGGGTTTGAAGCTCTGCGCCCAAACCTTTAACAAGGATGTCAAAGAACTGTCCTGTTGTGCTGGGTAACGAACTTGAGTTGATCCGTATTCATTGATGGAAATGGCATTTTTCATTCGTAGTACGAAAGTGCCAATCAATTTTTTGAGTATAAGTAAAAAAGCAGTCAATTTACTATGACCTTGTTTTTTTAGGGAGGATAGATGAGCGACCATCTGCAAATTCGTTTACCCAGTACCAATATTTTTTTTCGCTCAGGCTTAGTTCTCGACCGGTATCTTTCAGTTGTCTTTGAAATAAATGGATTAGTCCGCTTAAGCCTAAGAAGGCTAAACCGACACATAAAATTGTCCAACTCGCTTGCCAATATGCGATTGCTACAAGCATAGTGATGATGGCTATAAGTCCGATGGGATTACAGGTCGCTTTGAATCCCAAGTAGCTGAAAAAAACGACGGTGCAAATCAGAAATGGCAAAGCCGCTAACTTGGCAGATGCCGTTAATATTTCTGAGGGAAAAAAATGAGCCGCAGCCAAAGTCGCCAGAAAAAGCCCCAGTGATATAAACCAGCAGCGTGCTGGTAAAGATTTAAGTAATTTTATCATCTTAGTACTCTCAAAGTGCACGGGCGGTGCACAATCAAATCATGCATCAGCATGTTAGTTCTCAAAAAGTGCTCTAGTGGTTTGCTCGGCCATAATCTCACACACAGGACATTTAAGCTGAATGCGCTGTTGAGATACCGTCAAATACAGACTGCCGCATCGACACCGGTGTAAGGATGCAAGCTGTGATCTTAAATCACGAGCTAGAACCCAACCTTCATTGATGGTCAGTTTTTTCCAGGGGATCTCAGCTGGAAGATCTGCCTCTTCTCTTGCAACCAAGTACGCATCGTAAGCCTTCATCAAAGCATCGATATTTAATTTCTTGTAGACATTATCACCACCAATATTGACATAAAGCGCCATCAGCAGGGAGCCTTCAACTAGGGCTCTTCTGCTTTTAACGATGGCATCAGATTCTGGCAATTGACCAGGACAAGGTGACTTGCCAGTCACTTCTTTGTGCAGCCTTCTGATAATGTGGATTGGCAAACCTGTATCGAGCGCGATAATGGTCGTTCGAAATCCGTACTTAATAAGCAGCGAGGCTCGGGTAAACAGCTCACTTTTGGACAGGTTATCAATCATGCATCCCCCTTGTTGTTTAGGGTTGATAATAAATAAGCGATTCTTGGGATACCTGTGCCTTTGCTCTTCACCATCTCAATCAGTTGGCTTTGGTTACCCCTTGGTTGAAACAGCATGAATGATGAGGTCGCTACTCGTTGCAGGTCGTCAACACCAGCATTAATCAGAGCATCAACCACATCGCGTGTAAGTCCAAAGCGCAAGACAGCCTCTTGCGGATCAATGCGCGCCAATTCCCGTGCTGCGTGCAGGTACGCCAAGTTTAATTGATAGAAGTCTTGTTGATTGGTTGTCATTGACGGACCTCCAGTTCATGTAAAATATTGCGATAAATAGAAAGCACTCTTTGCCCATACCAGCGTGCACGCTCTTCGTTCCAACTGTGATAGCGGCCTATGCCAAGCTCTAAATCGTTAGGTGAAGACTTGATTGCTTCGGCCAAAATACTGGAGCCGACGGTAAGGTTGGTGATGGGGTCTAGCAGTTCTGCTGCTGAGCTCACCCGATGTCCGTGCCAATGCAAATTGATTTGCATTAGGCCAATATCGAGCTGGTATTTTTCACTCTCTTGCAGTGCCTGGCTTAACAGTTGCTCCGCTTCTGTCTGAGATTTGGCGTAGGTTGCATTTGAACCATTGCGAATTGCGTATGGCCATGGGCTGGTCATGTTGAGACCACGATGTGAGGCGGACTCAGCCAAGGCAACGGCGTAGAGCATGACAGGATCAATACCAACGCTTTGGGCTGCTTTTTCCCACTGATAGCCCGGAAATGCATAGACTGAAGAGCTTGCGGACATGGCTATCACTAGGGCAATGGTTTTTGCTTTAATCGTTTTCATTTTTGTCCTCTAATTGATTTCCGAGAAGCGCCTGAATGGCTTTCGGGCTTATTCTTTTCAAAGGCACTGCGCTAAAGTCGGTGATGCCTCTTGTATAAACTTGTGCTGCTTTTGACCAGTCGCCCACGGCAACCGGCGCTTGCATATCAAATCCTTTTTGCTGGTTCTGATGGTCTGCAATACCTTGTAATAGCCTTGGGTATTCACCCACTTCGTCCCGCAACAAGTAAGCCTGGTAGCGTGTTAAAAACTCTTTTTGTTTAAAGGGGTATTCCCTGTCATCTACCTTGCAGAGTTCAACCCATCCCCCCATGTCTGAAATAACGCGGTGAATAAGCGCATCGTCAAACATCACGGATGTCCAAGCGCCAACCTGACGAACAGCCTTGTCAACTTTGTTCCAAGCAACCATGGCTCTTGAACCCGAGTTGCCATCGATATGCTTGATGACGTCAGCGGGCTTTGGAAAAAATTGCCCAGTATCCGGTGATTGAATATGCCGAGTCAGACCGATTCGCACTTCTTCAATGCTATAAGCACGAAGGGCTTCAAATGCGATGGATAGCAATTGTGGTGATACGCTTTTGCCATACATGGCCCAAGCAGCTCCCCAAACTTCAGCAAACTCGCGTTTATCAACCTCCTGCACTTGAACGAACCTCCCGAATACCTGGTCCGGCCCAGCTTTCAGCAATGCGGCGATTGCTTTCTTCAATGTTCAATTGGTGATTGCTGCCCTTTAGGCTCGTCGATGATTGCTGTACTTCATCAATGCGAACGTACTCGTCTTCCCATTGCCGGTTTAAAAGCCAGTTATGTGGCATAGGGGTCTTAGTCCGATCTTGATACTGCAATCGGTTGTCTCGTTGCTCTTTCCAGCGTGTTAGCACTTCCAAGGCGAGTTCATGGTCTTCATTGAGTCCCATGCGTAGCCATTCTTCTTTGGCTTTCGCTTTTTTTTCTTTGCGTATTTGTACATCCCAGAAGTCTTCAAACTGTATGTGGTCAACAGTTTTAACTGTTGGTTTATTGCTTCTCTCAGAGTCATCCGACCGTTGAGAGTCCCTAACCGGGTTGCCATCAGGCATAAACAATGATGAAAATTCTTCAGGTAGCCGAGCTTGAAAAGCGGCAAGAGATTTCAAAAGCGATGCCATACCAATGAAGTCGGCAGGTACATCTTTAAGCAACCGAAAGGCTGCCTTACCTTGGTTTGGGTTTTCGATTGGGTTGTGCTTCAGAAAGCTTCGAATCAAAGTCCAACCGGATTCCTCGCAACGAATGAGGAACTGATCTTGTTCTAACTCATTTAGAGCCTTGGCAACCTGTTGCTCTTCCCAATTCAAGTCAGAAGCAACGTAACCAACCGGCAATCGAAAGCAGCCAAGCAAATTACAATGTGGGCATGTAAGCAAATACAGTCCTAGCAACTTCGCTGAGTCACTCCAGGACAAAACGTTTTGCTTTAGCCAAAAGCGGGTATAGACCTTGCCATAATCACGCATGGAGGAACTCGCTTTTGTGTTTACGTAAAATGCTGACCATTATTTGCCCTTAATCCTAATGGTTACTGGCTTTCAGCTCGCTTGGGCATTCGGGATAGATGTCCGGTCTTAACTGGGATCGGGTTACCTGTCCTTGCGTAGCTTGTTCGATGGGTAAAACGAATTCAGCGGGAACACGCCCTGATTTATTCAACCAAAACCAGACGTTTTGCTGTTTTGAGTTGATGGCTCGTGCTAATGCTGATTGCCCGCCTACCAAGTCAATGGCACGGCGGAGATGTTTTTGTGTCGTGTTGAACACTTCCATACCGTCTCCTGTTACAATAAAAACTGTTACAAGATTGAATTTTACAGTTTAAACTGTAGGTAAGTCAACAGTTAAAATTGTTGAAAGGCTACAGTTTTATTTGTAGAATACGGGCTTATGAAAACTTTATCCGAACGACTAAACCATGCCTTGCAGCTTACTGGGGTGACTCAGTCTGAGTTGGCTCGTCGCATTGGTATCAAACAGCAGTCGATCAGCCAGATTTGCTCTGGTAAATCGGCTAGGTCTCGTTACACCATGCAGATCGCGGAGGCGCTTCGCGTGAATGCTCATTGGCTCGCCACAGGTGATGGCGAGATTGGCTTGGGGGTCGGTAATGTAGAAGTCGGGCCTGACATTAAGGGAAAAATTCCTCTCATTAACTGGGTTCAGGCCGGTGATTGGACTGAAATAGCGGAGGGATTTGCCCATGAAGATGCTGAGGAGTGGCGTGAAGTCACTGGGAAAGCACATGAGGGTTGTTTCGCACTTCGCGTAAAAGGCGACAGTATGGAAAATCCAAGCGGAAAAAAATCCATACCTGAGGGGGCAGTGATCGTTGTTGATCCCGAGTTACCTTACTCTTCAGGTTCATTGGTTGTTGCGCGTTTGGATGATTCGAAAGAAGCAACCTTTAAGCAGTTGGTCATTGACGGTGAACAGAAGTACCTAAAACCTTTGAACCCGCAATACCCTGCAATACCGATCAATGGCAACTGCACCATCATTGGTGTTGTACGACAAGCTATCATCGATTTTTGGTAGCGAAGGAATTTGTGGTTTAGCCACAGTTGTTCATGAGCTGAAGAAGCAACGATTGCAAACAGCTACAACTGAGCATTGGCGTACGCTGAGAGTAAATGGTAACCGATTAGATAACCATTGATTGTTTATAAAGTCAATATCAGCGAAAATAGCGGCCAATTACGATTAACACGACGGATTTGACAAGCGAAGAACTGAAAAGAGAGTACTTCCAAAAGTGTGTACAAATCCGTGTACAAACTAAAAGATTTTATACATGGCAAACCAAGATTTTCTTAATGAAATCAATAAGCGAAGGACCTTTGCTATCATCTCGCACCCCGATGCGGGTAAAACCACCATCACCGAAAAGGTACTATTATTCGGACAGGCTTTACAAAAAGCCGGTACGGTAAAAGGTAAAAAGTCAGGTCAACACGCTAAATCTGACTGGATGGAAATGGAAAAAGACCGTGGTATTTCGATTACTACGTCTGTGATGCAATTTCCATACGGTGGCGCACTTATCAACTTACTTGATACACCTGGTCACGAAGACTTTTCGGAAGATACTTACCGTACTCTTACCGCTGTAGATTCTTGTTTAATGGTTATCGATTCTGCTAAAGGTGTTGAAGACCGAACCATTAAGCTGATGGAAGTGACTCGCTTACGCGACACGCCTATTGTGACATTTATGAATAAATGTGACCGTGATATTCGTGATCCGATTGAGTTGATGGATGAAGTTGAAGACATTTTAAAAATGGCTTGTGCACCTATTACCTGGCCTATTGGATCAGGTAAGGACTTTAAAGGTGTTTATCATATTTTACGTGATGAAGTGATTTTGTACCAAAGTGGTATGGGACACACTATTCAAGAAGAGCGCATTATTAAAGGTTTACATAACCCGGAATTAGATAAAGCGCTTGGATCATATGCTTCAGATATTCGTGATGAAATGGAGTTGGTGGCTGGAGCTTCGCACGTTTTTGATCAAGAGGCATTTTTAAAAGGTGAACTCACACCTGTGTATTTTGGTACCGCGTTAGGTAACTTTGGTGTTGATCATATACTCGATGGTATTGTTGAATGGGCACCAAAACCTTTACCCCGTGAAACTGATGTCCGTGAAGTGTTGCCCAATGAAGAGAAATTTTCAGGATTTATTTTTAAAATTCAGGCAAACATGGATCCTAAGCACCGAGACCGTGTTGCATTTATGCGAGTGTGTTCAGGTCGATATGAACAAGGCATGAAAATGCATCATGTGCGTATTGGTAAAGATGTTAACGTGAGTGATGCGTTAACCTTTATGGCGGGTGATCGAAACAGGGCTGAAGCGGCATATCCTGGTGATATTATTGGTCTGCACAATCACGGTACCATGCGAATAGGCGATACATTTACCCAGGGCGAAAAAATTCGTTTTACTGGCGTGCCTAACTTTGCGCCAGAAATGTTCCGCCGAATTCGATTAAAAGATCCATTAAAACAAAAGCAATTGCTAAAAGGCTTAGTGCAGTTATCTGAAGAGGGCGCTGTACAGGTATTTAGGCCCATTGACTCAAATGATTTAATTGTTGGTGCTGTTGGTGTTCTTCAGTTTGAAGTGGTTGTTGGACGCTTAAAAAGCGAATATAACGTTGAAGCGATTTACGAAGGCATTAGTGTCAGTACTGCCCGTTGGGTTTACTGTAAAGATGAGCGTAAACTTGAAGAGTTTCGTCGCAAGTGTAGTGCTAACCTTGCACTCGATGGTGGCGATAACTTAACTTATATTGCACCGACTATGGTTAATTTAAACCTGTCGATGGAACGCTACCCTGACATTGAGTTTGCTAAGACACGTGAACACTAGTTGTTAAGTTTTATGTTGAGTTAATGTAAAAAAGGTGGCTTTGCCGCCTTTTTTATTGTGTTTTTAAGGGGCCTGTCACAGTAATTCTTATAGTTGTGTGAGGTGAAGATAAATAATCGGTACTTATAGAATATTGACAAGATTTGCACGGTTCAATGTTCGATTCATTTCTATTTAAAGCTGCGCTTATCGTGCCAATGTATTTTGTGCTAGTTTAGCGCTAATCATAATAATAGTAGATGCAATATGATCGATACCCACGCACATCTGGATATGGCTGATTTTGATCAGGACCGAGACGAGCTTGTTGCTGAAATGAGCAAACAGGGCATTTCATCTGTGATTATCCCTGGCGTTGCTGCTGATAAATGGCAGCATCAATTAGACATCGCCGATAAATATCAATGGTATTTCGCCCTTGGGATCCATCCTTGGTATGTGCCAGATGAGATTGACCGAGCTATTGTTCTGCTTGACGCTATGTTGCAACAATATAGGGAAAATAAGCGTTTGGTGGCAGTTGGAGAGTGTGGTTTAGATAAATTACACTCTTGGTCAAATAAACAATTGTTGTTATTAGAAAAACAATTACACCTAGCGCAAACTTACCAATTACCTGTCATTTTACATGCGGTGAAAGCTCATCAAGAATTAATCACTCTTCTGAAACGATGTAGGCTAGAGCGTGGCGGGGTAATACATGGTTTTTATGGTAATCGGCAAATTGCCGAGCAATATATAGATCTCGGCTTTAAATTAGGCGTTGGTGGATTATTGCTCAATCCTAGTGCGAAAAAGCTTCGCCAAGCAGTGACCGAATTACCATTGGAACACTTTTTATTGGAAACCGATTCGCCCAGTATGAGCCCTTTTGATCAACCTAAAACACGTAATACCCCACTAATATTAAGTCGAATTGTGTCCGAAATCTCATTTTTAAAGAAAAATGAGACTGTCTGTATATTAGAACAGTTTAATAAAAATACTGTGCAACTGTTTGAGCTTTAATTGTTTTTTTTGAAACGAGTTGCGTAATGTTGAGTTTTATTGCTTAAGAGATTGAAATTAAACTCTAAAAAGTTGATCAAAACGACGCTTTTCGTTTCACGCTCAGTTATAATCATCAACGGAAATTAGGTGAGTTAACAACATTCAAAAAAACTGTTAACAAAAGGGTGATGATTAATGGATATTTTAATGAGTTTAGTAGGGGTGGTCGTCCTACTTGCGATAGGTTTTTTACTATCAACTAACAAAAAAGCAATTAATGTACGTACCGTTGGTGGTGCTTTAGCTATTCAAGCATTCTTCGCTGGTTTCGTATTATATGTTCCAATCGGTAAAGATATTCTGAAAGGTGTATCTGACGCTGTATCAAGTGTGATTAGTTACGCACAAAGTGGTATCAGCTTCTTATTTGGTGATTTAGCTAACTTCAAAGTTGGTTTTATTTTCGCCATTAACGTATTACCCGTCATTGTATTCTTCTCTTCTTTAATTGCAGTGCTTTACTACTTAGGCATCATGCAGTGGATCATCCGTATTATCGGTGGTGGTTTACAAAAAGCATTAGGTACAAGCCGTACTGAGTCTATGTCTGCAACCGCAAACATCTTCGTTGGTCAAACTGAAGCGCCTTTAGTTGTTCGTCCATTTATTGCGACAATGACTCAATCTGAACTATTCGCCATTATGGTGGGTGGTCTTGCTTCTATTGCAGGTTCTGTATTAGCCGGTTACGCGCAAATGGGTGTTCCTATTGAATACTTAGTTGCAGCGTCATTCATGGCGGCACCAGGTGGTCTATTAATGGCTAAACTGATGCACCCTGAAACTGAAACCGCTATCAACGAAATGGATGACTTACCAGAAGACCCAGATAAACCAGCTAACGTATTAGACGCTGCTGCTGGCGGTGCTTCATCTGGTATGAGCCTAGCCATTAACGTTGGTGCAATGTTGATCGCATTCGTAGGCTTAATCGCTATGATCAACGGTATCATCGGTGGTGTAACAGGTTGGTTTGGTTTAGAGGGTATCACTCTAGAACTTATCCTTGGTTACATTTTCATGCCTTTAGCTTTCTTAATCGGTGTACCTTGGAACGAAGCATTAGTTGCTGGTTCTTTCATCGGTCAAAAGATTGTTGTTAACGAATTCGTTGCCTACTTGAACTTTGCTCCATACCTAAAAGATATTGCCGATGGCGGTGTGTTAGTTGAAGCAACTCAAGCTGTCATGACAGATCGTACTAAAGCGATTATCTCTTTCGCATTGTGTGGATTCGCTAACTTATCTTCTATTGCAATCTTACTTGGTGGTTTAGGTGCTATGGCTCCTTCACGTCGCCATGACCTTGCAAAATTAGGTATCCGTGCTGTTATCGCTGGTTCATTAGCTAACTTAATGAGCGCGACATTAGCCGGTCTATTCTTAGCTATCTAAGTTAAGAGTTAATCTAGAGGGTAAAACCTCAATCACTGGGTCTTTAGTGAGTCAATGTTAAAGGCCCAGTTTGTAAGACGTTGTTATTGATTTTTGTGTTAATCCACCATTTCCGATGCGAAGTTATAGGCTAGTTGAATACTGTACAAAGAGGATGTATTAAAGCCGCTGCTCAGTATTCATCAGTTTGTTTGTTAATAATGTGTAGACAAAAAGTCGCGACATTGTTCACAAAAAAGAATTTTGTATTCGTTTTTTATCGATTAAATATTGAGATTTATATCAGTAACGGTAAAATACGAATGATTAAAAAGAAGTGCTATCCAAGAAGATAGTTAAATAATATACATGGGGTTGATGATGAAAAATGTAAAAATGTTAGCTTTAGCGGGTGCAACAGTTGCTGCTATTTCTGGTAATACTTTCGCGGCAGATCGTACAGATCTTCACGCTACTGATTATAAATGGTTGCAGTTTAATGCGATGTATTCTATCGGTGAAAAGCCTGATAACCCAGCATCTGGCGATCAACATAACTACTTAGAAATGGAGTTTGGTGGTCGTTCTGGTGTTGTTGATCTTTATGGTTATGTTGATGTGTTCAACTTAGCAAATGAATCTACTGACAATGGTGACAAAAACCCAGGTTCAGGCACTAGTAAAATATTCATGAAGTTCAATCCTCGTTTCTCTATCGATGCGATTACTGGTAAAGATTTATCTTTTGGCCCAATCCAAGAAGTATATTTCTCAACTTTGTTCAACTGGGATGGTCTTAACGGCGAAGGCGTTAACTCTACATTCTGGGGTGTTGGTGCAGACGTAAACGTACCTTGGTTAGGCAAGACTGGTATGAACCTTTATGGTTACTACGACATGAACGCTAAAGAGTGGAACGGTTATCAGTTCTCAGCTAACTGGTTCAAGCCTTTCTACTTCTTCGACAACAAGAGCTTCTTATCATTCCAAGGTTATATCGATTACCAATTTGGTGCTGACGAAGACGACAACATGTTCGTTCCTAAGACTTCAAGCGGTGGTAACATCTTCTTTGGTCTATACTGGCATTCAGATCGTTACGCGCTTGGTTATGGCTTAAAAGGCTTCAAAGACGTATACCTACTTGAAGATGAAGGCGGATTGGTTGGCCTAGAATCTACTGGTTGGTCACATTACCTATCTGCAACTTACAAGTTCTAAGATTGGTATAGTGAATCTGTTGGAGCCGCATTTGCGGCTCCATATTTTATAATAAAAGTAACATCGAACTTTCATTTAAAATCATTGTCTAACAAGAGTGTTTTTATATAAAAGTTTGTACTCTACAAAGTTTTATTTTTACGCGCTAAAAAGGATTTTTCGCGGAACAGTTGAAACAAATATCTTTGTTTTATCTTTTCCGGTCTTCAAGGATTCAAGTCGTGGTACTCGTTATCAGATTGAATACTTAGGTTAGTAAATAGCAGCAAGATTTACTGGCAATACTGAAGGCCCGGCCATAATTATAATCATATAGCCAGCTATAGTGTTGCCTGAACAAAATTTATCGACTTTGATTTTTCGTTTCGGAGAGCAATTATGACTGATTTAAAAAAAGCGGCGCAACTTGGCATTTCATTAATGGATTTAACGACGTTAAATGATGATGATACCGACCAAAAAGTGATTGAGTTATGCCACAAAGCTAAATCTGCTGCGGGTAATACTGCCGCAATCTGTATTTATCCTCGTTTTATTCCTATTGCACGTAAAACACTCAATGAACTTGATTGTGAAGACATTAAAATCGCCACAGTAACCAACTTCCCACATGGTAATGACGATATTGCTATCGCAGTATTAGAAACCCGTGCAGCTGTTGCTTACGGTGCTGATGAAGTGGATGTGGTATTTCCATACCGTGCATTAATGGAAGGTAATGAGACCGTTGGTTTCGAACTCGTGAAAGCCTGTAAAGAAGAGTGCGGTGAAGACGCAATTTTAAAAGTGATTATCGAATCTGGTGAATTAAAAGATCCTGCATTAATCCGTAAGGCATCAGAAATTTCAATTGATGCTGGCGCTGATTTTATCAAAACATCTACGGGTAAAGTGCCAGTTAATGCGACGCTAGAAGCTGCTGAAATTATGCTAACTGTCATCAGTGAGAAAAACCGTAACATCGGTTTTAAACCAGCAGGCGGCGTACGTGATGCTGCTCAAACAGCAGAGTTTTTAGGCTTAGCGGCGCGTATTTTAGGTGACGACTGGGTTACACCACAAACATTCCGTTTTGGCGCTTCAAGCTTGTTAAACAGCTTGTTGCACACGCTAGAATTGACTGAAGCGCCAAAAGCAACTTCTGGTTACTAATGGCAATAGCCTAGCAGAGCTCTGTTAGGCTTTATTTTCACTTTAGGTGGCGTATTACGCGTCATCTAAAGACACTATCATACGATAGTATTCCTATATTAATGGCGATCCTAAAGGTGATGGGTTGCCTAAAAGGGGACGTATTATGTTTCTTGCTCAAGAAATCATTCGTAAAAAACGCAATGGCGAAGCGCTAAGCACAGCCGAAATTCAATTTTTTGTTAACGGAATCACCCACAATACAGTATCAGAAGGGCAAATTGCTGCTTTTGGTATGGCGGTTTATTTTCAAGACATGAATATGGATGAGCGTATTGCATTGACTAGTGCCATGCGTGATTCTGGCACGGTTTTAAATTGGGATGCATTGCGTGTAAACGGTCCTATTATCGATAAGCACAGTACCGGTGGTGTAGGTGATGTTATCAGCCTAATGCTTGGCCCTATGGCTGCTGCGTGCGGTGGTTATGTGCCGATGATTTCTGGACGTGGTTTAGGCCATACCGGTGGTACACTTGATAAATTTGATGCCATTCCTGGGTATCAAACCGAACCTTCGAGTGAGCTTTTCCGCAAAGTCGTTAAAGAGGCTGGAGTAGCCATTATCGGTCAAACTGGCGATTTAGTGCCTGCAGATAAACGTTTTTATTCTATTCGTGATAACACGGCAACTGTTGAGTCTATTGGGCTTATTACCGCTTCAATTTTATCGAAAAAACTGGCAGCTGGTCTTGATGCGTTAGCTATGGATGTCAAAGTGGGTAGTGGCGCGTTTATGCCAACTTATGAAGCATCAGAAGAATTAGCCCGCAGTATTACTGCAGTTGCCAACGGTGCAGGCACTAAAACCACAGCGTTATTAACTGACATGAACCAAGTGTTGGCATCTTGTGCCGGTAATGCTGTTGAAGTGCGTGAAGCTATCCAGTTTTTAACCGGTCAATACCGTAACCCACGTTTATACGCTGTCACCATGGGATTATGTGCAGAAATGCTTATTTTGGGCGGTATTGCACAGAATGAAACCGATGCGCGTAATAAACTAAACGCTGTATTAGATAATGGTAAAGCGGCAGAGGCATTTGCTAAAATGGTCTCTGGTTTAGGCGGTCCTACCGATTTTGTTGAGGCATATGATAAGTATTTACCTCACGCGAAAATCATTCGCCCTGTTTATGCCAATACTTCCGGCTTTGCTTACCAAATGGATACCCGTGAGCTTGGTTTAGCTGTAGTTACCTTAGGCGGTGGTCGCCGTAAGCCTGGTGACGCACTCGATTACAGCGTCGGATTAACTCAAGTTTGCGCATTGGGTCAAGAAGTTAACAAAGATGTACCGTTAGCCATGATCCATGCTCAGTCTGAAGACGCCTTTGCTGAAGCTGCAGCTGCAGTGCAACAGGCTATTGTAGTGAGAGATAGCGCGCCAGAAAAGACGCCAGAAATTTATCGCTATATTCGCGCTTCAGATTTATAAAGGAAAACATAATGAAACGTACTTTTATCTTAATGCTAGACTCATTTGGTCTTGGCGCTGCAACCGATGCTGAGAAATTTGGTGATGTCGGTTCTGATACCTTTGGCCATATTGCTCAAGCATGTGCAGAAGGTAAAGCCGATATTGGTCGTCAAGGTCTGCTAAAACTTCCTAACTTAGCAAAGTTAGGTTTAGGCCATGCGGGATTTGAAAGCACAGGT
This sequence comes from Shewanella inventionis, assembly GCF_014641855.1. Lineage (GTDB taxonomy): Bacteria > Pseudomonadota > Gammaproteobacteria > Enterobacterales > Shewanellaceae > Shewanella > Shewanella inventionis. Next base: position 17,400 of record NZ_BMII01000011.1, read on the forward strand.
AAATTTGCTGATGGTTTCAGTGATGATGTTGAAGTGATTGGTGCTTATGGCCATGCCGACGAGCTGAGCTCAGGTAAAGACACTCCAAGCGGTCACTGGGAAATGGCGGGTGTTCCTGTGCTATATGATTGGGGTTACTTCAGTGATTTAACCAACTCCTTTCCTAAAGAATTGACAGATAAAATTCTTAAACGTGCAGGCTTAGATGGCTTTTTGGGCAATTGTCATGCGTCGGGTACTCAAATCCTTGAAGAATTGGGTGAAGAGCACATGAAAACGGGTAAGCCTATTTTCTATACTTCTGCTGACTCAGTATTTCAAGTGGCTTGCCATGAAGAAACATTCGGTTTAGAGAATCTGTACAATTTATGCAAAATTGCCCGCGAAGAGCTTGAACCATACAACATTGGTCGTGTTATCGCGCGTCCATTTGTGGGCACAGGCCCAGCTGATTTTGCTCGCACAGGTAATCGACACGATTATGCTGTACTTCCTCCTGCGCCGACGGTGCTTGATAAGATGAAAGCGGCCGGTGGTGAAGTGGTCAGTATTGGTAAAATTGCTGATATTTATGCTCATAGTGGCATTACTCAGCAGTTTAAAGCTACTGGTCTTGAGGAGCTATTTGACGAAACTTTAGCGCAGATAAAACGCGCGGGTGATAACACTATCGTATTCACAAATTTTGTTGATTTTGACTCTCATTATGGCCACCGTCGTGACACTGCCGGTTATGCTAAAGCACTTGAGTATTTCGATTCTCGTTTGCCTGAGCTTTTTGCCATATTACAGCCAGATGATTTAGTGGTGTTTACCGCTGATCATGGTTGCGACCCAACATGGGTAGGTACTGAGCATACTCGTGAGCGTGTACCGGTTCTGGCTTATGGAGCAGGTTTACCGGCAGGATCGTTAGGTCGCCGTCAGTCTTTTGCTGATATTGGTCAGTCAATTGCGAGTTATTTTAAGTTAGAACCTATGAGTTATGGCGAATCTTTTATTAATTAGTCACATTTTCAAACGACGGTTCTATATAAAAGTTAATGCTTTTGCTAAACTGCACACATTATTAAGCAAGACCAAATAAAATAGAAACATAGGGGTTATATCATGGCTACACCACATATTAATGCTGTTGAAGGTGCGTTTGCTGAAACAGTGCTTTTCCCTGGCGATCCATTACGTGCTAAGTACATAGCTGAAACATTTTTAGAAAATGTTGAGCAAGTGACTGATGTGCGTAACATGCTAGGTTTTACAGGAACTTACAAAGGTAAGCGTATTTCGGTAATGGGTTCAGGTATGGGTATTCCATCTTGTTCGATTTATGCTCACGAACTTATTAAAGATTATGGTGTTAAAAACTTAATCCGTGTAGGAACTTGTGGCGCAATTAGCACTGATGTAAAAGTACGTGACGTGATCATTGGTATGGGTGCATGTACTGACTCTAAAGTGAACCGCTTACGCTTTAAAGATAACGATTTTGCAGCTATTGCTGACTTTAGCTTACTGAGCGCAGTGGTTGACTCTGCTAAAACTCACGGCACTAAAATCCGTGTAGGTAACGTTTTCTCTGCTGATTTATTTTACACACCAGATCCACAAATGTTTGACGTGATGGAAAAAATGGGTGTACTAGGCGTTGAGATGGAAGCGGCTGGTTTATACGGTGTTGCGCACGAATTAGGTGCTAAAGCATTATGTGTTGTGACTGTATCTGACCATATCCGTACGGGTGAAAAAACCACATCTGATGAGCGTCAAACGACTTTCAATGACATGATTATCATGACTTTGGATGCAGCGTTAACACTGTAAACTATAAATAGTACGATAATCAGTACTGTTTAACACTATCATACAGATGATGATTAAAAGGGACGCCAAAAAGCGTCCCTTTTATATTTTGTGTTATACCATTTCCATTAATTATGTGACCAATCAGAGTCGCTCAGACTGTTCAGTTTGAGGCGCATTGTTGAAATAATGGTTATTCCCTTCTAAAGCAATGCAACAAAGAAATGGACTGTCTGAGCGTCTCCTACAAGGCGGGTTTCTGTGCCTTCTATGCTGCTTAATAGTATTTTGACGTAGAGCAACTATGCCTACAATCCTATTACTTGCCTAGAAGGCACTGAATTCCCGCTGAATGACCAGATAATTAGTGGAATTGGTATTAGTTTTTATCTTCTTTTTCGTCTTTATCTTCTGCTTTTTCACTGCCTGACACTAACGCGATCCTTTTAGGCTTTTTACGTAACTTTGCTTGCGATTTTCTGCGATCAAAATCGGCACGTTTAAAGGATAATGCACGTGACAGTAATAAACCGATGAAACCAGCAACAATTAACATCATCTGCTGTAATTCCATGTTTTGTTCATGCAACACTTTAATTTCATCAAAAAAGATATCAAGGTTTAGCCGAACTTCTACATAACCTAGGTTGTTGTCATCTTGAATCACATTTTCGATTAAAGGAGGGTATGGCTTTAATAAGCCCTTTAACGCGTCTGAATCGGCTTCTAAGTCTTCAAAAGACACGCTTTGAGCAAAAGCCAGTCTTACCCCTTGAGAATTATATATGTTAACTGACATCACTTTAGGATCAGCGGCTAATGCAGACGCTAACCATTGAAGTTGCTCATCATTTTGTAAATACATTGCTGGTGCTGCACCATTTGCTGCTTGTTGAGCCAGTAAACGTGCCATCACTTTAGTTTGTGAGTTAAGCAAGTTTTGGCCATTTCTAAGGCTAGCTTGCCATAAATGTATAAGACCAAAAATGAGCGAAATCGCGATAACAATTTGTATTATCCGGCTAAATTTTTGTCTTTTCTTAAGACCTTTAACAAAAATCACTTTAATCCTCAGTGTTTTTTCTATTTAATTGGATGCTGATTTAGGGTGATCGTTGTAACTAGGTAACACTCAGCGGTAGTCCAATAACAGAGAATCATCAAAAAGCTATACTAATCGAAAAATTTGTCAGTAGATAGTCGGAACATACTAAGAGGCCGTATTGATGCAACAACAAGGTGAAAATGTTTTACTAAATTGGTTATTTTCAGAGGCTTGTGAGACTTATCAGCATCAGGGCCGTGTGTTATATCGTTATGAAGAGCCTGAGTACCCAATAAGTTTGCAATCTGATTTACCCTACCGTTGTCGGGTTATCTTTTCCTCACATTGTTCTGCTGATATTGAAGCTTGGCTGTGTTCCATTTCAATCAATATGCATATTGCGCAGCTTAAACGGCAAAATGATTTGTTAGGATTTGAGTTGTCAGCTCAAGTCGCAATTGATGAGTGGATAGCTGCTTTTCCGCAAAATATTGCCGCTGAGATAGTACTTATCCAGCAGCCTTTGGCACGTTTGAATCATCCGGGGTTATTAGTGATGGACATGGATTCAACCGCCATTCAAATAGAGTGTATTGACGAGCTTGCTGCAATGGCCGGTGTCGGTGATGAAGTTGCAGCCGTAACAGCCAGTGCCATGCGAGGCGAATTAGATTTTGAGCAATCGTTAAGGCAGCGAGTGGCTAAGTTAGCAGGAGCAGACGCTGCAATTATTAAGCAATTATGCGACGGCTTACCTTTAATGCCCGGTATAGAATCTATGGTTGCAGAGCTTAAAGCCCACCAATGGAAACTTGTGGTTGCATCAGGCGGATTTATTCCGTTTGTAGAGCATCTAAAGCACTTGCTAGGGTTAGATGCAGCCTATGCGAATGAGTTAGTGGTTATCAACGGTAAATTGACTGGCGAAGTCACTGGAGAGGTTGTTGATGCACAATACAAAGCCAATGTCATTGAGCGCTCGGCGCTGCAATGGGGCATTGCGTCAGGACAACGTGTTGCTATAGGTGATGGCGCCAATGATATTCCTATGATCCAAGCTGCTGATTTAGGATTGGCGTTTCATGCTAAGCCCAAGCTTGTTGCTGCTGCAGATGCAGCTATCGATCGTCTTGATTTACGCGCGCTAGTATTTTGCTTGCAGGCTTAATTGTTGCGATCAGACCTATGGGTGTGGCTGGATTAAGACTTTGACGTTAGATTTTGTCATGTTTTTGGTAGCCCAACATAACACTTAAGTTTTTGCTCTAATTTGTTTGTATTTGTTGGCAGTAATGATAGTTTAGTTTTAAATTTCTATTATTTCTGCCAACTGTGAACACTGATATTCAACAAGATTCGCTTTTTATTCCTTATCGTGACGGTCGTTTACACATAAGGCATATTGCTCCTACTACTGCCAATGGCGCCAATATTCCCATTTTAATGTTACATGGTGCCATGTCCAATGGCCGTGTTTTTTACAGTGACTCAGGTCGAGGGCTTGCTTGTTTTTTAGCCCGGGCTGGTTTTGATGTCTATGTGATGGATACTGCCGGTCGCGGGTTAAGTGAGCCGAAAATTCACCGTGATTTTGCGTTAGGTCAAGGGGAGGTCATTCGGGAACAGTTACCTTTGGTGCACCAGTTTATCTTGCAGCGTCATCCATTAGTAAGTCAGGTGCATTGGTGCGCACACTCATGGGGCGGTGTGCTAATGGCCAGTAGCTTGACGCGCTTTAGCCAGTTACAACACAGTGTCGCCTCCTTGTTAACTTTTGGTTCTAAACGTACGATAAAAGTACGCTCGTTTAGAAAGTGGCTCATGGTCGATTTTTTTTGGAATCGTCTAGCGCCATTTTTGGTATCAAGACAAGGGTATTTAGATGCCCATCGTCTTCGTGTCGGAATGGATAATGAAAGCCGCGCCTCGTTATTGCAAACCATTGATTGGGTTCGGGGAGACTGGGTTGATCATGATGATGAATTTGATTATGGTCACGCTGCCACTAATACTCAATGGCCAATCAGTTGGTTTATTGCCGGTAAAAATGACCGTGTGCTAGGTAATCCATCTGATGTGCGTGACATGATTGCTGAATGCGGCATAGGTAAAGTGAAGTATACGCTTTTGTCTAAAGAGCAAGGTAACCTATTTGATTATGACCATGCTGGCATGTTAACCAATAAACAAGCTGAACAAGATCATTTTGTTGCGATTAAAAACTGGTATTTAGCCTTGTAAGCTAAGTTGTTATCCAGCGTTCAGGTTACTTAGGTTTGTCGACCATGAGAAGGCTGGGATAACGAATTTCCACTTCGGCAGTAATATCCAGTAACTCACCTGAACCGATAACTTTCCAAAGCTGCTCTTCGAGCTGTTTTGCTCGATGGTTTGCATGAATATGAATGTATTCTAGTTCACGTCGAATGTAACTCATGTCGGGCTTATCTGTGGCACCACGATAGACTCTTAATGCCATAAATCGGCCTACTTTTTTACTTTGTTCAATAAAGGCTATTTGATTGTCTCTACCGCCTAATTCCGATTTGAGTATGCACTTTATTTGCACTGTGCCCCTTGGTTGGCGTACCAATTGGATAAATACTTCAAAAAAATCCATATCATGGCTGGGTTTCATTGATTTTATGGGGTCAATGATTTGTTGTTTTAACACATTATTATCTAACAAAGGCATTAAGTTGTATTGCAACACTTGATCTGTGTCTTGTGCGAACAAATGGCTTATTTCATCTGTGGTTGTGCCAATACCAATGCACGCCATTTGGGCTGATTTGACTGTTTTTTCTATAAAATAAGGCACGCCGGGCAATTGGCGCATAAATAGGTTCTTTAGGCCATCAGCCAGTTCTTTGAGTTGACCTTCGTTGTCAGATAATTGCTCTAGCTTTTGTTTGTTGTGGGCGATAAGTTTATTTAAAAACTCGACCCCTTCATGGGGGGAGTGTCCAACTAATGCACTTAAGTGTAATGTGAGGCCGTTCATGCGGCTGCGGATCAGTTGGTATGGCAAATTTGATAAGTTGGTTTTGCCAGCAGCGGCCTGAAGCCTTGGAAAGGATAACGTAACTTGAGCTGGCTCTGTAAAATCAACTGCGTGCTCCAGTATCAGTTGTAATCCTCGGCTAGAGATATCATGAGTAATACCTGTGGCTGTTTTATCGCCTTGCTGGATGACTACTGTGGTTTTAAAGGCAAATCGTGCCTCATGACGACGTTCACTAAATGGCATCGACACTTTTTTAATGCTGTGGTTTTTTACTTTGGCTTGAGCAAAAATTTTTAGTCCATTGACGTCTTCTTTGTTAAACCATTGCTGGTAATCTCGGCGAACTTCTTCATTGGTTAAATCAATAAGCTGTAAAATATGACTGAACTGGGCGAGTTGCTGCTCTGTTAATGCACTATAACGAGCATCATCGCCCGGGAGTGTTGAGGTTTTATAGTTTTTATTATGATCAATAGGTTGAGCAATTAATTTAAAAACCCGCCAACTGGCTTTAGTTGCAGCAAATCCAAGAAATAAATTGAGGTTTTTGGTGGCTTTTAACTCGGCTAATGTCGCTGAATAATAGTGCAGCTTACCTTGTGCATTATGGGTAAAACTAAAGAGCAGATTATGATCCGTGTCTGCGTTATTTTTGAGGAGCTGAGTCAGACGTCGAGTATTGATAAAGCTGGGTAATTGGCTGACGTGATTTTCATCTTGAAAGTAGTGTTGTATTGGTTGGTTGCCGCGACCAAGCAATTCGTAGCTAATGTGTGGTACATCGTCTTTGAGTGTGACATATAAGGGTAAATGTGTAAGCAATGGCAAGTAATGGCGTTCATATCCTAGGCCAGTTGCGGTAACAATGACATCGTTTACATCGACTTTATAGCGAAATTTATAACTTCGTATAACTTTGGTTAGCAGTTTGTCTAACGCATCACCACCACTTAACCGTTTAAGCCTTAAAATTGCGTGGCCATCTTTGTTTTGTATGTCTACTATTTGATAATCAACTCCATGTTGTAGATCATCAATGTAGAACTCTTCACTGAGCTCAAGCAGTTTGAGTTTAATGGGCTTATCTGGGTCTAAATGATGTTTAACGGGCAGTTTTACTCGTGCACCGCCAACGGAAAGATCCAGGGTCACACCGCTAATTTCATTGAGGTTTGATTGAGTCACAGCAATACGTATGCTGTAATTCATCCGTTCTTCGCAACGGTTAAAATAACTGCCAAGTACAACACCAGGGACTAAATATGGGTTTTCTTGGTTGAGGATGTCTTCTTGTTCAATATTACGCAGCTTTAAGCGGCGTAGTTTGTGCGCTTTTACAACCTGTTCGTAAACCCCTAAGGTGTATTTGTTACGATACAAAGGCAGGGCGTTAATGAGTGATTCTTTTGCTGGTTCGTCCAAAAAGTGCCGCTGGTTGGCAATCACAACTTCTTCACAGGGGAGTTCAGTTTTGTCGCGTAAGTCGATAATACGAGTGCATTGTGATGAAATACGATTAAGCTCCATTTTTAATAAAAAACGGGTTGAATTTGACTCATCAGCAGTCAGCCGCTCAAAAATGTCCTGAAAATCAGGCTCCATCAAGAGTGGTTTTAGTTGTTCAATTAATGCACTGTGGTTATCTAAACTCATTTTTGTTGTTTTTTGTCGTCTATTTAGTGAGTCTTATCGACATAGTATCGGCAAGAAAGTGCTGTTCTTTATGGCATTATTCATTACTAATCCATACTCTGTAAGTTAATATGGTTAGTCTATTTATTAATTAGCAGTTGTTACACGCTAATTAACAATCAGTTTGAACAAGATTGTAACTATTGGCAAGGTTCAAGATAAATATCGTTGTTATTTATCTCATTTTATTAACTTATTTAATCAGCCAACCTTGCTTTTGTCCATTTCCATTGATGTAGAGTAAATCACTGCGTTTTGTTTTAATGTGTTGGTCGATTTATCTAACATCCTCTTTATCGCAAGATGTTGAGTATATAAGTAAAATAGTAGGAAGTAATATGGCTAAAGCTCCAAAAATGGCATTTGTTTGTGACGATTGTGGCATGGATTATCCGCGTTGGCAGGGGCAGTGTCGTTGTGGTGCCTGGAATACCTTGGTTGAGGTTCGTTTAGCGAGTACTAAAACCGTCGCGTCGCGTCCGGCGGTATTAGGGTATGCCGGTGCGTCTGGTGGCGGAGCTAAAAAGCTCAATGATGTTGAGTCCGTTGAGGCTGAAAAAAGATTAACGGGAATTGGTGAGCTTGACAGAGTGCTCAGTGGTGGGCTTACAACGGGCTCTGTGAATATTATTTCAGGCGACCCTGGTGCGGGTAAAACCACATTATTGTCGGATTTAGTTGCACGTATGTCGCAGTCGACAGCATCACTCTATTGTACTGCTGAGGAGTCACTGTCCCAGTTTAAAAATCGAGTAAATCGTTTAAAGCTTAACTATAACGAAGATAATTTATATTTATTATCTGAAACCAGCGTTGAGTCGATAATTGAAGAGCTTGAAGCTAAGCAAATAAAATTTGCGGTTATAGATTCAATTCAGGCAGTGATTACCGATAATGCGAATGGTAGCCCAGGCTCTCCCTCTCAAGTGAAAACCGCAGCGCAAGCATTTACCCAATATTGTAAAAAAAATAACGTTACCATGTTCATTATTGCTCATGTGAATAAAAATAACGAAATCGCAGGGCCGCAAACCTTAGTGCATATTGTTGACGCGTTATTACATATCGATACCAACGATGGTCAAATTCGAACCTTAAGGGCGAATAAAAATCGTTTTGGTGATGTTGATACCGTGGGTATTTTTCGCATGAGCGAGCGCGGTATGCTGAGTGTCGATAACCCCAGCGAGATCTTTTTGTCAGGGTCGACCACTGAGTCGCCAGGTTCTACTATTACCTGTATTCGTAAAGGTAATCGCAATTTATTGCTAGAGATCCAATGTTTAACCACAGAGACGGAGTCAGAATTTCCTCAGCGAGTGTGTGTAGGGTTAAATATGAACCGGATTAAAATGTTGACGGGCATTTTACGCAAACACACAAAGACTAAAATTTTCCATGATACTTTTTTTAATATTGTGGGGGGGTTGAAAATCGATGAGTCTGAAACCTGTATCGATTTGGCATTAGTGACGGCGTTACTGAGCAGTTTAAATGACTTTGTTGTCCCGCGTACCACCTGCATTATGGGGGAGTTAAGTCTTAACGGTGATGTAAGGCCTATCGATAGTGGTGTACCGAGAGTGAAAGAAGCGGCGCAACACGGGTTTACCGAGATTTTTATTCCTTATCGCAATTACCATAAGTCAATGGAAGGCTTAGGAGCTAAAATTACCCCGGTAAAAACCATTCATGAATTACTTGAGTTGATTAATTAATACCGAGCAGCAAAAGAATGTACTCATGCTTACTGGTTAATATCGTTTATCACGTCGTTAGACATTTTGAGGATAAAACAACGAGATCGCTGCAATTTCGTCTTATTTTAAGCGATTTTATCTATGCAATTTCTAATCACTTATTTACCCTGATTGTTATCACTCAAGGAAATATAACAAAATGGCAAGCTTAAAAGCTTGCCATTTTTATTGCTGAAAAAGTAACAATTAAACGCTAAGGCGTTGGTGTCACGAGTGAATTAAGCTCACGGTCTAGCAACTCTGCATCGCCTAAATTGAGTTCAATAATACGGCGCAAATGAGTAATACTCTCAAGGTCAATATGCACACAGTTAAGCCCAAGGTGCTCTGGGGTTTTGTGAACAATGGCCGCCTGCATTTGCAGTTCAATGTCTGAGTCTGGCAACACAAATGCTAAGGTGACAATGGTATTAAGTTGCCCGGTGTAACCTGCTGGTAGTTCAACTAAAGCCCCATTGAGACTTAAATCTAAAATTTTTGTGCGCCAAGTTTGTTCGGTTTGCTGAATATAAGCACTAGCAGCAAATAAGATACGAGAAAACTTACGTCTGTCGTCCATGGGGTACCCTTATGAATTTATAATAACGGGATACTGCCCGTTGCCAATGAGTATGTTGTTATGCATTAAGCATACTTGATTTTTATCTTTTTCGCTGGCTTTTTAAACGAAAAAGGAGCGCGTTGCGCTCCTCAGGGGATTTAACCTATCTGTTATGCTGTGAGGCTTATATCAGTAAGTGTCCCATTAATGCGATTACTGGTAATGTTACTAAGGTGCGTAAGATAAATATGACAAAAAGTTCAAAAAAGTTAACCGGAATTTTACTACCAATCAGTAATGCCCCCACTTCGCTCATGTAAATTAATTGGGTCACAGATAATGCCGCTATCACAAAACGGGTTAAATCTGACTCAATAGAGCTGGCTAAAATAGAGGGGATAAACATGTCTGCAAAACCAACAACAATTGTTTTTGATGCGTCGACCGCTTCAGGGATTTGCAATAACTCTAACAACGGAATAAAGGGCATGCCGAGGTAATTAAATAAGGGGGTATGCTCAGCAAGTACCAATGCCACTGTGCCAATGGCCATTACCACAGGGATGACGCCAAAAATCATTTCAACAACGTTTTTGACCCCTTCAACTAAGACATGCTTAACACCGCCAGCTGAAGATGCTCTTTGCATTGCTTGCTCAAAACCCCATGAAAATACCCCATGATTGTTTGGTACGCTTTCATCGTCGTCATGTCGTGGTGTGTTGTCAATGTAGGTGTCTTTTTTCCATGATAATGGCGGAAGCTTAGGTACAATGACTGCTGCCACTAATCCGGCTAAACATACGGTCAGGTAAAATGGCACAAATAAATGTTCAAGTTTGACCTGCGAAATCACCACAAGGCTAAATGTAATTGATACAGCCGAAAATGTTGTGCCAATGACCGCTGCTTCTCTTTCAGTATAAAAACGAGTTTCATACTGCTTATTGGTCATTAAAATACCAACGCTGCCATCTCCTAACCATGAAGCCATACAATCGATTGCGCTGCGACCCGGAAGGTTGAATATGGGGCGCATTACTTTGGTCAACAAGGTGCCAAAAAATTCAAGTAAGCCGAAATTTAAAAGAAGTGGTAATAGCATTCCGGCAAAAATAAATACTGAAAATAACACTGGGACTAGGTCATTGAGTACCAGTCCTCCGGTTGCAGACGACGTGATCATCTCAGGGCCGACTTGCAAGTAAACCATGACAATAAATACTGCGCCCAAAATCCGGGTGACCAGCCAGAATAAATTCACTTTTAACAAGGTGCGTAAAAAATGATTCTTACGGACAAATTGAGGATTAACTATGCGAGTTAATAAAGACGCTATAGCCATAAATACGACAATACCAGCCACAATTAACTGAATTGAACTGCCCAGACTGGTTTGTAGTGCTTTAGAAATAATCGCAATTGGGATGGTAATTGCACCGTCAACACTGATAGGCGTCATAAACAGTAATAGACCAATCAGTGATGGGACGATAAAGGTAAGAATTGTTTTAATGTTATGTTGTTTGTGTGTCACGTTAAATACACCTTACGTATGTGCTTTAAAGTGGGCTTAAAGGGCAAGACCACTGTTGTAGATGGACGCTAAATGAATGTCCATTCAATTGTGCTTTTTAGGGAGGCAAGGTTACCTCCTTATTTGCAGTATGTAAAATGATTACTTAAACGAATAGATATTTGTTAAATGTGGGTAGATATACGCATTTGGATTTTTAATGACTAGATGGATAAACGTCAAATTAATCATTGTGTTGCGCTTCTGTTATTGGGTTGTTTTCTAGTTGTTTTTGAATTGTTTTTTTACTCAACAGTAAGATTAAATGGTTCAGCATTATGGCCTGATCAGCATTGCTGAACCATTGCTCAAATAGATACAAATTAGACGTAACACACACGACTAACGTCGATTAAAATGAGGCGTTATTGGCTTGTGGGTTGTAATCCATTCCCGGTAAACCTAACCAGTAGCCATTACAGTCTTTGGATTGGGTGTTCGTGATAGCAACTTGTGCTAGATCATTGAATTGAGCCTTATTAAGCAAGTTGGTTAAGGTGTCTGCGAGCGCAATATCGGCTAGTTTATTGGGTGAAATCCGCCAGTAATCAACACCCATATTGATCATGGTGGGTATTTGGTTTATCAGATTTACCTGTGCCGCTGATTGAGTTTGAATGCCGTTTAATCTTAATAGAGGTTGTGACTCTTGAGTTTGTGCTAACAAGCCTTTGCTGTGTCGTTGGCAAATGGTTTGGCAACTGTCTTTTGGTAACTGGTAATGCTTGGCAGTAAAACAGCGAGCAGAATGCGCTAATGGCATATATCCGTGTCCTAACACTTCTATTTCGAATGAGGGTTTCGTGTCTGTGTTGATCACTGCTTGCAGCCAATCTTTTGACAGTTCACATGGCATAACAAAGCGGAACATGCCTTTTTGGTGCAATAAATCTAAGCTGGCGCGATTATAGTTGTTAATTGTCGGGCCACACACAAAAGGCACTTTGGCTTGGTGAGCATAATACACGCCGGCCATATCGTTTGCTTCAATACAAAAGTCACCATTATTGATAGCGCGTGTTAATTCATGCAATTCTGATTGCGCTTCGACTAATGCCATGGTCGACAATATCACTTGTTTACCATGAGACTTAAGCATATTGGCTAACGCTAAATAGTCAGAAAATTTTAATTCGCGGCGGCGACTGCATACCGTTTCACCGAGATAAACGGTATCAATATTGCTGGTGGCAACAGCCTGGTAGAAGGTTTCTACGTCGGATTTAGACCAGCAATAACTGATAGGTCCTAGAGATATTTTCATTGTTGTCCTTATCGCTTTTATTGCCACTGGCGCTCGTAAGCACCTAATGTGGTAATTTGCCCTTCTGACACTTTGGCTAATGCCTGTGACCATTGAGCCTGTTCTGCAAACTCGTTAGGTGCTGCCAGATAAGTATCTATTGCGCTGCGCCACACTTGAGTGACCTGGCTAACATAGGCTGGGCTTCGTTGACGGCCTTCAATTTTAAGTGACGCTATTCCCGCTTGTGCTAACTGCGGTATCAGGCTTAATGTATTTAAGCTGGTGGGGGACTCGAGTAAATATTTGGCGTCTTGATCATATTGCGCCACATAGCGACCTTTACACACAACGGGGTAGCCAAGTTGCTGATGTGCTTGTGCTTTATCGATTAACACATTATTTAATCGAGTTAATTTATCAGTGCCACTGTCTTGCCAACGAACGTGGTTAGCAGGTGAACATGAGCCGCCAGTATTAGGAGATTGCCCGGTGACGTACGAAGATAAATGACAACGACCTTCAGCCATAATGCATAGACTGCCAAACGCAAATACCTCTAAGTCTACTGGGCTAACTTTGGCAAGATCCCTTACCTGTTTAATCGACAACACGCGAGGCAGTACGGCTCGTTCTATGTTAAATGCTTCTTTATAAAACGATAACGCCCCTAAATTGGTGGCACTGGCCTGTACAGATAAGTGTAAAGGCAAGTGTGGATGGTGCTGATGTGCGTAATTTAATAATGATAAATCTGCCACTATAAGTGCATCCATATTCAATTTCGCAGCTAAATCAACGGCCTGATACCAGCGTTGTTCATGGCCCGGTTTAGGGAAGGTGTTTATCGTTAAAAAGACTTTACGACCTTGACTATGAGCTAGCGTAGTGGCTTGTGCTAGCTGTTCTGCCGAAAAGTTTAACCCTGCAAATGACCGTGCGTTAGTGTCATCTTTTAGTCCCAGGTATACCGCGTCGGCACCCGCATTTAAGGCTGCTTTTAACGAGGCTAAATTACCTGCTGGGCATAAGAGTTCCATGTTAATGCTCTCATTATTTTAAAAGAACAGGAGTGTAAATGTGATTGAGTTAACATGAATTGATTTAAAACAGGTTTCGCTTGATAAATTGCCAGTAAACTAGCTTGCTAAATGGCGCTTTTTGCAGGTAGGAACCCTTAATGGCTCAAATATTACAACAACGTTTATCAGGATTTATTTTAGATATCGCCCCACAGTTTAGCCGACGTTCGTTAGCGCTCGTACCAAACAAACTGAAAATGTCTTTGATTACTCAAATGCTTAATTTAGTTCTGTCGGAGCAGCTTCGCGCAGGTGAATTAGTGTTTTTAAAAGATAAATCTGTAGGCATTTGTGTTGACGACATTGATTTGCAATTTCAAGTGGCCTTTGATAGCAAACTTCAGGCTTTGCCAATGACTAATCCGAATGTGATTTTTAGCGCCAACGTGCCTGAACTCTTGTTAGTCGCTGCGGCTAAAGAAGATCCGGATACCTTGTTTTTTCAACGCAAACTGCGTATTGAAGGTGATACTGAATTAGGCCTTGAGGTGAAAAATATGTTGTTATCAATAGAGCTTGATACGCTGCCAAGGCCAATAAAGTTAACAGTAGACAAGTTGGCGTGTATGTTACAAGCATTAACCCTAGGGCCTGAAACGGCTAAATAACCCATATAACAATAAAAACGGCGCATCGCGTCGTTTAGGGGGGGTTACCGCCCCGTAATGGCGGCATATTTAACTAGCAATTCATCGTGAGACTCAGCATGCAATGGGTCAGGATCAATGCAGTCGATAGGGCAAACCGACACACAGGTTGGCTTGTCATAATGGCCAACGCATTCGGTACATAATGCCGGATCAATCTCGTATATTTCTGCCCCCATCGTTATTGCCTCGTTAGGGCATTCGGGTTCACACATGTCGCAATTGATGCAGCTATCGTCAATGATTAAAGCCATTTAAATTAGCCTGGTTGGTGAGGGTTTCGAGTATCAACACCCTCAGGTAAATTACGCATTAACATGGCCTTGTTTACATCAATGTTCTCTGGAATAGGCATAAATACAAAGTGCCCAGACCCAAGCGCGGCCTCTATTGGTTGGTTTTTTCGATTCACTAATGATTCGATAGTGATAACAAAATTACCTTCAGTTGTCATGACCTCAACACTGTCGCCTACCGAAAATTTATTTTTAACATCAACTTCAGCAAGGCCCTGTTCATTTCGTTTACCTGTAAATTCACCCACAAATTGCTGGCTATTACTGACTGAGTGACCGTATTGATAATTTTGATATTCGTCATGTACGTGACGGCGTAAGAAGCCTTCAGTATAGCCGCGATGAGCTAAGCCTTCTAAATTACTCATTAAGGTGCGGTCAAAGTCTTTACCTACAGCGGCATCTTCAATTGCTTGACGGTATAATTGCGCGGTGCGAGCCACATAATAAAATGACTTTGTTCGACCTTCAATTTTTAATGAGTCGATGCCCATGCGTGTTAAACGGTCTACGTGTTGAATGGCGCGTAAATCTTTTGAGTTCATAATGTAGGTGCCGTGCTCATCTTCAAATGCCGGCATGTATTCGCCCGGGCGCCCGGCTTCTTGTAATAACACAATTTCACTCGTTGGCTGCCCAGCGCCTAATGTGGGTGTTTCTATTTGTACCTCAGGATTGAGGGCGATAACGTCACCTGTTTCAGTTTGTGTTGCGGGATGCACGTCATATTTCCAGCGGCAGGCGTTAGTGCAAGTGCCTTGGTTTGGATCACGTTTATTGATGTAACCAGACAATAAACACCGCCCAGAATAGGCCATGCATAATGCGCCATGGACAAACACTTCAAGTTCAATATCTGGGCAGCGTTGACGAATTTCTTCTATTTCATCTAATGACAGTTCGCGAGATAAAATAACGCGTTTAATGCCTTGTTGTTGCCAAAACTTTACCGATGCCCAGTTTATGGCATTAGCCTGCACAGAGAGATGCACAACCTGCTCGGGAAATGCCTCACGTACCATCATGATTAACCCTGGATCTGACATGATGAGCGCATCAGGCTTCATGGCAACAACCGGTTCCATGTCATTTATATAAGTTTTAAGTTTAGCGTTATGCGGCGCAATATTACTGACAACATACAGTTTTTTCCCTAATGCATGTGCTTCTTCAATCCCTGTGGCGAGGTTTTTCATTTTAAAGTCATTATTTCTCACCCGTAAGCTGTAGCGTGGTTGGCCGGCATAGACCGCATCTGCGCCGTAAGCAAAGGCGTAACGCATATTTTTTAATGTACCAGCAGGGGATAATAATTCAGGTTTAAACATAGTTTTCTCGGTTTACATCTGGGTTGACATCGATAGGGGGTGAAAGCTTACTTAAGGACATTAGTGGGTACAAATATAGCCTTGTGAAATGTGATGTGGGTTGTACTTTTGTGGGGAGTGCATCACAAATATTCAAAAATGCGAATTAATTGACTTGGGGGTTTTTGAGTCGTCGCAAATAATATGCATTTGGGTATATAATCTTGGCATCAGTAAATCATTATTTTTTATGGAGAGCGCATGTCTACCGAACATCAACTCTTGGTTGGATTATTAAAGAAGCTTAAAGACGATGCGTTGGTGTTACCAACATTGCCAGAAGTGGCTATGAGAGTTCAAGAGGTGGTAGCGCGCAAGGATTCCAGTCTCAAGCAGGTTGGCGATGTTATTGGTCAAGATGCTGCCATTTCCGCCCGTATTATTAAAGTGGCAAACAGTGCATTGTATTCTCGCGGTAATAAAGCAGAAAACATCAGTGCCGCCGTTAATCGTATTGGTTTAGTGCAAATTAAATCTATTACCACATCTGTTGCCATGGAGCAGTTGTTTATCTCTACCAATGAAATGGTATGGGAAGTGATGGATGAAGTGTGGAAAACCTCAATTGAAGTTACGGCATCTTCTTGTGCCATGCTAGAAATCTACAATAAACGTAATCCAACGAAGCGACTTGATCGTGAAACCTTAACCTTAGCAGGCCTGGTGCATAATATTGGTGCCTTACCCGTGTTAACCGAAGCCGAAATTCACCCTGAGCTTTGCAGTAAAATTGAACAGTTACGCAGTCTTGTGCGCAAAATGCAGGGGCCTATCGGCCGCGCTGTATTAAAAACATGGGACTTTGCCCCTGAGGTGATGGAAGTGGTCGAACGTTGGGCTGACTTGCATTACATGCCAGAAAAAGTCACATACCTTGATTTTATTCGCTCGGCAGCGTTTTATACTGGCGAGTTACGTGCAGGTGAAGAATTAGAGGAGCGACTTGGTGTGTTTGCCCAAAGGGGCTTGCCAGTGACGCCAGAGGACTTAGCCAGTGATGAGTTTATTGATATGTACCATTCAATAAAACAAAGTTATGAATAGACACTAATTACTGAATTATCTCAGCAATGGCAAAAATATCGACGATAATGAATGCAGTGAGTCGTCGATATGTTCTATTAAGCATAAACTCACTGATAAAGCGATATAGAGTTAACCTGTTGATGATGATATTTGAATGAATAGTCTGCTGATACTTTTGCTATTTTTAGCTGTTAGCCTGGTGTGCATAATGGCATTTGTGTATTGGCGTCAGCAAAAATTGATACACCAGTTAGCTCACTCATTAGAATCGCAATTTTTAAACCAAGACGAACTCACGCTTAAAGCACCATCATCACTTCAGCCCCTTGCTGAAGTACTTCAACAGCTACATCAATCAAGCCTTTTTAGTGCCGAACGAGACAAGTTAACCGGTCTTGCCAATCGAGTGGGTTTTAAACGTAAAATGCTGGCCAGAATGCCTGTTCATGCAGGAATGCTTGTGCTGGTTGATATAAGGCAGTTTAGGTTTGTAAATGATTTATTCGGTTTTTTATTTGGTGATAAATTGCTTAAAGCGTTTGCTAAACGATTAGAAAATTTAAGCTGTAAACCATTATTTATCGCCAGAATGAATGGCAATGAGTTTCTGTTATTTTTTCCTCAACCTATCACTCATGAGCAGTTACTCAAGATCAAAAATGACTTACAAATGTCATTTGAAATTGAGCTTCAACCTATAAGTATCAAAATACAATTGGGCGTGCTGTCATTAGCTGAGCATCATGCTGATGTGAGTTTAATGCTCAGACGTTTAGATTTAGCACTTAAAAAAGCGAAAAACTTAAAGCAACCTATCGCTTATTATGATCAAGACGATGATAAAGTTCAGTACCGTGAATTATTGATTATTAATGGGCTCCCAAAAGGGTTGAAGCAACAGCAACTCTTTATGGTTTATCAGCCTAAGCTCGATATTAAAAGTGGTTTATGTCAGCAAGTAGAAGCGCTGATCCGTTGGAAACATGAAGGTTTAGGATGGGTATCTCCGAGTGAATTTATTCCTCTGGCTGAACAAACCGGCATGATAGATTTATTAAGTTCGTGGGTATTAGAGGCGGTTATTTCGCAACAAGCTAACTGGCGTGACAAGGGGCTATTCGTCAATGTCGCGCTTAACTTGTCTCCGACTGATCTTGATAACCCTCAGTTGGCTAATAACGTGGCCACAATATTGGCTCAATACCGTGTTCCTGCCGAGTGTATTATTATTGAGATCACTGAAAGTGCGTTAATGGTGTCGTTAGAGCAAACTATCATAACGCTTAATCAACTGCGTGCTATCGGATTAAAAATTGCAATTGATGACTTTGGCACAGGTCATTCATCACTCGCTTATTTACGATTTTTGCCCGTCGATGAAGTTAAAATAGATAAAGCATTTCTAAAGGATTTTGAAACCTCAAGTGCAGCTAAACAGATAGTTAAAACCAGTATTGAACTGGCCAAAAGTTTAGGTTTTGAGGTTACAGTAGAAGGAGTTGAAACTAAGTCTGTGCTTAATACCTTACGGGATTTTGGTGTTGATACCATTCAGGGGGATTATTTTGCAAAACCGGCCACTGCAGATGAGTTTGAGTGTATTTATCCGCAGTTAAATCATTGTTTTTGAGTGATACCGGTTTCTTGCGATAAGCGTTCAATAAGTTGTAATGGCATGGCAGCTAGCTGTCGCTTTTGGTTCATGCATACCATTTCGATGGTTGCAGTCACTGCGGCTTTAGTGGCGTTGGGGCGCCAAATCGATTGTTGCCAAACAGTACGAAACTTACTTTCAAAATAAAACTGGGTTCTCACTTCAATAATGTCTGCAAACTCAACCCCTTCATGGCATACCATGTCGGTTCGGTATACGGCAAAGCCTAATTGTTGCTGTTGCCATAATTCGTTGAGTACATTTGCTCCAATCACATGCTCTCTGGCTCGTTCAAAATATTTTAAGAAATTAGGGTGATATACCACGCCCGAAAAGTCAGTATCTTCATAGTATATTTGTACTTTAAAGATATGTTCAGGGCTACTTTTAGTCGATATTGCAGTTGCGCTCATTTTACTATGACCTTGATGATGTATTAATCGAGTGGCACAAGTAATTGTTGATAATGCCCCTGTTGCTTTAATTGCAGTAAGCCTTTGTCTAACAGTAAGCTTAGTTGAGACGCTTGAGGGTTATGTTTTGAAAACGCGACGAATATTTCGCTAGTGTGGTTATTGAACTTGGCGCTAATATCTTGTTTTACACCCATCTGTTCAATATAAATATCTGCGACTAGGTCGAACATTATCGCCGTGTCTATACGGTCTACTAGCAGCAAGTTAATGAGTTGTCGTTGGCTGTTTACTTTCACAATTTTCAGTTGACGCTTATCAATTAATTGCAGTAATTCATCACCATATTCGTAACCGTCAATAATACCCACAAGGCTGCCAACAGGGAGTTGCCACTTGTTGTTGATGTCTACCGTTTTTGAGTTGGCGAAAAAAAATGATGCATTGGCTGTAAATAAAGGCACATTACCAAAAACAAATCGCTTTACTGTGCTTTGTTCTTTGGTGACGTTAAACGCACCGTCTACAGTGCCTCGTTCTGTCATGATCAGTGCACGAGTATATGGCACCACGATGGTAGAGACTTCTACATCGACCTGTTTAAATGCTTGCTGTATTAGCTTATGAGATATACCACTGCCAAACTCATCGGCAAAAGGGGGCCAACCGTCTTCAGCGGCTAACGTAATTTTTAAGGGTGCTGCTGTAAGTGAGTAAGAAAGCATGCTAAGACAAATGATGGCCAAAAAGTAACGCACGACTTGGGATAATACACGAGTGCAATAACGAGAGATAAAACGACACGGGAGGCTTGCTGGGCAACCAATCAACAACATATCATCCTTTGCTTATATTCCTAATTTGATAAGCGCATAGTAACATCTTTATGACTAAAGTGATATTTGCTGCTAAGGGTAAATTGGTTTTATATAGCCACCCTATGATATTGCCTAAGCAGCATAACCCTGTTTGATAGTTGATTAGAGATAAATGCCGTTAAGGATAGGCGGCCTCTAATTTGTCATTCATTATGCTGTTTTGTAACAGTAAGTTTTCAGTTCCGGCAGGGTTTAGTGCTGGGCTAAACAAAAAGCCTTGTACAATTTTGCATTGATAATGTTTTAACTTGATGAGTTGTGCGTGAGTTTCAACGCCTTCAGCAATCACATCTAATTCAAGTTCACTACCAAGTCTTATAATGTTTTTTAATACAATATTGCTGGTTTCTTTGGGGAGCATTGAATTGATAAATGCTTTGTCGATTTTTAATGTATCGATAGGAAATTGGGTTAAATAGTTAAGTGATGAATAGCCTTTGCCAAAGTCATCAAGGGCAATACGGACGCTAAGTTGTTTTAATTGATTTAGCACTGCTTTGGCGGCTTTGATGTCTTTGATTAATAAAGATTCAGTGATTTCAAGTTCTAACATGTGCGCGGGAAATTGGCTTTGCTGTAAAATATTGGCAATGTCGTTAACAATGCTGGGCTGTGAAAGTTGTAACGGCGAGATGTTGACTGAGATATTTCCTTGTAAAATACCTTGTTGATACCACTGATACCCTTGTTCACAGGCTTGTTTTAATACCCATAAGCCAATTTCGATGATCAAGCCGCTGTCTTCTGCTTCATCAATAAATCGATTGGGCGATATCATTCCTTGTGTTGGGTGATCCCACCTTAGTAAGGCTTCTAAGCCTAAAATGCTCTGTGTTGTGACGCAACATTTGGGCTGGTAGTACACCGCAAGCTGTTGAGCAGGTAATGCATTATTTAATTGGTTTTTAATCAGTAGCCGCTCTAATAGTGCAGTTGACAGTTTTTCATTAAAAAAGTAGCTGCCATTGCGACCATTTTGTTTTGCAGCGTACATAGCGGTATCAGCATGTTTTAACAAGGTTTTTGCATCAGTGCCATCGTTAGGATAGCAAGCAACACCAATACTGGCTGAACTGTGTAACCAATGTTCATTAATTTGATAACCAGCATTCAGTGATGTTCTGATCCGCTCAATAATATTGACTAAATCTTGATTAACTTCATCTTCTGAAGGTTCGTATTGAATGATTAATGCGAACTCATCACCGCCTAAACGGGCAAGTACATCCTGTTGTTTTAAACAGTGTTGTAAGCGCTTGCCAACCTGGATAATGAGCTCATCGCCTATATCGTGTCCCATCGAGTCGTTAACCTCTTTGAAATGGTCTAAATCGATGAACACAATGGCGGCTGATTTTTGTGGATTATTGACCAGTAATGACAATTGTTGGTTAAAGTTAAACCGATTTGCAAGCCCTGTGAGGCTGTCATAATTAGCCCTGTTACTTAACTCTTTCATTTGCTTAACGCGAGAGATAATAAACAATATAACCACCAGTAAGATGGTTGCAGCTGAGGCGATTAAGGCATAAAACCACCAAGCTTTTTTGATAGTGAATGCAAACTCAGCTTGTTGTGGGCTCCACATTCCATCGCTGTTTGTGCTTTGGACTTGGAACACATAATCTCCCGCGGCAAGGTTAGTGTACATTGCGTTGGGTTGCAAAGTGGTGGTCCAGTCTTTATCAAACCCCGACAATTTAAAGCGGTAGATATTGCGTTGTGGTGCGGTATAGTCCAATGAAGCAAACGAGAATTGGATCATATTATTATCGTAAGCGACACTTGCGGCTTTAATCAGTTTATTGGTATTAATTTGGGTGTAGGTGGTATTAGCGATTTTTGCGGATGTAATATGCACCGGCGCAATAAAATTATTTTGGCTAATATGTTGGGTATCAACCTGAATAACACCTTTATTGGTGCCTAAAAGTAATTGGTTGTTTTTAAGCTCAATTGCCCCTTCATTGAAGGTTAAGTTTGCGTCATTTATTGCACTTGGGTAATCGGTCATACGATTGGATTTTATGACGTATTTGGTTAATACATGCCGGCTTGTTAACCAAAGGTTTCCTTGGTCATCACCCGTGACAGCCTTGATTCTATTGTCTATTAAGCCTTGTTTTCGCGTAATATATTCAATGTGGTATGGCGTTGCTGCATTGGGCGTTGGGGTTATTTTTGCTAACCCAAGCCCTTGGGTTGCCGCCCAGAAAACCCCTTGTTTATCTTGATAAATTCCGCCAATGCGAATATTTTCTCGCTCATTACCTAAACTTAAATGAGTGGTCGTGTCTGATTGGGGATCGATAATAAAAATGCCATTGGTGGTAGCAAGCCATAGTTCGCCATTATTGGCGATTAGTGAGTCGAATGTGAAATTGCCACCTGAGGTATACAGATTATTATTGTCATTAAAATAATGCTTTAAAAGCCCTTGGGTTGGCGAAAATAGCATAACTCCAGCATCTAAATAGCCGGTTATCCATACATTGCCCTTGTTATCTGGATTGACAGTGTAGAAGTCTGTGTCTGGGAAACCGTAAGGATTACCCTGCTTATTACTGAAGTGACTGAGCTGTTGAGTTTGATTATCAAAATAACTCACACCATGAGAATGTGAAATCCATAAATTGTCTGCGCTGTCAGCTTTAACATTCCAAATATTACCCGTTAATCTTGTGTCACTGGCTGTTGTAAAAGGCGACAGTACTACGGTTTTATTTTGGGTATTAATTTTATCAAGCCCCTGGTTATTGGCTATCCATGCGTTGCCTTTAGTGTCGATACTAATCGCATAGGTATTGGATCCAGATAGCTCAGAATGGGTGGCTAATGGTTTGTAAATTCTACTTGGTTGCGTCAGTGGGCTGTAATAAGCGGCTCCTTGACTGGTTGCAAACCACACAAGCCCAGATGAGTCGATAAATACATCGTCGACAAAGTCTGTTGGTATGGTGTGTTCATTAAATGCTTGCGATTTAATTTGATCAAACAGACCATGTTTAACTGATAAAACAGCGGCACCCTTGTCAGTACTAATCCAAATATGATCTGAAGTGTCGATGGCTATACTTGTCACGTAGTTACTTGGAATATCATTGTGCTTATCGTGATTGTCATTGCCTGCGTGTTGCTGGCTTGTTGTTGCGTATTGACGGTACTGGCCTGTATCTGGATTGAAATGAATTAACCCTGAATGTTGGGTGCCAAGCCAAAGTTGTCCGTTTGGGTCTATTTCGCTGGTGAGAAAATAATCTTTGAAAATATCGGCGGCATTAAACGCTGACTGATAAGACTTTGCTGTTTTGGTGTTAAACAACTGCAGGCTATTTTGGCCTGGCTCCATGACGGCGAGGCCGTAATCAGTGCCAACCCATAACCTGTGTTGTTTGTCTGCCATAATGCTGTAAATCGATGTTTCTACAGGCTGGTTTTTTGAGTCGATATACAAAGGAATTGAAATGAATTGCTCTGAGCCTTGTGCTTTAAATTGTAATCCGCTGCCTGTACCCACCCATAAATTGTGGTGATTATCTTGGTACAGTTTCATTATCCAGTTGGTATTTTGGTGAAAGTGGGTTTGCGAAAGCGGGATGATACTAAGTTCATCAATAAGGTTCAGTTGATTTAAACCATCTTCAGTGGCAAACCAAATATTGCCCAGGCTGTCTTCGATAATGTCGGTGACAAAGTTATTTGAAATGTGTCTATTTGTACCTGGCGCAAACTGAAAGTTAACAAATTCTTGCCCGTCATAGCGGCTCACGCCGGCATCTGTTGCAAACCACATGAAGCCATTTTTTTGCTGGTAAATCATTGTTACCATCGTAGACGGTAGACCATTAGCGACATTCAGGCGTTCGATTTGATATTGTTTGGCATTGGTTGAGAATACCAGGGTAAATGACAACGCTAATCCTAAAAGGCAATTGACTACTTTGTGTAAAGGGAAAAACATGACATACCTTTTATTGGGTAAACATGGCTTAGATTATTCAAATACTTAACCATACAGGATTGAATATCGTAAAAAACAGTGGCTAAGTTGTATCTGAATTAACGCTTTTGATCAAATGTTTAAAGTAATAATGTGTTGTCTATGGGAGTGTATTTCTGACATTGATCAATAAGAGACTTGGCCGTTAATCGTTCAACGCTAATTACATGGGTGTAACATTGGCTGCTTTGGTTAATTTTTTTAAGAAGTAAATCAAAATCGCCATCGCCAGACAATAATATGACCTCATCAACCTGCGGCGCAATATCTAGCATGTCTATAGTGATCCCCACATCCCAATCGCCTTTGGCTGAGCCATCGCTTCGTTGAATATATGGTTTAGTTTTAACGGTAAACCCAATGTGCTTTAACGCGTCTTGAAACTTAACCTGACCGTCGTCAGCGGGGGCAATGGCATATGCAACTGCATGATTAATGTGACCGCGCTGTGTTAATTGCAGGTACAGAGCGCGGTAATTAAATGATCGCCCAAAGCCCTGTTTACAGGTGTAATAAATGTTTTGTACGTCTACAAATACTGCAAGGTTGGTCATTATTACACCTGTGTTAATTATGGCTGCTGTGACTGCTGCGCAGCAATGGCGTCATTGAGTTGGGCTTCAACATATCCTGGCGAATGCGTAGAAGCTGAGATTAAGCGATACATTGCTGGTATCACTAATAGGGTAACAAACGTGGCAAATGCCATGCCGGAGAATATCACAGTTCCCACGGCAATACGGCTTTCGCTTCCTGCTCCCGTAGACATAATCAGCGGAATTGCACCAATAAGCGTGGTAAAAGCGGTCATTAGAATGGGGCGTAAACGACGGGCTGATGCATCAATAATGGCGCTATCAAGCGGTAGGCCTCGGTCACGCAGTTGGTTGGCAAACTCAACAATGAGAATGCCGTTTTTAGTCACCATGCCGATAAGCATAATCATGCCAATTTGGCTGTATATGTTTAGGCCCTGGTTGGTCAAAAACAACCCGATAAAGCCCCCTAAAATCCCCATTGGTACTGTAAACATCACAACTGCAGGATTGATAAAACTTTCAAACTGTGCAGCCAGAACCAGGTAGGCGATGAGTATGGCTAGTCCAAATACAATTAAGACTCCTGATTGATTTTCTTTAAAGTCTTTTGACTCACCTGTATAGGCAATAGAAATGTCACTAGGTAATAAACTGACGGCACGTTGCTCTAAAAAGTCTAGCGCTTCGCCTAATGTGTAGCCAGCCCCAAGATTGGCTTTTATGGTGATCGATTTTTGCTTATTGGTGTGGCTTAAGCGTTGTGGTGAGGCGATTTCTTCAATGTGAGTAACGGTATCTAAGGTGATTAATTCGCCTTTAGCGCTTCTGAAATAAATTTTACTGAGATCAGTAACGCTATCAAAACTATTTTCATCGCCTCGAAGATATACATCGTATTCCTCACCACGCTCTACAAAGGTGGTTTCACTGCGACCGCCTAGCATGATTTCTAGCGTGGTTGAAATCTCTGACACGCTAATGCCTAATTCTGCAGCGCGTTGTTTATCGACGCTAACAACCAATTCCGGTGTGGTTTCTGCATAATCTAAATCTGCGCCCTCTAACATAGGACTTGCATCGGCTTCTTGTTGGAGAATTTGCGCCCATTTAAATAATTCTGGATAATCAGAACCGCCTAAAACAAATTGTACAGGCTCACTCGATTGACCTCTAAAACCAGGCAACATAGGCCTTACCATTACATCGGGGATATCTTTTAAGGTTTGGCTGATTAAGCCTAATGCCTGTTTTATGTCGGTATCTCGAACTGCCCAATCTTCCAACTGAATAATGGCAAAGCCTGTTTGATCGCCTGCACGGCCTCCAAAGGCGGGTGCTTCTACACTAAATGATTTTACAACCCCTTGACCTAACAGCGGCATTAACCTGCTTTCTACAATGTCCATATTGGTAATCATACGGTTATAGCTGGTGCCTTCTGCGCCCTTGATAAAGGCAAATAACACCCCACGATCTTCTTGAGGCGAGAGTTGCGATGGCACATGTTGCATCAATAGATAGCTTCCGCCGATACAGGATATTATCACCACCGGGGCTGCCAAACGCCACTTAAGCGCCCAAGCCACCATGTTGCGATAGGTTGTTTCTAAGCGTGCAAAACCATTATCGATCCATTGATTAAAGCGATTTTTTTTGACGTTGGCTTTAAGGAGTTTACTGCCCATTACAGGAGTAAGTGTGAGTGCAATGAGCGATGAGAAAATCACCGACATGGCCAACATGACTGAAAACTCGGTAAACAGAAGACCGACCATACCATCCATGAATGAGATAGGTAAAAAGACCATTACCAAGACAAGTGTGGTGGATATCACCGCAAATCCGACTTCTCTGGTACCTTTATAGGCTGCTAATAAAGGCTCTTCTCCTTTTTCGATATGATGGAAAATGTTTTCTACCACCACAATGGCGTCATCAACCACCAAACCAATGGCTAGAATTAACGCCATCAAGGTTAACAAGTTTATGGTATAGCCTAAACTGTAAGCTGCAATAAATGCAGCAATTAATGATACGGGTACGGTTACCGCTGGGATTAATGTAGCTCTAACCTGGCCAATAAAAATGTACAACACCAGTACAACCAACACCCCGGTAATGAATAGTGTGTTGTAGACTTCGTTAATTGAGCGGTCAATAAATACGTTAGCATCATAGTCGACGACAAGTTTTGTTCCTTGTGGCAAAAAGCTTTGTACTTTGTCGACTTCTTGTTGGACCAGCCTTGAGATCTCTAATGGATTGGCATCGGACTGAGGCACAATACCGAGACTGAGATTAACAATGCCATTGCTCTTAAAGGTAGAGTTTTCATTTTCGGCGCCAATAAAAACATTCGCTACATCTTTAAGGTAAATTGGAGTGCCATCTGGCGCTGTATGCACGACGAGGTAATTAAAGTCTTCGGGGCTAAAGTATAAGCGTTTAGTTCGAACAGACATGACCGTGGTGTCGTTACGAACTTCACCGCCAGGTGTTTCAAGGTTTTCGGTATTTAATGCGCTGATAATGTCACTGGTGGTGACATTTCTGCCAGCCATTAATTGTGGTTTTAATTGGACATACATGACCTTGTACAGCCCACCAGAAATATTGACGGAGCTGACACCAGTAATAAGACTAAACCTGTCTTCTAATACGCGCTGGGCATAGTCCGTTAATTGAGTACGGTCCATGTTTTCAGAGCTTAAATTGACATAGATTGAAGGTTCGCCCGTGCCGTTATCTTTAGACACTATGGGGTCATCTGCTTCATCTGGTAAACGGCGCTGTGCTTTGGCTACCGCATCACGAACATCGCTAACCCCTTCGGTTAAATCCCAACCGAGTTCAAATTCAATGGATATTCTAGACATGCCATTTCGGGTCGTTGAGGTGATTTCATCAATACCACTTATCCCGGTCAGCTCGTCCTCGAGGGTTTTGGTTACTTTACTTTCCATAATGGTTGCCGAAGCACCACTGTAGGTGGTCATAACGGTAACCACAGGATTTTGTACGTCGGGCATTTCTCTAACGGCAAGTTTTGAAAATGACACCATACCAAACACACAAAGCAATAAGCTTAAGACGATGGCAACCACTGGGCGCTTTACAGCAGTATCACTTAGCCACATTATTTACGCTCCTGTATTGAGGCTGCATTGCTGTTTTTTTCAGGCGTATTTTGGCCGGCAAGGTCATTCACTTTTACACCGTCACGCATGTTCACTAAGCCTTGAACCACAATGTGATCGCCAATATTAATTCCAGACTCAATCAATACTTGATCTTTAATTCGCGCGCCCAATACCACTTCGGTGCGCTTGGCGATGTTATCTTTGTTAATGACGTATACAAATCGTTTTGTTCCTGAGTATTCTAACGCTTGTACTGGCACGATTGGCGCTGAAACACTTGGGAAGGTGAGGGTTGCCGACATCATCATGCCTGGCTTTAATTTGCCGTGTTGATTATTGAATTGGCTTCGAACTTTAAGGTTAAGTGTTTGCTCGTTCACGCGGGGATCTATGGCGATAATATTGCCTGTAAACTGTTCATTTTCCCATGCTCGGCTTGTTGCGCTGACCGGCATGGCTGTGCTGAGTTGGGCTAAATATTGCTCGGGCACCTGTAAATCTAATTGCAGAACTGACAAATCGTCTAATGACAATAACTCTTCATTCATGCTGACCATTTTACCGCGGCTAAAATTAATTAAGCCGGTATGACCGCTAAAAGGTGCTGTGAGGGTGTGGTAGGCCAAGTCTGTTTGAGCAGATTGCAGGCGGGCGAGGGCTATGTCAACACTGGCTTTTTGGGCTTCAATTTCGGTCTGGGTGATGGCGTTAACGTTAATCAGCTTTAAAAATTCGTTTAGTTTACGTACTTCGTCATTGTGATATGCCTGTGCTTCAAGAACACTGGCTTTCGCTTTGCTGTCGTCCAGGGTTAATAATACCTGGCCTTTATTAACATGCTCATTAGATGTCACTTCAATTTTGTTTATCTTGCCGCCCACTTGCGGCGCAATCATGACGGAATGAGTCGCGGCTAATTTACCAATAAGCGTAATAGATTGAGATAACTCATGTTGCTCTACATTTGAAGTCACCACTGGGACAATTTTTTCGGCTCGTTGTGGCTGAGGTGCCGCATAAGCATGGGTGCTCAATACGCTGGTGGTAAAAATCACTAAGGCTGCTGAAAAAGTATTCAAGCCATGTTTGTTTATCATTTTGGGTGATCTCTATAAGCAATGCGCGGGGATCCGCTTAGGGTGTGTTAGCTTTTACGAATATTGTAATTATATTGAGCAAAATTAAGCGTAAAGTAATGTAAAGCTTTTAGTTTGTTTGTAACAAGGCGCTAATAGGTTTTTGTTGAACCCGTTGTCATGAACTGTGTTTGTGTGAATATAAAAAAAGCCATATCAATTGATATGGCTTTAACTGGCTCAATAACGAGATAACAAAACGCGAGTTTATTTTTCAATAGGCTCGTTAGTAAACTCTATGTTCTGTTTTTTAGTGGCTGGAGATACACCCATAAAATATTCATAGCCTTTATCATTTGACGTTTTTTTAGCATCATCGTCACTTAACTTAATGCTAGTTTGGTCAGAAAACAGCGTGTATTTGGCTTTCGGTTTTTGAACTTCAGGTTGCTGTGCTTGTTTTGCCGAGGGCTTAAGAATGCCTTTTGGCACTTCAGCAACCACTATAGGTTGTTTAGTAACGGGTTTCTTAGGGGCGCTGACATTAGAGAATTTGTAATTAAATACTCCATTGCCTTCAATATTTTCTACACTCGATTGGTCTTGGTTTTGGTAAGAGGCTAAAATGCCATGCTTGCCTAGCGGAATTTCGTGGAACAGCTTTTTACCTGTACCTATTTTTACGCCGTTAACAAACCAGTCTGCAGGTACGTTACTGACTAACGTTACCATTGCTGATTTCAACCCTAATTTTTCATTTAACATTTCGTCGATTTTGTTGTTATAAGATGGCTTAAATTTCATCGCCACTTTATAGTTCAAATCGCCTCTCATGTTCATGTTTGCGTCGATGACTTCATAAGATAACAATACGCTCTTGTCGTTTAAAAAAGGCGATTCGTTACGAGTATTGCTTACAATGCTGCTTTGTGATTCTTTTAAACACGCGGCAATTGTTTGATATTTTGAGCACTCTGTTGAGCCATTGATATTGACCGGAAGGGTACTGCTTGATTTTGATAGATCAGCAATTAATCGATTAGTAATGTCCGTTTTTAGTTTAAATAACTGTTGGCTCTTACTTGCACGTTGTTTGTTGATTTTTTCGTACTCAGACAAGATTTCGACTTTTTCAGTTTCAAGGCGTTTGCTGTCTTCTTCCGCTTTTAGGGTTAACTCATCAACCAAAATAACTGACTCTTCAATTTGCTTGTAAGTGTCAGGTAGGGCTGTTTTACTGCGAATAGCCTGAGGTAAACCTTCAATTAATGCATCATAACGAAGTTGCTCTGATGCAATGGTCTTTTTCAGGCCTTCGACGTCATAGGCTTTTTTGTTGAGTTGAGAGAATTTGTCATTCACATTTATCAACAAACTATCGATATCATATTCGGTTTCGATTTGGTTTAGTGTCTGTTGTTCTGAACTGGTGATGACTTCGAGTGCCGCAAATGAATTGCTTGCATATAAGCACAATAAAGCAAGGCTAATTGAACCGTATCTCACTGATCTCTCCATAATATTTCTTTACAAGCTGGAACCATCGACACTCTGTAATGCGCTGAGTGTTATCAGCAGAGCAAAATAATCCGTTAATAATTTATAATACTGAAGTTATTTTTGCTTTACAAACAGATTGTGGTGCATCGCTCACAATAAATTGACAAATTTTTGACACTTTTAGATGTAAAAACGAGTTTATATTGAAATGGCATAAATATAAACGAAAATCAGTCTGATAAAGCAAAACAGAGACGAATCGTCTCTGTTTTGTTTTTCATTGTGACCGTGATTTGTGTTTTAAGCTAACACAAGGTTGTCGCTTTATTACTTGCTAATACGTTTGTATTTTAAACGATGTGGTTCTACTACGTCTGTGCCTAATGTTTCTTTAAGCCATGTTGAGTATTCGGTGTAGTTACCTTCATAGAAGTTCACTTTACCTTCATCACGGTAGTCAAGGATATGAGTAGCAATACGGTCAAGGAACCAACGGTCATGCGAGATAACCATAGCGCAGCCTGGGAACTCTAATAGTGCCTCTTCTAATGCGCGTAAGGTTTCAACGTCTAAATCGTTGGTGGGTTCGTCGAGTAATAATACGTTACCGCCAGCCTGTAGCAATTTAGCTAGATGGACACGGTTACGCTCACCACCTGACAATGTACCAATAATTTTTTGTTGATCGCCACCACGGAAGTTAAAACGGCCTACATAAGCACGGCTTGGAATTTCGGTGTTGTTGATCCGCATAATATCTTGGCCACCAGAAATTTCCTGCCATACGGTATTTTTGTCGTCCATTGAATCACGGAACTGCTCAACTGAAGCAATTTTAACAGACTCCCCGACAGAAATTGAACCACTGTCTGGCTGCTCAGCACCCGATATCATTCTAAATAATGTTGATTTACCCGCACCGTTAGCACCAATAATACCGACGATTGCTCCTTTAGGTACCGAGAATGTTAAATCATCAATCAACACTCGATCACCATATGACTTGGTGAGGTTGGTAACTTCGATGACCTTGTCGCCTAGGCGAGGTCCTGGTGGAATAAGCAGTTCGTTGGTTTCGTTACGCTTTTGGTAATCGTTGGTGTTCAATTCTTCAAAGCGAGCCATACGGGCTTTACCTTTTGATTGACGACCTTTCGCACCTTGGCGAACCCATTCTAATTCTTTAGCAATGGTTTTTTGACGTGCACTTTCTGTAGAGGACTCTTGCTGTAGACGTGCATCTTTTTGCTCAAGCCATGATGAATAGTTGCCTTCCCACGGGATACCTTCGCCGCGGTCAAGTTCTAAAATCCAACCCGCAGCATTATCTAAGAAGTAACGGTCGTGGGTAATGGCTACCACTGTGCCGGTATATTCTTGTAAGAAATGCTCTAACCATGCCACTGACTCAGCATCTAAGTGGTTGGTTGGTTCGTCAAGTAACAGCATTTCAGGTTTTTCAAGCAATAAACGACAAATTGCCACTCGGCGACGTTCACCACCCGAAAGCACTTCAATTTTTGCATCCCATTCAGGTAAACGAAGTGCGTTTGCTGCACGTTCAAGAATGCGGTCAAGATTATGAGCATCTTGTGACTGAATAATGGCTTCTAATTCGCCTTGCTCTTTAGCTAGTGCATCAAAGTCAGCATCAGGTTCAGCATATGCGGCATAGACTTCATCTAGGCGTGTTAA
Source organism: Shewanella inventionis (assembly GCF_014641855.1). Taxonomy (GTDB): domain Bacteria; phylum Pseudomonadota; class Gammaproteobacteria; order Enterobacterales; family Shewanellaceae; genus Shewanella; species Shewanella inventionis. The sequence continues at coordinate 49,377 of NZ_BMII01000011.1, forward strand.
AGCATTTTTTGCTTCACTTACCGCTTCTTCAATGGCTTCACGCACAGTTTGCTGCTCATTTAAACGAGGTTCCTGGGGTAAATAACCAATTTTAAGCCCAGGCATAGGGCGTGCTTCACCTTCAATCTCGGTGTCAATACCCGCCATAATGCGTAATAGTGTTGATTTACCTGATCCGTTTAAACCGAGTACACCAATTTTGGCACCGGGGAAAAAGCTTAATGAAATGTCTTTTAAAATTTGCTTTTTCGGTGGAACAATCTTACCCACACGAAGCATGCTGTATACAAATTGAGCCATGTTTATTCTGTCTAGTTGTCAACAAAGATAGCGATAATTCTACTGTATTATTGGCTGAACTCAACAGGGGATTGCCGGAAATAATTTTACCGTCTTAATGGGGTTATAAAAGGCCGAGACAAGAATTAACATCAATCGTTTTGTATTCAGAACACAGTGAATTTCATGTTGTTTCTACTGTGAATCATCATCGTTGCAGAGTAGAATACGCCGCAACCCTACTATAAAGATATTGATGTTGGAGCTACCATGTTGAAAAAAGCGATGAATATTGCGGATTACGATCCAGAATTATTTAAAGCCATTGAAGATGAAACTTGTCGTCAAGAAGAACACATTGAACTAATTGCGTCTGAAAACTATACCAGTCCACGTGTAATGGAAGCGCAAGGTTCTCAGTTAACTAACAAGTATGCTGAAGGTTATCCAGGTAAGCGTTACTATGGTGGGTGCGAATACGTTGATGTAGTTGAGACATTAGCCATTGAACGTGCAAAAGAATTATTTGGTGCCACTTATGCTAACGTGCAACCACATTCTGGTTCACAAGCAAACAGTGCTGTATTCATGGCGTTGTTGCAGCCAGGTGATACTGTATTGGGTATGAACCTTGCACACGGTGGTCACTTAACCCATGGTTCTCCAGTTAACTTTTCTGGCAAACTTTATAACATCATTCCTTATGGTATCGACGAGTCTGGCAAAATTGACTACGACGAAATGGAGCGTTTAGCCATTGAGCATAAACCTAAGATGATGATTGGCGGGTTTTCTGCCTATTCAGGTATTGTTGACTGGGCAAGAATGCGTGAAATTGCCGACAAAATTGGTGCCTATTTATTTGTTGATATGGCACACGTTGCCGGTTTAATTGCTGCAGGTGTTTATCCTACGCCAGTGCCACACGCACACGTTGTGACTTCTACCACACATAAAACCTTAGCTGGCCCTCGTGGCGGTATTATTATTTCAGCTGCTGACGATGAAGAGTTATACAAAAAGTTAAACTCTGCAGTATTTCCTGGTGGCCAGGGTGGCCCATTAATGCATGTTATCGCGGGTAAAGCAGTAGCATTTAAAGAAGCATTAGAGCCAGAGTTTAAAGTATACCAGCAGCAAGTAGTTAAAAATGCCAAAGCCATGGTTGAAGTATTTTTATCTCGCGGATATAAAATCGTCTCAGGTGGTACTGAAAACCACTTAATGTTGGTTGATTTAATTGGTCGTGATTTAACCGGTAAAGAAGCTGACGCGGCGTTAGGCAGTGCCAACATTACCGTTAACAAAAACTCAGTGCCTAATGATCCTCGTTCACCATTTGTTACATCGGGTATCCGTATTGGTTCACCAGCCATTACTCGCCGTGGCTTTAAAGAAGCTGAAGCAAAAGAGCTGACAACCTGGATTTGTGACATTTTAGATGATGCATCTAACACTGCTGTTATTGAGCGCGTTAAAGGCCAGGTGTTGGCATTGTGTGCTAAGTTTCCAGTATACGGTTAATCACTATTGTTTTAGGTGTTGAGGTTTAGGTTAACCTTATGCCACAAATAGGATAAACTTTGATGGCCGCTAATTTTTAGCGGCCATTTTGTTTTCTGCAGGAGGTTCAATGCATTGCCCTTTTTGTAGCGCGACCGACACCAAAGTTATCGATTCTCGATTAGTGGCCGATGGCCATCAAGTTCGCCGTCGCCGGGAGTGTACCGAATGTCATGAACGTTTTACCACGTTTGAGGGGGCTGAATTAGTGATGCCCAGAGTGATAAAGCGTGATGGCACCAGACAGCCGTTTGATGAAGATAAACTGCGTGGCGGTATGTTGCGAGCAGTGGAAAAGCGTCCGGTATCAATTGACGAGATAGAACAAGCCCTTACTAAGATTAAATCAACACTGCGCGCAACTGGCGAGCGTGAAGTGGATTCTGAAATGATTGGTAATCTGATGATGGAGCAGTTAATGACGCTAGATAAAGTGGCTTATATTCGTTTTGCTTCGGTTTATCGCGCTTTTGAAGATGTCTCGCAATTTGGTGAGGCTATTGCCAAGCTACAAAAATAATCACATATGTAAGACCATGCTCTTCTGTTTAGACGATTTTCTACAGGATATATATGGCAGTAAACGAGGTTAACAACCATGTCTAACTGGTCTAGTGTTGATATAGAAATGATGAGCCGAGCAATTAAGCTGGCTGAAAAGGGGCGGTTTACTACTCGGCCCAATCCTTGTGTCGGTTGCGTAATTGTACGCGATGACCACATTATCGGCGAAGGTTATCATCAACGAGCGGGTCAAGGTCATGCAGAAGTTAATGCGCTTAAGATGCTTTATGATAAAAGCCAAACCGCGCAAGGTGCGACTGCTTATGTCACACTTGAGCCTTGTAGTCATTATGGCCGTACGCCGCCATGTGCATTGGGATTAATTAATGCCAAGGTTGCCAGAGTTGTGGTGGCTGTGACCGATGCTAACCCAGAAGTTTCTGGGCGTGGTATCGCCATGCTAAGAGAGGCGGGTATTCAAGTGGATGTCGGTTTACTCACAGATCAAGCATATGCATTAAACCTTGGTTTTATGAAACGCATGAAAACAGGTTTACCCTGGGTAACGGTAAAGGTGGCTGCTAGTTTAGATGGAAAAACGGCGTTATCTAATGGCGTGTCAAAATGGATTACCGGCACTGCAGCTCGTGCAGATGTGCAAAAGTATCGTGCCAGTCATTGTGCGTTAATTACCGGCGTTGAAACCGTGCTAGTTGATGATCCGAGTTTACATGTTCGCTTTGAATCATTAGGTGAATTAACCACCCGACATACTCCAGATGAGATTTTTCAGCCTCTTCGAGTGGTACTAGATAGCCGCGCGAGATTAACGGCAAATCAGCAACTTTTTTCAATTGAAAGCCCAATATTATTGGTGTCAGGGTGTGATTATCCTGCACACATCAAAGCGACATTACCAGCGCATGTGTCTTTTTTAGTTTTAGAGTGTGACTCGTCAGGTAGAATCCCGTTACTGCCCTTGCTAACGTATTTAGGCAGAACGGCAAACTCAGTGTTAGTTGAAGCTGGAGCTACGCTAGCGGGCGCGTTTGTCTCGCAAGGTTTAGCGGATGATATTGTGCTTTATCAGGCGCCTAAGTTACTGGGCAGTCATGGGCGTAATATGCTGCAATTACCCGATTATACCGCAATGGATCAACCCCCTGAATTGCAGTTAATTGATGAGCGCCACGTTGGACAAGATAAGCGTTATATCCTTAGATATAATAAATCCTATTAATTCGTTGTAGCCAAACTTAAAAATCTGAGCAACAGCAAAGTATAAACGTTAAAAGTGAGTCATTATGTTTACTGGGATAATCGAAGCCCTTGGTACATTACGTAAAATTGATCGTAAAGGGAACGATATTCGCTTAACCGTTGCCAGTGGTAAATTGGATTTAAGCGATGTGAAATTAGGTGACAGCATAGCAACTAACGGCGTTTGCTTAACAGTTGTGGCGTGTTTACCTGATGGTTACGTTGCCGACATATCCGCTGAAACGGTTGCGTTAACGGGTTTTAGCCATTACCAGGTGGGTCAAAAAGTAAACCTTGAAAAAGCTGTGACTGCTTCAACTAGGCTTGGCGGACATATGGTCAGCGGCCATGTCGATGGCATTGCCACCGTTGAGCAGTGCGCTTACAGAGGTAAGGCGCTTGAGTTTTGGTTATCTGCGCCTGTTGCGCTAAGTCGTTATATTGCACACAAAGGCTCAATTACCATCGATGGTGTGAGTTTAACGGTTAACGAAGTCGATGGTCACCGTTTTAGATTAACCATTGTGCCTCATACCGCGGGCGAAACCACATTAGTCACATTAAAAGTTGGCGATAAGGTTAATATTGAAGTGGATTTAATTGCCCGATATTTAGAGCGGTTAATGCAGCCTGAGGCAAATCATGAGCCCACATCTGGGGTCACAATGGAGCTGCTCGCTAAATCTGGTTTCTTACGCTAACTAGATGTAAATACCTGTACCCAACATATTCAAATACTATAAATCGATAATTAAAGGTCTGACAATGGCGCTACATAGCATAGAAGAAATCATTGAAGATATTCGTCAAGGTAAAATGGTTATCTTGATGGATGATGAAGACAGAGAGAATGAAGGCGATTTGATCATGGCCGCTGATAAAGTGACGCCAGCAGCAATCAACTTTATGGCAACCTATGGCCGTGGACTCATTTGCCAAACAATGACGAAAGAACGCTGTCAGCAACTCAATTTGCCACTGATGGTAACTAACAATAACGCCCAGTTTTCAACAAACTTTACGGTGTCTATTGAGGCCGCTAAAGGTGTTACCACTGGGATATCTGCTCATGACCGCGCTGTAACCGTGCAAGCTGCGGTTGCTAAAGATGCCAAAGCGTCAGACTTAGTGCAACCTGGTCATATTTTTCCATTAATGGCCCAAGAAGGTGGGGTGCTTACGCGTGCAGGTCACACTGAAGCCGGTTGTGATTTAGCTCGTTTAGCAGGCTGCGAGCCATCGGGGGTGATAGTCGAAATTTTAAATGAAGATGGCACCATGGCGCGCCGACCTGATTTAGAAATCTTCAGTGAAAAGCACGGCATTAAAATTGGCACTATTGCTGATTTGATTGAATACCGTAACACTAACGAAACGACAGTTGTGCGAGAAGCAACCTGTAAATTACCGACTCGTTTTGGTGAGTTTACTATGGTGACTTTTAGAGACACGATAGATAATCAGTTACACTATGCTTTGATTAAAGGTGATGTGCAGCCAAATTGTTTAGTACGTGTGCATTTGCAAAATACCTTTAACGATTTATTGCACTCTGAGCGTGACCAAAAGCGCAGTTGGCCATTAGAAAAAGCCATGGAGCGCATTGCAGCTGAGGGCGGCATTTTAGTGTTACTGGGTAATCAAGAACACAGCAGTGATTTGCTCGCAAAAGTTAAAGCGTTTGAAGCTGAAGACAATGGGCAACTACCTGCGCCAGCAATGTGGCAAGGTACTTCACGTCGTGTTGGCGTAGGCTCACAAATATTAGCGAGTATAGGCGTGACGAGTATGCGTTTATTAAGTTCGCCAAAGCGTTACCATTCACTGTCAGGTTTTGGTTTAGAAGTGACTGATTACATAGCCGAATAATTTTGGTCTATGGTAAATTTAACAATTTCATTAATTGCATAGCGCTCAGGGCTAATGGCTGTGATATCATAGCGCCTCTTTTTGCCCCGAGCCGGGTGCTTTAGCTAATTTAGGTAAGATAGAATGAACGTAGTTCAAGGTAATATCGAAGCGAAAAATGCCAAAGTGGCGATCGTAATATCGCGATTCAATAGTTTTTTAGTTGAAAGTCTGCTTGACGGTGCAATAGACACATTAAAGCGTTTCGGTCAGGTAAGTGACGACAACATCACTGTTGTGCGTGTTCCTGGCGCAGTTGAATTACCGCTAGCAGCAAAACGTGTTGCTGCAAGTGGCAAATTTGACGGCATCATCGCACTCGGTGCAGTGATCCGTGGCGGTACTCCTCATTTTGATTTTGTTGCCGGCGAATGTAACAAAGGTCTTGCGCAAGTTGCTCTAGAATATGACCTACCTGTTTCATTTGGTGTATTAACGACAGATACCATCGAACAAGCCATTGAGCGTTCAGGTACTAAAGCAGGTAATAAAGGCGGCGAAGCTGCACTTGGCTTGCTTGAAATGGTTAATGTACTGCAACAACTAGAACAACAGCTGTAATAGTAGGAAAAGTATGAAACCTTCAGAGCGCCGTAAGGCCCGCCGTTTAGCCGTTCAAGCCATTTATTCATGGCAGTTAAGTAAGAACAATGTTGCTGATGTAGAACATGAGTTTTTAACTGAACAGAGCACAGACGGCGTAGATGTTGCTTATTTTCGCGAGTTATTGTCGGGTGTAGCGTCAAAAACTGCACAGATTGATGATTTGTTGAAGCCACATTTAGATCGTGATTTCGAAGATGTTTCACCAGTTGAAAAAGCAATCGTTCGTTTGGCAACCTATGAGTTGACCTTTCGTAAAGATGTGCCGTTTAAAGTGGCAATTAACGAAGGTATCGAATTAGCGAAAGCGTTTGGCGCCGACGACAGTCACAAGTTTGTAAATGGCTTGCTAGATAAATTAGTGAAACATAAGTAATACCAGAACGGTATCTTCGGATACCGTTTTTCATTTCTATTAATTGTTTCTAAATTAAGGTGGTCGGTTTACCGAACCAAACTGAATGTGAAAGAATTTCAACTCATCGAACATTACTTTCGTAATAAAGGCCAAAAAAGACGCGATGTAGAGCTCAGCATTGGCGACGACTGTGCTTTGGTTAATCCAGCAGACAACAAATCGATTGCGATTTCATGTGATACTCTCGTAGAAAATGTCCATTTTTTATCAGACATGCCTGCCCATGCACTGGGTTATAAGTCTTTGGCTGTGAATCTTTCTGATCTTGCGGCCATGGGAGCCGAGCCTGCCTGGTTTACCCTTGCTTTAACAATGCCAAGTGTTGATGAGTCTTGGTTAGCTAGCTTTAGTACGGGTTTATTTGAGATCGCAGAGTACTATGGTATCGCTCTCATTGGTGGAGATACGACCCGGGGCCCGCGTAGCACAAGCATTACCATTAATGGCCAAGTGATTAAGGGCACTGCATTAACTCGTTCGGGGGCTAAAAATGGTGATTGGATTTATGTTACGGGTACATTGGGTGACTCCGCGTTAGGGTTAGATGTGCTACGTGGCGTAAAATCTGTATACACAGAAGATAAAGAATACCTGATAAATCGCCATTATTACCCCACACCAAGAGTGTTAGCGGGGCAGGCATTGAGAACCTTAGCTACCAGTGCAATCGATTTGTCTGATGGGTTAGTGTCCGATATTGCTCATGTGCTTAAAGCCTCCAAAGTGGGGGCGATTATCGATGTTAATCTGATCCCATTATCTAACTCGTTAAAAGCCAATTTGAGCCGCGAAGATGCACTAAGCTATGCGTTAACTGGCGGCGAAGATTATGAGCTGTTGTTCACTGTGCCAGAATCACAACGCGGTGCTATTGATACAGCGCTTATTCACGCTGGAGTTAAGTTTGTCAAAATAGGCCAGATATGTGCTGGTGATAAACTTAAGTTTGTCGATGATGGCAAGGCTTTTATTCCTGTTTCTCGCGTTTTTGAGCATTTTTAACAAAGGCCTATGAAACTATTTACTCAAGATAAATTTGTAAAAAAATTGTCTCTTGCTAACCCTATTCATTTTTTAGCTTTGGGTTTTGGTAGCGGGAAAGTGGCCAAAGCGCCTGGTACTTTTGGCACCCTAGCAGCCGTACCTATAGTGCTCTTAATGCAACAATTAAGTTTAACTCCCTACTTGATGATCACTGTGCTCAGCATGCTTGCCGGTTTTTATATTTGTGGTAAGGCCGCAAAAGATATGGGCGTTCATGATCATGGTGCAATTGTGTGGGATGAAGTGGTTGGATTGATGATCACCATGATCGCCGCGCCAGTAGGCTTTGTGTGGTTACTACTTGGTTTTATATTATTTCGATTTTTTGACATCATTAAACCCTGGCCAATTCGTTGGTTAGATGCAAAAGTCCATGGTGGTTTTGGGATTATGATTGACGATGTTTTAGCTGGTATATTTGCATTAATGGGTGTGCAGCTTGCGGTTTATTATTTATAACGTTGCTTTAAATACCATAACACCAAATATAAAAAAAGAGCGCAATGTGCTCTTTTTTTATATTTGATCCTTGTGTTTGCACACTTAATGATACTGAAATTTATTGAGTCATCATTAAATTGCTGCGTAGTTGTTCAATCTCATTATTCATTTTGACGATGCGCAACTTAAGATCTGTTTCATAATATGTGCAGCTTAATACTTTACCGATCGGGTTATAGCGTAATTGCCATAACTGCATCAAGCTATTGTCGTTATCGCAATATTCTGGCTTTTTAAGCATAAGTGATGCATCGGTTGATACAGGCGCATTAACCATGTTGACGAAATATTCAGCGCGTAAATTATCATCATCAATGGGTTTAATAAACATGTCAGCTAACCATTGTTCGTAAAATGGTGCAGTATCCTGTTTAGCTTGCATTACAATTTTCAGCATGGCGTTGTGACCAAAGAGCCATTCACCTGAAAATATTCGCTTAAAGTCGCTTTGAGTTAATATGAAAGGAGATTGCCAGGTGCTAACTTTTTTCGAAAATTCTTTGTTTTCAGGGCTAATAGAGTTAGCCAGGTTTAACTGTAACTTGAGCATGTTATAGGCAATAGTATGAGTCATTAACGAGCGAGAAGAGTGGTATACATTATTCCAAAAATGAGCGTCTCTATCTAAGAATGCTGTAACACCATCAATATCGATTATACTTGCATTAGCGTTAACTCCTTTTGCCTCTGCCAGTATGCTTAAATCTCTAAGTTGAAAAAGTTTACTCCAGTGGATTTGCTTCTGATGTGTCAGAGACTGCTCACTTTCTTGCCAATCAGGCATGCTTAATAAAGTATTGTATTGCTCTATTTCAGCCTTGTATTTACCTACAACATCCTGAATATAAGTATCGTTATCATTTATAAATTGATTACATGTGACGATATCAGTTTGATAACAAGCGGTTTTAAAACCACGGGTTAACTCAACTTCTTCTGTATTCAGGGCCAACAATGATTTTTGTTTAAGCGATGCATTATCTTCAGTAGTGCCAACGATAGTTTTGGCATATTCAAACCCGTTTACGCTCGATGCAACGGGTTGTTGTTTTAGCCAGCTGTCTACGAATAGTGTATTTGGCGATTTTGTTCTGTCAGATGCGTTGATTGCCACTAAGCAAACAACGGCAAATACCAATAAGCTGCTGATTAAGCCAACTAGCACGCCTATTATTTTGAGAAAAGTCATCAACATTATTTATCCGTGAAGTCCGTTTAACACAATAGTAACATGTTGCTGGCATTTGATAAATCATCAGCTTTATTGTAATAACTCTCGAGCGTTGGCTAAGGTGTTTTCAGTAATCACATCGCCACCTAATAAACGTGCTAGCTCATTGACCCGCTGATCTTTATCTAATGCTTGCATGGTGGTTTCAGTGCTACCGGCTTTATTAAATTTATTGACGAACATATGCTGGTGGCCATTACCTGCCACTTGCGGTAAGTGGGTTACACACAACACCTGAGTTGATTCTCCAAGGCTGCGGAGCATTCTGCCAACAACAGATGCTGTTGGACCTGAAATACCCACATCAACTTCGTCAAATATTAGTGTTGGAGTGGCCACTTTTTTAGCTGTTATTACTTGAATACCCAAGCCTATGCGTGATAATTCACCACCTGAAGCGACCTTTGAAATGGGTTGTAAAGGTTGCCCCGGGTTAGTTGTTACCATAAATTCGACACTATCACAGCCGTTAACGGAGATATTGTCAGGGTCATGATTCACTTGAATGCTAAATTTACCTTTAGGCATATTGAGTTCATGAATCGATTGAGTGACTAACTTATCTAATTCTTTAGCGTAGCGACTGCGACTTTGACTGAGTTTTTGTGCACTGGCTAAATAGGCTTTTTTGCTGGCCTCTAATTGCATTCTTATTTCATCAAGCTTACTTTCATCCCCTGCAAGCTCGTTTAATTCGGCCATCAATTCTTGATGATGTAACGCCAGCTTGTCTGGGCTCACATGATGCTTACGAGCGAGTTGCATTGCTGTTGATAAGCGTTTTTCAAGAAAGGCAAAGTGCTCAGGGTCGAGTTCTAAGCGACTTAAATAACTTTCGATTTCACTGGCGCTTTCTTGCACTTGAATAAGCGCTTCATTTAGCATGCTGCTAATTGGAGTAAGTGATTCATCATAACTTTGAAGAGTTTCTGCTATGGTGACGACTTTGTTTAATAGTGATTCGATGTTGCCTTCATCGCTTTCAGTGAGCAAGTGTAATCCAGCCTGGCATCGCTCTATTAAATCTGTGCCATTGGCTAAACGCTTGTGCTCTTGTTCTATTTCGTCAAATTCTTCTATGCCTAGGTTAAACTCGTTAAGTTCTTCGACCTGATATTGCAGCAACTGTTGACGAGAGATACGTTCATGTTGCGCTTGCTCAAGTTGTTTAAGCTCATTTTCAACCTGCTTGCATCGCATGTAACTGGCGCTGACATTGTCTAACAATAATTTATGATTGGCATAGCTGTCGAGCAGGCTTAATTGATGCTCACTTTTCAGCATGGCGTGATGTGCATGTTGGCCATGAATCCCAATTAATAATTGCCCAATGGCTTTTAACTGTGTAACAGGTACGGGATTGCCATTGATATAAGCACGTGACCGGCCATCATTATTGATTGTGCGGCGCAAAATGCATTCGTCGTCAGCATCTAGGTCATTGTCTTCAAGCCAACGTTTAGCCAATGGAACATCATGTAAAGTGAAGCGAGCACTGACTTCGGTTTTACTTGCACCTGGCCTTACTGTATTGGCGTCACTGCGATTACCTAAACATAACCCCAGAGCATCGATTGCAATCGATTTACCTGCACCGGTTTCGCCGGTGATGCTTGTCATACCGGCTTTAAAGTCGAGTTCTAAAAAACGTACGATAGCAAAATTGTTAATGCTGAGTTGGCAAAGCATAATGAGTTCCTGTCAATAACACCACAAACCACTGTATTGATAAACAGTATATACTGTTTTTTTATACAGTAAAGTGGTTGGCAGAAAATTATCGTTGCTGGTTTTTTACTCTTGATGTGTACATTACTTAAGCATAAGTTTTCAATAAAGATTCTATTATCGGTAAGGTGATAAACGTCATTAAGGTGCCATATAAAATTGCCTGTGCACTCACATTTGCGTGTACCTGGTAGCGGTCTGCTAGTAAGTAAACGCTTGCCGCGGTAGGCAGTGATGCCAATATTACTCCCATGATTAGCCATTGAGTTTCAACACCCAATGCGGTAAGTAAACCAAAGGCGATGAGTGGCTGAATAATAAGCTTGAGTAGATTAATGACATTAAGCTCGGTTATTAAACCTGCGGTAAATAGATTACTGCCTGTTTGTTGTCGTAATGCTTTGACCAAAACCATTCCAATAGCAAAAAGCGCGCAAGGGCTTGAGGTGTTGCCAACTTGATGCAACATAAGCGAAAAGCTATCTGGTAGGTTAATTTGACTGGCTGATAATGTGATACCTATGGCGCTGCCGAGCACTATTGGATTTTTTCCTAACGCATTTACCATTATCAATATTGCTGGCTGATTAGATTGTTTGCTTCTACTGGCCAGCTCAATTGACACTAAGGCAAAGGCGAACATAATCACAGATAATAAACTGGCAATGGCTGCGGCAACTAAGGCCATTTTGTTGCCTGGAAAAAGCAAGCTCATTAGCGGAATACCAATAAATGCCGTATTGCCAAAGGTGGAATTTAGTGCGCGCATTGCCGCGATTGCTTGCTGCTTGGGAGCTTGCCATAAAGACAGGCAAATCACTAAGGCGTAGGTAATTATCATGGCTAAGCTAAACCCGGCAATAAACCCCCATTGGGCAATATCTTCTATCCGGGTTTCTGCCAAAACGATGAGTAAAATGGCAGGAAAAGCCACGTAATAGACAAATTGATTGAGGACCACATCTGTATCTGCTGGCAGTACTCTCAATTTTTGAACGATGCTGCCAAGCAGCATAATGGCGCAAACAGCGATTAGCGGGGTAAGAATACTCGACATCCCTCGCAATTCCTTAGCAAAATGATAATGTTATCACTTTACTGCTTTTAATAGTGCCGATGCAATTAGACTTAGGCTGAAGTTAACACTTTATAAACGGATAAGTGGCTTGGCAGTATAGTTTGGTCGGGGGATAAAATAGTTTATTGCATTATTTAGTGATCTTGGGCGGCGGTAAAACGCCCAATTCAGTAAAAAAGTGCACTTGGCGTCTTAATTCGAATAGTGAACCAACTCTAACTTGGTTACCTATTACTAGTGTCCAATTATCGGTTTTACCGTTTGAGTTAGTAAAAGTGAACCCTTGATAGAAAATTTTTTTCATCGTTTAACACTAAATAAAGCCTGAATGACTCAGGCTATTCTGATTAAGCTCAACTCGGGTTAAGAGGCTGTTGACTGAAATAAAATGCCTTGGTTATTCGCTAATCCCGATGTTTGAAACGCCTGCGTCAATAATATCCTTTCGTAAACCTTTAACCAGCTCAGCGGTAATATCAGGATTGGCTTCAATAATATCAAGTAGCATGGCTTGAAGCTCTTTTTCCTCTTCCATAACCGGGTGTGAAAACACAAAATCATCGAGTTCTTCATCCATTAATGAATCATCACTGATGGCTTCAATGTAGTTGGCGACGGTACTTGATGACAACTTACTGATATTGGTAATGTCTTCTTCAACTTTGCTGTCTATTGCACTCATTAATGTGGCAACAGCAACGGCTGCATCCATTGCAGGGTAAGCGCCATAGGCCTCGAAATCACTTGGGTCGGGCGTATTTTCGTCAAGACGTTGCAAATGTACATCGATGTTAAACTTGAGTTTTTTATCGTACTGGCTTTGCCATAATAACTCTAATGCTGTACTGAGAACCTGAGGCTCACCGAACTCACATACTTCTGAAAACAATTTGTAATTAGGTAACATGCGTTGGCATAGCGCGATTGCAAAAAGCTGTTTTTGCGGTAAAGACAATGCCTTAAGACGTTTAAAAAAGCCGGGTTTACTGGTCATTAGGAATATCCACTGATAGCTGGTTTATCACTTGATTTGCTGCTGATTCTACCTTAGTTAACTCGTCAAGTAACTCAAGTATTTCAGGTTCGAGATCATCGATGTCAATTTTATGTTTTAACCCTGACTCAATAGCTTGGCAGAGTTTTTGTGTGGTAGGAACACCGCAATAACATGTAGCACCATGAAGCTTGTGTACAGTTTGTAGCAGGCTGCTGGCATCGCGTTGTGTCAGAGCATGGTTAATATTTTCAACGGTTTCAGGAATGGAGTTGACAAGCATTTTAAGCATGTCTAGTGCTAAATCAGGCTTTTGATTGGCTTGAGTTAGGCATAAATCCCAATTGATTATTTGATTATCAAAATGGGTAAATTTAGGTTTAGTTACCCAGCGATTGATGACGCCTTTTAATGACATTTCGTCAATCGGTTTTGGCAAGAAGCCATCCATACCACAAGCGAGTATTTTTTCACGCTCTTCAGCAATAGCATGTGCAGTGACCGCAATAATGGGGGTATTGCGGTTAAGCGACATTGAACGAATTTGCTGTGTGGCGGTTATGCCGTCGATACCAGGCATTTGAATATCCATAAATATTAAGTCAAATGCTCGCTCTTGAGCTTGTTTTATCGCGTCATTTCCATTGTTCACTGTAACAACATTAACCACTAACTCTTTTAGTAATGTGTCGATAAGTTTTAGGTTAGCGTTATTATCGTCAACTGCAAGTACTGACGCTTTTATGCGTTGAGAGTCAGGTATAATCGGCGCTTCAGGTAAGCTTGCTAGGGAGACTGGCGTTGGCGGATAAATTAAATGGCGCGCTAACGTTAAGTCGCTTATGGGGGTATTAAGCAGCACATCGGCATTGGCTTTTAGTACATTAATTATCACATCTTGATCGAGGCAATCGTGTAACAACACCAGACAGTCAGTATGTTGTCGTGCTTGCTGTAATAGATGAATGAGCTCATCGTTATCAACAAATCCATGGCAACTCATAATAATATAATCGTACTTGCTGTTTTTACTGTTAAGTACTGAGGTTAAGTTTTCGGGGTTGGTCGCATTGGTGATGATTAATTGCCAAGAAACTAAACGACGGTTTAATGTATCGCGAGACAATTCTCGTGGTTCGTATAACAGCACTGATTTGTGCTGCAAAACATTAACCGGTAGTACTTCACCAATTTCAAATTGACTGAGCCCAAGTGGGAGTATAAACCAGAAATTTGACCCCTTATTAGGCGCAGATGTAAAGCCAATTTGGCCGCCCATTTGGTTAATTAGGCGTTTGGTGATCACCAGGCCTAACCCTGTACCTCCAAAGCGACGTGATATTGAAGAATCTGCCTGACCAAATGCCTGAAATAAATATTCTTGCTGACTCTCATCAATGCCGATACCGGTATCAATCACTTCACATCTTAGGGTGATGTTGTCATCTTCTTGACTCACCAAATGAATTTTTAATACCACACTGCCTATGTCGGTAAATTTAATCGCGTTCCCCATTAAATTGGTAATGATTTGGCTAACTCGCATCGCGTCGCCACTGACACTTTCGGGGACATTGCTATCAATATCGATAACGAGCTCAATGCCTTTTTCTTGGGCGCTACCGGCAATAATGGTTAAGGTTTCAGCCAAGGTTTCACGTAGCGCGAACGGCATTTTCTCAAGCACCATTTTACCCGCTTCGAGTTTAGAAAAATCAAGAATATCGTTAATGATCCCCAGTAAATTACTTGCGCTGCGCTCAATGGTTTTAATGTAGTCAAGTTGGCTTGTGTGTAGCGGGGTTTTTAACAATTGCCTTGCAAAACCGATGACACCATTAAGTGGCGTACGTAACTCATGGGACATATTGGCTAAAAACTCAGATTTAATTCGGCTAGCTTCTAATGCGCGTTTTTTAGCGAGGTCTAATTCAACGTTTTGAATTTCAATTTGCTCTAAGGTTTCTCTTAAGTCTGACGTGGCTTGATCAATATTTTGTTGCATTTCGTCATGATATTCAGACAAGGAGCCGGCCATGGCATTAATACCTCGCTTGAGTAAATCAAGTTCGCCAATTAAGTTTCCTTCAAGGCGAGTATCGAGTTTACCCTCACGAATTTTGGCCACCACTCGAACCATTTCGGTAATAGGGTGGTTAACATGTTTGACTAATCTGAAAGTGAAAAATAAATTAAATTGCACCCCAATCAACACGATAATAAATGCTGCAATGGCCGCTCGATGTTGTTCTAATAAGGCGTTTTCTTTGTTAAGTAAGACAGAAATATAACCAAGGATTTGCTCCTGCTGGTCATTGTAAAGCGGCTCGATTGTATGTTGGCTTTGCGGCGTATCTTGGTTTTTGTCGTTAACATTATTTAAACGACTCAACAGTAACGATTCCAACCCTGTGTGAGAGATAATGGGCACCCTGATAACCATGGTGTCGCCAATCGTTTCGTTTTCTGTTGCTGTTAGAGTGGTTAACGGTTTTTTATAGCGCATCGTTTCAAAGTCTTTGTGATAGTGCGATGTCACAAATAACTGATTTTCAGCGTCAAAAACTGCTATTGAGTGAATTAACGCTGCATTGTTGATTTGAGAGGCGGCAAGAAGACGTTTTGTCGAATCGCGATCTTGATTGATGATGCCAAACTCACTGGCAATGGCCAAAGGCTCAACAATATTGCTGCCTTTTATGATTAAGGTGTCTTCTAACTCATAAAAGCGGTTTATCGTGAAATAACTTCCAAGTAGAATACCCACGACAATCGTGGGCGCTAACGCTAGTACCAGAACCCAAGAACGCAGGCTGTAGTTGGTCATATTGTTGGCACTTTTCATGGCTGTTAGGTGTGTTCCTGATGCTAAATCGCTATTATTGCGTCTAGACTGCCAGAAACAGCGCACTCTTGACTAGTTTTTTATTCGACATCTGAGGCCGAAATGGCACAATTTTTCAAAGAAAAACCAAACAAATCTAAACAATTATCGGCCAAGCTAACGCTAGATATCACTCAGTTAGATCATCTAGGTGCAGGTATTGCTCAGCATCAAGGTAAGGTTGTATTTGTCCCTGGCGCGTTACCTGGCGAGCGCGCAACCGTGCAGTTGGTTGAGCAAAAGAAAAGTTATGCCAAAGCAAAATTAATCAAGATTGATACGCCATCTACTCGTCGCATTAACCCACATTGTCCGCATTATGTGCAATGTGGCGGTTGTGATTTACAACACATGGACTATCAGGCTCAACACGACCATAAGCAAACGGCATTAGTTGATTTGATTACTAAATTATCCAGTGCTGAAACTGTTACAGATAACCTTGTTGCCACACCCATTGTTGATAATGCCTGGCATTATCGCCGTAGAGCGAGACTCGCAACCGTATTTGACAAAAACACTCAGCGCTTACAGTTGGGTTTTCGTGCTGCAAACAGCAATAAAATTGTTGAAATTAACCAATGTCCGGTGCTTGCTGAGCCTTTGTCTGAACTTATTACACCGTTGGCGGTCAATTTAAACCAGTTAAAAGCCAAAGCCAGTTTAGGCCATGTGGAATTAACCCAAGCTGACAATGGCCGTTTTGCTGTGCTAAGGATAACGAAAACCTTACCTAATTCAGATTTACGTTGGTTGAGTGGTTTTGCTGAAAAGTACCAATTAACGATGCTGTTGCAAGATGACTCGGGCCAATTAACTCAGCTTTATCCAGCATTACCCTCCAACGAAAGTGACGCGACGTTACCGTTTTACCTACTTGCTGATAACAGCGTACGATGCTCGTTTACACCCGGTAACTTTGTTCAGGTTAATGGTGTGATAAACCATGCCATGGTTGAACAAGCTGTAGCTTGGCTTGATCCTCAATCTGGTGAGCGGATCCTTGATTTGTTTTGCGGAGTGGGCAATTTTAGTTTACCGCTAGCGAAAAAAGCGGCACAAGTCATTGCGGTTGAAGGTGTAGTTGAAATGGTTGAGCAAGCAAAACAAAACGCACTCGATAACCAATTAACTAACGTAAGCTTTTACCATGCTGATTTGAGTGCTGATTTGTCTGAGCAAACTTGGCTAGGTAAAATTGACAAGCTGTTGCTTGATCCAGCCAGAGCTGGTGCTTATGAAAGCCTGCAATGGCTGCAAAAAATGCAACCCAAAAAGGTGGTTTATGTATCTTGTAATCCGGCCAGTTTAGCCCGTGACAGTAGTGTATTATTAGCGAACGGTTATCGCATTGCTAAAGTCGGTTTAGTTGATATGTTTCCACAAACCCATCATATCGAGGCAATGGTCTTGTTTGAGCTGGGTAAATAGGTGTTGTTTTTTCAATATTATCAACTGGTATGCTATAAATTTGTTCAACTAAACATGTTTGAATTGACAAACGTATTTAGGGCTTCAAGATAACGTACTCAGTTGTCGTTTTTCCTTCATTTCGCCATGAATCAGCGAAGTGACGGTGGGTAAAAGTCGGTCATGCGGCTAAGGAAGGGTTCATGGTATCTGTTCGCGAAGCACATTTTAATACGCAAGCATTCCAATTAGATGAGTGGGTCGCCCGTTATATTGACGATAAAGACGATGCTCAAACACTATTAGCGTTGATCCAGCAAGTTGAGGCCTTACCGGTCAAAAATAAGCTGGCTCACACCGAATTGCTTGCGCGTGCTCGTGAAATGATCGAGATTTTAGCGCCCCTTAACATGGACATCGAAACGCTACAGGCAGCAGTGCTGTTTTTAATGCATGAGGCGGGTGTTTTAAACGACGAACAATTAGCTGAAAAATATGGCAATAATTTAGCAAAACTGGTCGCCAGTGTGGTGACCATGAATGCCATAGGCGCGCTAAAAGTGAGTGAGAACTCGCGTGATGCCGAACCGCAAATCGACAACATTCGCAAAATGTTATTGGCCATGGTCGAAGACGTACGTGCAGTGGTGATTAAGCTTGCCGAGCGTGTATGTTTACTACGCGCGGTAAAAAATGCCGACGAAGAAACACGTGTATTATTGGCCCGTGAAATTGCCGATATATACGCGCCATTAGCTAACCGTTTAGGTATTGGGCAGCTAAAATGGGAACTTGAAGACATCTCGTTTCGCTATTTGCACCCAACCGTTTATAAAGATATTGCCAAACAACTTGATGGTAAACGTGTTGATCGCGAAGTATTTATTGAAAAGTTTGTTTCTCAGCTACAGCAACGTCTAGACAACGACCAGATCCGTGCCAAAGTCTATGGCCGCCCTAAGCATATTTACAGCATTTGGCGTAAAATGAAGGGTAAAGATCTTAAGTTTGATGAACTGTTTGACGTACGTGCAGTGCGGATCGTGACTGAGCGATTACAAGATTGTTATGGCGCGTTAGGCGTAGTGCATGATCTATGGCACCACATTCCACGTGAGTTTGATGATTACGTCGCCAACCCTAAACCTAATGGATACCAATCAATACATACCGTAGTGGTTGGCCCAGAGGGTAAAACCGTTGAAATTCAAATCCGAACCGAAGCCATGCATCAAGACTCTGAGCTTGGTGTGGCTGCGCATTGGAAGTACAAAGAAGGTGCGGGTAACGCCAAACAAACCGGTTATGAAGAAAAAATTAACTGGCTACGTAAAATTTTACAGTGGCAAGAAGATGTGGCCGAAAGCGGCAACCTTGTAGATGAAGTTCGCAGCCAGGTATTTGAAGACCGAGTTTATGTGTTTACCCCTAATGGTGAAGTCGTTGACTTACCTTTAGGCTCGACCGTGCTCGACTTTGCTTATTATATTCACTCTCAGGTGGGGCATAAGTGTATTGGTGCCAAAGTTGATGGCCGTATTGTGCCATTTACCTACCAGGTTGAAACGGGTGAACGTATTGAAATCATTACATCAAAAACGCCTAACCCTAAACGTGACTGGTTAAATCCTAACTTAGGCTATATCAAGTCGTCTCGTTCACGCTCTAAAATACAGCATTGGTTTAAACAGCAAGATCGCGACAAAAATATTGCTGCGGGTAAAGAGATGCTCGAGTCTGAGTTGTCGCGTGTGGGATTAAAAATTAAAGATGCTGTAGTTGCAGTAGAGCGTTTTAACCTCAATAGCATGGATGATATGTTAGCCGCTATTGGTGGTGGTGACTTACGCTTAAATCAAGTGGTGAACTTTACCGAAACGAAAGTGCGTAAAGTTGAAGATACTGACGAAGATTTAGTCGAAGACATCCTTAAAAAAGCGTCCCACAAACCTAAAAAAACCGGTAAAGGCCAGGTTGAGGTTAACGGTGTAGGCAACTTAATGAGCCATATTGCGCGTTGTTGCCAGCCTGTACCTGGCGATGAGATTTTTGGTTATATCACTATGGGCCGTGGTATTTCAGTACATCGAAGTGACTGTGAACAAGTTAAAGAGCTAATGCGCGCGCATCCTGAACGCAGCGTTGATGTTATTTGGGGTGAGAACTATTCAGGTGGATACCGTATAAGAGTAAGAGTATTAGCTCATGATCGCAGCGGCTTATTGCGCGATTTAACCACGGTATTAGCCGCAGAAAAGTCTAATGTCATGGCAATGAGTTCATCCTCTGATGTGAAAACTCAAACCGCGACAGTTGAGCTTGAACTTGAACTATATAATCTTGACGGTTTGTCACGCATTATTGCCAAATTATCGCAAGTTGATGGGGTTGTTGAGTCTCGTAGACTGTAATGTAAACAAGACCATTCAATGTGAAAGGCACCTTAATCCAGGTGCCTTTTTAATTTTAGTGCAGGGTAAAATATGAGGATATCAATGTGGCACCGATGCAATCATTGTTAGAGATTATGAAGCAATTACGCGATCCAAAAACTGGCTGCCCTTGGGATCTTGCTCAAGACTTTGCCACCATAGTGCCCTTTACCTTAGAAGAAGCCTATGAGGTGGTCGATACCATAGAGCGTAAAGCGTGGCAGGAATTACCCGATGAATTAGGTGATTTGTTATTTCAAGTGGTGTTTTATTGCCAGCTTGGCCAGGAACAAGGCATGTTTGACTTTGCAACCGTGGTTGAACGCATCAGCGATAAATTAACCCGTCGCCATCCTCATGTGTTTGGCATAGCAGATGAACAAGTGAGCGGCTCGATTACCAATACCCAAGAATTAAGCCAAGCTTGGGATAAACTCAAAGCCAATGAGCGCCAACAAAAGCAACTTCACTCCGCATTAGATGATATTCCACATGCATTACCCGCGTTGTCTCGTGCACGTAAAATTCAACACAGGGTGGCAAAAGTCGGCTTTGACTGGGCCGAACTTGAGCCTGTGGTGGCAAAAATCCATGAAGAAATCGATGAAGTGCTTGTTGAGGTGAACAAGAGTCAGGATGACCCCACCTATTCTCAGGCACATATTCAGGACGAAATGGGCGATTTATTATTTGCGGTGGTCAATTTAGCCAGGCATTTAAAGGTCGACCCTGAACAAGCCTTACGCCAAGCCAACAACAAATTTGAGCGAAGATTTAGAGGCGTAGAACAGTATGTTGCCGACAGCACAAAAGCCATTGAGCAGCATACGTTAGCTGAATTAGATAGCTACTGGGACAAAGTCAAACAAGACGAAAAGGCAAATTAAACCAAAATTAGCGTGTTTAAGTTTGTCGAATCGCAGTGGCTTTGATATACTATCGCCCCGTCCTAGTGCTTTCTTACAAGCACGTATTTTCCAACACATTTTCTCAGGTTCAGCATGACTACAAGGTATATCTTCGTTACTGGTGGCGTTGTTTCATCACTAGGTAAAGGCATTGCAGCGGCGTCGCTAGCAGCAATTTTAGAGGCTCGTGGCCTCAATGTAACCATTATGAAACTGGACCCATACATTAACGTCGATCCAGGTACCATGAGCCCTACTCAGCACGGTGAAGTATTCGTGACTGAAGATGGCGCTGAAACCGACCTCGATTTAGGTCACTACGAGCGTTTTATTCGCACTAAAATGAACCGCCGCAATAACTTCACAACAGGCCGTATTTATGAAGAAGTACTTCGTAAAGAGCGTCGTGGTGATTATTTAGGCGCAACCATTCAGGTTATTCCGCATATTACTAATGCGATTAAAGAAAAAGTGCTTGAAGGTGGCGAAGGCCACGATGTGGCAATCGTAGAAATTGGCGGCACAGTGGGTGATATTGAATCATTGCCATTCCTTGAGTCTATTCGTCAATTAGGTGTTGAGCTAGGACGCGAACGTACCTTATTTATGCACTTAACTTTAGTGCCATTCTTAGGTGCCGCAGGCGAAGTTAAAACTAAGCCAACACAGCATTCTGTGAAAGAGTTACGTTCTATTGGTATTGCGCCAGACGTATTGGTTTGTCGTGGCGATCGTGCTATTCCTGCCAACGAAAAAGCTAAAATCTCGTTATTCTGTAACGTTGAAGAGCGCGCTGTTATTTCTTTAAAAGACGTAGACAGTATTTATAAAATCCCAGCTTTATTACGTTCGCAAGGCTTAGATGACTTAGTGATTAAGCGTTTCCATTTGGATTGTAACGAAGCTGATTTGTCTGAGTGGGAAAACGTAATTTATCAAGAAGCCAACCCTAATGGTGAAGTGACCATTGGTATGGTGGGTAAATACATCGAACTACCCGATGCCTATAAGTCAGTTAACGAAGCATTAAAGCATGCGGGTTTAAAAAATCGCGTGACTGTGAATATCAAATATATTGATTCACAAACCGTTGAAGCTAAAGGCGAAGAAGTGTTACAAGGCTTAGATGGTATTTTAGTACCAGGTGGTTTTGGTGAGCGTGGTGTTGAAGGTAAAATTTTTGCAGCGAAATTTGCCCGCGAAAATAACCTGCCTTACTTCGGGATTTGTTTAGGTATGCAAGTTGCGCTAATCGAATTTGCTCGCCATGTAGCGGGTCTAGAGGGCGCACATTCTACTGAATTTAACTCGCAAACACCTTATCCTGTTGTAGGCTTGATTACCGAATGGATTAACGAAGATGGCGATGTTGAAAAACGTCATGAGTCTTCTGATTTAGGCGGTACTATGCGTTTAGGTGCTCAATTATGCCACTTAAAAGAAGGCTCTAAAGCGGCAACTGCATATAACTCTACAACCTGTGTTGAGCGCCACCGTCATCGTTACGAAGTGAACAACAACTACATAGAGCGTCTTGAAAAAGCCGGTTTGGTGTTTAGTGGTTTGTCTTCAGATCGTAAATTAATTGAAATGATCGAATTACCAAATCACCCTTGGTTTGTTGCCGGTCAATTCCACCCAGAATTCACTTCAACGCCACGTGATGGACACCCATTATTTGAAGGGTTTATAGCTGCATCAGCAGCGTACCAAAAACGTGACTTAAGTTAATTGACGCTAGCCGCTAATGTTACTGCATTAGCGGCTTTTTTGTTTAAGATGTATGCGTTAGATCAAATAATCGTCTTACGGATACCTTGTCAAAGTTAAAACTAAGTTGAAGCTAAGACCAATTCGATTTATCCTAAGCCTAGATAGAATAAAATTACTAAACTGAAAGTTACATACCAATAAATCGGCAATATCGATACTTAATGAGTGGTTTATTGTTATTGGCTTTTAACTTTTATCAAATTTTTTAATTTACTGACACAGTACGAGGATATTATGGCTAACATTATTAAAGTGATTGGTCGCGAGATTATGGATTCGCGTGGTAACCCAACCGTTGAAGCAGAAGTGCATTTAGAAGGCGGTTATGTAGGCATGGCTGCTGCACCGTCTGGTGCATCTACTGGTAGTCGTGAAGCGCTAGAACTTCGTGACGGCGACAAAGCACGCTATTTAGGTAAAGGCGTATTAAACGCTGTTGCTGCGGTTAATGGTCCAATTGCTGAAGCCCTAAAAGGTAAAGATGCTTTGGCTCAAGCTGAAATTGACCAAATCATGATTGACTTAGATGGCACCGAAAACAAAGCTAAATTTGGCGCTAATGCAATTTTAGCCGTATCACTTGCCACTGCCAAAGCTGCAGCTGCTGCAAAGCACGTTCCATTATATGCTCACATTGCTGACTTAAATGGCACACCAGGTGTGTACTCTATGCCATTGCCTATGATGAACATCATCAATGGCGGTGAACATGCAGACAACAGTGTTGATATTCAAGAGTTTATGATCCAACCTGTTGGCGCTAAAAACTTCCGTGAAGCTTTACGCATGGGCGCAGAAGTATTCCACAGCCTTGCTAAAGTATTAAAATCACAAGGCCATTCAACTTCTGTTGGTGATGAAGGTGGTTTCGCACCAAACCTAGAGTCAAATGCTGCTGCACTTGCTGCGATTAAAGTGGCTGTATCAAATGCCGGCTATGAACTAGGTAAAGATATTACTCTTGCTCTTGATTGTGCCGCTTCTGAGTTTTACAACAAAGAAGAAGGTATTTACGATCTTAAAGGTGAAGGTAAGCAATTTACTTCAGAAGAGTTTAACTACTTCTTAGAAGATCTTGTAAATCAATATCCAATCGTGTCTATCGAAGACGGTCTAGATGAATCTGATTGGGATGGTTTTGCTCATCAAACTAAATTGTTAGGTGACAAAATTCAGTTAGTGGGTGACGATTTATTTGTAACCAACACTAAAATCCTAAAACGCGGTATCGATAACGGTATTGCAAACTCTATTCTGATTAAATTCAACCAAATCGGTTCATTAACTGAAACTTTGGCAGCAATCAAAATGGCTAAAGATGCAGGCTTCACTGCTGTGATTTCTCATCGTAGCGGTGAAACTGAAGATTCAACCATTGCTGACTTAGCTGTTGGTACTGCTGCTGGTCAAATCAAAACGGGTTCTTCAAGCCGTAGTGACCGTGTTGCAAAATACAACCAATTGCTTCGTATTGAAGAAGCATTAGGTGCAAAAGCGCCATTTAATGGTCTAAAAGAAGTGAAAGGCCAAGCATAAATTTTTGCTATAGCTTAAAAAAGGCCACCACTAGGTGGCCTTTTTTGTTGTACTATATCCAACATACATTTTAAGGGTTAACACAACGTAACTTAATATTATGAAACAATTAATATTACTAATGATTGGATTACTGGCTGTATTGCAATATCGACTATGGCTTGGGGATAACAATTTATCTGAATATTTCGTGCTGCAGACCCAAATTGAAGCGCAGCAGCAGAGTAACGAAAAACTCGTGGCTCGCAATCAGATCCTTAAAGAAGAAATCATTGATTTAAAAAGTGGCACCGAAGCCATTGAAGAGCGTGCCCGAAACGAACTTGGCATGGTCAAAGAAGGCGAAACATTTTATCGTGTTATCGGTACCGATTCTCGCGAACAACCGTTCAATCCATAGTTTAACGTGTGGCAACTTATGTGCGTTAAACTAGCTATAATTATTTTCAGACTGGTTTACTATGCAAAACAACCCTAAATCCATTATTGCCATTGTTCCCGCTGCAGGTATTGGCAGTCGTATGGGGGCTGATAAACCAAAGCAATATTTAATGCTTGGTCAACAGAGTATTTTGGCACATACACTCGATGTACTGTTATCTCATACAGATATCTCGCAAGTTATCGTCGCTTTACACCCACAAGATCAGCATTTCAAACAATTACCCCAAGCAACACACCCCAAACTGAGTCTTGTTATAGGTGGTGGCGAACGAGCTGACTCTGTACTTGCAGCACTTGATTATGCGTTAGCTATTAATCCTCAGGCATGGGTGTTAGTGCATGATGCAGCAAGACCTTGTTTGCGTCATGAAGATATCAACAAATTGATTGGTTCAGTGGAACAACACCCCCAAGGTGCAATTTTAGCCGCACCTGTGCGTGACACCATGAAGCGTAGCGACGCCAGTGGTCAAATCACAAGTACCGTGGACCGCGCTTTATTATGGCATGCATTAACACCGCAATTTTTCCCTATAACAAGCTTGCATCGCAATTTATCTCAGGCGTTAGCCGCGAAAGTGAGTATTACTGACGAGGCGAGTGCAATGGAATGGGCAGGGGTTCGTCCTGGTTTAGTTAATGGCCGTGTTGATAATATAAAAGTGACTCACCCTGATGATTTGCAACTTGCCGCTTTATTTATCTCGCAAGCACAACAATGACATTGTAAAAAAACCTTATTACAAGGATTATCATGAATATACGTATTGGTCATGGCTTTGATGTACATAAGTTTGGTGGTGATAAGCCGCTTATTTTAGGCGGCGTAGTTGTCCCATATGAAACTGGATTAATCGCCCATTCTGACGGTGATGTGGTGTTACATGCCGTAAGTGATGCTATTCTCGGAGCAATGGCGCTAGGCGACATCGGTAAGCATTTTCCTGACACTGACGCTAACTTTGCGGGTGCTAATAGCCGTGAATTGTTAAAGCATTGCTATTTACTCGCACGTAAAAAGCAGTATGTTATTGGCAACTTGGATGTCACAGTTATTGCTCAAGCGCCAAAGATGGCGCCGCATATTGAAGCAATCCGATTATGTTTAAGTGACGATTTACAAACGGATATCGATAACATCAATGTGAAAGCCACTACTACTGAAAAATTGGGTTTTACAGGGCGTAAAGAAGGTATTGCTGTTGAAGCTGTGGTACTGATGGTAAGCCAATCGCGTTAATAATATAGAGAATCTGTATCAGATGAACGAATTACATTACCTTTTGGGTAAACCGTTAAGCCAAGCCGATTTACGTACTCACAATAGCGATTTTATTGTCAAAGAAATTTTGCCTTTTACCCCAACAGGAGAAGGCGAACACCACATGCTGCATATTCAAAAAAATGGCTTGAACACAGTATATGTCGCTGAAATAATTGCCAAGTTTGCAAAAGTGCATCCAAAAGAAGTCACCTTCGCAGGGCAAAAAGATAAAAATGCCATTACTGAGCAGTGGTTTGGTGTACGTATACCCGGTAAAGAAACTCCTGAGTGGGCGCAATTAAATAACGATAAGCTCACGGTGTTATCGAGCAGTCGTCACAGCAAGAAATTACGAATAGGTGCATTGCTCGGAAACCGTTTTGTATTGACCTTGCGCAATATTACCGATATTGCAGACCTTAAGTCTCGGTTAACGCATATTGCTGCCACCGGAGTACCTAACTATTTTGGCGAACAACGCTTTGGACATGATGGCAAAAACCTAGTGATGGGGCGTCAAATGCTAAACGGCGGCCGCAATGTTAAAGATCGCAATAAACGCAGTATGTATTTATCAGCTGTTCGTTCAAACATATTTAACCTGGTCGCATCTCATCGTTTAGCCACACATCAAACACAACCATTAGTCGGTGACTGTGTAATGCTTGCTGGCAGTAAAAGTTATTTTACTGTTGATGCTTGGGACGATGTACTTAACCAGCGCCTTGCTGAAAAAGACATACAATTGTCTGCACCATTATGGGGGCGAGGAACTCCTTTGGCTAAAGAGACCGCTCTTGAAGTCGAAATGGCAGCGTTAACCGATTATGCAAATGATTTGTCTGGGCTTGAAAATGCCGGTTTAAGCCAAGAAAGACGACCTTTGTTACTTGAACCACAAGGAATGAAATGGCAATTTGATGCCGATGTGTTGACCCTTGAGTTTATGTTACCTGCAGGTAGCTATGCGACATCTGTTTTGCGTGAACTTGCTGATTACCAAGATGTTCAAGAACAACAAAGACAAATAATGGTGGCAGAACAGCAAGCCCAGCGTTTATTAGAAGAATCACAACAAAATAACGAGTCGTAAGTCATGATCAATATTTTAGTCAGTAATGATGATGGTGTAAGTGCCCCAGGCATTATTGCATTAACTCAAGCCTTGAGTGAGTTTGCTCAAGTGGTGACCGTCGCACCCGATCGAAATTGTTCAGGCGCGAGTAATTCATTAACCTTGACTAACCCATTAAGAATTAATAACTTAGGAAATGGTTATATTTCCGTTAATGGTACACCAACTGATTGTGTCCATTTAGCGATCAGGCAGTTATGCCCAGCAGAGCCCGATATTGTGGTCTCCGGTATTAATGCAGGTGCCAACATGGGAGATGATACTCTCTATTCCGGTACGGTTGCTGCCGCAATGGAAGGGCGTTTTTTAGGGTTACCTGCAATCGCGATTTCATTAGTCGGAAAGTCGTTAACTCATTATGATAGTGCTGCTATTTATGCGGCTAAAATTGTAAAGGGGTTATTAGCACACCCGATAAATAGCGATCAAATATTAAATGTCAATGTCCCCGATTTGCCTTTAGAGCAAATTAAAGGAATTAAAGTCACACGCTTAGGGGCAAGACATAAAGCCGAAGGCATGATAAAAACCCAAGATCCAGCTGGAAAAGATATTTATTGGCTTGGGCCAGTTGGTCGTGAACAAGATGCCGGTGAAGGTACCGATTTTGGTGCCGTTGCGGCAGGTTATGTATCAATTACACCGTTAACAGTAGATTTAACCGCATATAATCAACTACACGGATTAGCTGAGTGGGTAACAAAAATATGACTAGGGTAGCTTCAACATCAGCAATAAACTTGGCAAAAAAGTTGTCTGATGCAGGGATCCGCCACCCAGCGGTATTGCACGCAGTTGCGAATACACCGCGTGAGTTATTTCTTGACGACGCCCTAGCTCACAAAGCATATGAAAACACCGCACTTCCAATTGGGCAGGGGCAAACGATTTCCCAGCCATATATTGTTGCGCGTATGACCGAGCTTTTACTACAACATAATCCGCAAAAAGTACTCGAAATTGGTACCGGTTCTGGTTACCAAGCTGCTGTGTTGGCATCAATTATTCCGCAGTTGTTTACTATTGAACGCATTAAAGCATTGCAAATCCAGGCTAGACAACGACTTAAACGACTCGATTTGCACAATGTTTCATTTAAGTACGGTGATGGTTGGCAAGGTTGGTCTAACCGAGGCCCATTTGACGGTATTATGGTTACAGCTGCCGCGGCGTCGGTCCCGCAAGCTTTACTTGAGCAACTTGCTGATAAAGGGGTGCTGATCATTCCGGTTGGAGAAGACACCCAACAACTGCTAAAAATTACTCGAATAGGGACTCAATTCCATTCAGAGATAATAGAGGCTGTTAAATTTGTACCATTAATCAATGGTGAATTAGCCTAAAATACATGACTTCTGCTTCATGTAAGTCTGCGCAATATAGATTATCGTGTAGAATAACGTTTGTTTGTATTTTCCCTGTGTATTTTCCTTAAGGACATTGTTTGATGAATAGCGGTTGGCCAAATGGTTTGGTCTTAGCAATCATGCTCACAGGATGTAGCTTTCAAGCTGAACGTCCTGCGCCGGTTGAAAGTTTATCATCAAAAAATCACGGTCCTCGCTACCACAAAGGTTCGCTTAACACTCATCAATATAGAGTAAAAAAGGGTGACACTCTTTACTCAATAGCTTGGGGAGCTGGGCGACATTTTATTGAACTTGCTCGAGACAATAACTTACAGGCACCATATACGATTTATCCTGGGCAAATTATTCATTTATCCAGCCCAAATCGTTCTGTAGCAACACAGGTTAATTCAGCCCAATCCAACAAGTCTAATGTACAAACTCAGGCTGTCACTCAACCTTATTCATCAGTTTCTAATCGTTCTGATTTAAAAATAATTAAGCCAGCTGTTAGCGAAAAGCCCCAGCCACTGGTCGTATCAGACAGAACGAAAAAAGATCTTGATCACAAAGTCGAGCCTGCGTATTCTGTAACAACTACCCAACAAAAAATTAACCAAAATGCAAGCGGACCAGTTGTTAACTTGCCACAGCAAGTTCAGCAATGGCACTGGCCAGTCAGAGGCCGAATCATTGGATATTTTTCGGTATCTGAGCAAGGTAATCAAGGAATTAAGATTGCTGGCAATCGCGGTGATGTCATAAAAGCCGCTGCAGATGGGAGAGTCGTATATGCGGGCAATGCGCTTCGGGGATATGGCAACTTAGTAATTATCAAACATAATGATGATTTTTTAAGTGCTTATGCTCATGCAGATACGATAACGGTTAAAGAAAAGCAATATGTTAGTGCAGGGCAAACAGTTGCAAAAATGGGCAGTACAGGGACAAACCAAGTGATGCTTCACTTTGAAGTGCGTTATCACGGTAAGTCAGTCAACCCATTACGATATCTACCTAAACAGTAATTGTTTAGCAATATAAATAACGGAGGATAAGCAGTGCAGTAGATTACATATCACATATTAGGTTTGGGAGAGCAATTATGAGCCGCAAAAACAGTACTGCTTCAGCAGAACAAATTGTCGATCTAGCTAAACAACCACAAGAGGTTGCAACCAAAAATGGCGATTTGGTACAGCAACTCGAAATTGAAGAAAAAGTCCAAGATGACTTACAAAAAAATCTCGATGCCACTCAATTATATTTAGGTGAAATTGGTTTTTCTCCGCTGCTTACTGCAGAAGAAGAAGTCTATTTTTCACGTAAAGCCCTCAAAGGCTGCGAAAAATCTCGCAACCGAATGATAGAAAGTAATTTACGTCTAGTCGTTAAAATTTCCAGAAGATACAACAATCGCGGATTAGCTTTGCTCGATCTTATTGAAGAGGGCAATTTAGGCCTGATAAGAGCGGTTGAAAAGTTTGACCCTGAACGCGGTTTCCGTTTCTCAACTTATGCTACATGGTGGATTAGGCAAACTATTGAACGTGCCATTATGAATCAGACTCGCACGATCCGACTTCCTATTCATGTGGTAAAAGAACTTAATGTTTACTTGCGCACAGCAAGGCAACTCGCGCAAAAACTTGATCATGAACCCACAGCTGAAGAAATTGCTGAAAAACTCGATGTGTCAACGGGCGACGTGAGTCGTATGCTGAAACTGAATGAGCGAATTACCTCTGTTGATTCACCCATTGGAGGCGACAATGAAAAAGCATTGTTGGATGTAATTGCCGACGACGATTCAGTTGGACCTGATCATAGAGTGCAAAACGAAGATTTATCTAACTCAATTGTAGGTTGGTTAAATGAACTCAACACCAAACAACGTGAAGTATTGGCAAGACGTTTTGGTTTATTAGGATATGTGCCATCAACACTAGAAAACGTCGGTGCTGAAATTGGGTTAACCCGTGAGCGTGTTCGTCAAATACAGGTTGAAGCATTAAAACGTTTAAAAGATTTATTGGGTTCTCAAGGGTTGTCAGTTGAAGCGCTTTTTAGAGACTAATACCCACTTAAATTTACATGAGTTTCTGATGCAATAAATAATAAAAGGACACAGTTAGTGTCCTTTTTATATGGTTAATTTTATGATTAATTTACTAGCTTTTTCAGTTCATACAATAGGTCTAATGCTTGCTTTGGGGTAAAGTCATCGGGGTTTATTCGTGCCAATTTATCCAGTGCAGGAGAGGTCTCAGGCATTGGCGTAAGTAAATTCATGCTTACTTGATGAGGTATGTGCTCGGTCGCAGTAATATCGCGGTTTTCGAGTTGATGCAATTTATGCTTGGCAGCGTTAATGACTTGATTCGGAACACCAGCCAAAGCCGCGACCTGTAAACCATAGCTTTTACTTGCTGCCCCTTCCTGTACTGCGTGCATAAATGCAATAGTATCATCGTGTTCAATGGCATCTAAATGAACATTAACCACCGCGGGCAATAATTCAGGCAGCTGGGTAAGTTCAAAATAATGAGTCGCAAATAACGTCAGAGCACTGACTTGCTTAGCAAGATATTCTGCAGCTGACCAAGCAAGCGATAAACCATCATAGGTTGAGGTTCCGCGGCCTATTTCATCCATTAATACCAAACTGTTTGCTGTGGCATTATGTAAAATATTAGCGGTTTCAGTCATTTCCACCATAAAGGTTGAACGACCTGACGCCAAGTCATCCGAGGCGCCGATACGGGTAAATATGCGATCTACCTCGCCAATTTTTGCCGAGCCAGCAGGCACAAAACAGCCGATATGAGCCATTAGAGTAATTAATGCCACTTGGCGCATGTAAGTCGACTTACCCCCCATGTTAGGGCCTGTAACTATCAGCATTTTTCGTGATGGCGACAAGTCTACAGGGTTAGCGATAAATGCAGATTGACTGACTTGCTCAACAACGGGGTGGCGGCCTGCATTAATATGGATCCCAATCTCATTGGTCATTTGCGGGCATTCATAATTGAGTGTTTGTGCACGTTCGGCAAAGTTACTCAATACATCTAACTGTGCTGCTGCGGTAGCAAAAGCTTGTAACTCATGCAGTTTAGGTAACAATAAATCGAACAGTTGCTCCCACAGTTGTTTCTCAAGTGCTAAGGCTTTACCTTGGCTTGAAAGGACTTTTTCCTCGTATTCTTTTAGCTCAGGAGTAATATAGCGCTCTGTACTTTTTAATGTTTGGCGACGCTGATAGCTCAACGGCACTCTATCAGCTTGTAAGCGGCTCACTTCTATGTAGTAACCATGCACTCGGTTATAGCCCACTTTTAATGTGCTTATACCGGTTTGTTGTTTTTCTCGGGCTTCAAGCTCAACTAAATAATCATTTGCACCTTCACTGAGTTTACGCCATTCATCTAACTCTTCGTGGTAACCCGTTTTTATTACCCCGCCATCTCTAATTAACATTGGAGGGTTATCTATAATGGCCCGTTCAAGCAGGTCATGTTGCTCAGGAAACTCGCCTAATTGGGTTGCTAATGTCATCATTTGTGGCTGTTGACATTGAGACAATGTTTGCTGAATTGACGGCAATAATGCTAACGCTTGCTTTAAACGTGAAAAATCCCTCGGCCTTGCACTGCGCAGTGCTAGGCGGGCCATAATGCGCTCAATATCGCCTAAACTTTTGAGTTGTTCATGAAGAGTATGGTAAAGGTCTTGTTCAATTAATTCATTTACAGCGCTATGGCGTGATTGAATTGCATGACGATCACGAAGTGGCTCATGGATCCAACGTTGTAACATGCGGCTACCCATTGGGGTTGCAGTATTGTCTAGCACCCAAGCCAGGGTATTCTCACGTCCACCAGATAGATTTTGTGTTAGCTCTAAATTACGGCGAGTAGCGGCATCTAAAATGATTGATTCAGACTGGTTAAATCGCACAATTGAATTAATGTGCGGTAGCGCCATTTTTTGGGTGTCTTTAACATACTGCATTAAGCAGCCTGCAGCTTGTAATGCTAAGCGAGCATCACTAATGCCAAAACCATGTAGATCTTTGGTGCCAAATTGATTAAGGAGTAAATTAACGCAGGTATCATAATCAAATTCCCACTCTGGACGGCGGCGTATTCCCTTCATATTGTTAATTAACAACATGTCGGTGAAATCTTCGCTGTACAGTAATTCAGCAGGATGAGTGCGCTGGAGTTCGGCTTCTAATGCTTCACGAGTTGGGAGTTCGGCGATGACAAATCGGCCCGATGAAATATCGAGAGTGGCATAGCCAAAGCCGGTTTTACCCTGGTAAAGTGCTGCAAGTAGATTGTCTTGCCTTTCCTGTAATAAGGCTTCATCTGTTAATGTACCAGGAGTAACAATACGTACAACTTGGCGCTCAACGGGACCTTTAGAGGTTGCCGGATCGCCAATTTGCTCACATATAGCCACTGATTGGCCAATTTGCACCAACTTAGCTAAATAACCTTCCACAGCATGATAAGGAATACCCGCCATAGGAATT
Organism: Shewanella inventionis; assembly: GCF_014641855.1. Taxonomy (GTDB): domain Bacteria; phylum Pseudomonadota; class Gammaproteobacteria; order Enterobacterales; family Shewanellaceae; genus Shewanella; species Shewanella inventionis. Next base: position 82,163 of record NZ_BMII01000011.1, read on the forward strand.
GGATCACCGCCACTTTTACCGCGAGCGGTTAATGAAATGCCTAATAGTTCAGATGCTTTTTTTGCATCATCATAAAATAATTCGTAAAAATCACCCATACGATAAAAGAGCAACATGTCAGCATGAGCGGCTTTTAAGCTCAAATATTGTCGCATCATAGGGGTATGTTTTTCTAAATCACTGGTATCAATTGCAGTCATTATGGACATTTCACTTTTATCTATCTTGAGATGTGGTTCTTTATGGCGCTAATCTTAACAATTTTTATCATCGGGGTATCAACCAATTATTAATAAAAATTGATTGCTGGGTAAAATATTGATGTAAAAAGGCAAATTAACGCAACATAAAAAAAAATACCCACAGCACTTGATACTGTATGACTATACAGTATACTGGTGGACATATTGAGATGCGTTACAACATTTCACCTAAATACAAATTGCATTTTACTAAACGTATTGAATGCCTTAAGAGGGTTTTACAATGAAGGTTGATCCAAATAAAGAGAAAGCACTAGCCGCCGTTTTAGGCCAAATTGAAAAACAATTTGGTAAAGGCTCAATTATGAAATTGGGCGAAGATCGCACAATGGATGTTGAAACTATCTCTACCGGTTCACTTTCGTTAGACGTAGCGTTAGGCGCTGGTGGTTTACCAATGGGTCGTATCGTTGAAGTGTACGGACCAGAATCATCAGGTAAAACCACATTAACACTTGAAGTGATTGCAGCAGCTCAACGCCAAGGTAAAACCTGTGCCTTTATTGATGCAGAGCATGCATTAGATCCTATCTATGCTAAAAAGCTAGGCGTAGATATTGATAACCTACTTTGTTCACAGCCTGACACAGGTGAGCAAGCATTGGAAATTTGTGATGCGTTAACACGCTCTGGCGCAGTCGATGTCATTATTGTTGACTCAGTAGCTGCACTTACACCTAAAGCTGAAATTTAAGTTTTATGCCTCAGTACGTTTAGATATTCGCCGCACAGGTGCAGTAAAAGAAGGTGATGAAGTTGTTGGTAACGAAACTCGCGTTAAAGTCGTAAAAAACAAAATTGCAGCTCCTTTTAAACAAGCTGAATTCCAAATTTTATATGGTCAAGGCATTAACCGTACTGGTGAATTGGTTGATTTAGGTGTACAGCACAAAATTGTTGATAAAGCCGGTGCATGGTATAGCTACAAAGGTGAGAAAATTGGCCAGGGCCGTGCCAATGCGGGTAAATTCTTAACAGAAAATCCAGCTATTGCTGCTGAAATTGATGCAACATTACGTACCATGCTACTTGCAGGCGGTGCTGCTAGCGCGTCAAGTGCTGATGACGGCGATGAAAACATTGATTTTGAAACAGGCGAAGTTTTTTAAACTAGGTTATTAAGTTTTAAAAAGTGTTAAACCTAATTAAGTAAGTCGCGGTAGCAGGCATCTGCACCGCGATTTTTTATTTCTTCAGCAAACCTTAGGGTCTGTTGAACTTTGCTGTTTGAATTTTGTTCGAGTTAAAAACGTTTTAATCGAGACGAATGGATTGATGCCTAGTCATCTAAGCAATATCCATTCAACAAAGAGTAAAACGTTTTTAGCCGAACCTTTCAGGCAGCGTTTGTTGGCCATTTTTACTGCGTTATCTACTTTTTATGTAGAATAACTACACCTCAAAGTCTCTGCCGCGCAGTTATATATGTGAGTAAAGACCAACAATTCGCTGCAAAAATAATCTTGAAAGATCAACAGACCCTCGGCTTGCTCTTATATCGTTAATTCACACCATGTCTAAACTCAGATAAGTTCTTACTGAGGTTGACCATCATCAGGTTGATTGGGTTTAAATACGTAATAATCAGTATAAATGAGTGAACAGAGGTTGCTGATTGGTATAACAACAAGCAGATTTCTGAACACATCAATCTTGGTTTTCAATCGATTTTGCTTCAAATCATAATCGGTTCGCTCGTCTCGCTTCTTTCGTTAAATTCAGTATATAATGCCTACATTTACTGGCTTGTTTGGCAAGCTGGATACTTATGTATTTTTCTACTTCAGGACCATTTCATGTTTCAGACTACAGCAGAGTTAAGAAGTGCTTTTTTAAAGTATTTTGAAGATAACGGACATCAGGTTGTTGATAGCAGCTCGCTCGTTCCCGCAAACGACCCAACACTGTTATTTACCAATGCAGGTATGAATCAGTTTAAAGATGTGTTCCTTGGTATGGATAAACGTAGCTACACTCGTGCCGTATCGTCACAACGCTGTGTGCGTGCCGGTGGTAAACACAATGACCTTGATAACGTGGGATATACCGCACGTCACCATACTTTTTTTGAAATGCTCGGTAACTTCAGTTTTGGCGATTATTTCAAAGAAGAAGCCATTCGTTTTGCTTGGACCTTTTTAACTGAAACCTTAAAGCTGCCTAAAGAGCGTTTATGCGTCACCATCTATGAAACTGATGATGAAGCTTATGACATTTGGACTCAAAAAATTGGTGTGCCAGCAGAAAGCATGATCCGCATTGGCGATAATAAAGGTGCTGCATTTGCCTCAGACAACTTCTGGCAAATGGGTGATACAGGACCATGTGGTCCATGTAGTGAAATTTTCTATGATCATGGCGATCACATTTGGGGCGGTCGCCCAGGTACTCCAGAAGAAGATGGCGATCGGTTTATTGAGATTTGGAACATCGTATTTATGCAATATAACCGTCAAGCAGACGGTGAAATGTTACCACTTCCTAAGCCGTCAGTTGATACCGGTATGGGTATTGAACGTATTGCAGCCATTATGCAAGGCGTACATTCAAACTACGAAATCGATATTTTTAAGCAATTAATTGCTAAAGCGGCTGACGTTATCGGTGTGTCTGATTTAGAAAACAAATCATTACGTGTAATAGCTGACCATATTCGTTCATGTGCGTTTTTAGTTGCCGATGGTGTGATGCCATCTAACGAAGGTCGTGGTTATGTGCTACGTCGTATTATCCGCCGTGCCGTGCGTCATGGTAACAAGTTAGGGGCTACAGAAGCCTTTTTCTATAAATTAGTCCCAACGCTGATTGACGTGATGGGTGATGCTGCAAACGGCTTAAAAGCCATGCAAGCGATAGTTGAAAAAGCATTAAAAGCTGAAGAAGATCAATTTGCTCGTACCTTAGAGCGTGGCCTTGTTATTTTAGATGGTGCATTAAACAGCCTTAAAGGTGACACGCTAGATGGCGAAACAGTATTTAAACTGTATGACACTTACGGCTTCCCTGTCGACTTAACTGCTGACGTTTGTCGCGAGCGTGATATCAATGTCGATGAAGCCGGTTTTGAAGCTGCAATGGCCGAGCAAAGAAGCCGAGCACAAGCCGCGGGTAACTTTGGTGCAGACTATAATAGCAATTTAATTATTGATGCTGAAACTGCGTTCTGTGGCTACACTGAGCTAAGTGGTGAGTCGACAATAACCGGTTTATATGTTGATGGTAAAGCGGTCGACACCGTCACTGCAGGTCAAAAAGCCATAGTGGTGTTAGCTAATACCCCATTTTATGCTGAGTCAGGCGGGCAAGTTGGTGACAAAGGGGTATTATCTGCACAAGGTATCGAGTTTGCAGTAAACGACACACAAAAGTTTGGTCAGGCTACAGGGCATCAGGGTGAATTGATTCAAGGCCAATTAGTGGTTGGGCAGACCTTGTCAGCACAAGTGGACAAAAAATTACGCCACCGTACTCAGCTAAACCATTCTGTGACTCATTTATTGCATGCAGCGTTGCGTAAGGTATTAGGCGCGCATGTGACGCAAAAAGGCTCGTTAGTAAACCCAGAGCGTTTACGTTTTGACTTTTCACATTTTGAAGCGGTAAAACCTGCTGAGTTAAAAGCCGTTGAAGAATTAGTTAACACACAAATTCGCCGCAATCATCAGTTAAAAACAGCTGAAATGGCTATCGATGAAGCAAAAGAAAAGGGTGCGATGGCACTCTTTGGTGAAAAATACGATGATCAAGTCCGTGTGGTAACAATGGGTGATTTCTCTATCGAATTATGTGGTGGAACGCACGTTGGACGTACGGGTGATATTGGTTTATTCAAAATTACCACTGAAGGCGGTATTGCTGCCGGTGTTCGTCGAATTGAAGCCGTAACGGGTGCAGCAGCTATGGCTTATGTTGCTCAGCAGCAAGCCATGTTAGATGAAGCCGCGCAATTGCTAAAATCTGATAATGCGTCAGTCGTGGCTAAATTAAAAGCACAACTAGATAAAGTGAAGCAACTTGAAAAGGATTTATCGCAACTTAAAGATAAACTCGCGGCTGCAGCAAGTGCGGATATGGCCGGTGATGCTATTGATGTCAATGGTGTGAAAGTGCTGGTTAAAATGCTTGAAGGTGTCGATCCAGGTTCACTGCGTGGTTTACAAGATGAGTTAAAGCAAAAACTAAAATCGGCTATTATCGTACTGGGTACAGCAAAAGACGGTAAGGTAAATTTAATTGCTGGTGTAAGTAACGACTTAACCAAGCAAGTTAAAGCTGGTGAGTTGGTTGCTATGGTGGCCCAGCAAGTGGGCGGTAAGGGCGGTGGTCGTCCAGATATGGCGCAGGCGGGTGGTACTCAACCAGAGAACCTAGCAGCTGCTTTAGCGTCTGTTGAGCCTTGGATTGCTGAACGATTGAGCTAACCAATATGTAAATTTGCACGTTAATTGGCACTTAAGGCATAAAGTCTAAGATATTCAGCTTTATAACTTGAGTGCCATCAGTAGATTTGGCATAGTGAAGTAACTCACTAACAGTAAAAAGCGTAAAAGGGATTGCTTGGGTAAAATGGTGATTGCAAATTCGTGTGTTAACACAAGGTCTGTAACGTTTTACTCCTGTCGTTTTGTTATTGGTTTTGCTGTTTAGATTTATTTAATACAGTGCTTAGTTCAAATATGATGAATTTGTGACTTATCACTTATTGGTAGATGTTTTTCATTGGGCTTTAGAACTTCCGAATAGATAATGCCTTATAAGCAGATGTATTTTTAAATAGATACTATGATTTTATTAAGCGCAGACCTTATAATAAACGCATATTACGGACAAAGCGTGTTATGCAGATTGAACTAAAGGAGCAATCGAATGCTAATTTTGACTCGTCGTGTAGGCGAAACATTAATGATCGGTGACGAAGTCACTGTTACTGTATTAGGTGTTAAAGGTAATCAGGTGCGTATTGGTGTTAATGCACCTAAAGAAGTCTCTGTGCACCGTGAAGAGATCTACCAACGTATTCAATCTGAGAAGTCAGATTCACCTTCTGAAGGTGGAAACTACTAATTTCGGCTAATTTGTCCGATATTAACTAAGTCAGCTTGTGCTGGCTTTTTTGTTTTTAAGAACCTGTGTTTTTTAACCTATCGTCAAATAGGCTTTTAAAATAATATTCGTAAAAAAGAATACAGTTTTCGGGCCTTTTTGAAGCTATTATCTTCAATGTGATTAAAAACAGTTCAAATGAAGATAGGTTTCCTAAAAAGGGTTTGACTTATTTTCGTCAAACAGTAATATGTGCGCCAAGAAAACGGAGAGGTGGCCGAGTGGCCGAAGGCGCTCCCCTGCTAAGGGAGTATGGGCTTTAACTCCCATCGAGGGTTCGAATCCCTCCTTCTCCGCCATTTCTTACCATAGTTAAACGATGCGGATGTAGCTCAGCTGGATAGAGTACCTGGCTACGAACCAGGCGGTCGGAGGTTCGAATCCTCCCATCCGCACCATTTACTATGATGCAATAACCATGAATGCGCGTGTAGCTCAGCTGGATAGAGTACCTGGCTACGAACCAGGCGGTCGGAGGTTCGAATCCTCCCACGCGCACCATTCATGTATGTAAATCCCAAATTTCGCGCGTGTAGCTCAGCTGGATAGAGTACCTGGCTACGAACCAGGCGGTCGGAGGTTCGAATCCTCCCACGCGCACCATTTTTGCGGAGAGGTGGCCGAGTGGCCGAAGGCGCTCCCCTGCTAAGGGAGTATGGGCTTTAACTCCCATCGAGGGTTCGAATCCCTCCTTCTCCGCCATTCATTGTTTTGTCTATTAGCTATAATAGTAACGATAAAATATTGATTGGCATGTTGTACCGATTTTGCGCGTGTAGCTCAGCTGGATAGAGTACCTGGCTACGAACCAGGCGGTCGGAGGTTCGAATCCTCCCACGCGCACCATAATAGAAACGCCCTGTATAATTACAGGGCGTTTTTTTATGGATAAAATTAAAGTTCGAATTGTTGCACTTGCCTCGACTGAAGCATTGGTATGAGTATTCACAGCAATTAGCGCTTCAAAACTACCGCTTAAACTATCGCTTAAACTATCGCTTCAAACTTTCACTTCAATTTAGCGCTTCCAACTACAGATCCAAATTACCGCTTCAAAACTATCGCTTCAAACTTTCACTTCAATTTAGCACTTCAATTTAGCACTTCAAATTAGCGCTTCAAACTGTCACTTCAAATTAGTGCTTCCCAATCAACAGTTCCAATTAGCGTCAGCTAATACCTACATTACCCTCATTTTATGCTCTATTGCCCTCTGTAATGCCTTTTGGCCTAACTATTCTGTTTACAAATCGATCATGCCATACGAGTGTTTAAATGATACCTGGGACTAAAAAGGGGCAACACAGAGTTTGTGTGGATTTGTATTCACATAAAATGAGTAAATAAACATTTGTTGGCTTGAGTAGAAATTAATGTGCACCATGTTGTTATGTTATTTAATCGTTAATTTTAACGATTTTATTGTGTATCAGTAAAAAAAGGCTTGGATATTGTGGAATCTTTATTTTTATGGTGTTTATTTTGGGTTTTATTAACCTGCACCGATGTTGGGCGTTTATTATGGTAAGACCAATTTACAAAAGGATAGTATTGTAGTCATTTTTTGTTTATATTTTGTGACAAGATTTTGGGTTTGACGTGTTTAAATAAGCCGTTTAACTCAGATAAACCACGGTGTTGAATGACGTTTGATTTGAATATTTATGCTTGCTTAATTAGCTTGCTGTTAATGTTGGGGGCAATGTGTGATTTTTTTGAGAGTTAACTGCGGGATAAATATCCATATCGCATTGATTTAAAACATATTGCTCAAATCTGCTGATTTTAATTGTTTGATAAAAAGTGAGGAAACATGACATCGATATCTGAGCAATTATCGGATGCGCTGGGCATCATGATAATGGGCATGGGCTTAGTGTTTACTTTTTTAAGTATCTTAATCGTAGGTATTGGCATTGTTGCAAAGCTTTTTCCTGCACCGGTAGCAGACATTGCTGCACCGCAAGCACCTTCTCGTACAGCACAAGCGACTAGCTTAGATCCTAAGTTAGTGGCAGCAATCACCTCTGCGATACATCAATACCGCGCTAAATAATTTTGGAGTCATTATGAGTAAGCCATTAGCATTAACCGATGTCGCACTGCGTGACGCCCATCAATCACTACTCGCAACGCGTTTACGTATTGACGATATGTTGCCGATTGCTCCTTTGTTAGACAAAGTTGGATACTGGTCACTTGAGTCTTGGGGCGGAGCGACCTTCGACTCTTGCATTCGTTATCTTGGAGAAGATCCTTGGGATCGCATTCGTGAATTAAAAAAAGCCATGCCAAATACGCCGCAGCAAATGTTATTGCGTGGGCAAAATCTTTTAGGCTACCGTCATTATGCCGATGATGTAGTAACTCGTTTTGTTGAGCGCGCTCATACCAACGGTGTGGATGTGTTCCGTATTTTTGATGCAATGAACGATGTGCGTAACCTTGAAACCGCTGTAAAAGCGGTTAAAAACGTTGGTGGACACGCCCAGGGCACCATTTCATTTACCACAAGCCCAGTGCACACCATAGATACATGGGTGGATATGGCTAAGCGTTTAGAAGACATGGGCGCAGATTCGTTATGTATTAAAGACATGGCTGGCTTGCTTAAGCCTATGCAAGCCTATGAGCTCATTAGCCGCTTAAAGTCGCAAACCGATTTAATGGTCTCAATGCATTGCCATGCTACAACAGGTTTAAGCACGGCAACCTATCAAAAAGCTATTGAGGCAGGAGTCGATGTTTTAGATACCGCGATATCATCAATGAGCCAAACCTATGGTCATAGCGCCACTGAAACGCTTGTTGCTATGGTAGAAGATACCGACAGAGCTACCGGCTATGACATGGTGTTGCTTGAAGAAATTGCCGCTTATTTCCGAGATGTTCGTAAAAAGTACGTCCGTTTTGAAGGTGCATTAAAAGGAATTGATTCACGTATTTTACGTGCTCAAGTGCCGGGCGGCATGTTAACCAACATGGAAAACCAATTAAAAGAGCAGGGCGCAGCAGACAAAATGGATGCCGTGCTTGAAGAGATCCCACGGGTACGTGAAGATCTTGGCTTTTTACCTTTAGTGACACCCACATCACAAATCGTTGGCTCTCAGTCAGTGATTAACGTATTGATGGGTGAGCGCTACAAGTCGATGACTAAAGAGACCGAAGGAGTATTAAAAGGTGAGTATGGCGCAACGCCAGCGCCGGTTAATGCTGAACTGCAAGCACGCGTATTAAAAGGCGAACAGCCTATTACCTGTCGCCCTGCAGATTTAATTGCTCCAGAGCTTGATAAATTGCGCACAGAATTAGCAGAAAAGGCCAAAGAGCAAGGTTTTGCGTTAGCCACTGAATCAGATGACGATGTAATGACCTATGCACTTTTCAATCAAATTGGTTTGCAGTTCTTAAAAAATCGCGGCAATCCAGATGCATTTGAACCTGTGCCGAGTGCGGACGATTTGCAAGTGAAAGCAGACAAAGGGCCACAAACCTATACGGTCAACGTTGAGGGGCAAAGCTTTGTAGTTGAAGTGAGTGAAGGTGGCGACATCAGCCAAATTACTCCAACTGCCGCACCCGTTGCAGCAAGTGCAGCAAGTGCAGCAAGTGCAGCAAGTGCAGCAAGTGCAGCAAGTGCAGCACCAGCGCAAGCAACTCCAGCACCTGTCGGTGAAGTTAAGTGCAGTATGTCAGCGCCTCTCTCAGGTAATATTTTTAAAGTGCTCGTAAATAATGGCCAAGCGGTTAAAACCGGCGAGGTGTTAATTATTTTGGAAGCGATGAAAATGGAAACTGAAATTCGTGCTCCACAAGATGGCGTGATAACCCATCTTGCGGTGAAGCAAGGCGACAGTGTAAATGTCGGTTCTGCATTACTTGCATTAGCATAAGAGGTCAAAATGGAAGGATTAATGGCCTTTTGGTCTGAAACGGGGATCGCAAATTTCTCTGGTGGGCAACTGCTGATGATGGCAGTTGGATGTTTGTTATTGTTTTTAGCTATTGCAAAAGGGTTCGAACCACTATTGTTGTTGCCGATTGGTTTTGGTGCAATTTTAGCTAATATTCCAAATGCAGGTTTTACAGAAGAAGGCGGTTTACTTTATTTTGCCTATCACGTAGGAATTGAGACTGGAGTATTCCCTCTGCTGATATTTATGGGTGTTGGTGCATTAACTGATTTTGGTGCATTAATTGCCAACCCTAAAACCTTGTTATTAGGCGCAGCGGCACAGTTTGGTATTTTTGCCACCTTGTTAGGCGCAATTGCACTTAATGCGGTACCTGGTTTTGCGTTTACCATGCAAGATGCAGCTGCTATTGCCATTATTGGTGGTGCAGACGGCCCAACCGCGATTTTCTTAGCCTCTAAGCTGGCGCCAGAATTGTTAGGTGCTATTGCGGTTGCCGCATATTCTTATATGGCACTGGTACCGCTGATCCAGCCACCGATAATGAAATTGCTGACAACCAAAGCGGAGCGCGCCATCAAAATGGAGCAGCTGCGTGAAGTGAGCAAAAAAGAAAAAATCATATTTCCATTAATGGTATTGGGGATGACCATTCTGTTTTTGCCAGCTGCAACGCCTTTAGTCGGGATGTTTTGCCTGGGTAATTTAATGAAAGAGTCGGGTGTGGTTGATCGTTTGTCTAAAACAGCGCAAAACGAATTAATCAACATTGTGACGATATTTTTAGGGCTCGCAGTGGGCTCTAAATTATCCGCAGATCAGTTTTTACGCATTGAAACCTTCGGTATTTTAGTACTAGGTGCAGTGGCATTTAGTATCGGAACAGCTGCCGGAGTGCTCATGGCAAAGCTGATGTGTAAGCTTTCTGGCGGAAAGGTTAACCCATTAATAGGCGCAGCAGGAGTCTCAGCAGTGCCTATGGCTGCAAGGGTAGTTAACAAAGTCGGTTTAGAGTCTAATGACCAAAACTTTTTATTGATGCATGCGATGGGCCCAAATGTGGCTGGTGTACTCGGCAGTGCCGTTGCTGCTGGGGTATTGCTTGCGGTACTTGGTTAACAACAAGTGTCGATATAACCATAAATTGATATTTAGGTAGTTTTACTGATTAAAAAAGCCAGTGCCAACGCACTGGCTTTTTGTTTTTTGATATACCTCTTTTGGAACATGTTGGTGCGTTATAGTTGTAATGTTGCACTATTATGGTATTACACCCTGTGAGCGAGTTTGTGAATATTTAAATTAAATCAGTGTGTTAAAAGGTTGGCACGAATGATGAATATTAAACAATACACGTTATAAGAGTTATATAGTTGCATTAATTTCATTAAGTTATTGATATGTAACGTGTAAAAACTAATTTTTAGCAAAGGCGCTATCGAGATATTCCTTTATGGATATCCGGGCGCTTTTTTTGTGGCCAATTTTCATCAATGGGGAATTAACATGACTTGGACAACATCGGTAACACAGCATTTACTAAAACCGCTCATCATAGGGATAACAATAGGTACTAGCTTGTGCATAAGTTCTGTTAGTGCAGAAGTGGGCTACCCAGAAAAAGAAGAACTTAAGTTTGGTTTCATTAAATTAACTGACATGGCTCCTATCGCGATTGCTTATGAAAAGGGCTATTTCGAAGAAGAAGGTTTGTACGTCAGCATCGAAGCACAAGCCAACTGGAAAGTCTTGCTTGATGGCGTCATCGATGGCCGTCTTGATGGTGCGCATATGTTAGCGGGTCAGCCGATTGCTGCCACTATAGGGTATGGCACTAAAGCTCATATTATTACTCCATTTTCAATGGACTTGAATGGTAACGCGATTACGGTATCAAATGATGTGTGGGCCAAAATGAAGCCTCATATTGCAAAGCAGCCTGATGGTTTTCCAGTTCACCCGATTAAAGCCGATTCGCTTAAACCTGTCGTAGAAGAATTTAAAGCCGCAGGTAAGCCTTTTAATATGGGGATGGTATTTCCGGTGTCGACTCATAATTACGAGCTTCGTTATTGGCTAGCCGCAGGAGGTATCCACCCAGGATTTTACGCACCGCACAAGGGTGATACGTCAGGGCAAATCGATGCACAGGCGCTCTTGTCGGTTACGCCGCCGCCACAAATGCCATCGACACTAGAAGCGGGAACGATTAATGGCTACTGCGTTGGAGAGCCCTGGAATCAACAGGCGGTGTTTAAAGGTATTGGGGTACCTGTCGTCACTGATTATGAGATCTGGAAAGATAACCCTGAAAAAGTTTTTGGCATTACTGCTGAGTTTGCTGAAAAATACCCAAACACCACAATACGCTTAACACGCGCACTTATTCGAGCTGCAAAATGGTTAGATGACAATAACAATGGTAACCGTCCAGAAGCGGTAAAAATATTATCGCAACCTAATTACGTTGGGGCAGACTATGACGTGATTGCCAACAGCATGACAGGCACCTTTGAATATGAAAAAGGCGATAAGCGTTCAGTACCAGACTTCAACGTATTTTTTAGACATAACGCCACTTATCCTTACTATTCAGATGCCATTTGGTATTTAACTCAAATGCGCCGTTGGGGGCAAATTGAGCAAGATCAGTCAGATGAATGGTACAAAGATATTGCCACAAAGGTATACCGTCCAGATATCTATGCTAAAGCTGCAAAATCTTTGATAGACGATAAATTAATCCCTGCCAGTGCGTTTCCAGACTTTAGTAAAGAAACGGGTTTCAAGGCGCCACAAACTCACTTTATTGACAATTTAACCTATGACGGTACTCAGCCCAATGCTTATATCAATTCATTTACGATTGGTTTAAAGCAAGGCGATAAATTGTAACAACCAAAGGAGTACTAGATGAACAGTCTTACATCGATTGCCCCTAATCGCCTACTTGAACAAGGTCGAAAGGCAGCTGTTATGCTAAAAATATCTGAACTAAGTAAAGTGATCTTATTACCGTTTATTGGCATTGCTATCTTTTTAGTGATGTGGACCGTGACAGCAAACAGTATTGACACCTCACTAGGGAAATTTCCTGGTCCTGTGGCTGTGGTTGAGCAATTTGAAAACTTGTACTCAGAGCATGTCACCGAACGCGAAAAAGCACAGGCATTTTATCAACGCCAAGATGAGCGAAATGCGGCTAGGTTGGCAAAAGATCCCAGCTATGAAGTCAAAATCCGCAACTACACGGGTAAAGAAACCTTTTGGGATCAAATCGTCACTAGCTTAGTGACAGTGATGAGCGGCTTTATATTGGCAGCCGTTATCGCCATCCCTTTAGGTATTTGGATGGGGCTGAGCCGCAGTTTACAAGCGGCAATCAACCCTATTATTCAAATTTTTAAACCGGTATCACCACTTGCCTGGCTGCCTTTGGTCACAATGGTGGTGAGTGCGGTGTATGTGTCGCCAGATCCTATGGTGTCTAAATCGTTTATTAATTCAATGCTAACGGTCACCTTATGTAGTGTGTGGCCGATGATAATTAATACCGCAATAGGGGTGTCGAGCATCGACAATGACTTGATTAATGTGAGTAAAGTGCTGCGATTATCGGCTATCACCCATGTGCAAAAAATTGTGTTACCTGCCTCCATCCCAATGATATTTACCGGGATGCGTTTATCCCTTGGTGTTGCCTGGATGGTATTAATTGCCGCTGAAATGTTAGCCCAAAACCCAGGTTTAGGTAAGTTTGTTTGGGATGAGTTTCAAAACGGCAGTTCTGATTCATTAGCTCGGATTATGGCTGCTGTTGTGGTGATAGGCTTTATCGGCTTTTTACTCGACCGGGGTATTCTCGCATTACAACGCTGGGTGTCGTGGGACCAATAAGGAAAACACTATGAGTTCATTTTTAGAAATTAGCGGCGTTGACATGGTGTTTCCAACGCCTAAAGGATCATTTACAGCCCTAAAGGATGTCAATTTAAAGATTAATAAAGGCGAGTTTGTGTCATTAATTGGCCACTCAGGCTGCGGAAAATCAACGGTATTAAATATTGTTGCAGGTTTATATCAAGCCAGTTCCGGTGGGGTGATTTTAAAAAATGCAGAGGTGAAAGAGCCCGGGCCTGAGCGAGCTGTGGTGTTTCAAAACCATTCGTTACTGCCATGGCTAAGTACCTACCAAAACGTTGAACTGGCAGTGAAAAAGGTATTTTCCGGCAAAATGAGCAAAACGGAAATGAAGCAGTGGATTGAACACAATTTGCAATTGGTTCACATGGATCATGCAATGCACAAACGTCCGGGGGAGATTTCTGGTGGTATGAAGCAAAGAGTCGGTATTGCTAGGGCACTGGCTATGCAACCAGAAGTATTACTCATGGATGAACCCTTTGGCGCGCTAGATGCGCTCACAAGGGCACACATGCAAGACTCTCTGATGGAAATTCAGAGCCAGCTCAATAATACCGTGATTATGATTACTCACGATGTCGATGAAGCCGTGTTGTTGTCTGACAAAATTGTCATGATGACCAATGGACCAGAAGCAACTGTGGGTGAAATCTTATCAGTTAAACTTGAACGTCCCAGAAACCGCTTAGCCTTAGCTCAAGATACCGAATACAACCGATTGCGTTCTGAAGTGCTTAAATTTTTGTATGAGAAGCAACGCAAAGTTCAATCTTTTACAAATAAACAAGCATCTAAAATGCAGGGTATGTCACAACAAACAAGTCATAAAGCCATTAAAGTGATCAGCAGTTAACTTGCTGGTCGTGCGATTACGCTTTAACGCGTGTAAATAACTTAAAAAATAAGGGATGTAAGATGAATAAAAAACTGCTTGCTAGTCAAGTTGTGGGTAAGGTTTGCCTAAATTCAACCATGACTAAAAAAATGGCCTTATCAGCGTTAACTTGTTCATTATTATTTGCGATGAGCAATGCGACAGCCGCAGACACTTCAGTTACCTCAATTGCTGACGCCGTGACTCAAGGTAGTGCTAATGTTGATTTAAATTTACGTTATGAGTCAGTTGACCAAGACAATGCCTTAGAAAATGCAGATGCGCTAACTTTACGCACTCGTTTAACTTTAGCGACAGCGGCTTATAATGGCTTTACAGCGTTAGTTGAATTTGAAGATTCGCGCAGTGTTGCTGGCGTAAATGATTACAATGACACTAACGGTAATAATGCTGATTATTCTGTGATTGCCGATCCAGAAACAACTGAGCTAGATCAGGCTTTTTTACAATATAAATATGATGGCTTTACAGCTAAAGCTGGACGCCAAGTGATTGCAATTGATAATCAACGTTTTATTGGCCCTGTGGGTTGGCGCCAAGACCGTCAAACATTTGATGCTGTCACCATGCAATATGCAGCAGATGCCTTAACCTTAGATTATGGTTATTTATACAAACGCAATCGTATCTTTGCCGAAGTAAAAGATATCGATGCAAAAGATCACATCATTAATGCATCGTACAATTTGGCGTTGGGTAAATTGAGTGCATACGGATATTTGCTCGAAGAAGATACCAATGTCGACAATGGGATTGATACTTACGGTGTTCGTTTTGCAGGTGCAAAAGACATCGACAATATTAAATTGCTGTATACCGCAGAATACGCCACTCAAGATGCCGACACCACAACTACATCATATTCTGCAGACTATTTGTTAGGTGAGCTTGGGGTGGTATTTAGCGGCTTAACAGTAAAACTGGGTTATGAAGTGCTAGGGTCTGATGATGGCGCTTATGGATTTGCAACACCACTTGCTACGTTACATGCGTTTAATGGTTGGTCAGATCAATTTTTAGCTACACCAGCACAAGGTCTGGTTGATACTTATGTGTCAGTTGGCGGCAGTGTTGTAGGCGGTAGCTGGGCATTAATGTACCATGATTTTACAGCTGATGAATCAAGCGCAACAGTGGACGATTTAGGTGATGAGATTGATGCAGTATTCACACTGCCAATCGATAAAAACTATACAGTAGGCGTCAAGTACGCGGTTTATTCTGCTGGCGATGCTGGTGCGGGTAAAGTGGATGCCGACAAAGTATGGCTTTGGGCAAACGCTAAGTTTTAACCTGTAATATTACAAAAAAAGCGAGCATCAATTGATGCTCGCTTTTATTTAAGTGTTACAAGTACTTTTAAGAGCCAGCCTGAGTTTGCGCTGTGTTTACGTCATCTGCGTAAAATTGCTCTACATCCAACTGGCCTTCACTTTTACCAATCACTACAGCTGTCATCATGTCGCCGGTAACGTTAGTGGCGGTGCGGATCATATCAATAATACGGTCAATGGCTGCAATAAAGGCAATGCCTTCAAGGGGTAAACCAATAACGCCTAATGTGACAGTTAACATCACCATTGCACTGCCTGGCACGCCAGCCGTACCCACAGAAGCAACCGTTGCTGTCACAGCAATCAGCATGTAATCGGTCATGTCTAAAGGAATACCATAAATTTGCGCAATAAATATTGCTGCAATAGCAGGGTAGATACCGCCACAACCGTCCATGTTCATGGTCGCGCCTAATGGCAATACAAATGCACTGTAACGTTTAGACACCCCCATGGATTCTGAGCAGCGAGTGCTGGCGGGTAAAGTGCCAAAACTAGATGCAGTACTGAATGCTACCACCTGAGCTGGCAAGGCTTTACGGAAAAACTGTAAAGGACTTAACCCCGCGGCAAATTTCACAAGGCCGCCGTAGACAAAAATAATGTGGATTAGCGCAGCGATATAAATTGCCATAATAAACTTACCTAATGGCAACAGCGTGCTTAAGCCATACTCGCCAACAACCCAGGCCATTAAACCAAAAACACCAATAGGGGTTAACTTAAGTACCATACGCGTTAACTGAAACATCACCTCGGCGCCAGCTTCAAAGGTATTTTTTAATGCCAGCGCTTTTTCGCCCACAGCATTAATTGCAATACCGACTAATGCTGCAAACACAATAATTTGCAGTACATTTCCATTAGCCAACGATGCAAATGGATTCACCGGGATCATGTTTAGTAGCACTTGAGCAAAGCCGGGAATGTCGCGCTCACGCACTTCACTTGTGGCTAACGACAGGTTGCCACCCATATCAATCAGGCTACCAATTGCGAGGCCAATAAACGAAGCAATTGTGCCAGTAAGCATAAACATGGCCAGAGTTTTAAAGCTTAAGCGTTTTAAATTACCTTGTGTTCCAAGCGAGGTAATGCTGACCACAATGGCGCAAAATACCAGTGGGGCAACCAGCATTTTTATGGCGCTAATAAACAAATCACCAAGCGGTTTTAATATGATGGCGGACTCACCTAAGCCTATGCCGGTGAGTGTTCCTAAAACAAAACCAGCAACGACTTTCTGCCAAAACGGAATACGGTTGAGCGTTTGCAGTATCATGTCAATTCCAAGTGTAAACCCACGCTGTAATACCAAGTGGATGGCATGTTAATGGGCTAAAT
Source organism: Shewanella inventionis (assembly GCF_014641855.1). Lineage (GTDB taxonomy): Bacteria > Pseudomonadota > Gammaproteobacteria > Enterobacterales > Shewanellaceae > Shewanella > Shewanella inventionis. The sequence goes on from NZ_BMII01000011.1 coordinate 98,943, forward strand.
AGCGGCGTGTGGCGTTACAAAACGTCCAGTTATTCCGCATAAGGTTAATAAATATTAATCGCATTGTATGAACTGAACTGATAGCAGACAACGTCATTTTGTTATAACTTATAAGAATAAGTATTTCTGTTATTATAACTTTAAATTTTTTACTGTTTTTTAACCAAAACCCATAACAAAAGCGGTTTTTGCAGGTCGAAGCTATGACCACCTTTCCCATAACCTCTTTTTTGAGACGATAAAATAAGTCATGACAAGTTTGTGGATGATGTTCTCGGGTGCTTTTTTAGCGGCCACTTTATTACCCGGCGGATCAGAAGTTTTGCTGGTGGCGTTTCTCAATGATGCGCCCTCAACGTGGTGGCAATTGTTATTAATGGCTACGCTAGGTAATACTTTAGGTGCAATGACCAGTTATGGTTTAGGGCGTGCAGGGCGGTTAGCTAAAAATCCGCAAGACATCCAGAGCAAATCTCACCAAACAGCCTTAAAGTGGATTGAACGTTATGGAATGTGGGCGCTGTTATTATCTTGGCTACCGCTAATTGGAGATGTGTTATGTCTGCTTGCAGGCTGGTTAAAGTGGCCTCTGGTGGCTTCAACATTACTGATATTTGTTGGAAAAATATTACGTTACAGTGTGATTGTTTTCATCTTTATGTCGGTGTGACAATATAAAATGAATCTCGGTTTACTCAGCTAATGCATAACAAGTTCATTGGGCATTAGTCGTTTTGTTAAAAGGAAGGACTCGATTTTGAAATTACATTTACAAAAATGGTTGTTGGCCAGTGCCATTAGTGCTGCATTGGCAGGCTGTGCCCACGAAGTACAACAAGTCTTGGCATTACCTCAAGGTGTGAGTTTAGTCGAAACTGTCTCTCAAACAGAAAATCAAGTCAGTATCCCTTATAAAAAATATCAACTTGCAAATGGCCTAACGGTGATTTTACATCAAGATAAATCAGATCCATTAGTGCATGTTGATGTGACTTACCACGTTGGCTCAGCCCGTGAACTAGCTGGGCGCAGTGGTTTTGCCCATTTATTTGAACACATGATGTTTCAGGGCTCACAACATGTGGAAGATGAACAACACTTTAAAGTCGTCACAGAATCTGGCGGTACGCTTAACGGCACCACAAATACAGATCGCACTAACTACTTTGAAACAGTTCCTAGTAACCAACTTGAAAAAATGCTCTGGTTAGAGTCTGATCGCATGGGGTTTTTACTGCCGGCATTAACCGACAAAAAATTTGAAGTGCAACGTGAAACGGTGAAAAACGAACGTGCACAGCGTATTGATAACCGCCCATATGGCCGTTTAAATGAACGTTTTAATCAAGCGCTGTATCCTGCTGGACACCCTTACTCGTGGCCAGTGATTGGTTGGCCAGAAGATTTAGACCGTGCCACCGCAAATGATGTTAAACATTTCTTTCAGCGCTGGTACGGACCTAACAATGCCACCTTGACCATTGGTGGTGATTTTGACGAAGCGCAAACCTTAGCCTGGATTAATCAATACTTTGGTGAAATTCCGCGCGGCCCAGAGGTTAAAGCAGATGAAAAAACGCCAGTCACCTTAGATAGCACCCGTTATATTTCAATGGAAGACAAAGTCCATTTGCCGTTACTTTATATCGGTTTTCCAACGGTATATGCGCAACACCAAGATGAAGCCCCGCTCGACTTGCTGGCCAATATTTTAGGGGGTGGCAAAACATCACTTATTTATAAAAATTTGGTTAAAGAAGGTTTTGCAGTACAAGCCGGAGTCAGTCACCCATGTCAGGAGCTTGCATGTCAGTTGTCGTTATATGCTGTTGCCAACCCAGGCAAAGGCGGTAACCTCGCTGACATTGAAACTAAAGTTAACCAGACCATCGCTGAGTTTGAGCAACGTGGCGTAACCGATGACGACTTACAAAAAGTGAAGGTGCAGTTTGAAGCAGACACCATTTTTGGCATGCAAAGTGTGCAAGGCAAGGTGTCGACATTAGCAGCCAACCAAACATTTTATGGTAAACCAGACATGGTGGCCTCGGATTTAGCGCGATATGCCAACGTCACCAAAGCCGATGTTATGCGGGTATTTAATACCTACATAAAAAACAAACCTATGGTGGTGATGAGTGTGGTACCTGAAGGGCAAACACAGTTAGTTGCCCATGCAGATAATTTTAAGCCTAAAACCTTACCAATAGCGCAAGATGCCGTTACCGGTTTAACGACCACCAAGGCTGCTAAGTCATCTTTTGATCGCAGTATAATGCCAACAGCTTCAGCAGCACCTTTATTAACTGTGCCGCAACTTTGGCAAGCCAAGCTCGAGAACGGCATCAGCGTGATGGGCACAGAAAGCAACGAAACGCCAACCGTTGAGCTGTTAATTTATCTTGATGGTGGCAGTCGTTTAGCTTCAATTGATAAAGCTGGTGTTGCCAATTTAACGGCATCTATGCTTAACGAATCAAGCAGTAAACGCAGTAGTGAGGAGCTTGCTGGTGCATTAGACATGCTAGGCTCAACCATTAGTTTTGACGCGAGTAGTTCTCAAAGTTACATCAAGGTGTCTAGTTTAACTGAAAACCTCGATGCCACATTAGCACTGGTTGAGGAGCGCTTATTTAGCCCTGGTTTTTTACAGGCAGATTTTGATCGCGTAAAACAACAAGCTATACAAGGCCTACAGCATCAATTATCAGACCCTAACTATATTGCCAGTAGCGGATTTAATGAATTACTTTACGGGCGTCAAAGCCCAATGGGAGTAAGCAGTAGTGGTACGGTCGCATCACTATCGGCAATCACCTTAGATGATGTAAAGCAGTTTTATCAGCAGCAATATCGGGCAGGTAATGCGCAAATGGTGGTAGTGTCGGATTTAAATCAACAACAAATACTGCCTAAACTCTCGGTGTTTTCACAATGGCAAGGCGATGCTATTGCCGTTGCTAAGTTGCCTAAAGCACCAATACATCCTAAAAACACCGTTTATTTGATTGATAAACCCGGTGCAGCACAATCTGTTATCACCATAGGGAAACCCTCGTTAACTTATGATGCAACGGGCGATTACTTTAAAGCATACCTAATGAACTACCCATTAGGCGGTGCATTTAATAGCCGTATCAACTTAAATCTTAGAGAGGATAAAGGCTATACTTACGGAGCAAGAACCATGTTTAATGGCTCTGAAGACGCTGGCGAGTTTATGGCTTATGCAAGTGTTCGTAGTGATGTAACCGCAGAGGCTTTAGTTGAATTTGTTAAAGAGTTAACCGCATACCAAAAGCAAGGCATGACAGAAGATGAGCTAGATTTTATGCGTAACTCAATCGCTCAAAGCCAGGCACTTGAGTATGAAACGCCGTATCAAAAAGCCGGCTTTTTGCGGATGATCCAACGTTATCAGCTTGATCAAAATTTCACCTCAACACAAGACGAAATCGTTAACACCGTTTCAATAGGTGAACTCAATCAATTGGCAAATAAGTTATTGCATATTGACGATATGATTATGCTGGTTGTGGGAGATAAAGTGAGTGTTGAGCCGGGTTTACGTGCACTGGGTTATCAAGTTGAAACAGTAACACTTGCCGAGTAGTTGAACACTTGATACGCTTTGGTTAATTCTGGTACTTGAAATAACTCAGTGTTAACCTCATATTGTAAAAATGAGCCAGCTTACTAAGTTAGCTGGCTTTTTTAATGTAATCGACCAAACTGTATCGGTACCAAATTCACCTTAAATGAGTAAGTTAGTATTAGTTTGTTTAGGCACAAGCAATTTTAATGACTTAGATCTTATGAACGGTAACCGTAACGTGTTGCCGTTTTTATTTAACGATGTTTAGCTGACGTAGTGATACATTTTTTGCGAAATTAGTAACAATATCCTTTATTATCAGGTCTAGCTGTTTACTCGCAATGCGAATCCATAAAAGAGAGTAATAAATTGAAGTCTTTCAATGAAAAAGTCGAACACTTAAGCGACACTCAAGGCCGTGAGGCATTATTGGGCATGTTACGTGGTATTGAACGTGAAGCATTGCGTATTGACGAAAAAGGTCATTTAGCTCAAGACGAACACCCAAAAGCATTAGGCTCAGCCCTAACTAACTCGCGTATTACCACAGATTACAGCGAAGCATTGCTCGAATTTATTACCCCAGTAAATCACAATATCGACAATTTGCTCGAGGGGTTAACCCAAACTCATGCCTACACAGTGCGCAACCTTAATGGCCAAAAACTGTGGCCGGTGAGCATGCCTTGTTATGTGGGCGATGTTGCCAATATCCCTGTTGCGCGTTATGGCAATTCTAATACCGGTAAAATGAAAACTCTGTACCGTAAAGGGTTAACCCACCGTTACGGCGCGTTAATGCAAATTATTGCCGGGGTGCATTTTAACTTTTCGGTTTCAAATGAGTTATGGCAACGTTTATATGACGACAAAATTGCTAACGGCAATGGCAATGCTTGCTGTAGTAAAAGCATTACTTTTGAAGACTTTATCTCTGAATCTTATTTTGGGCTCATCCGCAACTATCGCCGCCTAGTATGGGTATTACCGTATTTATTTGGATCATCCCCCGCGTTATGTGGATCGTTTATTAAAGATCAAGAAGTTGATTTTGAGTTTGAAAAAACCGGAAAAGGCACTTTGTATTTACCTTATGCCACCTCATTGCGCATGAGTGATTTAGGCTACACCAATAAAGAGCAAGACACCCTAAATATTAGCTATAACTCACTACCTGAGTACCTTGAGGGTGTGGGCGCTGCGATTAAGATGCCGTCGAAAAAATTTGCCCAAATTGGGGTGAATGTCGACGGTGAATTCCGTCAGCTTAATAGCAATATTTTACAAATTGAAAATGAATTTTATGCGCCAATTCGCGCAAAACGTGTGACGAAAAAAGGCGAAAAACCATCCCAAGCATTAGCACGTGCAGGTGTGGAGTACATAGAGGTTCGTGCATTAGATGTTAACCCGTTTAGCCCAGTTGGCATTGATGCTACTCAGGTACGCTTCCTCGACTTATTTTTATTACACTGTTTATTGTCACCTTCAGAAGATACCGATGCCGAAGGCGAAGCTGAAATCGCAGCAAACTTAAAAGCAGTCGTGCTTGAAGGACGCAAACCGGGTTTAACATTACAACGTCATGGCCAAGCCATTGGCTTAAAAGAGTGGATGCACGAGTTATTTGCTGAGCTATCCACTCTTGCGGTATTACTTGATGACGAAGACAGCCATGCTTATCAACTTGCATTGGCTCATTGGGCTGAAGCAATAGATGATCCGGATAAAACCTTGTCTGGACGTGTGATCCACGAAGTGGTCGTTAAAGGTACTGATCATAGTATTTGGGTTAAGCAACTTGCTGACGATTATCATGCGTTTTTAACCCATTACCCATTAAGCGAAAACGTAGAAAAGAGCTATGTTGACGAAGCTAAAGCATCATTAATTGAACAGCAACACATAGAAGAGTTGCCGCAAGATACCTTTAGTGAATTTTTAAAACAGTATTTTAAAGATGTTGTCCCTGCGGGTACCTTTGAGGCAAAGTAAGCATGGTTGGTAGAGTATTATCTAGACACCAACGAGTGACAAAATTGGCAATGTTTTTGTCACTTGCTGCATTGCATGGCTGTGCATCTGCGCCAGCTGATAGTGTTAGTTGTGGTACTGTTTCGAGCTATTTAGCGCCCGACAACAGTGCCCAGCTTTACCGTGTAGTGGTGACTCATCTTGACGGCGTTCCGGTTATATCGAGACCCAATTACCCACTCTCTCCAGGCAAGCATGAATTTACCGTGGCTGAATTAATCAACGCTCCAGAGCTCAAAGTATCATTGGCTGCGCGTAAGGTGAAAGTGCTTACTGTCGATGTTAGCGCAGATCAGCGTTACCATATTGCAGCCCAGTTTAATACTGATCGTATTTATATCGGTTCAAATCAAGGATATTGGCAACCCATTATTTGGCAAACTGAGATACATGAATGCGAAATGAAGCCATAGCCTTAATTGCATTAACGGCTTATTGATGTAAAACTCATCGTATCATCTTAGGCTGTTGAGGGCGTTGTTTACCTCTGTGCCTTAATTGTTTTTGGGTTAGCGACAACCGTTAGCCTCACGTGTAATCCGAGGTGTTATGAAGCGTTTTTTAGCTGTTGTTAGCTCTATCTTGTTACTGCAACTGTCAGGATGTGCCACTTCTCCACCGCAACAACCAGATAATATCTGCGCTATTTTTGAAGAACACGATGATTGGTACGATGCCGCCGTTGACACCCAAGAAAAATGGGGCGTTCCTGTACATGTTCCATTAGCAATGATGTACCAAGAAAGCGGCTTTAGGCACAACGCTGCGCCACCAATGGAGTATTTTTTAGGCTTTATTCCAACGGGAAGGGCCAGTGACGCTTATGGGTATGCACAAGCTAAAAATATGACCTGGGATGATTACGTTAAAGAGACAGGAAATAGCTGGTCAAGCCGCAGTGACTTTGATGACGCCATGGACTTTATGGGCTGGTATATTTATAAAACCCATAAAATAAACGGTGTGTCTAAGTGGGATGCAAAAAACCAATATTTAAATTATCACGAAGGTTGGGGCGGCTATAAACGCGGCTCTTACAAAGCTAAGGCGTGGTTAATACCTGTGGCTAACAAAGTGGATCAGCGTGCTAGGCGCTATGCTGCTCAGTATGGTCAATGCAAAGACGATTTAGATTCATCTTGGTGGTGAGCAGGTTAATAATGTTTTTATAACAAAAAAAGGAGCGATAGCTCCTTTTTTTGTCGTTAATCAGATGTGTTATGCAAACTCAGCCAAAATCCAATCTAGCGGTGCCTGGTATTGCTCTGGCATCCAATCTTTAAGCTGTTTAATGCTGTCATCTAACATGGCTTTGTTGTGTACAGACAAGTTTAAGTGGCCCACTTTGCGGCCAACTCGCACTTCTTTGTTGTACCAAAATAGCTCTGCATTTGGCAGGCTTAACCAGCGGTCATCTTTGTCGACACCAATTAAGTTAACCATTACACATTGAAAGTTCACCTGTGGTTGATGCATTGGCAAATTACACAATGCGCGTAAATGCAGTTCAAACTGATTGATATGACAGCCTGCCTGGGTCCAATGGCCTGAGTTATGCACTCTTGGCGCAAGCTCGTTAACCATTAAGTGCTCGCCAACTCTAAAGCATTCCATTGCCATCACACCCACGTAATTAAGGCCATTCATCACCTTGCTTAACATGGTTTCAGCTTCAGCTTGCAGGGGTGCTAAACGGCTCAGTGGCGCAATTGATGCCATTAAAATGCCATCTTGATGCAGGTTAAGTGTTAGCGGATAAAACAAGCAGCGTCCATCCTGGGTGCGTACGCCCACTAACGATACTTCTTCATCAAAGTTAATCGCTTGCTCGGCAATGGCTTCATTGCGCCAATCATCAGGAATCGTGGTTGCTTCAGCCTGTTTTAACCAGTGTTGACCTTTGCCGTCATAACCGCCAGTGCGGCGCTTTAACAATACTCGGTCACCATAAGCACTGTGTAGTGCGTCGGTACGGGTATTGTCATCGACAAGTTGCCACGGCGAAGTGGCTACCGACAATTCATCTAACAGACTTTTTTGAGTAAAACGGTCGGCTAAACGGCCAAACACAGGGCCGTTAATAAAATGTGGGTGCTGGCTTAATTGCAAACTGAGTTGCGATTCTGGCCACTGTTCACGTTCAGCGGTGATGATGTCGTCTGCCAGTAACGGCAATTGCGCATCAGTTGGGGTCATAATATCAACCGGACGTACATTAATGCCCAATGGCTGACCTGCATGGCTGAGCATGGCACCTAATTGACCATCACCCAATACCCAAAGATTTTTTGGCAAAGTCATTAGTCTTCTCTCGGATCGGGATTATCAAGAATAGCGCGAGTTTGCTCATCACGAAATGCGTCTAAACGTGCGGCTAAATCAGCGTCGGTGACCGCCAAAATTTGGCTCGCCAATAAGCCAGCATTAAATGCGCCTGCCGTACCAATGGCTAAAGTGCCCACAGCAATACCTTTAGGCATTTGTACTATTGATAATAGGCTGTCCATGCCAGATAACGCCTTGCTTTGTACTGGCACACCGAGCACTGGCAAACGCGTTTTAGAGGCGATCATGCCGGGTAAGTGGGCTGCGCCGCCTGCGCCACCAATAATGACTTTATAGCCTTTATCTGCAGCAGAACTTGCAAATTCCATTAGCTTGTCTGGCGTTCGGTGAGCTGAAACAACTTCAACATGATAAGGCACTTGTAGCTTATCCATTATTTCTGCGGCGGCTTCCATTGTCGGCCAATCACTTTTCGAACCCATCACAACAGCAACTAGGGCTTGCATGTTAACTCCTTAACGTACTTATTCTATTGGTATATTTTGTTAATGTACTGCGAAAAGAACTCGAGTCATTAACCTCAATATTAAGGCGGTAAAAAAGGGGCTAGATAATAGCATAACCCACGCGCAATTGGCTTTAGTTCAGTGTTTCATGAGGCTAACACTCAGTTTCTAAAAACGAAAACTCTTTTGTTGTATTCATAAATGGCAAAAAAATACCATGTAAATAACCCTTTTTATATTTGGGCTCGTTAATAGCGATATAACACATCCATTAAAAAGGGCACAAACATGAAGGATTATCAGCAAGCATTTAACTATCGTCTATTGGCGTTAACCCTCTGCGGTATTATGGTCGGCGGCTGCGCACAAGAGTCAAATGATGAACCTGAGCAAGTAAAAAACCACGCACAACCCATGATAACCGAACGCTTAGCAGAGCAAAAAAGTACTTCAAAAGGTCAACAATTGGGTCAAAGCCAACGGGCTGTGAGCGACAATCAACTAAGCCCACAAACGGCAGAAATCGCTGCTATACCAGTAAATCGTGCAGTAAAACCGTATCAATATCCAAGCCAGGCCAAATTAATGCAAAGTGCAATGGCTTATGCACAGGTATCGGCCGATGTTAATTCAGCACAGGTAAATCAAGATAAATTTGCTACTGTGGTGCAAAACGGCAATATGGTTGCCGCTGAAACACCGGTATCAACCTTTTCTATTGATGTTGATACCGGCAGTTACAGCACCACCCGCAGATTAATTAATCAAGGCCAATTACCTGCTAAAAATAGTGTGCGAGTGGAAGAGCTGATTAACTACTTTAGCTACGATTACCCCGCGCCAAGTGATGTCGACGTGCCCTTTAATGTCACCACTGAATTGGCGCCATCGCCTTATAACCAAGACACGCAGCTATTACGCATTGGCATAAAAGGCTTTGACATAGCCAAAGACCAACTTGGTGCCAGCAACCTGGTGTTATTGTTAGATGTGTCGGGATCAATGTCGTCAAACGATAAATTACCTTTGCTAAAGCAGGCGCTATTGATGCTTAGTCAGCAATTGTCGGCGCAAGATAAAGTCTCGATTGTGGTTTACGCTGGTGCCAGTGGGTTGGTGCTTGATGGGGTGGCGGGCAATGACTTTGCTGCAATCAGCCACGCACTAGAACAGTTAAACGCGCAAGGCGGCACCAATGGTAGCCAGGGCATACAGTTGGCGTATCAAATAGCGCAAAAGCATTTTATTGAACATGGCATTAATCGGGTTATTTTAGCCACCGACGGCGACTTTAATTTGGGGATGACTGACCATCAACAGCTGGTGGATTATGTCGCCACGCACAGTCAAAAAGGAATAGGTTTGTCGACATTAGGTTTTGGCTTAGGCAACTATAATGACCATCTATTGGAACAGTTATCAAATAAAGCCAATGGTCAATATGCCTATATCGATACGTTAAATGAAGCGCGTAAAGTCTTAGTGGACCAACTTAGCGCAACATTGTTAACCATTGCCCATGATGTCAAAGTGCAAATTGAATTTAATCCCGCCGTGGTATCTGAATACCGTTTAATTGGTTACGAAAACCGAATGCTCAATCGCAGCGATTTTAACAATGACGCCGTTGATGCGGGCGAGATTGGTGCCGGCCACAATGTCACTGCACTTTACGAGTTACGCTATAACGATAGCCAAAATAAGTTGATTGAACCGCTTAGATATCGCGCCTCAACAACGCAGCACGATGACAAAGCAAGGTCCATTAGTGATGAAGTGGCTTTTTTAAAATTGCGCTATAAAGCCATTGGCGGTCAAGCCAGTCAATTATTAACTTACCCGATTACTAAACAGCAGCAATTAAGCCATTTGCACCAAGCCAGTGATGACTTTCGTTTTGCCGCTGCAGTGGCGGGGTTTGGTCAATTACTCAACCATAATCATTATGTTCACGATACTGATTATGCTAAGTTAATTACACTTGCCGAATCCGCAATGGGCCAAGACCGTTTTGGCTATCGTCATGAATTTGTACAACTATTAAAAACTGCCAAGGTGTTGTCGATGCAGCCTATACAGGCGCGACCATCAAGCCAGATTGCTCAGCAGGTTAACCCACATTAAGGATAAAATGGTGTCAACACTCACACAGCAAAAGGATGCACAACCAAAGGATGACAATTTAGTGCCACAAGTCGGCAGTGACGAGCAGCTCATGCTCAACTATCAAGCCGGCGACATTACGGCATTTGAAGCGTTATATCGTAAACATAAAGGCCCTTTGTACCGTTATTTTGTCCGCCAAATACATGACAAGCAACTGGCAGAAGACCTATATCAAGATACCTGGAGTAAGGTGATTAATGCGGCTGCTCAATATCAGGTAAAGGCTAAATTTACCACTTGGCTGTATAAAATTGCTCATAACTTGCTAATTGATCATGTGCGAGTGGTTAAGCCACTCGATAACATCAACCCACTGGCCGATGAGCAGCAAATGGATAGCCTTGAAGCTGATAACCTCAAGGCGCCAGAGCCACAATTACAGCAACAGCAACAGCTTAATATGATGAAGTCTTGCATTGCCGATTTGCCAGCGGTGCAAAAAGAAGCATTTTTACTCAATATTGAAATGAGCATGTCGGCTGCAATGATAAGCGATATTGCCAATGTGACCTTAGAAGCAACCAAAAGTCGCATTCGTTATGCTTATCAGAGTATTAAGCAATGCATTGCCAATAAATTGCAGGAGACAAGCTAATGGCTCAGCAACAAGATGATGCAGAGTTCACTGCACTACAAACTGAAATCAAACAAACTTATCACCAGCAAACGCTAGAACAGCCATCAGCAGAATTAGACGAGGCTATTTTGGCAAAAGCAAAGTCTGCCCGCCATGCTGTGGCTAAAAACAATAAAGGCGAGCCTGCTATGTGGCGTCGCAATGCCTGGTTATTTTCAACTGCGGCATCAGTCGTGTTAGTGGCTGGTTTGTTTATTTTAAGCCCGAGTTTACAGCAGCAAGCTGGGATCAACCTTGAAAAAGGATTGCCTAAACAGCAGATGGACGTTCAATCGCTTGACTCTGAAACTGTGATGCCACTATCTACAAGTGACATGTCGGCAGATGTTGCTGAGGCACAATTGAATGAAACACAAGGCATGTCTATATCAGCCGACAGCTTAAAGCCTGAACAGGCTATGGCGGCGCCTGCAAGTGTTGAAGCCTTAACCGATAGCTCACTTGGCGACAAAATACCGATTCAGAACCGCTCTCAACAAGCGTTAGCAGAATCACAACAGCAAGCCCAAGCGATTAAAAAGGTTGCCGACGCTGAAGCGGCGCAGCGAAAGGCCGCAGCTTTGCCGATACGCCAGCAAGAAAAAGAGCTTAAACTGATGAAGCAACAACTCGAAAATCCCTCAAAAGGTACTATAGAGCTTGATACCGCAGAAGCCGCTTTTGCGCGATTACAGGCGTTAATCGCAGACAATAAAATCAAGCAGGCTGAAGGTTATATGATCACCATGGAGCAACGCTTTCCTGAGCTTTTGAGCCCAGCGCATCCGCTTTATGAGCAATATCAAAAAATTAAAGTGCAGCTCACCTCGCAGTAATTCTCTCCCAACGGCTAAGCGCATAATGCTTAGCCGTTTTTCGTTACACTTTTACGCTGCAAAAAATGACATAACTCTGATAACGTGAACAAACAATGATAAGGCCTTAGATTTAAACAAAGGAAATACCTCACATGAAACTTCGCCGCTCAGTAACGCATTGCATGTTAGCTTTAGGCACCTTAGCCTGTTCATCAATGATCTTCGCCCACGCCTCAAATCAAGGCTATTACCGCGCGCCTGCACTGCATGACCAAACGCTAGTCTTTACTGCAGAAGGCGACTTGTGGACAACAACGCTTAATCAAACCAAAGCTAGCCGTTTAACTAGCCTCACCGCTGAAGAGCTCGATGCCACAATTTCTAAAGACGGCAAGTGGGTGGCATATACCGCCAATTATGAAGGCGCAAACGAAGTGTATGTGATGCCGATTGCGGGCGGTGTGGCCAAGCGAGTCAGTTTTGAAAATAGCCGAGTGCGCCTGCAAGGTTGGACCGCTGCAGGTGACGTTTTATATTCAACCGACAATGCTTTTGGTCCTGCTAACTTTTGGGTGCTCAAAACCGTTAACCCGCAAACATTAGCCGTTACTGATCTGCCATTAGCCGACGCCGTTGAAGGCGTCATCGATGATAAAGGCGAGTATGTGTACTTTACTCAATTTGGCCTGCAAGTGAGTGGCGACAACGCCAAAGTGTATCGTGGCGGCGCCAAAGGTGAAATTTGGCGTTATAAACTTGGCAGCAAGCAAGAAGCAGAGCAATTAACCACAGCTCATGAAGGCTCTGTAAAACAGCCGATGCTATGGCAACAACGAGTGTATTTTGTCAGCGATCAATCCGGTAACGACAACATTTGGTCAATGAGCCTTGAGGGCAAAGATGTTAAACAGCATACCCAATACACCCAATGGCAGGTGCGCGATGCCCAGCTAGACAATGGCCGCATTGTATTTCAACAAGGCGCCGACATTAAGTTACTCAATTTAGCCGACATGGCCGAAACTACCCTAGATATTGAGCTCACCAGTGACTTTGCTCACCGCCGTGAGCAATGGGTTAATGACCCAATGGAATATGCCACCTCGACGGTGTTTGCTCATCAAGGTGACAATGTGGTGATTACTGCTCGCAGCCATGTGGCCATTGCCAGTAACGATGGTCGTCGCCTGGTACAAATAGACTCTCCAGCCAACAGTAGACTTCGTGATGCTCTATTAAGTGACGACGGCAAATGGGTTTATGCCATTAGTGATGCCTCTGGCGAACAAGAAATTTGGCAATACCCAGCAGACGGCTCAGCAGGGGCTAAACAACTAACCAAAGATGGTAGCACCTTACGTACCAGCTTATCGTTATCACCCAATGGCCGCTATTTAGTGCACGACGACTATATGGGCAATGTATGGTTACTGGATTTAACTCGCAGCAACAACCAAAAAATTATCGAAAATGGTGAGGGGTTAGGCCCTTATCAAGACATTAAATGGTCTGCCGACAGCCAATTTTTAGCGTTAACCAAATCTGAAATCGGCAAACAACGCCCTCAAATTGTGTTGTATTCCATTAATGAGTCTAAAGCGCAAACCTTAACCACAGACAAATACGAGTCGTTTTCACCCAGCTTTAGTCATGACGGTAAATGGCTTTATTTCTTGTCTAACCGCGAGTTTAAAGCCAATCCAGGTTCGCCTTGGGGCGATAGAAATATGGGGCCTATTTTTGACAAGCGCACCCAAGTATTTGCCATCGCGCTAGAGGCTAAAGCGGCGTTTCCATTTGCCAAACCAACAGAGCTAACGGTGAATAAAGGCGTTAAAAAAACAGAATCAAAAGATCACGATACTGCAATGAAAACCAAAGTGGAGTGGGACGGACTATCTCAACGCTTGTGGCAAGTTCCGGTTGATGCAGGCAATTACACCAGTTTAACGGCCACCAAAGACAAGCTGTATTTACTGGATGGCAACCAAGATAAAAGCGAATTAAAGCTAATTAAGTTTGATGCACAACAACCCAAAGTAGACACATTTAGCGACGATGTTGGTCAATACGCATTAGCAAAAAATGGCAGCAAACTTATGCTGCGCAAAAAATCAGATCCTAAAAACATCATGATTGTCGATGCCGGCGATAAACTGCCCAGTGATGTGTCAAACGCTAAAGTGAGCACAGATCAATGGCAGTTAAGCATTTCACCGCAACAAGAATGGCAACAGATTTTTGAAGACGCCTGGTTAATGCACCGCGACTCATTTTTTGACCCTAAAATGCGTGGTGTTGATTGGCAAGCCGCCAAAGCAAAATACCAGCCATTGGTCGACAGGCTCACCGACCGCAATGAACTCAATGATATTTTTGTGCAAATGATGGGGGAGTTGAATTCACTGCACTCACAAGTGCGTGGTGGTGACATTGACCAAGATAAAGATGCAGCGAAAGCCGCAGCGTTAGGCGCACGATTAACGCAAACGGATAAAGGCGTGGTGATAGGCCATATTTATCAAACAGATCCAGAGTTACCTTTGTCTGGCTCACCGCTAGCTCGCATCGACGTTGATGCAAAACAAGGCGATATAATTACTCATATTAACGGCAAAAAAGTGGCTAACATTGCTGATGTGACACAATTACTGCGTAACCAAGGCAATAAACAAGTGTTAATTTCATTACAACGTGGCAAAAGCACGCACAACACAGTGGTGACGCCACACGACACAGCAACAGATGCCAAGTTACGCTATCTTGACTGGGTTGAGCACAATGGCGCTAAAGTCGAAAAAGCATCAAACGGGAATATTGGTTATCTGCACTTGTATGCCATGGGTGCTGGCGATATTGAAAGTTTTGCTCGAGAGTTTTATACCAATTACGACAAAGACGGGCTCATTATTGATGTTCGCCGTAATCGTGGTGGCAACATTGACAGCTGGATTATTGAAAAGTTATTACGTCGTGCATGGGCATTTTGGCAGCCAACTCATGGCAGTACTCATGCCAATATGCAGCAAACGTTTAGAGGTCATTTAGTGGTGTTGGCCGATCAAATGACTTACTCAGACGGTGAAACCTTCTCTGCGGGTATTCGTGCGCTGAATATTGCGCCAATTATAGGTAAACAAACAGCTGGTGCCGGTGTGTGGTTGTCGGGACGAAACGCTGTGACCGATAATGGTATGGCTCGAGTGGCTGAATACCCACAATATGCTATCGATGGACGTTGGATTGTTGAAGGTCATGGTGTTGAACCAGACATTGAAGTGGATAACTTACCTTACGCGACCTTTAATGGTAACGATGCCCAGCTTGAGGCGGCAATGAGTTATTTAAAAGATGAGCTGTTACAGCAACCTATCACACCTTTGCAAAGTTTACCTATGCCCAAAACAGGTAAAGCGGACGACATCCAAGCAAAGTAGTGTTGGAGTTCGCTCAAGGTTATTAGCTCAAGTCAAAAATGCCCCTGCCAAAACTGGTTTGTAGGGGCATTTTTATTAATAACACAGATGAGATTGGCGCTAAAACTAACGCTTCATCATAGGTTTTTAGCTTGTTTTAATTTCAACTTCACAGGCAATTGAGTTCGCAATAAAGCAGTTTGCGTGTGCTTTTTCGTGTATTTTTTCTAATGTGTCTTGGTCGACTTCAACGCCTTCAGCAAAGGTGACAGTTGGCTCAAGTGTCATCTTCACTACCGCCACTTTACCCGCTTCATTTTTACCTAAATCTGCTGTGGCATTGTCGACATAGCTGGCGACAGGCAGTCGTTTTAAATGGGCAATCGCTAAAAATGTCAGCATGTGGCAAGACGACAATGCCGCTAATAAGCTTTCTTCAGGATTCACTTTTTCAGCATTGCCTTTGTACTCAGGTGCTGATGATGCTTCGATAGTTTGCCCTGTACCAAATTTGACCTGATGGTCACGATTAAACTCACCCTCTTCACTGGGTGAAGATTGCCAATTTACCGTCGTTTTAAACCCCATTATGTACTCCTAAAACTAAATGAATATGGCGTATAACCATGTCGTATCAATGAAATGCCCATAACGTATCTGGCTAAATAAAATTGAAACAACGTCATTGATTCAACACCAAGCGCAACAGAAAGTCCATGTATTTGCTACAAATCATTAAACTTTACCCTCTCAGTATAATGAATGACATTTTTACAATGAGATTGCTGACACGGCTAATAATCTAAAAAAGTAAAAATTCGTATAAAATCAATGGTTAGCTTTGTTTTTGTGTGGGTATTGCAATTAAGTGCATGTTATCAATTTGTTATGAATACGTATGCATCGTGTTGTGTATTATTCAGGCAGATGATTAGTATATCCGAATAATAAATGTCCAATATTTAGCATCTTCAGCATGAATAAACTGAGTGTTGGATCACTAATAAACGAGATGGTGAGGGAATAACCAATGCTTAAAAGCAAACCCAATGTCTTAACATTAGCGTTAGTTGCCGCCGGTCTGAGTGTGATGTTTATGCCTCAAGCGGTAAAAGCTAATGATAAGGTTGAACAGCCAACCGATACTAAACAAAGTATTGAATTGAATAAGCCCGTGACAAATGCAACGGATATCACGGCCAACCAGACAACAGATGAAGCAGACGCTGAGCCTATTGAACGTATTTTGGTTAAAGGTTACAGCCGCAGTTTAATTGATTCACTTAATTCAAAACGCTTTGGTGACACGGTATCTGAGCAATTATCTGCAGATGATTTAGGCGCGCTACCCGATGTGTCAATGGCAGATGCACTGACTCGCTTGCCAGGTATTTCGGCCGTAAGAACCGGTGGGCAGGCCGCCGAAATTAACATACGTGGTATGTCTGGCGGGTTTGTATTTTCAACCTTAAATGGCCGTGAGCAGGTTTCTACTAGCGGTTCTCGCAGCATTGAGTTTGACCAATACCCCTCCGAATTAATTAGCTCTGCAGCAGTATATAAGTCGCCTAAAGCATCGCTTATTGAAGGTGGCGTTGCCGGTACCGTTGAATTACAAACGGTCAGCCCGCTAAGCATTGATAAAGACCACAGCTTTGTGGTTAATGCCCGTGGTATGCATAACGATCGTGCCAGCGAAGTGTTTGGCGCAGAAGAATATGGCAGCCGCTTAAGCTTTTCTTATCAAGGTAAATTTTTAGAAGACACCCTAGGGATTGCGGTCGGTTATGCCCGTCTTGAACAGCCTAGCGTGGCCACTCAATTTATAGGTTTAGCCTACAACGATTCTAAAGAGCTTGATGGATTAGCAAACGACACTAATGGCCCCATCGATAATCCTGACTTTGAATACATCAGTGAAGGGTTTGAAATGCAGCACTTAGGTGGTGTTGAAACTCGAAATGGCTACATGGGAGCCATTGAATGGGCTCCAGTTGACAATCTTGTGGTTAAAGCCGATTCGTTTATGTCGCGTTTTGACAGTGAGTCGTTTGCGCGCGGGTTTAGGGCTAAATTAGGTGGCCGCAATGCCAGTGTTGCTAACCCAGTGTTTGATGGCAACAGCATGATTGGGGGGACATTTAATCGTACTTCTAAAAGTTATACACGGGTTGAGATTGTTAACGACGACAACCAAGACTTTGACGAAGTAAACAGCTTTGGTGTTAATGCCGACTGGCAAGTTACCGACAGGCTAAATGTCAACCTTGATGTATCGTTATCGTCAGCCAAAAGCGATTTTCGTAACGGGTTGTTGTGGTCAAATGTTGCTGTTGACGCCAATGCCGAAACGCCAATATTTGATGAAAATGTGTCGATTAGCTATTTGCTCAATGGCCTAGATTTACCTGATGTTGGGTTTAATCAAGCCGATGCTTTTTCTGATATCAATCGAGTTATGGTGAGTAAATACGGTATTTATCCTTTTGTGAATGAGGATGAAATGAAAGCATACCGTATCGATTTTACCTACGATTTAAATACTGACTTTATCTCGAGTATTGAATTTGGTGCACGTTTTTCAGACCGTACTTATTCTAACGACCGCTCGGTATTTGAATACGGTAACGATGGTGCGTTTTCAAAATCAGAGCCGCCACTAAAACTCACCGAAGACATGACTACCGTTGTTGATTGGCAAGGAGACTTTAGCTATTTTCCCTCTTATTTAGCCATCGATTTGGACGCAGCGTTAAATGCCTGGTTCCCTAATGGTATTCCACAACCGGTACAAACCTGGGGTAATGCTGATGGCGTTGTTGATCCTCAAGGCTATACCACTAACTACTCCTGGAGTGTGCTGCAAAGCGGTGAAGTGTATGAGGAGGTGATATCTGCTTATGTTATGGCCAATATCAATACCGAGATAGGCGGTTTGCCTGTAACGGGTAATATTGGCGTTCGTATGGTCGATACCGACCAATCAGCGACTATGCTGCAAAATGTAGATGGTGACATTAATCTAGGTGCACAAAACATTGCTGACAGTATTGGTATTATTAACCAAAACTATGTATCAACAGTGCAGGGTGTCAGCTACACCGACTACCTCCCTTCAATTAACTTAAACTTTGCCATTACCGACGACTCACAAATTCGTTTCGCAGCAGCAAAAGTCATGTCTCGCCCACCAATTAACAGATTAGCGGGTGATATCAGTGCCTCAGTGTCAGACGATGGAGAAATTAACGGTTCCAGCACCAACAATCCATTTTTAATGCCGTTTTATGCTGATCAGTATGACTTATCTTACGAGCGATACTTTGACGAAGGCGCCTTTGTTGCCGCGGTGTTTTATAAGAATATTGACTCGTTTATCGACACCATCGCCATTGAAAACTTCGATTTTAAAGCAAATGGTTTTAACGTACCTGATTACATAGTCGACGAAGTCAGTGGTGAGCAAATTGCGACAACGAATGGCACTTATACCACTGCTGTAAACAATGCTGAAGGCGGCTATATTCGTGGGATAGAGCTGGCATATACCCAGGTTTTTGCCTCTTTGCCTGATGCATGGTCGGGACTTGGATTTAATGCCAGTTACTCCTATACCGAATCTGAAGTGCAATCCATTACCAGTCTAGGCGGTGATACAAGCACGCAAGACCTACCAGGTTTATCAAATAATGTTGTCAGCGCGACGTTATTTTACAGTTATGAAGGTTTCGAAACCCGTGTGAGTGCAAGGTATCGAGACGAGTTTGTTTCTGAGCAGGTAGCGATTAACGAGCAAGTGGTGAACTTTGACGCCGAAACCGTTATCGATTATCAAGCCTCCTACCAAGTTAACGACGCCCTAGGTCTTTTATTTCAAGTCAATAACCTCACCGACGAGCCGACAAAGAGCTTTTTTGGCAATCAAAACAAAACCGGCACCTTACAATATTTTGGCCGCCAATTTTATCTGGGGTTCACCTATGCCATGTAAACAACAGACAGGTTTATTACTCATAACAATAATTAAAAATCATCTCATTGCCAAAGGGCAATATGCGATAGGGAGAAGTCAGCTATGATGACTAAATCAACAATGTCGACATTAAGTGTATTGGCGCTGAGTGTTGTCACATTAATGGGGTGTGGTGGCGATTCATCATCCCCAGGCGAAGTGTTACTAACCTGTAACGTACCTAATGTACCAAATGCAGCCGGTACCGAATGCGTCGCACCACCGGCATTGAGTTGCCCAGCCCCTAAGTTTCCTGATGCGAAAAACGAAAGTTGTATTGTAGGTTATAACCCCGACTTACCCCTTCCTACGGTGTTGGCTGGGCCTAACCAGGCTGTACTGTATTACAACCGAATTAAAGATAAAGACAACAGCAGCAGTAACCCCAATTACCCAGGCTATAAACTCCATACCTGGAACAACGACACCTGCGATGCCTATGCACCACCATTTGACTCAAGCGACTGGGCAAATGGTCATCCGTTTGATGGTATCGATCCCAATTATGGGGCGTATTGGGTGATTAATTTAAAAGACGGTTACAGTGATTGCGCAAACTTTATTATTCATATTGGCACTGAGGGTTCAGGCAAAGCATTGGGCGACTCTGACTTAACCATGAGCCTTAAAGCCTATGAGGATGATAGTGCCCCTGAAGCACAATTTAACCGAACTAACTTTACCATTCATGGTGAAAGCGATGTGTATGATTATCCTATTTTAGATGTTGGATTTTCTATCGACGGTGCCAGTGCGCACTGGTTAGATCAACACACATTTGTATGGAATGAGCCTAGCGATGGTGTGGCTAAATTTGTATTACATCACTCATCTAGCGCCGGTATTGAGGCCGATAACGATGGCAATATAAGTGGCATGCAAGTTGAACTGCTTGACGCTCAGTTAAGCGATGCGCAAAAAGAATTAGTGCCTCATTTGGCTACATGGCCGGCTTACCAGGCAAACTTTACCGCTGACGAAGCCAAAGCCATGGCGAAAGAGCAGTTGGTACTGGTAGCTTATGACAGTGACAATAAACCTACAGCAGCAACTTATGTGCAAGTGGCAAAAGTGCTCGATGATTTGTACACCCAAGGTGAAAATGACGCAGATGAGGCAGAGCTTGGGGTCATTTATGATGGCAACACTATCAGCGCCAATGTGTGGGCACCTACTGCAAAGTCAGTCAATTTAAAGGTGTTTGACAGCACTAAAAAACTCACTACCACTCATGCAATGAACTTAAATAACGACACGGGAATTTGGTCATATAGCGGCGACATGAGCTTAGACCGCCAATATTACCGATATGAGTTGACCGTGTATCACCCGGTATCAAAAAAAATCGAAACACTAGAAACAACCGACCCTTATTCACTTAACGTGTCTACCAATGGTCGATACAGCCAGTTTATAAAGCTAAGTGATGATGATTTAAAACCTGAAGGTTGGGATGGTCACACTGTAATGACCGTCGAAAACCCAGAAGATATCGTTATTTATGAAGGTCATATTCGCGATTTTAGCGCAAGAGATGAAAGTACCTCTGAGGCTAATCGAGGCAAGTATTTAGCCTTTACCGAGACAGGCAGCGCTCCGGTTGAGCATTTACGCAAATTGGCCGAAACTGGGGTAACGCATTTTCATGTATTGCCAACCACAGATATCGCCACTATCGAAGAAGATGTCACTAAGCGTATCGAAATCACCGACACCTTAGGCAAGTTATGTACGCAAATTAATGACTCGGCCAATGCCTGTAAAACTCAAGATAAAAGCGCCACAATTGCGTCAATATTAGCTGATTTTTTACCCGGCTCTGCAGATGCACAAGATTTAGTGGGTGCACTTCGCAGTTATGACGGCTTTAACTGGGGATACGACCCGCATCACTTTATCGCGCCAGAGGGCAGTTACGCATCGAGCTCTGAGGGCACTGCTCGTGTTAAAGAACTACGCGCAATGAATCAAGCATTACACGAGCTTGGCTTACGCGTGGTGCTTGACGTGGTATACAACCACACCAGTGCTTCTGGTCTGTGGGACAATTCAGTGTTTGATAAAGTGGTGCCGGGCTATTACCACAGATATAACGAGATCAGCGGCAAAATTGAAACATCAACCTGCTGCGACAATACCGCAACAGAACACCGCATGATGGATAAGTTTGTTAGCGACTCTTTGGTTATTTTAGCTAAAGAATACGGCTATGACGGCTTTCGATTTGACGTGATGGGTCACATGCCTAAAAGCAGTATTTTAGCCGCCCGTGAAGCGGTGCAAGCGGTAGATCCTGATAATTACTTTTATGGTGAAGGTTGGAATTTTGGCGAGGTTGCCGACAACCGCTTATTTGAGCAAGCTGTTCAGGCGAACATGGCGGGGACAGACGTTGGCACCTTTAATGATCGCATTCGCGAGGCCGTTCGTGGCGGGGCGTTATTTGCCACCGACAAAAAAGATGACTATTTACGCGATCAAGATACCTTACGCTTATCAATGGCCGGTAACTTACAAGATTACGTGTTAAAAGACTTTAATGGTAATTCAGCCAAAGGCAGTAGCTTTAGTTGGAACAGCCAACCAACGGCTTACGCATTAGATCCTGCAGACAGCATCAATTATGTGTCTAAGCACGATAACGAAACATTGTGGGATATTTTGCAATACAAACATGATGTGGGTTTATCACTTGAACATCGCGTGCGAGTGCAAAATATTGCAGCAACAATTCCATTAATGAGCCAGGGTATTCCATTTTTACAAATGGGCGGTGATATGTTGCGCTCTAAATCAATGGACAGAAACACCTATGATGCCGGCGACTGGTTTAACTGGGTCGACTTTAGCAAAACCAGCAATAACTGGAACGTAGGCTTACCGCTTGCGCAAGACAACGAAAGCAAATGGAGCGTCATTAGCGGAATTTCAGCTAATCCGAATGCGGCAGCATCAGCTTCTGAAATTGAATTTGCCTCATCGGTATTCAATGAGTTTTTGACGATTAGACAAAACAGCAAATTGTTCAGATTAACCACCTCACAAGATATTATCGACCGGGTGGGATTTCATAATATTGGTAAAAATCAAAAGCAAGGCGTGATTGCTATGAGCATTGACGATGGCCTGGGATTAACCGACATCGATCCTAATGTGGATGCCATGGTTGTGGTAGTCAATGGCACAGCCCAAGAGCAAACTCAGGCTATTACAACTGCTAGCGGTTTTAGCCTGCATGCAGTTCAACAAATGTCTATTGATAATGCGGTGCAAAACGCCAGCTTTACACAAGGTGATGGCAAAGGAGAGTTTACTGTACCGGCATACACCACCGCCGTATTTGTTAAATTGCAGGGCGACACACAAGGCGAGGGGTTAAAAGCTAACGCAACAGCAGGCGCTCCCGATGTGGTGCCATTTGGCAGCACGGATATCTTTGTGCGTGGCGACATGAACGGCTGGGGTGAAGTGGATAAATTAACCTATGTCGGCAATGGTGAATACCGTCTTGCTATTTCGCTTACCGCCAATAGCTATAACTTTAAAATTGCCTCAGCAGACTGGAACACCGTCGATTTTGGTGCTGTATCAGGTGACGTTGCCGTTGTTGAAGAAAACATTGAAGAATTACTGCTAGCAAAAGGGGCTAATATGACCTTTACCGCCAGCCGTGATGCAACCTATGTGTTCTCGCTCAATGCTGCCGACAAGCTCAACCCAGTATTATCGGTTTATAACGAAGAGCCTTTTGTTGATACCCCGGTTTATTTACGCGGTGATATGAATGGTTGGTCAACTGATAATGAAATGGTCTACTTAGGTGGCAGTTTATACCGCGCTGAAATCATGTTAACCGCTGGCGTTAAAGGTTTTAAAATTGCCTCTAGCGACTGGAGTACGGTGGATTACGGCAGTTTAGATGCTGACGGAAGCGTTCAGCTTGGTATTGAAAAAGCATTGGCTGAAAAAGGTGGTAACCTCAGTGTTAATGTTGATTCTGATGCAATGTATAGCTTCACTTTTGACATGAGTAATCGCAATGCGCCGCAGCTGAGTGTTGACAAAACGGACATGTTTGCTGGCAACACGGTTTATGTGCGCGGCGGCATGAACGGCTGGGGCGAAGTAGACATGTTGGTTTATCAGGGCGCGTCGGTTTATCATGTTGACATTGCCCTGACAGCAGGTGATCACGAATTTAAAATCGCGACGCCAGACTGGTCAACAGTTGATTTTGGTGCCATCGCCGGTGATGAAATAGTGGCAGAAGGCATGTTAAAAACCTTAGCTAAAAAAGGCGCTAACATGCACTTTAGTGCACCAACGACTGGTACTTATCGCTTTACGGTAACTGGGCCAAGTGCTGAATCGCCGACATTAATGGTGACAAAAATAAACTAGGGCCTGGTGTTAACGAACCAGCATTTACTGATAAAACCCAGCTCACGCTGGGTTTTGTGTTTAATGTTATGGGGATAGGCTAAGCCGCTGTGGTAGTGAGCTTGCTAATAAGCTCTGCTATCGTAGCGGGCTCTTGAGCGCCGGACACTAAATACTGCTGATTAAACACAATGGCAGGCACAGCTTGAATACCGCGGCTTATCCACAATTGCTCTTCTTGTTTGACCGCTTTTTCATAACGCTTGTCAGTTAATACCTCGCGGGCTTCATTTGCATCTAGCCCAACGCTGGTGGCCGCATCGACTAACACCTCAATATTATCTGGGTTGTTCTGCTCGGTAAAATAGCTCTTGAACAAGGCCAGTTTTAATTCAGTTTGCTTGCCAGAGTCAGCCGCCCAATACAGTAATTGATGGGCAAGTAGGGTGTTATAAATTCGTGATGAGTCAGAAAAATTAAACGTAAACCCTAAATCTGCTCCTATTTGGGTTAAACGTTGACGGTTTTGTGCGCTTTGCTCAGGTGTTGAACCGTATTTTTCTGCAATGTGCTCGCCTAAATGTTGGCCCTCTGGTCCCATTGATGGATTGAGCTCAAAAGGGTGCCATTGTACTGTCACATCTAGGTCGTCAAATTGGCTTAATGCTTGTTCAAGACGACGATAACCCACAATGCACCAGGGGCACATTACGTCTGACACTATGTCAATTTGGAGGTGTTTTGTTGCCATTTTGAGTCCTATTATTCATTAATTCGACTTAATTTTAACGATGAAAAAAAATTTAAATCGGCATATTTGTTTATAAATTAACTGCTTTTGAGTAAAAGTTGATGGCTTTATCACCATTTAAGCAATCTGCCTAAAAGTTGCAGCCAATATCGTTAAAAATGTGTCTATACTTAAACAGTAATCTGATGTTTAATCAATGTAAGGGTTAGGTCGATTTGACATAGTCCATTCGAGTTGGTTTTAAACACAATTGCCGGTGATACAAAGTCACTTATGATTTTACCACTTGTGATTTCATCCACATGCCCCATGTCTAATTATGTAAGCATGCATTTGTACTAGTCTGTTATTTATGTCAGCATGCATTTGTACCACGCGATAAATTTGGCAAGTAAAATTCTGTTAAGGACAATCTATGAAAATAAATCTTTCTGGTCACCATGTTGATGTTACTGATACTGTCAAACAACACGTAGAAGAAAAATTCGCAAAAATCGCTAGCCATTTCCCAACGCTTATTTCGCTAGATATCATCATTGCTAAAGAGCATGGTGAATTTGATGTTGAAATTCGTACCAATTATGAAGGTACTCGAATTGCTGCAAAAGGTAACAACGCAGTTATGTATCCAGCCATTAGCAGTGCCGCTAAAAAGTTAGATGCAGCATTGAAACACCGCAAAGGCCAATTAAAAGCTGATTTACATGATAAGCCAGATGTAACCGCGCCTGAAATCGCATACGAAAAAGTACAAGAGATGGACCTACGTTAATCGTGATTAACTTGGTTTAGTTCAATAAAAAACGCAGCGTAATGGCTGCGTTTTTATTTGTTGCTTTAAATTGTTTATGCTTCGTCAATTTCAGCGTTGTGATAAATATTTTGTACATCATCACAGTCTTCTAATGCTGCAATAAACTTATCAAACGTTTCAATGTCTTCACCGCTAACGGTTGTCATTGTTTGTGGTACAAACGATAAGTTTTCAACTTCAAACTCAATGTCTGGAAAGGCTTCTGTTAACGTGGTTCTAATGTTGTTGAATTCGGTTATAGGTGCAAACACGCTAATCATGCCGTCTTCTAATTCAACGTCTGTAACATCAATTTCAGCCATCATCAGTAACTCAAGAATGGCTTCATCGTCTTCGCCTTTAAAGACAAATACGGCTTGATGTTCAAACATATGGCCTACAGTGCCTGGGCTGCCTAATTTGGCATCATTTTTAACAAAAGCCTGACGAACCTGAGTGAATGTGCGGTTACCATTGTCAGTTAAGCAGTCAACAATCACCATACAACCGCCAGGGCCAAAACCTTCGTAACGTGCAGTATCGTAATCTTCACCACCACCGCCACGTGCTTTTTCAATTGCACGTTCAATAACGTGTGCTGGCACCTGGTCTTTCTTGGCGCGTGAAATTAAGCTGCGTAACGCTAAGTTGCCATCAGGATCAACACCGCTTTGTTTGGCACAAATGTAAATTTCTTTACCGTAGCGCGAATAAAGTCGAGTTTTTTGGCCTGCTGTCTTAGCCATTGATTCTTTACGGTTTTGGTATGCTCTGCCCATCTTGATCTCGTTATATTTCGGAAATGGAAGTCGTAAAATTGTCGCCGATTCTAGCAGGAATAAGCAGATGTGTTTAGGTGTAGAGCATAAATATTGTTGAAATACTGCTGATAACGCGATAACAGTCATCATTTCGGGCTGTGTGTTGCAATGTGAGTTTGCTCGAAATACTAATATTTACACATCAGATGTGTTAACTTTATGTTTCAAGTGCAGGTGATCGGTAATACAATTTAACGATATGGTATCGTTTGCTGCCAATAATAAAAATCAAAGAGAAAGGACTTCTCTGTGGTAATGCTCAAGGGCGCTTGCCTGAGGTTATTGCCATTTATTCTGAGTTGATGTTGGTATTTTACAAGTATCAATATCATTTCTACACTTACTAAGTATGCTAGAAATGAGAGTCCAAATATGAAATCTGAATCTGCTGATGCAGGTCAAGCACAGAGTGCAACAGTCACTGTACTGTTTTACGAAGCTCCCGCTGGTCTTGAAATGTATAATGCCGTATTAACCGACCTTGAGGTGAGCAAAACGGGTCGAGTGATGATCCCTGAGTCATTTCGTCGTGGTAAATCCATTATCGCGGTACTTGAAGGGGAGTGCAAAATATTAAACGCATTAGGCGAGCGAGTATATTCGCAGCGCACGGTCGGCTAATCACTGCCTGTTAAACATAAAGTGAGTTGCAATCAATAAAAAGACACTAGCGTGTCTTTTTTATTGTCTGATTAAATCCGCAAGCAGTTTGTCTGCTAAAGGTTGCAGCACGTCAATATCAGGTTGTGTGCTGGCAACGGTTCGTAAACCATAAATCCCCATGACCAAATATTGCGCTAAAAATTGGCTGTTGCTTTGTGCTGAAATTAGCTTTTGCTGTTTTGCTGTTTCAAATACTTGCGCTAAAGCCAGATGCCATGACTGCAAAAAATTACATGTTATTTGCTTAATCTGTTCATCTTGTTCGCCCATTTCACTTAATGACTTAGTTAATAAGCAAGATTGGGTGGCATCACAACTTAACCCTTCTTGCACAATTAATGCGAGATAACGGCTCAAATTATCTAGAGCAGAATGTTCATTGGCAAATAGTTGCTCAAACTGTTGAGACCGATCCTGTTGATACTGCTCAATTGCCGCAATAAATAAGCCTCTTTTATTGTCAAATGCGCAATAAATTGACCCAGGATGTAACCCCGTCGCTTTGGTGAGATCTTGCATGCTAGTTTTTGCGTATCCGTTTACCAAAAAGGTACACATAGCAGCACGTAAAACTTTTTCTTTGTCAAATTCAGCATTTCTCATACTTGGCTACTTTTGGTCAACAATGAAGCGTAATAACTCATATCTTCTGAGTCTAACTAAATTTATTCGAGTATTCAAAAAATACTTGAATGTATGTTCAATAAATAATATTCTTGAATACATATTCAATAAAGGAGATCGTCACATGACGGCCAATTTATTTACACCTTATAAACTCAATGACACCCTAACACTATCAAACAAGATTTTAATGGCGCCATTAACGCGTTGTATGGCTGATAATGACTTAGTGCCGACTCAGCAAATTGCCGATTATTATGCGCGCCGTGCAGAGGCTGGCTTAATTATTAGCGAGGCGACGATTATTCGTGCTGATGGTCAAGGTTATCCAAACACTCCTGGTTTATTTACTCCAGCGCAAATAGATGGCTGGCGTGTGGTTACAGATGCAGTGCATAAAAAGGGTGGCAAAATTTTCGCCCAACTTTGGCATACAGGCCGTGTAGCTCACCCACACTTTTTTGGTGGGGGTGACGTCTTATCAGCTTCTGCACAAGCGGTTGAAGGTACCGTGCCAAGAATGCGTGAATTGGTTTACCAAACACCAAAAGCGGCAACGTTAGAAGACATTAAACAGTTAGTGAACGATTATGCTCAAGCGGCTGCAAATGCAATCGATGCCGGCTTTGATGGCGTTGAAATCCATGGTGCCAATGGCTATTTAATTGATCAGTTTTTACATCATGACAGCAACCGCCGTGATGATGAATACGGCCAAACGCCTGAAAACATGTCTCGTTTTGCACTTGAAGTTGTCGATGCCGTTATTGCTCGTATTGGGGCTGATCGTACTGGCCTGCGTGTATCTCCTGGTGCCTACTTTAATATGGCTGGCGATTCACGTGACCGCGCCGTATTTGATTACCTATTACCCGAATTATCAAAGCGTCACTTAGCGTTTTTACACGCTGGTATTTTTGATGACTCAATGCAATTTGATTATTTAGGTGGCAGTGTGTCTGCATACATGCGCAGTGTTTACACTGGCACTTTAGTGGGTGTAGGCAGTTATAGCGCTGAAACAGGTAGTGCAGCTATTGAGGCCAATAAATTTGACTTATTAGCCATTGGCCGTCCATTTATTGCTAACCCAGACTATGTGGCTAAAGTACGCGATGGTGTCGAACTGGTGCCATATGCCGAAAGCATGTTAGCCGAACTGATTTAAGTTTGTTGTTTGCCTATAGGCTCTATATTGAGTGCTGGTAGGCGTTTGTAGGAAACTATTTTGTGATCTCATTAGAGACACTAAGTAGCGCTAAATAATCAACCCCAATTTGTGTTTTTAGCATCCGTCTTGGCCACAGTTTTTACTGTGGTCTTTTTTTGCCATAAATTTGTCTCCCTGAGTGCAGTCTATTACTATGTCGGCAATTTTAGGTACAGAGAAGCGTTATGCACACACTAGAACAACTCAATGATGGTTTATTGCACGGACAAACACGAGTCAAAATCGCGCAAGGACTGAGTGAGTTCCCAGCTAAATTATTTGAGTTAGCAGATACGTTAGAAGTGCTTGATTTAACCGACAATCAATTGTCGTCGCTTCCTGACAATTTTGCTGATTTACATCAACTTAAAATTCTGTTTTTGTCGAACAACCAGTTTACCTATTTACCGGATGTATTAGGTCAATGCCCTAATTTAGAGATGATTGGCTTTAAGGCTAATCAAATTAAACAGGTGTCAGAAGCATCAATTCCAAAACAAACCCGCTGGTTAATTTTAACCGACAATCAGATAGA
Organism: Shewanella inventionis; assembly: GCF_014641855.1. Lineage (GTDB taxonomy): Bacteria > Pseudomonadota > Gammaproteobacteria > Enterobacterales > Shewanellaceae > Shewanella > Shewanella inventionis. The sequence continues at coordinate 128,169 of NZ_BMII01000011.1, forward strand.
GCAACTGCCAGACAGTATTGGTCAATGTTATCGTCTTGAAAAGCTTGCGCTTGCAGGTAACCGACTTACGTCACTGCCGGAAAGCATGGCAAATTGTCATCAACTTGCATTAATTCGCTTGTCTGCCAATCAACTTACCACGTTACCGGACTGGTTATTTAGCCTGCCTAATTTGGCATGGCTGGCTTTTTCCGGAAATGCATTTAGCCATGTAGAGCATTGCGAAAATACCCGTGTCCCTACTGTTAAATTATCCCAGTGCCAGCTAGGTAAGCTGCTAGGGCAGGGGGCCTCTGGTTTGATATACCAGGCACGATTACATACTGAGTTACTGCCTGCTGCGTTAACTGCACTTGCCGATAACGATGTGGCAATAAAATTATTTAAGGGTATGGTAACCAGTGATGGCTATCCTGCAGATGAGCTCGATTGTTGTTTAAGTGCTGGTGAACACCCAAATTTAATCAATGTGGTGGCTCAGATTAATCAGCCAGAGCAGTTGGGGCTTGTCATGGAGCTTATTCCTGCCGACTATGCCAACCTAGGTTTGCCACCTTCGCTGCAAACCTGCAGCCGCGATACCTTTGAGCCAAACACGCGCTTTAGTGAGTCACGTATCATTAAAATCGCGACTCAAATGGCCGATATTTTGGCGCATTTACATCAAAATGGGATAAGCCATGGTGATATTTATGCTCATAACACCATGATAAACAAACAAGACAATGTGCTATTTGGTGACTTTGGCGCCGCATCTAACTTAAGGCAGTTTAGCCCCGAGCGTCGTGGGTTAATGCAAGCTATTGAGGTAAGGGCATTGGGTTACATGATTGAAGATATGCTTAATCTGATTGATCACCCTGTTAGCCCTAAGGCAGAAGCGTTACATCAATTAGTGCATGATTGCTTGCATGCTAACTTAAACGCCAGACCGAGTTTTAATGAGCTTAAACAGCAGTTAGCCAACATGGCATAAACTGCCACTGTAATTTTGCTTAGCGATGCGACTTGTATTGCTAAGCACCCTTGAATATCGGTTGTGAAATATGGCCTTTAACCTATCACTGCATTATAATCAAATTATCATGTTGCAATTAAAGGTCATCACCAGTGGAAAACAAAACTGCCCGTTTTACTGTTTTAATGGACCCGCTAAAAAAGCAGGCATTTGAACAACTCTGCGCCGCACAAGATTTAACGCCATCTCAAGTCACGCGTCAGCTTATTCGTGAATACCTTGAAAAACACGATGTGAGTTTTGGTGACAATCAAGGTCGACCCAACCCACAAGTGAAAAGCTAATTCATCGTCTTTAGTCCCAAATAGTGAAACCACTTTGCGGCCTAGGCTAGTTAATTTGTGATAATGACATTATAATACTATTACAATCTAGGTGGGGTGGTTGTCATTACCATCTCATACCAATCGAAAATGCTTTTAGAACAATATATTGCTACCTCAGTGTTGTTTTATTTAAGCTAAATATACAGAGAATGAATTTATGAGTGATGTCATCCCGCCATGCCCAAAGTGTGAATCTCCTTACGCTTATTCTGATGGTACGTTATTAATTTGCCCAGAATGCGCTAATGAATGGAACCCAAATGAAGAAGTGGTTGACCCAGATGCCATTATTTTAAAAGATGCCGTGGGCAACTTGTTAGCAGAAGGCGATAAAGTCACTTTAATTAAAGATCTTAAAGTTAAAGGCACGTCACTTGTGCTTAAAGTGGGCACTAAAGCAGTTATCAACCGTTTTGTCGCCGGCGATCATGACATTGACTGTAAAGTTGATGGCAACGGCCAAATGATGCTGAAATCGCAGTTTGTTAAAAAACAAAGCTAAGCGATTGAGTGAGTGACTTTAGCTTACCAACAAATGAGCTAAAGCCCGATGCATAATAATCCCCGCTGATAGCAATATCACCGGGGATTTTTGATGGACGCCAGTTCCCCCCTGTGTCAGGGTAGTTGCCGCCTCATTAAATCAGTGTACTAAGCAACCGTTGATAATTTAAAAAAGCTTGTTAACCCCTTCCCGTCGTTCTGGCAATGCTCTTGACCCGGGATCCAGGTGTTTGCTTTTTATTGTTTTCGGCCATTAACACTTCAGGCTGCAATTCCAACCTGCGCGGCCAAATACGACGTCGTCCCGGCAATGCTCTTGAGCCGGGATCCAGGTGTTTTGCTTTTTATGGTTTTGGGCCACTAACACTTCAGGCTGCAATTCCAACCTGCGCGGCCAAATACGACGTCGTCCCGGCAATGCTCTTGACCCGGGATCCAGGAGTTTGCTTTTTATGGTTTTCGGCCATTAACACTTCAGGCTGCAATTCCAACCTGCGCGGCCAAATACGACGTCGTCCCGGCAATGCTTTTGAGCCGGGATCCAGGTGTTTTGCTTTTTATGGCCTGCGGCCAATAACGTCGTGGCGCTTCGCCCACACCAGACCAAGAGGAAACCAACGGCTGTTCCCTCTTGGAACTCCCAGCCGCCACATCAAAATTATCTGAAAAGCGATAATTTCGCGACGTGGTCAGATCCAGCTTTTAACTTCGTCTGAGTGTTCTTCGGCCTTATTCGAAAATGCTAACGCTTCAGATGGGGCGTCCCTTCCCCTCTAAAGCTAGCTCGCCATCCATGGCTAGCTCACGTCATTTTCTTCAACGGCCTCAAGTTCAGAGTTGAATTTAGGCATTTCAAGCTGAGGCATCTAACTCATTTATGGACGTGCGACCTGAGGTCGTATGAAGCGCTGTTCACCGCGATAAGAGTGAACCATCTGTATCACCAGATGCCCCTAAGACTCTGAATAAAGCAGCGAGTCTGACAATGTAACGATATTCGGTTTTATAC